>JBBQUU010000205.1:0-1720 GCA_038212175.1 Opitutales bacterium | reverse complement strand
CTGAAACAAAGTTATGATGAGCGCAAAAGCTATCCTCTTCACCACCCTGACGCTGGGCGTCGTAGGGCAACACTTCTGCCCTGTCCGTGCCCAAGAGAACGCTTCAGCACCGCCCGTCCCGACGATTCCACGGCTCCCTGTTACCACAGGCTGGCTGGGCAACACGCTGCTGCGCGGCGGACAGGCGGACTGGTCCGACAAGTCGCAGACTTATCTTCAGCTTTACACGAGCGACATGGCGGTGAGCGAGGACGGCTCGGTCTTCTGCACGACGACGTGGGAGGAAGGGGGGCGGTCGTCGGGGATTTATCACGAGGGCGACGCGTTGGCCCATATTCCTTCGCTCGGCATTTCGTCGGGCGAGTCGGTGGCGGTGAGTGCGCATTGGCTGGCGTATGGGCAGGAGGGGAAGATCGCAGTTTTCTCCAGAAATGCGGCCGGCGAACACGAGCCCGGGTCGGGCCGGCACATCACGTTTGCGACGGGCAAAGACGCGCCGATGGTCACCGGGTTGGCGATTGATGAAGCGAAGGACCGGATCTATGCGGCGGACAAGTCGGGGCAGGTGCGCGTGTTCACCATGAGCACGAGCAAGCCGATCGAGGGGGCGGGATTTCGCGCGGAGCGGCCTGGCCAGATGCGCCTCGATGCCGAGGGCAATCTCTGGCTGATCGAGAAGCCGCTGGAGGCCGAGTTTGAAGTCCTCGCGGCCGTCTCGTTTGGCAGCGAGCCAGCGGAGGTGCGTGGCAAATTGCGTGTCGTCGCGGATGCAGTGTCAGTGGCGGGTGAGGAAACGTATTTTCAAGCGAAGGGACCGGAGGGTTCCATTGGTTTGGAATTTCCCAGCGCCAAGCCGTTGCGGTTGCTGCGTTTTTCCGGCGCGGGTTGGGGGAGTGAAATGGCCGGTGCTCGCGTGCAGGGTTCGACGGCGGGTCGCGACGGGCCGTGGACGGACCTGAACAAGATCGCGGTCGAGCCGCGCGGCTGGCCGGAGACGTGGCTCCCGTTGGATGGCCGGGCGTGGCGGGCCGTCCGCATCGTGGGCAGCAAGATTGGCTTGCGCGGCCTCACCGCTTCCCGGCGCACGGAACCGCAGCCGGGGCGCGTCATGCGATTCAGCCCCGAGGGGAAATTGCTCGCGACGATCACCGATGTCGCCCAACCGCTTGGGCTGGCATGCGATTTGAAAACCAACCGCGTGCTCATTTTCGACAACGGGCCGGCGCAACAGATCGTCGCGTTCCGCGAGCAAGCGGGGGCGTGGAAACTGGATGCGAGTTTTGGCAAGAACGGACGCCTCGGGCAGGCCGGTGGATTGTCCGCGGCAAAGGGTGAACTGGGTCCGTTGCGTTTTGAATTGGCTCGCGGTCTGGGCTTGGATGCCAGCGGCAATCTCTACGTCTTCAACGTCGGGGCCAGCGGGCACAGCCAGAGCCGCCTCGAATCCTATCGGTCCGACGGCACACTGCGTTGGCGCATGAACGGCATGGCGTTTCTCGACTCAGCGGACCTCGATCCCGCCACGCCCGACGAAGCGTGGAGCAACACGATGCGCTATCGCCGTGACCCGCAAGGCACGGACGGAGATGGCTGGCGGGCCGTGGCGACGACGATTGATAAGGCGCGTTTCCCCGATGATCCTCGCCTGCACGACATGGCGGGTCAGGTGCTCGGCGTGCGGCGCATCGACGGCAAACGGTTCCTCTTCACCACCACGCAA
>JBBQUU010000204.1:0-1736 GCA_038212175.1 Opitutales bacterium | reverse complement strand
CGGCAGCAATGGGCGATGAGACGCGGACCGTTACGACGGCGCCCATCATTGACAGCCTCAAGCAGTCGCGGGTGCACCACCTGATCAATACCTTCCGGTCGATCGGCCATCTCGAGGCTCACTTGGATCCGTTGAGCGACGCCCCTCCGCCGCATCCCAAGCTTTCACTGGACCAATTCCACTTGGAAGAGAGCGATCTGGATACCTCGTTCGATGTCGGCACCTATCTCGGTGGCGGTCAGATGAAACTACGGGATATCCTCACCAATCTGCGCCTCACCTACTGCGGCTACGTGGGAGTCGAATACATGCACATTCAGGATCTCGAGGTGCGCACGTGGCTGCAGGAACGGATGGAGTCCTCCCGCAACCAGCCGGACTTCTCGAAGGCTGAACGCATCCGCATTCTCCGGCGTGTTCACAAGGCCGAGCTCTTCGAGCGGTTTCTCCACACCAAGTACGTCGGCCAGAAACGCTTCTCCCTCGAAGGTGGCGAAACGATGATCGCGGCCGTCGACTCGATTATAGAGGCCTGCCCGGACTGTGGAGTCGCAGAGGTCGCCTTGGGCATGGCCCATCGCGGGCGTCTCAATATTCTCACAAGCGTCATGCGGAAGTCATTTGACGTCCTGTTCGAACAGTTCTCGGAAAACTATATCCCCGACGCCGTCGGGGGTGACGGTGACGTGAAATACCATCTTGGATACGAAGCGATTCTGGTGACCGCGTCGGGCAAGAAGGTTGAGATCCGACTTGCCGCCAACCCGTCGCACTTGGAGATCGTCAACCCGGTGGTCGAGGGCAAGGCCCGCGCGCGCCAACGGATTCGCGGCGGACGGGAGTTTCGCCATACGGTGTTGCCCCTGCTTATCCACGGAGACGCGGCCTTTGCCGGTCAAGGGGTGGTCGCTGAGACGCTGAATTTCTCCCAACTGCCAGGTTATCGTACCGGCGGCACGCTTCACATCATCGTCAACAATCAGATCGGCTTCACCACCGTTCCGTCAGAAGCGCGCTCCACTCGCTACTGCACCGATGTGGCGAAAATGATCGAGGCGCCGATCTTCCATGTGAACGGCGACGAACCCGAGTCCGTCTGCATGATCGCCGAGCTCGCCCTCGCCTTCCGCGAGAAATTCGCGCGCGACGTGGTGATCGACATGTATTGCTACCGCAAGCACGGCCACAACGAGACCGACGAACCCGCGTTTACCCAGCCTCTCCTCTACAAGAAAATCGCCACCCACCCGCAGGTCTCGGCGGTTTTGAGTCAGGAGCTTATTGCTGGCGGAATCATCACTCCGGAGGAGTCCGAGGCAATCAAAGCCGAGTATCTGGCCGCGCTCGAAAAGAACCTCGAGAAAGCCAAGGCCGCGGAAACGGCCAAGACCGCGCAACGCACGGCGCTCGAACAACGCAAGTTTGTGGGCTCAACCGCGGTGTTTCAACCGGACTACCATTTTAAACCGGTCCCCACCCACGTCACGCCGGCCATGCTGGAGCAAGTTGTCCAAGGGCTCACCACGCTGCCGGCCGACTTCAAAGCCAATCCGAAGATCAAGCGCTTCCTCGACGCCCGCCTGCACGCCTTCCAGGGCGGCGGCCCGATCGACTGGGGTTTTGCCGAAGCGCTCGCGTTTGGCACCCTGCTGATGGACGGCACTCCCGTTCGCCTCAGTGGCCAGGACTGCGAACGAGGTACCTTTAGCCATCGCCACGCCGTCCTGCATGACGCC
>JBBQUU010000203.1:0-1808 GCA_038212175.1 Opitutales bacterium | reverse complement strand
CCACCTCGGCGCGCAACCGGGCGTGCGATTTAGCATGGAGCAGCCCGGCGCCTATACGCGCAATAACCTGGAGGGCTTTGCCAGCGTGCTCGAAGCCTGCCGTCGCACGCCCCCCAAGCATCTCGTGTTTGCGTCCAGCAGCAGCGTTTACGGCGCGAATGCCACCGCACCCTTCCGCGAATCCGACAACACCGATCAACCGATCTCGTACTACGGCGCCACCAAGAAGGCGAATGAGCTGATGGCGCATAGCTACGCGCACAATCACGGCCTCACTCTCACCGGGCTCCGCTTCTTTACCGTGTATGGACCCTGGGGCCGGCCCGACATGGCGCCGACGCTGTTCTCCCGCGCCATCTGCGACGGCACGCGCTTGAAGCTGTTCATCGCCGGCAAGAATCTCCGCGACTTCACCTACATCGACGACATCGTCGACGGCGTCGTCAAAGTGCTCCTCTACCCGCCAGCCGAGCGGCGCGACCCGCCCGTGCGGATCTTCAATCTGGGTCATCATCGCCCGGTCGAGACCCTGCTGTTCGTGCAAATGCTCGAGGAACTCCTCGGTCGAAAAGCCACCGTCGAACGCTTGCCCCCTCAACCCGGCGACATGTTCGAAACCTGCGCCGATCTTTCCCGGATCCAGGCCGCGATCGGCTTCACGCCCAAGGTGCCGCTGGAAGAAGGACTGAAGCGATTCGTAACGTGGTTTCGCGGCTACTATCAACTCTGACGCCGAGGCGGGATCGGAAGCACTCATTCCGGTGAGTGCTGGACCAACTCCTCTCCCTCCCCGAAACCTTGCCTTCGCTTAAAGTCTCCGCCGCTCCATCCCCTCCGGTCGATCCCGTCCTTCCCTTCCTCCCGGCTACTCTCGCATGTGGTGTCCGCGGAACCGCTCATGAGACTTCTCAAATCCTGTTCGTCTGACGACGCTGCGTCCGCCCGGCGACTTCCGTTATGACGTGGCCGGCCCTTGCGATCGGGATGGTCATCACGGTCACGCTCATCGGCGTCGCGGTCGGGCGTTTTCCGGCACTGAACATGAACCGTGCGACCATCGCATTGGTCGGCGCCACCTTTCTGATCGCCTTGGGAGCGCTCTCCCTCGAAGAGGCCTATGCCGCGGTGGATTGGAACACGATCCTGCTCCTCTTCGGCATGATGGTGCTGAACGTGAACCTGCGCCAAGCGGGCTTCTTCCACCTCGTGACGGCCAAGGTCCTGCGTTTCGCCCACACGCCGCGCCAGTTGCTCGCGCTCGTGATCGCGGTCTCCGGCGTGCTGTCGGCGGTGTTTCTCAATGACACCATCGTGCTCGTGTTCACGCCGCTCGTCCTCGACCTGGCCCGGAACCTGAAACGCAACCCGCTGCCGTATCTGGTCGCCCTCGTGACCGCCGCCAACATCGGCTCGGTCGCGACGATCACGGGCAACCCGCAGAACATGCTGGTGGGCGTTTCGTCCGGAATCGGTTTCGTTGAGTTCACCCAGGCGCTCGGGCCGCTCGCGGTCGTCGGGCTGGGCGTGGCTTGGCTCGTCATCATCGTGGTGTATCGAAATGATTTTCGGAGCGAGCGCCTCGCCGTCGTTCCGCTTGCCGGAGCCGTGGAGATAAAACTCTCACGTCTGCGGAAATCTCTTTTCGCCACGGCGGTCATGCTGGTGGCGCTGTTCTCCGGAACCCCCGTCCCGCTGGCGGCGGCTCTGGCCGCAGCGGTGCTCCTCATCACGCGCCGCACCGATCCGGCGCACGTTTTCCAGGAGATCGACTGGTCGCTGCTCGTCTTCTTTTGCGCGCTCTTTGTGGT
>JBBQUU010000202.1:0-1954 GCA_038212175.1 Opitutales bacterium | reverse complement strand
TGAAAAGGCCTGTATAGGCCGCCTTGCCTGCTTGCGCCATGTGGGGAGACGGGGCGAAGTGCCCCAAAACGCTGCATTTCAACCCACTTTGCCCCCCACCCGTCAAGCCAAGACCCGGGACAAAACGTAAAACTTGTTCACATATTCACAGGGCAGGCTCGGCTGGGCGGCGAGCTTACCCGATGGCGAACTTAAGCCGACGACGCGGATTTCTCACCCGAAACGCCCGTGATGATCCGGGCGCCTCGTCGGAAGGTGAAGTAGGAATAGGCCCACTGGAGGAGCACCGACAACTTGCTCCGGAAACCCACAAGAAACAGCAGATGCACCGCCAGCCAGACAATCCATGCGGGATAGCCGGTGAGCTTGAGCCCGCCGACAAACGCCACCGCCGACGAACGCCCGATCGTCGCCATCGATCCGCGGTCGCGATAGACAAATGCCGCACGCGCTTCGGTTGGCCGCTTCCCTTCGCGAATCTCGCGCGCGATCAGGGCGGCCGCATGAGTCCCCCTCTGAATCGCGCCCTGCGCCACTCCCGGGCCCACGACGCCCTTGGCATCGGTCAACGACGCCAGATCGCCAAGGGCAAAAATCTCTGGGTGGCCCGGCACGCTGGTGTCGGGGAGCACCATGATGCGCCCTCCGCGATCCACCTCCACGCCAAGGTGGCGGGTGAGCGCGGCGGCGCCGACGCCTGCGGCCCAGATGATATTGTCCGCGCGAATCGTTTCGCCCGCGACGTCGAGCTCGCCCTCGCGAATCGCCTCGACGCGCACGCCCGTCCTCACCTCGACGCCGAGTTTCTGCAGCTGCTGGAGCGCGCTCTCGGAAAGCTCCGGGGGAAACTCCGCCAGGAGTCGCGGCCCGCTCTGCAGCAACCGCACGCGCACCGTCGTCGGATCGATGTGATCGAAATCCTTGTCCAGCACCGTGCGCGTCAACTCCGCAAACGCCCCGGCTAGTTCCACCCCGGTCGGACCGCCGCCAATCACGATGATGTTCATGGCCGCCTCGCGCCTCACCGGATCGCTTTCCGTCTCCGCCCGCTCCAGCGAGCAAAGCACGAGCCGTCGAATCCGCAGCGCGTCGTCGAGCGACTTCAATCCCGGGGCAAATTTCTCCCATTCGGGATGGCCAAAATAATTCGTCGTTCCACCCGCCGCGAGCACAAGGTAGTCAAACGTCAGTTCGCCGCGCGAGTGCATCAGTCTCTTTGCCCCGGGATCGATCGCGGTCACCTCGCTCATGATCACGTTCAGATTCGACCGAGCGCCAAACACCGCCCGAATCGGCTGCGCGATATCGACCGCCGAGAGGCCGGCCGTCGCCACTTGGTAAAGCAGCGGCTGAAACAAATGGTGATTCTGCCGATCGACGACCGTGATGCGGGCCAGATGCCTGGGGAAATTCCGCACAAAATTCAGCCCGGCGAATCCGGCGCCCACGACCACGATGTGAGGCAGCGAAGCGGCCGGCGGAGTGCTCATATGCGCCCCACCCGGCCCGGTCGGCGGCGCTAGGCAACGCCGCGTCGCAGGAAATTTGCTGTCCTTCCGCGCGCGATGAATTCTAGCTGACGGAAAATCGATGCACGCGCCCGCCAACATCCAGTCGATCGGGGAGGAAATCGCCATCGCCTGGGACGACGGCGTGGAGACCTACTACACCTTCGAGCAACTGCGCGCCGCGTCCCCGAGCGCGGCCAATCTCGGCGAGCGCGACATCCTCGGCAACCGCTACGGCGGCGACGGTCCGAAGAAGTTTCCCGGCGTGCAGGTCGTCGGCTGGGAGCGCGTGGGCAACTACGCGGTGCGCTTCGATTTCAGCGACGGCCATCGCACCGGCCTCTACAGTTTCGACTATTTGCGCGCGCTCGCCGAGCAGCCCTGATCCACTTACACCTCTTACTCAACTTACACTTCTTATGTCTATCTTCCCCGCCCGCACCAAC
>JBBQUU010000201.1:0-2026 GCA_038212175.1 Opitutales bacterium | reverse complement strand
CAAACGTTCCACGTCGAGGGCGACACTGTCTCGGGCACCCTCACCGATCTCGGAGCCCAGCTTCTGCTCGTTCGCGATGGTCAGGATGCCATCACACCGATCAGAGCCGCCGGGAGTTTCAAGCTCTGGCTGCGCAACGGCCTCGTCTCACACTATCACTTGAAACTCGAAGGCATCCTCGAGGTGAAGATTGGGCGCAGCCGCAATGCCACGCAGGTCCTGGTGCAACAATCCGCCACGACCCATATCCAAAAAATAGGTACAACGCAGGTCGACGTGCCGGACGGCGCGCGACTGAAACTCGCGCAGCAATAAGGAAAAACCACCGCGTGAGCGCTCGCCCAGCGGCGCTCCACGTTCTTCCTAAGTTCAAATAGGGATCTTGGAGCGGCGCCGGTGTGGGGTTTTTCAAGTGGCCTCGGGGCCGGGACTTGAGTGCGCCCGCTCCGCATGAGTAGGCCGCCGCTGAATGGCGGGGCAATTTGCGCGCGGCGGGTCGCCTCGCACTTTTCTGGTCAGCGCCAGATGCCGTGAAGCCCCGACGCGGACTCCGCTGCGTGTCGTCCGTTTTGCCGCCGGCTGAACCCCTCATGTTATCCTTCTCAACTTGCCGGGTGGCACTTTCCGCCACACGGGGCGACGGCGTCAGATTTCTTCCTCGAATGAAATCCGCTGCCCTGCTGCTGTTGACCTTGGCAGGTACGATCACCCTCGTCCGCGCCAGCCCCATCGATGATGTCATCCTCCAAACCATGCGTTTGGCCGAGGCTCCCAACTACAGTTGGATCACCACGATTTCAACTGAGGTCGCCACGTTCACCTTGGAAGGCCGAACCCAGCCGGATGGTTTTACAAGGGTGAAGATGCCGATGACGCGGGCGATTGCGCAACGCCTGCGGCAACGCGGTAGCGGGGACCTTGAAGCCGTGTTCCTCGGCGACACGTTCGTTCTCCGGATGGCGGAAGGCTGGGTGGCAATGGACATGGTACCGTGGGCCCGGCCGGGACCGAAAGTCGACACGTTCGCGCTTGCACGAGGGCGGCCCGCTGGGCGCATGGGGACGCTCGGAGCACCCGTTCCGGCCAGCGCCCGGTCCGGCAGTTGGCGGTCGCACGATGATGGAGAATTGAGATTGCCGGGAGACATCCACCTCGGCCTGACCCCGCCCCACGAAGAACTCGGGATCATCGTCAGCAGCTTTGTCGATCTGCAGATTGGCGCCCAGGTCATCACCGGCACCTTGTCCGAATTGGGGGCGGCGCTTCTCTTTGTCCGGGACGGTCACGTCGATGTCACGCCAGTTTCCACCCGCGGATCCTTCCGACTCTGGCTCAAGGATGGCCGGGTGGCTCAGTATCAGCTGCGCTTGGACGGCGTACTGGCGACCGGCCGCAAGACCTCCACCGTGAGCACGCTTACCACGACCATGATCAAGCAAGTCGGCACCAGCCCGATCGACATTCCCGACGAGGCGCGCGTCATGCTCGAGCGGTAATTCGCCTCCCCGAGCAACGCCGATTCCCCCTTCGGCGCTCAGTGCCCCGGAGTTTCCTTCTCGACCGCGGGTGGTTCGACTTCCGTGGCCCCCACGCGAAACAGTCGCTTGCGATAAGCCAGCCGTGCCAACAAGTGACTTGCGACCGGCAGGGTCAGGAATTGGAAGAAAATCGCCGCGACAATCTTCAAACCCACGGCTTCACGTCCGAGATCGATCCACAAGCCGGCCAGGAGCAAAAAGAGACCGAACGTCATCCCTTTGCCCAAGGCGTGAGCGCGACAAAACACATCGGGAAAGCGCACCATCCCGATCATCGCCATCAAAACCACGACGGCTCCGAGGAGTGTCAGAAAAGCGGATACGAGAAGCAGGGGCGTGGTCATGACTTCTCCTTCCGCTCCTGCTCGGTTTCCACCCCGGCATCATGCCCGTCGTCCGGCATCGTACGGTCGAGATAGAACACCAGCGCGACGGTTCCAAAAAAGCCCAGTGAGGAAACAATCAGGATCAACTCCAGATAGAGCGGC
>JBBQUU010000200.1:0-2062 GCA_038212175.1 Opitutales bacterium | reverse complement strand
TTGCGACGAGACAAATCTCGTGCTCAAGGCCGCGCGGGCGTTTGCCGCCGCCACCGGTTGGGCCGGCTGCGCCAAGTTCCATCTCGAAAAGCGCATCCCCATGGGAGCCGGACTCGGCGGGGGGAGCAGTGACGCCGCTGCCGCGCTAAAAGCACTGAACCACCTCGCCGGCCCGAGATTCGCGCCTGGCGCGGAGGCGCTGTCACAACTTGCCGCTCAAGTTGGTTCCGATTGTCCGTTGTTCTTGTGCGACGCCGCGGTCGTGGTGCGCGGTCGCGGTGATCGCGTCGACCCACTGCCGGCGGACGCAGCCGCGCGCTTGCACGGCCGACGCGTGTTGGTGTTCAAGCCGTCGTTTGGCATTGCGACGCCGTGGGCCTATGCGCGCCTCGCGGCCGAGGCACCTGCGAGTTACTTGCCTTTGGCGCGGGCCGAATCGCGTGTCGCCGATTGGGCCTCGAACCGCACCGACCCCGTGGAAAACCTGCTGTTCAACAACCTGGAGCCGGTCGCGTTTGCGAAGTTCGTCGCCCTGCCGGTGTTGCTGGCGCAGTTGCAGGCGGGATTCGCGCTGCAACCGCGCATGAGCGGCAGCGGCAGCGCATGCTTTGCCTTGCTGAATGACGACAGCGATGTGCCGGCCATCACGGCAGCCATCCGCGCCGCCTGGGGCAACGCCGCCTTCGTCGTCACAACCCGCCTCACCTCCGGGGCATAACGCGAGATCCTAATTGACGCGTTCATCCCGGAGCGCGTTATCGTCCGTGGCCGGACGCGCACCCCTACGCGGCCGACCCCCTTGACCCGTTCATGGACTCACGCGCGAAAACCGAAATCACCGTAGAAGGCATCGCCGCCTCGCAGGGAATCGCGTATGGGCAGATCTTCGTCTATTTGCAGAGCGATGTCGAAGTGCCAAGCTATCTGGTTCAGCCAGAGAAACGCGAGCAAGAGCTGGCCCGATTCGACCGCGCGCTCATCGTGACGCGCCAACAAGTTTCCAAGATTAAGCACGAGGTGGAGATAAACATTGGGCCGGCGGAGGCCGCGATTTTCGATGCGCACCTGATGGTGCTCGAAGACGAGGCGCTGATTGGCGAAACGATCCGGGAGTTCGAGGCCACGGGCCGCAACATCGAGACGTGCTTTCAAAAAATCTCCGGGCGCTATGTGCAGGCGTTTCTCGACATCGACGACGAATACCTGCGTGAACGCGCCGCCGACCTGCGCGACGTGGCGCAGCGCGTCCTGAACAATTTACTCGGCCAGGCGGAGAATTCCCTCAAACGCCTCGCGGAAAAACGCCTCGTCGTCGCAAGCGATATTTCGCCCTCGGAATCGGCTTCGCTCGATCGGACCGCGGTCCTGGCGCTTGTGATGGATTCGGGCAGCAAGACGAGTCACGCCGCCATCGTGGCCCGCTCGATGAAGATCCCTTCGGTCGTCGGCGTGCGCAATCTCACCAAGCGCGTCACCAACGGCGACTGGGCCATCGTTGATGGCTATGATGGCGTGGTCATCCTGAATCCCTCCGAGAGCACGCTTTTCCGCTACGGTAAGATTCAGGAGCGGAAAAAATCCTTCGAGGCCCGCCTGCTCGAAGCCAACGAGCAACCCACCATCACTCTCGACGGCGTGGCCGTCGCGCTGATGGCCAACATCGAGAAGGCCGAGGAAGTGACGAAGGCGAAAAGCTACCGCGCCGCGGGAATCGGACTCTATCGCACTGAATTCCTCTTTCTCAGCTCCGCCCGCATTCCCTCCGAAGAGGAGCAGTTTCTCGCCTACCGGTCCGTGGTGGAGGCGATGGCGCCCCAGCCCGTCGTGATCCGCACGCTCGACCTCGGCGGCGACAAGCCGATGGCGGGCCACGCGGATCTATTCCCCAAGGAGAACAATCCCTTCATGGGGTTTCGCGCGATCCGCTTCTGCCTTGAGCACCAGGAGATTTTCAAGGATCAGCTCCGCGCCATCCTGCGGGCGAGCGCCTTCGGCACCGTGCGCGTGATGTATCCCATGATCAGCGGGGTCGAAGAGCTCACACGGGCCAACAGCGTGCTAG
>JBBQUU010000199.1:0-2174 GCA_038212175.1 Opitutales bacterium | reverse complement strand
GGCACATTCAAGAATCAATTTGAACGCGGGTTTGATATAAGGAGTTCACGGAAGCATTGAGCAGGCGATTTCCCGTTGAGGATTTTTCTGGGACGTTCGTTGAGCATTTCCTGATAGGCGGTGAGCTGTTGGTAGGAGACTTGCGAGAGGTCGGAGCCTTTGGGGAGGTAGTGCCGGATGCGGTCGTTCTGGCTTTCGCAGGTGGCACGCTCCCACGGGCTGTGCGGGTGACAGAAGAAGACCTTCAGGCCGAGCTCGGCGGCGAGGATCTGGTGCTCGGCCATTTCCTTGCCCTGGTCGTAGGTCAGGGAGCGGCGCAGGGCGGCGGGAATGGACTGGAGTTTGCGTGTGAACGCTTCGCGCACGCTCGTGGCGTCCTTTTGCGCCAGGTGGCAGAGGAAGGTGTAGCGCGTGGTGCGCTCCACCAGGACACCCACGGCGCTGCGATTGCCGGCGCCCAGGATGAGATCGCCCTCGTAGTGGCCGGCGATGAGGCGGGATTCGACCTCGGGCGGACGCTGATCGACCAGCACCATGTCCCGGAGCTGGCCTTGGGTAGCGGCCACGCCACGACGATGCGGTTTGCGCCGGGGGTGATGGCGGCGCAGGCCGGCGATGAGTTCGCGTTTCAACTCGCCGCGGGCGACCACGTAAACGTAGCGGTAGATCGATTCGTGGGAGGTGTGCATGAGCGGCACCGTCGGATAATCCCGGCGGAGGCTGCCGGCAATCTCCTCCGGCGACCAGCCTCGGCGGAACCGCGCGTGCACCTCCTCGCGCAGCGGCGCATGCGCCTCGATCGCGCAGTCGCCCCGCCGGGCGTTGCCGCGGCGGGCGAGCGCGGCTTGGTGCGCGGCGGCAGCACGATAACTGTCCCGGCCGCCGTGCAGCGCGAGCTCGCGGCTGAGGGTGCCGGCGGAGCGTTGCAGGCGGCGCGCGATGGCGGCCTGCGTGTCGCCGGCGCGCAAGGCCACTTCCAATTCGATGCGTTCTTCCAGTTCGAGCGGGGACAAGGCTCGGCGAGGCGCGTTCGGCGGCGCGGGCGCAAGCGCAGGCCCGGACGGAGAACCTCCGAGCAGGTTCTCCGTCCGGGCCTGCGCTACAGGGGGAGCCGAACCTGCGTTGCTACTGCTGTCTATTGTTCTTCTATACGTGAGAGTGTTCTTCAGGATGGACATTCGAACTCATCCTTGAGTCCACCGAATGAAAACCCGTGGTGCCCTCGGTCTTGGCGAACGCGCTACAACGAGATCATGGGCGAATCTCGCCGCAGAATCGTCGTTGCCCGCGCGCGGCGGGTCTTCTTGGGTGATGCAACCATGGCTCAAATCACCGCCCTCATCACTGGCGCGTCCCGCGGCATCGGCCGCGGCATCGCGATTGAACTTGCCCGCATGGGCGCCCGCATCGCGATCAACTACGCGGGCAACGCCGAGGCGGCCGCCGAGGCGCTCTCCCTTGTCCAGGCGGCGGGCGGCGAAGGCTTCATCGTCCAGGGCGACATCTCAATCGCCGCCGACCGCGAGCGGTTGGTCACGGAGACGTCCGCGATTTTCGGCCGCATCGATCTGCTGGTAAACAACGCCGGCGTCGCGCCCAAGGTCCGCGCCGATCTGCTCGACGCGGGCGAGGAGAGTTTCGACCGTCTCTTCGCGATCAATCTCAAGGGTCCCTTTTTCCTCTCGCAGCTCGTCGCCAAGCAGATGCTCCGGCAGGCGCCGGACGCCGAGGGCTTCCGCGGCCGCATCGTCAACATCACCTCGATCTCCGTTTATACCGCGTCGATCAACCGCGGCGATTACTGCATGGTGAAGGCCGGGCTCGCGATGATGACGAAGCTCTTTGCCGACCGCCTCGCGAACGACGGCATCAACGTCTACGAGATCCGGCCCGGCGTGATTGCCACCGACATGACGGGCGGCGTGAAGGAAAAATACGACAAGCTGATCCTCACCGACGAACGCGGCATCACGCCCATTCGCCGTTGGGGCAAGCCCGAGGACATCGGCCGCGCCGTGCGGGCGATCGCCGAGGATCGGTTTCCGTTCTCGACCGGAGCGTGCTTCGATGTGGACGGCGGGTTTCACCTGCACCGGCTCTGAGCGGGCGTCGCCAAAGTATGGGAGACGGTGTCCGACGTGGCACGGGCGTCCCGTCCCATATTCCGATACCCG
>JBBQUU010000198.1:0-2200 GCA_038212175.1 Opitutales bacterium | reverse complement strand
CTCGCGCGGGAATGGGTGCAGGCGGGGTTGATCGGTAAAGTGCACACCGTGCACGCATGGACGAATCATACCAACACGTTGTATTCACATCCCGCGTACGACGATGAGGCGAATGCCGGCGAAGCGGAAACGCCTCCGTCGACGCTCCAGTACGATCTCTGGCTGGGCGTGGCGCCGGTGCGTCCGTATCGGCAGAGTCGGAGTCACGGTCGCTGGCGTGGGTTTACGGAGTACGGCTCCGGTGCGATCGGTGACTGGGCCTGTCATCAAATCGAAGCCGCGTGGTACGCGCTCGATCTGGGTGCGCCGACGAGTGTCGAAGCCGCCGGGACCGAGGAGAAGAAGGGAACGTATCCCATGTCCAATGCGCTGACTTTTCGCTTTCCCTCGGGGGCGTCGCGCTCGCCGGTGGAGCTCAAGTGGTTTGATGGCGGGTTGTTTCCGCCGGTGCCGGTGGAAGGATTTAAATTTTCGCAGGCAGGTGGGAGCATTTTCTACGGCGACAAGGGCATCATGGCGGTCGGCTCACACAGTTCGTCGGCGCGGCTGCTGCCGGAAGCGCGCATGAAAGAGCTGCAGGGCTCGCTGCCGCCCAAGACCATTCCGCGCGTCGCGGGCGGGCCGCACGTGGAGTGGGTTAACGTGATTCGGAACGGCGGCCGGTGCGGTTCGAATTTCGAGTATGCGGGTCCGCTCGCTGAGGTGGCGTTGCTCGGCGTGGCGGCCGTACGGGCCCGGGCGCGACTCGAATGGGACCCGGTGGCGGCGCGCGTGACGAACCACGCGTGGGCGAATCAATTTATCGGGCCAGGGTACGCGTATCGGTCGGGCTGGGGCGACTGAGAGGAGTCGGGCCTGCGCGGGCGCATGGACCGAAGCCGCGCCCAAGGACGGGCTCGTACTCCTTTCGGGCTCTAAGGTCGGGCGTTTGCCAAGGGCTGCGTCGCGACTCCAGGAAACCGATACGTCGTGTTGAAGATCAGTTCGATGCGCTTTGAGACGTAGACGCGGACCTTGATCCGGCCGCTTTGCGGGTCAACGGGGGTTGCCTTGCCTTCGACCCGGCGCTCAAGCCCGTCTGCGCGGATGGCCAGGCCGGTGAACTCGATGGCTTCGCCCGCCTCGAGTTGGTGCAGCGCCTCGTTGGAGACGTTGATTCGCAGTCGGCCGACTTCGCTGGAAAATAGAAACGGGAACACTTTCGCCGTGTAGTCGGCCTCATACACGCCCGCTGCCCGAACGAAAGGCGGCGTCGTCATGGTCACTGAGCCAATATAAATCGACGTCTTGGCCGTCGCGATCTCGGCGCGGTCAAACCGGGTCAGGTCGCGTTCAGCGGCGCCGACCAAGGCGGTCGTCACGACGAGGAAAACCAGCCCGAGCAGGGGACGCAGACGAGGCATGCGGGCACTTTGAGAACACAGGTGGGCACCGCAAGTGCTGAGACGCTGTGCGGGTCGCTCCGATATTTCGCGTTGCGCGGTTTGGCAGCCCGGCGTCATCTCTGAGCCTTATGGCCAAGCCTTCACACGTGACCTGGGGCGGCCGGTTTTCCACCGGTCCCGCCGAGTTGATGCTGCAATTCAGCGAGTCCGTCTCCTTCGACCGCCGTTTGGCGCCATTCGATGTGGCTGGCAGCAAGGCGCATGCGGCGATGCTGGCGCATGTCGGACTGATCACCGACACGGAGCGCGATGCAATCCACGCCGGTCTCGATGCCGTCCTCGCGGAGATCCAGGCGGGTAAATTCCTCTGGGAGGTGAAGCTTGAAGATGTGCATATGAATATCGAGCAGGCGCTGACGAAAAAGGTGCCCGCGGCGGCCAAGCTCCACACCGCGCGGAGCCGCAATGATCAAATCGCGACGGACATGCGGCTGTTTTTCAAACATGCCTGCGGGGTCTTGCAGGAGAAGATCCTCGGGGCCGAGCGGGCCTTGCTCGCGACGGCCGAAGCGAATCGCGACGTCTTGATTCCTGGATACACTCATTTGCAGCGAGCCCAGCCGGTTTTCCTCACGCACCATCTGTTTGCCTGGTTGGAAATGCTGGAGCGCGACCGGGCGCGGTTGGGCGAGGTGGCCGCGCATGCCAACTGGTGTCCGCTCGGGGCGGGAGCGATCGCCGGAACAACGTTGCCGATCGACCGCGAGTTCACGGCCAAGGCGCTGGGCTTTGTCGACGCGAAGGGCCGGCCGCAG
>JBBQUU010000197.1:0-2274 GCA_038212175.1 Opitutales bacterium | reverse complement strand
TGCGCCACATCGACGCCGGGGCGCGTTTCATTTTCGCCAGCGATCCCGCGGATCATCCCGATGCGCTGCCGTTCGACATGACCGGCGTCGAGTTCGGCCACCGGGCGGATGACTGCACCTTCGAAACCCTGCTGAAGCGCTTCGGTCTGAATGACGCGTCCCTCGCCAAACTCGGTGAAATGATCCACGACGCGGATCTGGATGACGGCAAGTTCCAAACTGTCGAAGCCTTCGGTCTGGACCGCGTTTTCAAGGGCTGGGCCACCTCCGGGATACACGACGATGAGATCCTCGCCCGCGGACTCCTATGCTTCGATGGTCTGCACCAATCCCTAATAAACGTTTCATGAACGACGCCCCACCTCCCATGCCGGGCTTTTCCGATGCCCTGCGATTCTGGATCAAACTCGGCTGGATCAGCTTCGGCGGACCCGCCGGGCAAATCTCGATCATGCATAAGGAACTTGTCGAGAAACGCCGGTGGCTGAGTGAAGAGCATTTCCTCCACGCGCTAAACTTCTGCATGCTCCTGCCCGGCCCGGAGGCGCAGCAGCTCGCGACCTATCTCGGCTGGCGGATGCACGGCGCACGCGGCGGGGTCGCTGCGGGAGCATTGTTCGTCCTGCCATCGGTGCTGATCCTCTTCGGCCTGAGCTGGCTCTACATGGCGGGCGGCGACATCGACTGGATCGCCGGCATCTTCTACGGACTGATGCCCGCCGTCATTGCGATCGTGGCCTCCGCAGTGAAACGGATCGGTTCCAAGGCGCTGAAGTCGCCGAGTCTGTGGGTGCTGGCCGGTCTGGCCTTCGTCGCGATCTTCGCGCTCAAGATTTCCTTCGTCATCATCATCCTGTCCGCCGCGCTGATCGGCTGGGTGGGCGGCAAAAAATTCCCCAAGCAATTTCCCGCCGGGAAAGGACACGGCAAGGCGGGCAGCGAAGAACTGCCGAGCGTGCAACTGCCACCGATCCCACCGGGCAGCTTGCCCCGCACGCTCATCGTTTCCACCCTCTGCCTCACCCTGTGGTGGCTGCCGGTGCTGGCTGCGGGGCTGATTTTCGGCTGGCGGGGCATTCATTTCCAAGAGGGATTGTTCTTCAGCAAGGCCGCGCTCGTCACGATCGGCGGAGCCTACGCCGTGCTGCCCTACGTCTCACAAATGGCGGTCGAGCATTACGGCTGGCTCGGACAACGCCAGATGATGGCCGGCCTGGGCCTGGCGGAAACCACCCCCGGCCCGCTCATCATGGTCCTGCAATTCGTCGGCTTCGTCGCTGCGTGGCAAAACCCGGGATCCCTGTCACCGCTGGTGGCGGGCGCGCTCGGGGCGGCCATCACCACCTGGGTCACGTTTCTTCCTTGTTTCCTTTTCGTCTTCCTCGGCGCACCGCATGTGGAAGGACTCCGCGAGCGTCCCGCGCTCGCCTCCACCCTCACCGCCATCACCGCTGCGGTGGTCGGCGTCATCCTCAATCTTTCGATCTGGTTCGCCTGGCACGCGCTGCGTCCGGACAGCGGCGGAATCGACTGGCTCGTCGCCGTGCTGGCCCTCGCCGCCTGGGTGGCGATGGAGCGTTTCAAAATCGGAGTCATCCCCGTGCTCGGTGCCTGCGCCCTGGCGGGCTTGATCCGTTTTACGGTCTTCTAACATTCGATTATGTTCAGCATCCAAAGTCCCAGCGCCAACCGCAGCTTCCCATTCACGGATGCACTCCAGCCAGCCCTGCTGCGAGGGGGGCAAGCTGAGGTTTCATCAGATCGATAGATGCCAATGTCGCCGGGCGCGCAGCAGGCTGCATGGCCCCAAAGCGGCAGCAGGCTTCCGCAGTCCAAGGAGGCAGCTCCTCATTCCCCAAGGTAGCGCCCTGCCCACCACTTTCGGTTGCACCCCAAGGTCACAACGCGGAGCTGGTGCGGAAAGGCACCCCGGAGGTCTCAGAACCTCCGGGGTGCCTTGATTCAGATTGTTGCTGTCGGAGCGCAGTCCGGCGGCCTGATACCAATCACATCTTCGGAGCAACAGAACCGACGGCTTTGGTGCCGTCGGGCTTTTCTACTTCCACCCACCACTTGGCGTCGGCCGGGAGTGGCGACGGGGCGATTGCGTGGATGTCGTAGTCGTTGTGCGATGGGGCGTATTCGCCTTTGCCGACCGCGGACATGGTGCGATCTTCGGTGCCGATCCAGGCGCGGACGACCGTGGAGCCATCGTCCTTGTAGGGGAGTTTGATGACGAGGTGGCCTTCCTTGCCTGCCTCGATCATGCCGTGG
>JBBQUU010000196.1:0-2377 GCA_038212175.1 Opitutales bacterium | reverse complement strand
CGCGCCGGCAGAATAACCGTCAAACGCCCCTGGTACCGGCAACCTCACTGTCCATCTCAAGATTGGCAGCGGCCTTCAGCTAAATACCCCAGCGCAACATTCCATTGTGCAGTCAATCACGCCTCGGGAGGACGAGTTTGTGACATGTAACGGCATGACCCCGTCCGGCTTGCTCCGTCCGGCTTGCTCTTTATCAGGCTCCCGCAACATCTCCCGGCGCTGGGTGAGCCGAAAACGCTCGTCGCGAAGGCTCAAGCCGGTGATCAGCCGCTGCTTGGTGAAGCCAAAATCGAAGTCGTGCAGCACGGTCAGTCGATACGACGGCACGCTGTTCCAATACTGGGTGGAGGTATAGCGATGATCGACGTAAAGCTTGTCAAAACCAGGATTAGGAATGAGCCCTCCGCGACCGTCTGGGATCTGGGGATTCACATCACGACGGACTCCATCGAGGTTGGAGGCGATGTCGGTGCGGTCGGAAAGCTGGAGATTGAAGGCCAACTCGACCGTGGTGTTGTCGCCAAATTGATGCTCCAAGGCGGCGTTGACCGCGAGCGAGTCGTGATTGAGCTGATCCGACGGGCCGTGCCATTGCTGATGCCGCGGAATGATCGACTGGTCGACGTTCGTCTGGGCGTTCGCGGGAATGCCCGCCGTATGACGGAAGAGAGTGGTGGGCGTGGATTTCAGGTTCACGAGCTGGTCGCCCACGAGCGTCCACCGCTGCGTGTTCCCGGCGGCGCCTTGGATCGTCGCGGTGCCAGTGGGCGCGGTCGCGCCAAGGGATCCGCTGCCGAGGACATAACCGGAGCTGAAGTTGTCGGTGAGCAAACCACGTGTGTTCACCCGGCGGACCCAGTTCTTCTCGATGTTGCCCGAAAAGCGGGTGCGGGGCGTGAAATCATACGTGAACGCCAGCGCAAGCCCCGCACGACGATCATACGCCGTGTCCTTCCAATAACGCTGATCCGAGCCCAAGGCATTTACGCGCAATCCGGCCTTCTCGCCAATTCGGCGGTTGTAATCAAGGGTGCCACGCCAGGAGTTTTCCGAGTCCCAACGCGCTACAACCGAACCGAAGTCGCGCAGCTTCGCACGCTTCGTCGCGATGTTCAGAACGCCACCGACACGGCCATCGCCGTAAATGTTTCCGGAGGGACCGCGCAGGATCTCGATGGTCTCCGTGTTGAAGTTGTCCGAGATGGCATACCAGATGAAGCCGTCGCGTGAGTTCCAAGGAGATTGCACACCACGGATCACAACGCTGTTTCCGCCACCACCATAATCATTCCCGATCCCCGAAACGTTTCCGGACTCGATGTTGAGACCGAAATTGAAAACGCCCGCCGGATCGGTGGCGGCGATATCATCGATGAACTGCCGGTTCAACACCGTCACTGCCATCGGCATATCCCGCAGGAGCTCGTTCGTTCGCGTGCCCGAAACCGTGGATGTCGACTGATAACCAAAATCACGTGACGTGTTCACCTCGAACGCACTCAGCCGCACCGTGCTATCCTCGCCGCTCTCCGCATTCGGGACACCGCCTTCGACGATTCCGGTACTGGTCGCGGAACCGTCTTGCGCGGCTCCCGGCGAAGTGGCGAACGCGAGCAGGCTCGCAAACAAGGCAATGGGGTTTCTTGCTTTCATGTGGTCAGGGTCATTCGAGGTTTGTGATCTGTTCCGCCCCCGCTGCGACTGCGCCGCGTCGGTGACGGAACTGGGGGAAGTTGGGACGGCAGCGCGCGGGATCGGGCGCACGGCGATCGCGCCAGACACCTCGTCCGGCACGGCCTGAAGCGTCGTGCCCGCGAGCATGCGCTCGATAGCCTCCAGCGCGGTGTAGTCTCCGCGCACGGCGTTGGATGTCACCCCTCGCACCACCTGAGCCGCGAAGAGGAGCTCTCGATCGGAGGTCTCCGCGAACAACCGAAGGGTGCGACTCGCCTCGCCGGCGGGCAGGTCGTAGGTCCGCGGCGCAGTCCCCCACCCCGGCGTCGACCCAAACAGAAGCAGCACCACGCATCCGCACAGGAAGCGTGCGACCCCCATCCAGCCTCTCCCCCGCCTCAGCATCGGACGATCCGTCCCCACGGGGCGGACCAAGACCGGCACGGTGGCGGGCGGCGGGGGCAGGGTGCAGTTCGGGGTCCAGGGTCATCAAGGGCGACCGCCTGAGGCGGACATCCAAGACGACGAACCGAACGGACCGGCCCGTAATTTATTTTTTCATTCACGTAGTTTTCCTTTCGATACGACTGACTTTGATTCCTCTCCGAATGATCATGTCCCCGGGATCGTCTTGCGGTGGGGCGCTCCCCGGCGCTTCGGGACAAGGCACCCTGCCTTGGGTTCCCGCTTTGATCGGATCTAG
>JBBQUU010000195.1:0-2495 GCA_038212175.1 Opitutales bacterium | reverse complement strand
TTTCGAAGTGTTCCGCTTTTTTTGGCATTTCAGCGGTTTTCAACGAGTTTCGCGTTAAAAGGCATCAATGGCGCCCATGCTTCCTGAAAATAGGCTAATGTCCCACTGCATTTGGCCCACGTGAGATCGCCATGGATCGCTCATTACAGCTTACCAACGACCGTCAGATTCTCGCTCTGCGGCCGACGAAGACCGGCTACGAAAAGAAGATCACCGGTAGCCGCGGACTGAGCATCCGCGTGCTCCCTTCCTCGACCAAGCAATTCGAGTTTCGCTACACCAACCGGCAGGGTGCCCGACGCCGCCTCGCCCTCGGGATCTATCCCGATCTCTCGCTGGCCGAAGCCCGCCTCAAGGCGGCCGGCGTTCGCGTTGCGGTCGCCGATGGCCATGACCCCGTCGCCGGGCGCCAAGCGGCGCGCGCCAAGGCGCTGAAGATCGAAACCCTGGACAGTTTGGCGGAGGACTATTGGGCCGCCGCGGAAGTCGGGCTGCACGGGGGCCGCCGCAAACCCAAGCGGGCGGTCACGATCAACAACGAACGCAGCGTCTGGCGCAACCACATCACGCCCGTGTTCGGATCGCGCGACTTCTCCGGAATCAAGCGCGCCGAGATCAAGACCTTCATGCGGACTCTCGTGGTCGACAAAAAGCTGTCGCCCGCCAGCGTCGCCTCGATCGGCGGGGTGCTGCACGCAGTCCTCGGGTTCGCGGTCATGGAGGAACGGCTCGAAGCCAATCCGGCCGTAGGCCTTGCACGGCCGTTGGCGCTGACGTCGCGGGAGCGGATGTTCGACGACGCCCAGCTCAAGGTGCTCTGGACCGCGGCGGGCGAAGCCTCCTTGCCCCGGTCCCCCGGCGAAAAGACCGCCGGGGTTCATGCCCGCCTGGAGCCGGCCATGGGGTTGGCCATCCAGCTGCTGATGCTGACCCTGACGCGACGCAACGAAGTGGCGGGCGCGTTGAAAACCGAGTTCGATCTGGAGGCCGGGCTCTGGACCATTCCCTCAGCGCGAGCGAAGGCCGCGCACCGGCACGTCGTGCCATTGAGCCCGGAGAGTCAGGAGGTCCTCGAGGCCGCCTTCGCCCTGGATCCCCGCAGCCCATACGTCTTCCCCTCCGACCGCGTGGAGGATCAGCACCTCGATCCACACGCGATCACGCGGGCGTTCGCCCGCACGTGCGCGCGCAGGAAGATCGAGTCCGGATCCCCTCACGACGTCCGCCGCTCGGGTGCCACCACGCTGACGGGGCGATATGGCGTGACGCGATTCATCATCGGGCTTGTGCTCGGTCATACTCCCAACGAGGGGGCGGCCGCGACGGGCGTCTACGACCGGCACACCTATATTCCGGAGAAGCGCGCGGCGCTGGAAACCTGGGCCCGCCACCTCAGCGGCGCGCAGGCGGTCGCTGGATCGAAATCCCCGGCACTAACAGCGGCACCGGCCGACGGTAACCTCGCCCAGACCAAGGCGCGCGCGCGGATGAGCGCCGAACAAGGCGAACTCCAGAACGCGGTTCTGGTGATGTGCATGGGAGCGGCGCGGCGCTCAGGGGAGGGGAATGTTCATCTCGACATTCTGGCGCAGGCCGGAATGGAACTCGCCAGCAAGGGCGCGAAGGATCACGTGCTGGGATGGATCGACGGCTTCTGACTCATCTCGGCGGTTGGCAACGTCCGCTACCGGGCGTGCTGGTGTTGTCAGCCCAAATGACCGAAGGCTGGCTTTGCCGCCGGCACCCCACTCACTGGAGGCAACGGTCATCGTATTCTGTCGGAAATACAGACCGCAGTATCACTAGGAGGCTTTCGACTCGGTGCGGTTAACCTGATGGGGTGGACGGCCCCTGTGTCCGGCGTCGAGTGCGCCATAGGGTGGTCGTTGCTTATGCGGCCACAGAACAGGAACCGTCCGCCATGATGACTACCACGATCGGTCTCGACCTCGCCAAGAGTGTCTTTCAGGTTCACGGCGTCAGTAGCGAAGGGCAGGTGACCTTTCGCAGGAAGCTGCGTCGATCTGAACTGATGAGCTTCTTTCGGGCTTTGCCCGCGTGCCTGATCGGCATGGAAGCGTGCGCAACCGCTCATTATTGGGCTCGCGAACTGGCTGCCCTGGGCCACGAGGTGCGGTTGATGCCACCGAGTTATGTGAAGGCCTATCTCCGCCGCCAGAAGAACGATGCGGCTGATGCCGAGGCGATCTGCGAGGCGGTCACGCGACCGACGATGCGGTTCGTGCCGGTCAAGAGCGCGGAGCGCCAGGCGATCCTGACCCTGCATCGCACCCGAGAGCTGCTGGTTCGCCAGAAGACCACGTTGATCCACGCAATCCGCAGCCATTGCGCCGAGTTCGGCCTCGTGGTCCCGCAGGGAGCGCGGCGGATCTTCGAGCTGCTGCAGCTGGTACGAGACGCAGATCCTTTGACACTTCCGGAGACCGCCGTGGTCACCATGCAGATGCTCGGTGCCCAACTCGATGCTCTGTCGG
>JBBQUU010000194.1:0-2559 GCA_038212175.1 Opitutales bacterium | reverse complement strand
GACCTCCGCCCGCAGCTCGGTTCTTACGGAGATTCCATTGTACAGACTCCGCACCTCGACGCTTTCGCCCGGGAGGCGCTCCGCTTCGAACGGGCTTATGCGCAAATCGCGGTCTGCAGTCCTTCGCGAAACTCGTTCCTGAGCGGTTTGAGACCCGGCTCGTCCGGGCTCCGGGGGTTTGGTCGGACGATCCGTGACGCCGTGCCCGATGTCGTTACGCTGCCCCAGCACTTCAAGAACAACGGCTACCGATCGGTTGGAATGGGGAAAGTGTTTCACGTCTATGCTGAGACCGGGTTGGGCTCCGAAGACGATCCTGCTTCCTGGAGTGAGCCGCTCTGGTTGCCGCAGAATCCCATCTGGGGTCCAAAGCAGAACGCGATTCGCGACCGCTTGATCGCTGAGGCGCGGGCTGCCGGCAAAGAATTCAAGCACTCGCACGACTGGCCCCGCGGTGCCGCCATTGACGATCCTGATGTACCCGATGAAGCACTACGTGACGGCGAAACCGCCTTGCGGGCAGCCGAGTTCCTTCGGGCTCGCGCGGCCGCGGCCGATGGTCCGTTCTTCCTCGCGGTCGGTTTCTACCAGCCGCACCTGCCGTTCGTGGCGCCGAAGCGTTACTACGATCTCTACGATCCCGAAAAAATGCCGCTGCCGGACAACGACACTGCGCCGCGCGGCGCACCCGCCGGAACTCTCAACCCAGGAATGGTAGACAAGTTTTACGACTTTCCCCCACCGGAGCAGCAGGACGCTGCGTTCAAACGTCGCTACCTCCAAGCCTACCTCGCCAACATTAGCTATGTGGATGCCTGCACCGGCCGCGTGCTCGCGGCCCTGCGCGAAACCGGTCTGGATCGCAATACGGTCGTCGCCTTTATCGGCGATCATGGCTACCTCATGGGGGAGCATGGCAGCTGGGGGCACAAGCATAGCAATTATGAAATGGCCGTGCGTTCACCCATGCTGGTCTCCGCGCCGGGCATGAAAGCGCGCGGCCAGGCCACCCCGGCCCTCGTGGAATTGATCGATCTTTACGCGAGCCTTCCGGAGCTGGCTGGGCTGCCGGCGCCTGTACGCCACGAAGGTGTCAGCTTCGCGCCGCTGCTGACATCACCAGAACGTCCGTGGAAGAACGCGGCGTTCAGCGAAATCGTGCGAGCGGGTCGACTTGGTCGCACGATTCGGACCGATACGCACCGCTACGTCGAGTGGACCGACAAGAACAGCGCAGTGATCGCGCGCGAACTTTATGACCATCGAGCTGACCCGCACGAAACCGAAAACCTGGCCGAAGCGCCGCGGCAGGCGGCTCAGGTAAAAGCGCTTGCCGCCCGTCTGACGGACGGCTGGCGGGCCGCTGTTCCTCCGAAATGAAGCCCGCTCCGGCAATATTTCGGGCACCGAACGCCAGTGATCCGACCGCTTCCTAAACCCACGGCATTGTCCGCCACATCGACGAAAACCTTAACCTCATCAAATTTTCCCATGAGCACTCCCTTTCCCTGCGCCGGACATCGCGCCCTTCACGCTCCCACGCGCCGCGACTTCATCTACGGCCTCGGCGCCAGCATTGGCAGCATTGCCCTGACATCGCTCCTCGCGCCCCAGATCCAGGCGTCCGCCCCGGCCGCGGGTCCGCTTGCGCCCAAGCCTGGCCATCATCGGGCGCGCGCGAAGAACTGTATATTTTTGATGATGGAAGGCGGCCCTTCTCATATTGATACCTTCGACCCGAAGCCGAAACTGGCGCAAATCCACCTCCAGGAGTTTACCCGCGAGGGAAAGATGAAGTCCGCCATGGAGAGTGGAAAACGCTACTATGTACAGAGTCCCTTCGATTTTCGCAAAGCGGGGAAGAGTGGTGCCGACATTGCGACCAACTGGGAACACCTCGCTAAAGTGGTCGACGATCTGTGTTTTTATCGCGGCTGTCAGGTTGACTCGGTGAATCACCCCACGGCGATGTATCAAATGAACACCGGCAATCGATTTGGCGGCGACCCGGCCATCGGTTCGTGGGCGAACTATGGCCTTGGTACGCTTAACCAAAACCTGCCCGGATTCATCGTGCTGCCGGAGGTGTCGTATCCACAGGGTGGATCTGCGAATTGGGGCAATGGTTTTCTTCAGGCCCATTTCCAGGGCACGCCGCTCCGCCCGACGGGCTCCCCGATCCTCGATCTGAATCCGCCCGCCGGCATCAGTCGCGAACATCAGCGCGCCAATCTCGACCTGCTCGCCAAGCTCAACGCCTCGCATCATGCCGGCCATGCGCAACACGAGGAGCTGGCGGCGCGGACGGAGGCGTATGAACTCGCCTTCCGGATGCAGTTGCAGGTGCCCGGTATCCTGGATCTCGATCAGGAAGATGCGCGGACCAAGGCCGCGTATGGTCTCGGGGCGGACGCCACTGACGCGTTTGGCCGCAAGTGCCTCCTCGCCCGTCGACTCGTCGAGAAGGGTGTCCGTTTCGTGCAGCTTTACGCCGGCACGTGGGATTCCCATGACTATATAGAACGCGCCCATGGCAATCTGGTTCGCAATGTCGACCAA
>JBBQUU010000193.1:0-2587 GCA_038212175.1 Opitutales bacterium | reverse complement strand
CATGCCGCGATAAAACAGTAGCGAGTCGCACGACACGATCTCCGCCGCATTCCGCTCCGCCCAACGCAGCGCCCACTCCGTCTTCCCCACCGCCGTGGGCCCGGTCAAGACATGCAAAACAGGCTTCATCCCCTCACCCATACCGCCCCGGCTCCCGCCGGCGAGCGAGGAGTGCGCCACCACGACGCGACGCAGACGCGAAGCTAACCGCGTCAAGGTTGGCATTGCGGTCGACGCGCCGACCACCGAGCGTTCCCACCCTTCCTTGCCCCTGAAAACGCGTTTCATCGTTAATCTCCGCTCGGGCGGTGCCGCCCGCCTGGTCGGTCCCGTCCGCGAATTCGCCCGTCAACGTGCGGCCGAGGTCGCTCTGACCGAGCACGTACGCCACGCCTCAGCCCTCGCCGCCCAAGCCATCGCCGAAGGCATCGAACTCGTGGTCGCAGTCGGCGGCGATGGCACAATGAACGAAATCGCCACCGCGCTCGTCGGAACCTCGGCCACGCTGGGCTTGATTCCCGCCGGATCCGGGGACGGCTTCGGCCGGCACCTCGGTCTGCACGGACCGGTGCGGCACGCCTTGCGCATCCTCGAGCACGGACGCATCCAGATCATTGATACAGGCGTGGCGGACGGCCACGCGTTTTTCTGTGCCGCCGGCATCGGATTCGAAGCGGAGATCGCCCATCGCTTCAACCAGTCTCACCGCCGCGGTTTTTTCCGCTATCTGCTGACGAGCGCCCGCGCTTTCCGGACGTGGAAGCCGCAGGAGTACACCCTCTCGCACGGAAACCGCCGGGAAACCCTGCGGGCCTTCACTCTCGTGGTCGCCAACGCGAGCCAGTACGGCAACAATGCCCGCATCGCGCCACGTGCCCGGATGGATGACGGGAAACTCGACCTCTGCGTCGTGCCTCCCCTCACGCTCTGGAACATCCCCTCGCTGGCCACCCGCCTCTTTGCAGGAAACGTCCACTCTGCCCCAGGCGTGGTGAGTCAACAACGCGAGCGATTCGTCATCGAGCGCGAGGCCCCCGGCTTCCTGCACACCGATGGAGAGCTGCATGAAGCCGGCACCCGACTCGAGTTTACCGTGCGTCCCGCCACCCTGCGCGTCATGGTGCCTTCAGTTCAGGCGCCAGGATAAACCGCGACCGTTGGGCGCACGGCCCAGGCCGAGTGCCGCTGGCCGTCGCCAGCGTTAGCCGGTCGCGGAGACCAGGCCTTGAAGGCGGAAGTATCAATCTTTTCGAACGTTCGTGCATTCTCAGCTATCTGACACGACCTACGTGGCCAGACTCGTGATGACAATCGTCTAAATTATACGGGCGATTGGTATAACGTCTCTATTACCCGCGCTTCGTCCCGGCCGACAAATCCGCCGCTCGCGCCGCAATCGCCGGCACCAAGGCCGCCCGGTTCGTAAGGTTATCCCGGATACAATTCACCAGCGCGCTGCCCACGACCACGCCGTCGGCATCGGCCGCCACTTGCGCGACCTGGGCGCGGGTGCCAATGCCGAAGCCCACCACCATGGGCAACGCGGTCCGCGCCCGAATCCGCGCGACGGCCTGCGGAATATTACCCGCCACCTGATCGCGCACGCCTGTCACGCCCTCGCGCGATACATAGTAAATAAAGCCGGTGGTGCAGGCGGCGATCCGCTCGATGCGCGCGTCCGGGGTGGTCGGAGCAATGATGAAGACCGTATCCACTCCATGGGTGCGGCAGGCCGTCGCCATGTCATCGGCCTCCTCCGGCGGAAGATCGAGGGTGAGGATGCCGTCCACCCCGGCGTGTTTTGCTGCCTTCACGTAGGCATCGAGTCCGTTGGCGAACACCAGATTGTAGTAGGTGTAGAAGACGATGGGCGCATCGCTGAACTCCCGGATCCGCCGAACCAATTCGAACACCTGGGCGGCCGTCATGCCGCTTTCCAGCGCCCGCTGCGCGGCCAGCTGATTGGTCAGGCCATCGGCCAGGGGATCGGAGAACGGAACCCCGAGTTCAAGAATGTCGACCCCATGCGAGAGCAGAGCGCGACAGACCTCGAGCGAGGTATCGAAATCGGGATCACCGGCACAGACATACGCCACAAAAGCGGCGCGATTCTCGGCGCGGGCGCGGGCAAACGCGGGCTGGATTCGGGACATGGAAGGAAGACGTTGTCGGGAAAGCCGGGGGAAAGACACCAAAAATTTTGCGCCCCGCAGAACTGCTCAACGCCTACCGTCGCCGTCCCCGCGAATCGATGCGAAGCACCGCAGATTGACCAATCTGGTTCGACCGTTCAGGGCCGTTCCATCACCGTGCCGCCCTCGGGAGGCTTCGGATATCGAGCGCCAAGCCTGCCCGTGCTACTGGTGGCGAGCACGCGGCCAGTGCGATCAACCGGGGGGACCTCCGAGCCAGCCCAATATTCCACAATGGACCGCATCCGTTGCTCCAGTTCCGCGCGACCAATCGGTTTGATGTGATAGGCACTGGCTCCCAACATGTAGGCGGTTCGAACGTCGTCCGCATCGACTGAGCTCGAAAACATTAACCGGGGAACCACGTTCCAGGCGGGATTGTTCTGAAGAAACTC
>JBBQUU010000192.1:0-2624 GCA_038212175.1 Opitutales bacterium | reverse complement strand
CAGGGGACAAGCGGGGAAGAGGCGCGGGATGAGGGTGAGCAAGGCGCTGCGCAGGAGCGCGAGATTGGCGAGGGCGTTGGGATTACGAGTGCGGGAGCGATCTTCGCCCCAAAAGACATCGCGCTGCCAATGGTTGCGGATCTCGACGCCGGCCCAGTGGCCGCGGATCAGCGCGTGCCATTGGGCCGGGCGGCGCTCGCCGGGTGCCGCACTGGACAGATAGAAACGACTCTCGCGGGAGGTCTGGCCGGTGGCTTTGACGGTGCGCTCGCTGCGCACGACGATCAGGCTGCGGGCGAAGGGGAAGTCGGCTTCAAGCGGTTCGAGCGGGAAGGCATGCAGGCCGCGGAGTTCGACCCGGCCGTGGCCGCAGGCGCCTTCGAAAAAAAGGGGGTGTCGGGCAAGGCGTCGAACGCCTTGGCTTGCGCGAGCAGTTTCTGCTGGTTGCCCTTGATCTGGAGCAGATACTCGCCGCCTTTTTCCACGATGGCGCGCGCGTTGGGTCGCAGGCAGTGCAGCGCGTCGGCGGTGATGGTTTTGTTGTCCAAGGCCGGCAGTGACGCCAGGACCGCGGTGGCGACCGTCTGCTCGCAACGCGGCGTGCCCTCTTTCTGATCGCAAATGGCGACGGCTTGGGGCGCGCCGTCTTCATGCTGGGCCAGGGTGAGTAAACCGATCTGGTCGCGGATCAGCTTGCCGTCCAGCGCGAGGGCTTGGGGCAGCGCGTCGGCGTGGGTTTGCAACCAGGCGTGGAGATGGGCGGCGAAGGCCTCTGCGTCCAGGCGCGTGAGCAACGCATAGAAGACCGAGTAGGTGGGCACCTGATAAAACGCCCGGGTGGTTTTCTTGCGCGGCAGGCCGAGCACGTGCCGCTGCTTTTGGCTGAGCGTCGTGGCAAAGCGCGCGATCTCCGCGATCTCGCGCCGTCCGGCGAGCAGCGCCATGGCCACGATGGTCAGCACCGGGCCGGAACGAAAGCGCGTGTTCTTGGCCCGCGGATCGGGCGCCAGCCGCAACGCCTCCAGCAGGGAGAGCATCGGCGCCTGGTGCAACGGTAGCACGCCGCCGGGCGGCCGCGTCAGCCCCGGCTGACACGCCGCGGGCAACTCGGCCGAGCGCAAATGCCGCCGGGCCTGCGGGTCGAGTGCGCGCAGCCACAAACGCTTGGGGCGATCGTTGGCCACATAGAAGTCAGCGCGGTGCCGGCGGTAGCCCGCGCTGAAGCCCACCGGCTCCCAGTTGCTCGCCTTGTAACAGGTGCCCGCATACGCCTCCGGATCGGTGAAGCTCTCGGCCAGCAGCGGCCGGTAGCCGAAGCGCTCCTGCCATTGCTCCGGCAGCGCCCGCAGCGCCGCCCCCATGGCCTGCGAGGCGAGGTTGGACCATTGGCCCTTCTCGCCGAGGACGAGGAAGCGGCGATTCTGCACGATCAGCTTCAAGCGCTCCACGCGTTGATTCGCGCTCCAGCTAATCCACTGATCGCGATCCTTGAGCGCGTAGCACGCCGGCCCCCACACCAGCAACGCCGCCGCCCGCCCCCGCACCTTCACCACTTGCCGCAGATCGTCGCCCACCGCCCGGCCCGCGCCGAGATAATGCCCGTCGGCCAGCTGCTGGTCGAACCACGCCACCTGCGACTCACGGATCGTTTCCACCGCCACTTCGGCGCACGCGGAATCATTTTTGTTCGTCGAGGCTGCTTCGGTTCGAGAGTTCATCCCAAGTATAGCAGGACGAAAATGGCGGCCTTTGTCTAGCCCCAAAGCGCGCCCCTCGCTCTCAATCACTTATCGCTCGATCACCAATGGCCCTGGCGTGCGGCGTGGGCGTTGGTGTTGCCTCCTCGGCGAACTGGTGTCCGCATAGCGACGATGAGTTCTCAGCGGCATTCTCCCCTTCCCTAGAAATTCATGGTTTCACTCATTTTGAGGCTGGTCGCAGTAGTATTGGTGGTGCCAACTGGAATGTATGCGGTCGGCAGTCGCTTAGCGCTTTCGCCTACGGAGGCGCTGACACGTTTCCAGATCGAGCCGGGGCTGCGGATTGAACTCGTGGCGGCGGAGCAGCTCGTCGTCAGTGCGGTGGCGTTCTCCTTGGTGAATTCGCGCAAGCTCTACGTCGTCTAGGGCCGCGGGTATCCCGACCCGGTCGAGGGCGATCAGACGACCGCGGGACGGATTGCGCTGTTGGAGGACACGGATGGCGACGGCCGCTTCGACAAGCGGACCGAGTTCGCCACCGATCTCGGCTACGTGAACGGCATCATGCTGTGGCGCGGCGGGATGTTCGTCACGGCGGCACCGGACATTTTGTTTTTGCAGGACACGGATGGCGACGGCGTGGCCGACGTGCGGCGCGTGGTATTGACGGGATTCGACATCACGAAGACCGCGCAAATCCGCACGAGCCATCCTACGCTCGGGATGGACGGGAAAGTATATATCACGAGTGGACTCAACGGCGGCAAAATCACCTCGCCCGAGCACCCGCAGCGCGCCGCAGTGGTGTTCACCGGTCGCGACGGCCGCTTTGATCCCGACACGTTTGAATTCGAGAACACGGGCGGGCGCGGGCAGTTCGGGCTCGCGTTCGATGCGTTTGGTCGGCGCTTCGTTTCGTCGAAC
>JBBQUU010000191.1:0-2677 GCA_038212175.1 Opitutales bacterium | reverse complement strand
TGTCCTGGGTGCCGATGAGGATGGCGAGGCGCTCGGGGTGGAGATCCCAATCGCGCATGGCGTCGCGGTCTTCGCCGCCCATAAGAACGTGGACGCCGACTGTATCGGAGAGATCAAGGGCGCGAAGCCAAGCGAGCGCGGCGGATTCGGTTTGATCGACGAGCGTGCGCATCGGCAGACAAATCACGAGGCGGCGAGGCCACGCGTCGCGGCGGGCGGCGTCGGGATGTGCCACCCGGTTCCAGAGCCAGGCGAGGACAACGGCTGCGGTTTTGCCGAGGCCGGTGGGGATCTTGATCAGGAGCGACTCACAGGAGCGGCCGTCAGTGCCCCCGGCCAGACGGCGCTGGTAGTCGTAGGACTCGTTGCCCGATGGGTTAGCTGCCGTCGAAGTGGCCGCTTGGAAGAATGCGTCGAAGTTTTGCTTCATCGGATGGTAGTCGTGGTGATGGTTGGGGCTGACTCACTCGCGTTCGCCGATGCCACAACGAACAACGGCCGACGGGGGCACGGCGTGACCGAGGATCGCGAGCTTGGCGCGGAGAACCGCGTCCAGACGGGGCTTGTCGGGTGGATAGAGCGAGATGACGCGCTTTCCTTCCTGTTGGTAGAGTTGCTGCTTCTTCAACATGCCGATCTTATAATCGGCGGTGTCCATACCCCAGTACTCGATGTAGAGATCAATCTCGGGCAGGTAAAAATCCGGACGAACGGCGTGGCCACTCAGGATGCGGAAGCGTTCGTCGTACCGGTACGCGATGCCGTGCGTAGAGAGCCAGTCGGCAATTTTGCGCTCTCCCTCGGATTGGACGAGGGTGCCAGCTCGGGCGACAATCGTTTTCTGGAGTTCGACCTTGGTGTCGAAGTTGCGCCGCTCGAGAAAGACCTCGTCGAAGCACGCGTCGCAGAACGTACGTCGAAAAGCCTGTCGACTGCGCGTGTGTTCATCGAGGGAGACAGATCGCTGGCATCGCGCACAGCGAGGCACAGAGGCCGCTTGGGTGAGCCGCACGGCCTCGCGGATCGCCTCCGCGGCGGAATGCGCGGCGCGGCGGACGTAGTCCTTGGCGTGCTCGTTGCACGCGAGATCATCCAGATCGTGCAGATGGGCCTGCGCAGCGGCACCGTAACACTTGAGGGCTTTCAATGCGTACTGCTGCACCTGCGGATGAACGTCGCGGAGAGCGGCGGATAAAAGTGCCGGTACGGCGGTGGCGGGGTCCGCGCCAAAACCAGCAAGTTTCCCGAGAGCAGAGGCGGCGAGGCGACGAATCTCGGCGGACGGCAACAAAAGGAGGCTGACCAGCTCGGGCACCGCTGCGGGATCGGTGCCCCGGCCCAACACGAGGGCGCGTTGCACCGACGTTTGATGATGGGCTAGGTCCATGGTGCTATTCATGGCGAAGATCGACCGATGGCGTCGGCGAGCGTAAGCGAATCAGCAAAAGGAGAAGCGAGTGACAATTGGCCTCCGTTTTCATCAGGATTCATGGTGCAGCGCGCTCACCCTATCACGCGCCCTGGGACACCGGCTGTCCCTGTGAATAACTTTACGGGATTTCTTTCACGGCATACCGAGCGAGTATCGCGGTCGCCTCGTCGCGGATGGCTTCGCGCAACTCGGCCGGAGCGAGCACCTCGGCATGACCGCCCCAGGAGAGAATCCAACGCCGTACGTCGATCAGGTTGTTCAAACGTAACGTCACTTCCACCCCTTCCCCACCCGGCACCTCGCACAGGCTCTGCGACGGGTGCCAGCGCCGCTCCCGGATGTAGGGCGCCGCGAATGCATCGAATCTCACCCTCACTTCTTCGATCTTCTCGCCGGTGAAGAGCCCAAAGCTGCCCTCAAGGTAAGCGGCGACGTCGAAACCCGCAGGCGGCTCAAAACGTTCGCCGGTCTCGGTCGCAGACTCAATCCGCCCCAGTACAAATTTCCGCGGCTGCGCCTTCTTCGGATCATAAGCGACCAACACCCACCGATGGTCGAGCCAGGCCAGTCGCAAGGGATTTACCCGCCGTCGCTCAGGTTGCATCGCAGGCTTCCGATAGATCAGCTGGAGTTCCCGACGACGCCGGATTGCGGAAAGCAGCGACGCGAACCATCGCAACTCCGTCTGGGCCACACCGCCGTCATCCGTCTGAAAAATCAACCGCCCCACTTCGTCGGCCGGCAGCGAAATTGCCCCTCCGACTGTCATCGCAATCTTGTCGAGCGCCGCGTGCAGCGCCTGACCAAGCGCGGTACCCCGCCACGCCGCGAAAACGCGGCTTGCCAGGATCAAGGCGAGCGCCTCCTCCCCGTCGAGGCTCAGCAGGGGCAGGTGGTGGCAGGGTTTCTCATATACATAGGTGTGAGTGGAAGGCTCCCACGCGACGACCGCCCCGCCGAAATCCCGCATCCGTTCAATGTCGCGTTTAATCGTGCGGTCCGAGACGCCCAAGGTCCGAGCCAGACTCGCCGCCGTCGCCTCGCGATGATGGGAAAGGTGCTCATGGATCTTGAGCATGCGCACCAAGGCCGAAGGGCCGACGGCGGATGACCGGGCACGGCGAAGCCGCCGGGATGAAGAAGCGGAAGAAAGCACGGGGATGAGCAGGACACAGAGGAATTGCCGACGGATTGCGCGTGGCGCAATCTAAGACCGCCGCAAGTCGGAGAATCTCCGACACCTCC
>JBBQUU010000190.1:0-2720 GCA_038212175.1 Opitutales bacterium | reverse complement strand
CACCATCCGCAGAAACCGCTCCTCGCGCAGGAAACACTCTGGTCCGGCAACTCCGTCCATATCCGCGACAACAAGGGCGCCGACTACAGCGACGACGATCTCCGCAAGAATGCCTATGTTATCCATTTTTCCGCGGCGTATCTGGTTTTCGCCGACAATAACGGCGATTCCTCCACCGGCTTCACCGGCAGCATGGAGCTCGCCGAGCGTCGCCAGCCGCGCCACGATATCGTCAAACGCGTGTGGGACACCCTCGCTACGCTGCCGTGGCAGCGCACCACGCCGCATCCGGAGCTGGTTGAGGCGACGGGCGGTGGCACGGCGTTCTGCCTCGCCGAGCCCGGCCAGACCTACCTCGTCTACCTCGAATCTCGCGCCACGGTGAACGTCCGCGTGACCGGTGGCCCGTTCGCCGTGGAATGGATCAACGCCCAGGACTCCACCGACCGCCGCCGCGCGAACCCGACCACCGACGGCGCAAAGCTCACGACCCCGCCCACCGGGGACGACTGGCTGCTCGTGCTCACGAAATCCTCCGCGCGGTAAGGTCTCGCTTTCACCCTGCTCTGATCATCCCGCCCATGAAAACCCATCGTCCCCTCGCATCCGCCCTGCGGCGGTCACTCCTCCCTGCCACCTTGGTTGTGATACCCGTCTTCGTGCTGCATGCCCAGACCGCTCCGTCACCGGCGCAGACCGCCCCGGCCGGGGAAACCATCAAACTCTCCGAGTTCACGGTCACCGGGACCAACATCAAACGGCTCGATACTGAAAAAGTCCTCCCCGTAACCGTCTTCAACCGCGAGGCCATCGAGGCGCGCAATCCCACCACACCGGTGGAGCTGCTCCAATCCATGCCGCAGGTGACGGGTTCAAGCACCAACGAGTTTGGGCCGTCGGCCATCTCGGGTCGCGGTGACGCCGCCTCCCTTAATCTTCGCGGCATCGGCGATTCCAACACGCTGGTGTTGCTCGACGGCATGCGGATGCCGCCGCGCGCGATCATCCAGGGTCAGAGCCTGCCGACCAACGTGAATGCTTTACCTTCGCGTGGGCTGGAGCGAATCGATGTCCTGCGCGACGGTGCCTCCTCCATCTACGGCTCTGATGCGATCGCCGGCGTGGTGAACTTCATCACCAAGCGAGACTACATCGGAACCGAGGTGATCTTTCGCGGCGGCCTCACCCATCACGGCGGCGGGCAGACGGCCGAAGCCGTTGTGACCAACGGCACGAGCTTTGCCGGCGGTCGTGGTAACTTGCTCACGACTTGGAGCTACCTGTACCGCAACGCGATTTTTTTCCGCGACCGCAGTTTCACCAAGAGTGACGACCGCAGCGCGCTCGCGCCGGCCCCGTGGAACACGCCGGCGGGTCCATTCAACACCCGCAGCGCCGTCGGACTCTGGCCAACGTTCGTCGTGGGCACCGCCACGGCCAACAATTACTTTCGCCCCGTGGGCGGCACGCCAACACTGACCACGGTCGCCCCCAACCGTGTGACCGATCCTGATTTTTATCTCGATATCCAGGGGCTCTACTTCAGCCAGCCTCGCACCACCCGTCTCAGTCTTTACGAGAAGCTGACGTTCAAGCTGAACGACCAGGTAACGGCCTATGGGGATTATTATTTCTATCGCGCCAACAGTGCCGTGCTGCGCAGCCCGATGTTTTCGACTTCCGGCTCCGAAGGGAGAATCACGATGTCGGCGGACAATCCCTACAACCCCTTCGGTTCTCGGTTTTTCGATCCGGCCGGCGCGCCCAACGCCGACGGCAGCCCGCGCCTGACGGGGACCGCGCGCACCATTGGGATCAGCAATTACACCTTGCCCGACTATCCGAATCAAAACACCACGGCGACGTCGCAAATCTACCGTATCAACGGCGGCCTGCGCGGCACATTGGGCCGGACGTGGACATGGAACGTTGGCGCCGCCTACGGCGGCTCCAGCATCAAGGAACTTCTTGAGCGCAACGTTTTCATCCCCACCTACACCGCTGCGCTCGGTCGCACTGACGCCACGGCGTTCAATCCCTTCGGCTACCTCTTCAAGGTGCAAAACGGCGCGGTTGTCATCGACAGGAAATACACCAACCCCGACTCCGTTCTGCGCGGAATGGAGGCACCGTTCGTCAATCGTGGATTCGCCGACATCACGACCGGTCTCGTTTCCGCCAGCGGCGATCTTTTCACGTTCTGGCAACGCACCGTTTCGCTCGCCGCCGGCAGCGAGTATCGCGAGGAGAGCTACCGCGTCGGTCGCGACGCGCCCTCTCTGCCCGGGACCCGCACCCATCTCACCAACGCCGGGTTGACGCCGTCGTCCGGTGACCGTCGCGTCCTTAGTTTTTACGCCGAGACCGTTCTGCCGGTGGTGCTCCCGCAGAGTGGCGTGCCGCTCGTTCATTCGCTGGAGTTCAGTGCGTCCGCCCGCTTCGAGGATTACAGCGACTTCGGCACCACCACGAAGCCGAAGTACAGCGCCAACTGGAAACCCGCTTCGTGGGCCATGGTGCGCGCTTCCTTCAACGAGGGCTTCCTCGCTCCGTCGCTTCCGGCACTTTATCAAGGCCAGCTCACTGCGAACACCGTCAACCAGGTTGATTTCTATCGCAACCCCGCGACGAACGAGGGCAGCTATCGTTCCAACGCTATCAGTGGTTCCAATCCCGGACTGCAGCCGGAGTTCAGCAAGGGCAAGTCCATCGGCATCGCG
>JBBQUU010000189.1:0-2772 GCA_038212175.1 Opitutales bacterium | reverse complement strand
CTGCTTTTCAACCCGACCCCATCGTCAGAGACGACGAGCCGCAGACTGCCATTTGCAAGGTCCGCGCGGATCGTCAGCGTGCCGGGTGCGAGCCGCGGTTCGATGCCATGGCGGATTGCATTCTCCGCCAGCGGCTGCAGCACAAACGTCGGCACCAGGGCGGTGCGCGCCTGCGGATCGATCTCCCGCACGATCCGCAGGCGATCGCCCAGGCGAATCTGTTCAATCGCCAGATAGCAGTCCAGGAGCTCGAGTTCTCGCGCCAACGGGACTTCATGGTCCGCCGTCTGCAGCGACAGCCGGAGCAATTCGCTCAGGTCGCCGATCAGCTCGTCCGCCGCGACCGGGTCGCGGTGCACGAGGGTCGAGATGGCATTGAGGGTGTTGAAAAGAAAGTGGGGCTGAAGCTGCAGTCGCAGCGCGTCGAGCTTCGCCCGCGCCAGGCCGGCCGTGAGCGCGATCGCTTCCGTTTCACGCTGTTGCGCCCGCCGGTAATAGGAGAAGGCATGCGCGACGGACGCAATGATCAGATACACCGCGGCCCCCACGTTCACGCGCAGAACGATCGCGCTGTAATGCGGCCAGACGAGCCCCATAAACCCAGGTCGCATCCCGCCCGGGCCGCCCGGTCCAGACGAAGTGCCCCGAAACCCACCTCGCCCGTCCTTGCTCACGCGCTCTCCCATCATACGGTCGGTGCGCGGGCTGGTCGGCCCCGAAGCGCTCAGACCCGTCACTGCGGCATCCACCCCACTCTCCACGCGCTCCACCTTCGGCCGCTCCCGGCGATCGTGGAGACTCCGGTCCATGCCGCTCCCCTCCGTGGCTGACGCCGACTCACGCCGTTCCCACGGCGGCGGGCGCCCATCCCCCGGAGAAATGCGGCCTCCACGCGGCCACGGCGCGAAGTAGGCACTCATCCACAACAAAGCGAAACAGCAGACGGAACACGCCACGAGGTGCACCGGAACCGCCCGCCAGAGACGACCCCGCTCAAAAGGATATCGCCGCCCCAGCCAAAATACCACGGGGCCAAGCACCATCCAGGGCAGCCAATTTGTGGCGGAAAACGTCAGCGCCTCCTGCCAGGATGAGAACCCCGCGACCTGTATCAACACCGCAAATACCAGCATCAACACGATCCAGATCGCGGCCTGCGCAACGATGAGCACGACCGCGGGAATCCGGCGTTGGGGAGAGACGAGAGCCACAAATCGAGTGTGCGTTTCCAGCGGCACCAGGTTCAACGTCGAAAACGTGTTGCAGCGGACGCGGTCGCCTCTGCTCATCGCGGTCGCCCCACGTCGATGCGGCGCGACGAGAGCATCAAGGTCGGACGGAGCAAGTGCATGGAATTCCTGCATTCAACCCACTAAGCGAGGCCAGCGCGGGAATCCGATCATCTTGGGACCAAGGGCGGGGAATTTGGAGTGAGCGGCGCCTCCGCGACGTTAGAGCGCGCTCCGGGCCGGCCGCCCGACGAAGACCATCGGGCTCTCGGCATCGGAGTCTCGAGCTTCAAACCCACGCGGAATCGAAGTGATGTGACACGATTGCCGCTCGCCTATCCCGGCGGTGTTTGCCTCATTAAGGATCGCTTGCCGCCCTCTCTTGGTGCCGTCCGCGCCGGGGCCGCAACCGCATTCCTTAGTCTCCCCTCCATGTCGTCTTCCCCTGTTGTAATTGTCACCGGCGCCGGTTCCGGCGTGGGCCGCGCCACCGTGTTGAAATTTTCCGCCGAAGGCTGGCGCGTCGTCCTGGTCGGCCGGCGAGCGGAGGCGTTGGCGACCACCCGGGCCGCCGCTCCCGAGGCCGACCGCGAGCGCCTCATCGCCAAACCGTGCGACCTGGGCCAGGCGGCGGCGGTAACCGCGATGGTGACGGACCTCGTCCGACAGCTTGGCCGGATCGATGTCGTGGTCAACGCGGCCGGCACCAACATTCCCCAGCGTTCCCTCGCCGACCTTTCTCATGCCGATTACGCCGCGGTGATGGACGCCAACGTGAACGGCGTGCTCTATCTGGTTCAGGCCGTTCTGCCGACGATGCGGAAAGCGGGAGCAGGCACGATTGTGAACATCGGCTCGGAAGCCGGCCTGCAAGCATCGCCCAAGGCAGGCGCAGCTTATGTCGTTTCCAAATTTGGACTGACGGGCCTCACCCAAACCATCAACGCCGAGGAACGGCCAAATGGAATTCGGGCCACGTGCATTTTCCCGGGCGACATTGACACGGACTTGCTCAACCGCCGTCCAACGCCACCAAGCGCTGAAGCCCGCGCGCGTATGATGCAACCGGAAGACATCGCCGCCTGCGCCTGGTTCGTAGCCACCTTGCCGGCACGAACAACCGTCGAGGAGATCCTCGTCCGCCCCACGCGTCCCGGCGGCGCCTAGTTTTAAAAGGCGTGCCGGAGCGCGAACGGGACTCCGGGCTCGAAAGTGAGACAGACATTCCTGTCTGTTCCGAGATCGAGAGTGAGATCGAGATCGAGAACTTCCGAGATTAATTCTTCCGGCTCAGTGGAAGAATCTGTGGGTAAAAGATGTCTATAGCTGAATCGATCGGAAGCAATCCAGCTGGGCAGGGGCGGGATTGGCGACCCTCGCACGCGTGTCCTCCCTCGCTCGTGGGCGTCCGGTGTGCGTTGCTGGGCTGTAGAGCCCCTTCGATGCGACTCGGCCGCGCTAACGCGCGCGCAGTCGCGACCCGTGAAGTGCGTTCGCGCGGCCGCAGCTACCCCCTCGTCTCGGGTCGCACCTTGATCGAGCG
>JBBQUU010000188.1:0-2776 GCA_038212175.1 Opitutales bacterium | reverse complement strand
GCACGCCCTCCGCGATGCCGGCCATGAACTTTTTGTCGTCGCTCCGAAATCGGAGCAGAGTTGGGTGGGCGCCGCAAAGTCCCGCAATCGTCCCGTCCACGCCACCGCCGCCGACTGCGGCCTCGGTTGCAAAACCTGGATCGTCGACGGCACGCCCAGCGATGCCGTCAACATCGCCGTGGGTCATCTGCTCCCGGACGGAACTCCGATTGACGCCGTCCTCAGCGGCATCAACGTCGGTCTGAACGCGTCCCTGGGTTTTATCATCGCGAGCGGCACCATCGCCGGTGCTTGGGAGGGCGCGCTCCACGGGCTCCCCTCGATCGCGTTTTCCCAAGATCTCAGTTTTGAACTTTACGACCAGCTGAAGGCGGCGGGCGATGTGCCTTCGCCCGAGTTGCACGAGACGGTAAAAGTGTCCGCGCACCATGCGGCCCGGCTCGCCCCCGTTCTCACGAGCGCCACCCTGCCCCGCAGCTTCATCGTTCACAACGTAAACTTCCCGCTGCCCTGCACGTCCACCACGGAAGTTCACCGAACAGTTCCGGCCCGCGTGGTCGTTCCCGGCTTGTTCAGTCCGCCGGCCGATGACGGTACACACCGCCTCATCTTCCGCCTGGGCGACGATTTGTCCCCGCCGGAGCCGCTAACCGATCGCGCTGCCCTAAGCGCCGGTTTCATCAGTCACACCGTACTCGATTATAAGCGGCTCGGGCAGTAAACTGATTGTCGGGGGAACCGAGAGGCCCGGGTTGCGCTACCGCTTGTCGGCGCGATGAACCACGCCATCGCGAAAGACAACTTCCCGAATATCAGGCGGTGTAGGCGGTGTCACGATCGCCGTACTCCCGACCCCGCCCATGCCACCCACGCCGATGCCGGAGCTGGAGCCGACGCCGACGCCAATACCGATGCCGCCTGTCGAACCAATGGATGTACCGCCACGGCCGGTGCTAATTCCGATCCCCGGACCGCCCAAGCCCCCCCCCATCGACGCCGGATACTGCGCGCCTCCGCCCATCGTTCCAGGGTAGTACACGCTGCCGTCACTTCCGCCGATTTTGTAAACCCAAATTTCGTCGCCGTTGGCCGACTGCGAGACGACTTCGCTGGGCGACCCCCAAGCGACGCGCACCATGTCCGGCGTCATCCCCGGCTCGATATTGCCATCGAGCACCGCCTGCCGCGTTTCCAGCGGCCAAGTCTCGTAAATTTCACGGTGCCGGTCGATTCGGCTCATCTGGGAAGACGCGCATCCACTCGCTACGGTCGCCGCGAGCAACAACAACACGTTGAACCCGTGTGTAGGCTTCATAATCTCGTGACCATACACCGAAGGAAGTCCGCGTAAAGACCGCTATGACGGATTCGGCGGAAGAATTGCGGTCAACCCATCCGCCAAGGCCGATTTCGGACCCAGCAGCATCGTTGACCGGACGCCCTTGCGTCGTCCTCCGTTGGCGGGCGCGCATCGTCCCGCCCTGTCTTGCGCCTCAACCTTTTCCTTGCGCCGCACTGCGATACGCACTCGGCGTCGAACCGGTCTCGCGTTTGAACACCACGCTCAAGTACTCAACGTGTTCGAAGCCCGTGCGCTCCGCGATGAGATAGAGCGGCAAGTCGGTCGCGCTGAGCAACTGCTTCACGCGCGCCAGACGGACTTCAAGGATCTCTGCGCGGGGCGTCTTTCCGAGCAAGTCCTGAAACCGCTGCTCCAACACCCGCCGGGACAACGGCACTTCCCGCAGGATGTCGCTCACGGTGATGCCCTGACACGCGTGCTCGCGAATGAACTGCACCGCCCGCGCCACCTCACGATCATCGACCGCTAAAACATCGGTCGACTGCCGCGGCGCCACCCCGAGCGGCGGGATCAGATGCGCCGCCGCCGCCACCCGCTTGCCCGACATCATGCGATTCAAAAGCGCAGCCGCCTCATATCCCGTTCGATGCGCATTGGGGATAACACTCGAGAGCGGCGGCGACGCGAGTTCACACAGCAATTGGTCGTTATCCACGCCAATCACCGCAACATCCGCCGGCACCGCCAATCCCGCGCTGCGACACGCATCCAACACCTGCTGGCCACGAATATCGTAACACGTCATGATCCCCACCGGCTTCGGCAGATCCTGTATCCACCGGCCGATGTCACGCACCTGCAGGGCCACATCGGCCGCGGATAGCGCCGGCGAGAAACTCGCCACCGTTCGCCCCGCCGCTTCGACGTGCCGCCGGAAATGCTCCTCGCGCCACTCCGACCACTTAAACCGGGTGTCACCGCAGAACCCGAAGTGCTTGAACCCGCGCTCCAATAAATGCTCCGCCGCCAGCTGCGCGATCTGCGCATCGTCCGTTTCCACCCACGGCAAGGTCGGCACGAGCCGGGCCGCGCTGACATCCACCGCCGGCACGCCCGAACGCACGACCGCCCGGGCAATCCGAGGGGTCTCGATCCGCGCAATAATTCCGTCCCCTTTCCAACGTTCCAACCAGGCCGGCGGATCATCGCCGCGCCCCTGCTCCATCAGATGGAACGACCACGGATCATGCTCTCGGATATAGTGCACAACCCCTTGCAGCAGCCCCCGCGCGTAGGCATTCGACGTCTCGATGAGCAATGCGACCTCGCGACGACTGGAGGGACGGGGAAGGGCACGGACACGGGGCATGCAACCACCATTCAACCCCGGGAAAAAAATTCAACCCGCGACCCCGGACAAAAGACGGGAAGACGGGTTGAAGCGCGGGCAGAGTGACCTTGAGTGAACGATCG
>JBBQUU010000187.1:0-2780 GCA_038212175.1 Opitutales bacterium | reverse complement strand
TACCCCCGATCATTGCCTCACTTCCCTGGACAAACCGGAGTATTCCGCCCGGCCGCCGCCCTCGATGGATCCGGCCCGGACGCGCTGGTTTGAACAGGAAGTACACGTGCACGAAGGTTCGCTGCGAGCCTATCTCCGCGGCGTCTTCCCATCGGTGCGGGATGTGGACGACGTCGTGCAGGAATCTTTTCTGCGGGTATGGCGCGCGCGTTCCGGGCGTTCGATCAGCTATGCCAAGGCGTTCCTTTTCCAGGTCGCGAAGCATCACGTGCTTGACCTATTGCGCAGCGATCGCGCAAAGCCGCTGAATTTCTTGGGGGATTTGGATGCCCTGTCCGTCATAGACGCAGGGCTCACTGCGGCCGAGCATACCAGTCGGCAGGACAAGATCCGCCTGCTGGGACTCGCCATCGCCGCCCTGCCCGCCCGCTGCCGTGACATCATCATCCTTCACAAACTCCAAGGCTTGCCGCAGCGCGAAGTGGCGCTGCGCTTGGGTTTGCGGGAAAAGACCGTGGAAAACCAGATCGCGATCGGCCTCAAGCGTTGCGAGGGATTTTTGCGAAAGAAGGGGCTGAACTCTTTTGCCGACCATGACCTCCGATGATCGATCTGGTGCGGATGGCCGCAAACTGACCGCCCAGACGCCGCTCGACTGGCCGCGGGCGGCTGACGCGGTACCCGAAGTCATGGACGTCATCGTGAGCGAGGTGCGGCGCCGCCGGCGTCGTCGACAGCGCTTCTCGGCGTGCGGTCTGGTGGCGACCATCGTCCTGGTGGCGGGCCTTTCGTTTCGATCAGAATCATTTGTGGCCGCCCCGCTCGCCGAGTCGCCGCGAATGGCGATCCTCCAGCCACATCGGGAAACTCTCCCGGATGGCTCGGTGGTCGAGCTGACGGAAATGGCTGAGATCGCGGTGGAATTCTCCCCAACCATCCGACGGGTCGCGCTTCTCCGGGGTGAGGCTTTTTTCCAAGTGGCGCGTGACGTGGAGCGCCCCTTCGTCGTGTCCGCCGGTGGAGTGGGGGTGAGGGCGGTGGGAACGGCTTTTTCCGTTCGCATGGACTCCGGAGAGGTGGATGTCGTGGTTACACATGGGCGGGTGTCTGTCGGGGCCGATGACGGGACGGCAGGCCAGGTTTTCTTGAATCCGGGTCAAAGGACGGTGGTGGCCCGGGAGGCGGATCGCCCCTTGGAGATCACGGATGTGACTGCGGAACTCGGCATGCGATTGTCCTGGCGCGTGCCGCGCTTGCAGCTCAAGGAAACGCCGTTGTCCGAGGTGATCGCGGTTTTCAACGGGCAACCCGGTGCTGTACCGTTGCTTCTTGGTGATCCTCGATTGGGTTCGCTGCCCCTCAGCGGTGTCTTGCGAGCCGACAATCTCGGCGTGTTGCTTTCGCTCTTGGAGATTTCCTATGGCGTGGATGCGGTCGCCGGAGTCGATGGCTGGGTGCTGTCCCGCCGCGAAGCTGCCTCCCGCTGATAAATTTTTGGGGGGTGGCGCGATGGCCCGCGTCTTAAGAAACATGACCTCTCAACCCCTGAAGAAACTTCCTGAGGGCCGGACCGCGGGCTTTGCCCCCAAGTGGCCCGTTGCCGTATTTGGCCGTCTGCTCGCCGTGGCTCTGCTGCTGATTGCCCTTCCGCTGGAGGCGGCGGAACGGCAAGGGCCGCGTCGCCAGTTCAATCTCCCCTCCGACACGGCCGACAACTCCCTGCGCCGGTTTTCGGTCCAATCCGGATTGGAAGTGGTGTTCGCTTCCGGCGTTGCCAGCGGCGTTCGTACGAACGAAGTCAGTGGCGAGTACGAGGCGCTGCAGGCGGCGCGTCTGCTGCTGGCCAATACCGGGCTTGTGGCGCGCGAGGACGAGCGCACCGGTGCCTTGACCGTCACGCGCCCGGAGGCTGCGCCTCCCGTCCCCACGCCCGTGCGCCCGTCGCCGAACACGGCCGGAACAACGGGTGAGACCGACACCTCGGCGCGCGGGGTGGTCGAGTTGTCGCCCTTCGAGGTATCGGGCGAAGCTGTGCAGGGGTACGCGACCACGTCGGCGACCTCCGCCTCCCGCATTGCGGTGCCCATGACGGAACTGCCGACCTCCGTCATCGTCATTAACGAGCGCATCATTGCGGACACCGTGGCGATTTCCGCGGCCGACACGCTCAACCTGATCGGCGGCGTGTCAGCGATCTCCTCGACCACTTCCAACGAGCGGAACACGGTTGTGGCGCGCGGCTACACCTCAGTCGGCGCGCAGCGCGACGGCTTCACCGACCTGCTGTTTGGTGAGAACGGGGGCTTCAACTACGCCTTCGTCGAGCGCATCGAGTTTGTTAAGGGCCCGAATGGCATCCTTTATGGTGAGCACACGCCGGGCGGCGTGCTGAATTTCGTAAGCAAGAAACCCACGGCCAATCCGCGGACGAAAATCGGGGTAATGGCCGGTTCCTACGGCCTCTACCGCGCCGACATAGACACCTCGAACCGGCTCGGACCGGAGGGTCGCTTCGGCTATCGCCTGTCCGCTTCCTACATGCTCAATGAGGGAGCCCTCGGCCACCCGGGTCAGGTCTTCAGCAAGAAGGGTTTCACCGCGATCAATCCCGTGTTCACCTACAAGCTCGACAACGGACTCGAGGTCTGGGCTTGGACGGGCTTCATTCGCGACAAGAGCCCGAGGATGAACCGGATCACTAAAACCTTCCAGTTGAACGGCGACGGCGTCGCACATCCGCATCCCGACGTCATGGACAGTGGCTATGCCCACAACCTCGT
>JBBQUU010000186.1:0-2823 GCA_038212175.1 Opitutales bacterium | reverse complement strand
TACTCCGACAACCCCGTCGTCCTCGTCGGCATCAGTGCCGGCGTAAGTTACGGAGCCCTCGGCACGACCCACCACTCGCTGCACGACTTCGCCGCCCTGCGCGCAATCAACAACCTCACGATCATCGCGCCGGCCGACAACTTCGAGACCCGCGAGGCCGTGATGGCAGCCGCTCACGCGTCGCATCCCATCTACCTGCGCTTCGGCAAGGCTCCGCTCTACGACCTGCCCGTCACCGACCCGCCCTTCGCCCCCGGCCAGGCGCGCGTCCTCCGCGAAGGCAACGACCTCGCCTTCCTCGCCACCGGCGAAACCGTCTTCCACGCCCTGCTCGCCGCCGCCGACCTCGAGGCGCGCGGCGGCCTGCGCTGCCGCGTGGTGAGCCTGCCCACGGTCAAGCCGCTTGATGCCGAGGCCGTCCTCGCCGCCGGCCGCGACTGCGGCGCGGTCATCACCGTCGAAGAACACATGATCCACGGCGGCCTCGGCGAAGCCTGCGCCGCGCTCCTTCTCCAGCATGGCGCCGCCCCGCGCTTCCGCATGGCGGGCATCCCGGACGAGTACACCGTCACCGGCAGCCAGGCCGACATCTTCCGCCACTACGGCCTGTCGATGGAAGGCCTGAGCGACCTTGCCCGCAGTTTCGTGGGGCGCTAGCCCAAGCACTATACGCACTATACGCCCTGGCCTATGCCTTCCCACCTCGCGCTCGACCAAAGCACCTCCGCCACGAAGGCCCTGCTCTTCGACGCGCAAGGCCGCGTGCTCGACCGCGAATCGCGCCCGCACCAGCAGCACTACCCGCAACCAGGCTGGGTGGAACACGACGCGGAGGAAATCTGGCGCAACACCCTCGACGTCCTGCGCACCGTCACGAACCGCGCCGCCTCCGCCGGACGTACGCCGTCCCTTCTCAGCCTCACCAACCAGCGCGAGACCATCGTCGTCTTCGCGCGCGCCGACGGGCGCCCCTTGCACCGCGCGATCGTCTGGCAGGACCGCCGCGGCGACCCGCTCTGCGCCGAGCAAGCTGCCGCCGGACGCGGCGACGCGATCCACGCGCGCACCGGCTTGCGCCTCGACGCCTATTTCTCTGGCTCGAAACTCCAGTGGCTCATCCGCGAACGCCCCGACCTCACCGCCAAGCTCCGCTCCGGCGAGGCCCTCATCGGCACGATCGACACCTACCTCATCTATCGTCTCACCCGCGGCGCCGTCTTCGCCACCGATCAGACCAACGCCAGTCGCACGTTGCTGTTCGATATCGGGCGCCTCTGCTGGGACGACGAACTTTGCGCCTGGTGGCAGGTCCCGCCCGGCGCCTTGCCCGAGGTACGCGCCAGCTTCGCCACCTTCGGCGAGACCACGCTCGACGGCGCGCTCGCCACGCGGCTCCCCATCTGCGGCGTGATGGGCGATTCTCAAGCGTCGCTCTTCGCGCAACGTTGTTTCGCCCCCGGCTCGGCCAAGGTCACCTTCGGCACCGGCTCATCCATTCTGCTCAACACCGGGTCTTCGCTGCGCCTCTCGAAGCAGGGCGTCGTCACCGCGCTCGGCTGGGTGCACGACGGCCGGCCCACGTACACGCTCGAGGGCATCATCATCAGTTCAGCAGCGACGTTCACCTGGCTCTGCGATCAGCTCGGGCTCGCCAAGGACGCGAAAGAAATCGAAGCCCTCGCCGGGTCCGTCACGGATAACAACGGCGTCTACCTTGTGCCCGCGTTTTCCGGACTCGGCCTGCCGCACTGGCGCCCGGACGCCCGCGCCGCACTCGTCGGCCTGACCGGCCACAGCGACCGCCGCCACGTCGCCCGCGCCGCGCTCGAATCGATGGCTTATCAATTGCGCGATGCGCTCGATGCGATGCAGCAGGACGGCGGCGTCCACCTGTCCAGCCTGCAAGCCGACGGCGGTCCCACGACGAACACGTCGCTCATGCAATTTGCAGCTGACCTCACCGGCGTGGAGTTGCGCGTGGCGACTTCCCCCGATTGCTCGCCTCTCGGCGCCGCCCTCGCCGGCCTGCTCGGCGCGGGGGTGCACCCAACCCTCGACGCCCTCGACGCGCTCCCGCGCGAGGAAATCGTCTACCGCCCGGCCATGCCCCCCGCCCGTGTCGCCGCCCTCCACGCCGGCTGGCAACGCGCCGTGGCCCAAGTCATCGGGCCTCCCAGCAAGACCCCCATGCCGCTAAGCTAACGCACTTGATCGTGTTGCCTCCAGTCGTGGCTGAAAGTGAATCACCAACAAAGACTCGACATACCTGAGCGCCATTCGGGTCTGGCCGTGTGTTGTGTTTCTATGACCTCAGCGGCCTCCGCGTGAGGCAAACTGGCATTCCGGAAGTTCGCGCCTGAATTTCCCCTCACACAAAGGCTGCGGAGGAGGCAACGCCCGCACCCGCTTCCGCCCGGTAACTTCAAGGGCCAACCACCGCAGTGCGGCAGGTGCAAATCATCAACTCCGTAGCGTCCCCAAAAAGCTCGCCCGGGCCCACGGTGCCGTCTTTCGCCAGTGGAAAAACCAGGATGGTGGGCCGGTCGTGCTCCGAATTATCCACGTAAAGCGAGCTTACCGAGTCTGCCGTCCCCCGGCAGCAGGTCCTTGAGGACGGGGATCAAGAAACTCGATCGAACCGGTGGGGGGATTAGGGGGCGAAAGGACGTGATGGCCGCCCGTTGACCCGGGAGTGAAGTGAGTGGCTTTCATGGGGAGGCGGGAGGCGAAGGCAGGCGCTCCGGGGGTAGGCGCAGGTTGCGTCCGGTCGCGGCGTCAAACAGGTGGGCCCGGGACAGGTCGAAGCGGATCGGCAGGGATTCA
>JBBQUU010000185.1:0-2926 GCA_038212175.1 Opitutales bacterium | reverse complement strand
CAAGATCGCCGACACCGAGGACTTCGCCGCCCCGCTGAAAGACGCCACAGCCGTCTGGTTCGACGGCGGCCGACAGTGGAACATCGTCGACTCCTACATGGGGACGTTGACCTATAAGGAGTTTCACAAAGTCCTCGAGCGCGGCGGCGTCATCGCCGGCAGCTCCGCCGGCGCCACCATCCAGGGTGACTTTCTGGTGCGCGGCGACACCAAGGGCCCCGAGATCGTGATGACGCCGGAAAAGGAACACCAGCGCGGCTTCCAGTTCTTGAAGAAGACCGCCATCGACCAGCACATCAACACCCGCGACCGCTGGGACGACCTCATCCCCGTTATCAAGAAGTTTCCCGACCACCTGGGTTTAGGGTTGTCGGAAGGCACCGCGATCCTCGTCAAGGGCGACCGATTCGAAGTGATGGGCGCGTGGAAGGTGGCCGTGCACGACAATCAGCGCGTCTACCAGCCCTGGGAGAAACCGTACTTCGTGCTCTCGCACGGCGACGTGTTCAACATGAAGACGCGGCGGGTCGAGAAGTATGGCAACGGGGCGGGACGGTGAATCCCCGTCCCCCGTCCTAAATCACCGTGCGTGATTACGCAGCTGAAGTTTGAGTCAGCTTTGTGCAGGCTCGGCGATTGCGCTTCCGCAAATAGTATCTGACTTCCGCCATGAGTTCCGTCATGGTGGCGCATTCATGGTTGCGCGTCACGTTGGCATGCAAGTCTTGCCAGACGCGCTCGATGCGGTTGTCGTCCGGACAATAAGGCGGCAGCGGGTGAAGCCGGATACGCGCGGCGAAATGGCATAACGCAATGCCGATCACATGGCTGCTGTGGATTCCATAGTTGTCCAAAATCACGTGAATCGTGCGTGCCTTCGCATACACGATCGTGAGTTTCTTGATCATATCCATGAACAACCAACTGGTCTTCTGGTCTCCCTCCACCCAATGAATCTCGCCCGTGCGTGCATCCAGTGCTCCCGCCAAATAGCGTTTCTCGTTTTTCCCCGGCGTCATTACGTCTTTCTGCTGGCCCTTGCCCATCCAGTCCAAGCCGATCTTCGGATTCAGATGGATGTCCACTTCGTCTTCGTAGACCAGCACCTCACGCCGAGGCAGCGTCGCCGCCAGGCGACGCAGTTCGTTCAAACGCCGCGTTTTCTTCGCGGGATGCCACGGACAGCCGACACGCGGACGCGGCTTGCCGCGGCGGGCTTCGATCTTCGCCAGGGCACGACTCATCGTCGTCACATGGATGCGGATTCCCGTCTTGCGCCTCATTGTCTCCACCAGCAATTCGCGGGTCCATGTGGGTCGTCGCCAACCATGATCCGTCGGCTTGGAACGAACCACCTCATCGAGCAGACCCAAGTAGTCCGTGTTGAGTTTCGGATGGCCGTTGTCCTCGCGGCCATCCCAAAGCGAGGCCTCGCCGTATTCGCGAAAGCGTGCCGCCACGCGGTACACTGTGGTATTGCTGATGCCCAGGACGGCGGCAGTGCCACGCCCTCCAAGCCCATTCCACAGGTTGAAAATCATCAAATAGCGAATGCGGACCCCGGCATCGCGGCACCGGCGAAATCGCTTCTTCACCTTTTCCTTGACGGACCAGCGCAGCTTGGGAACAATAGAACACATGGGAATTCCTCCTTGGGGCCTCGTGGGCTCTCCGGGTTTTGCTTCGGAATTCCCATTTTTGCTGCGCCCACCTCAAAACTCCACCCTTTTGCCGTGCAGCTGAATCACGCACGGTGATTTAGACCCGGTGGAGCTGACAGACGTGCCTTCGACCATCACAGAGGCGCTGGGAGAAGAACTCACCGAGCCGCACGAGACGGTCGCCTCCTACGGCCTGGGCGCCGGCAAGGGCGGCAAGGAAATGCACCACGGACACGGCGGGAAAAAGGACGAGGTGGACATCGATCGGGACCGGTTCTTCCGGGCCATCGACCGCGCGATCCTCGAGCACCACTCGCGCCCTTCCGGCTTGCCGCTGATGCTCGCGACCCTGACGGAGTACCATGCTCCCTTCCGCGAAGTGAGCCACAATCCCTTCCTCATGGACGAGGGCATCATGATGAATACCGAAGCCCTCAGCCTCGACCAGTTGCGAACGTTGGCATGGCAAAAAGTGGAGCCGGTCTACCTGGAACGCCTGGCCAAGCTGGTGGAGAACTTTGAGATCGCCCGGTCCCGGCAGTTGGGATCGGACGACCTGGCGCAGGTCGCAGAAGCCGTGACGGCGGGGCGCGTCGGCAATCTGCTGGTCGAAGCGGATCGGCAGATCCCCGGCAGAATCGATGCCGCAACGGGACGGATCGAGCCGGGCGAGCTGTCCGATCCCGAGACCGGCGACATCCTCGACGACCTCGCCGAAGCAGTGTTGCGGATGAAGGGTGAGGTCGTCGTCGTCCCCGCGCAGAGGATGCCGTCGGACACGGGCGTGGCGGCGACCTTCCGGTTCTAAGCGTCGGAGAGCGGCCTCCGCACGTCGTTGTCGGTACCGAATCCTGTTGAGCGTGCGGCAGGGGTTCCGACCCGTTCGGCCCGAACCACGGAGACCAAACAATGGCGACGGTGCCATCGAAGAACGGGAAGCCCTGGACAGCCGAAGATGTCCGGGAATTGAAACGGCTTGCGAAAGAAAAAACCCCGACCCGTGTTCTTGCCCTGAAACTGTCCCGAACCGAGAGCGCTGTGTATGCCAAGGCTCAAACGGAGCGCATTAGGGCAAGCGAAACGCCACGGTCCGCATGTCCCGTAATGCCGTTGCCTGTTGAAAGTGTATGCTCAACCCCGAGGAAGGAGGCGACTTGTGTTCTCTCGATCCTGGTTCCTACTGTTCGTGATGGTGGGTTTGTTCCTGCCGGCAACCGCGCACGCGCAGACCATTGAGGAGGACGAGACGGAGGTCCTCGTCCCCA
>JBBQUU010000184.1:0-2932 GCA_038212175.1 Opitutales bacterium | reverse complement strand
CCAAAAAGCTATGCTTGCTAAAAGGCAGCGACGATTGGCGTGCTCCAGGCGGGTATCCCTCGGTACGAATGGGGGCCACAAATAGCGTTCACGATGCTACGAGGAGTTGGATCCGCCGGGGTGGGTGTCATGCCACCCCGGGATTCATTCCGTCATCACGCGTCTTCCGGGACCCCCTCCAACGTCTGCTTCAACTGCGCCAGAAACCGCGCCGCATCTGCCCCGTCAACAATCCGATGGTCATACCCGAGCGAGAACATCGACCGCTTCCGAATCGCGATCACATCCGCCCCATCCACCGTAATCACAACCGGCTTCTTCTCGATCGAGCCCGTTCCCAAGATCGCCGACGTGCCTTCCGGAATGATCGGCATACCGACCACCGTGCCGAGCACGCCGGGATTCGTGATCGAGAACGTCGCACCCTGGATCTCGTCGGGCGACAGCTTCTTCGAGCGCGCACGTGCTGCGAGGTCTTCGATGCGCTTGCCGATGCCGGCGAGGTTGAGCTCGTCGGCGCCGCGGATGACGGGGACGATCAGGCCGGGGTTGAGATCGACTGCGATGCCGATGTTGATGGCGCCGCGGAAGATCACGTTGTCGCCTGAGACGGTGCTGTTCACGGTCGGGAAGTCACGCAGTGTGCGCGCGACGGCCCATGTGACAAACGCGGTGAACGATACCTTTGCGTCCTGCTTCGCCCATGCTGCCTTGTTGGCTGCACGCACGCGATCGATCTGCGTGAAGTCGATCTCGATGAACGAGTGCACGTGCGGTGCGACGCGCTTGGCACGGACCATGTGGTCCGCGGTGAGCTTCCGCATGCGGTTCATGGGCTCGACCTTGTCGCCCTGGCGAGTCGGGAACTCGGGGTGGCGGACTTTGCCGTAGAATTCGGACCACAACGCGTCCGCATTGAAAGCGCCGGTGTTAGACGCTGCGCTTGGCGAGGGCGAGGGCGAGGGCGAAAGTGCTTGTGCGGCCGCGGGCGCCTGTGCGCCGGCTTTGTCTATGTAGGACATGATGTCTTGCTTGGTGACGCGGCCGGCGTTGCCGGTGCCTTCGACCTTGGCGATGTCGACTTTGTGCTCCTCGGCGATCTTGCGGACGAGGGGTGTCGACTTGCGACGGAGCCGGTCTTCGGCGGTCTCTTCACCTGCGGGTCCGGCGTCGCCTTCGGCGCCTCCGTCCGTTGCGTCACCAATGCCCTGCTGCGCGCTCGCGCCGCCCTGGTCGGGGGCGCTGCCTGCTGCGGTCGGGGCTGCATTGGCGGCTGGCGCCGCGGCGGCTGCGGCTGGCGCTGCTGCGGCTGGTGCTGCTTCAGCGGGCGCGGCGGCGGCCGGAGCTGAGGGTGCGGCCGCGGGGGCTGCGCCGGCGGCTGCCTTGTCGGTCTCGATGTAGGCGAGGATGCTGCCGACCTCGACGGTCGTGCCCTCGGTCACGACGACCTCGACCAGCGTGCCGGCCTGCGGCGACGGGATCTCGGCGTCGACCTTGTCCGTGGAGATCTCCAGGAGCGGCTCATCGCGGGCGACTACGTCGCCTACTTTCTTGATCCACTTGGAAACGGTGCCCTCGGCGATGGATTCGCCCATCTGGGGCATCGGGACTTCAATACGAGCCATGCGGACTCCGAAAAATCGTTGCGGTGAATGCTTTATGAGAATCGCGACCTGATCGCCCGCGAGCAAGGGTGCGAGGGGCCGGCTCGTTATGGCCCAAACAGATCACCAAGCGTCCAGCAGATGACCTTGTGTTTCGAGTCCCTGGCCACGGCCATGAATGAGTCCGTGAAGCCGGAGGCCGAGACGAACAGTTTGGGTGCGTTTTCCTCCAAGGCCTCCCTGGCCCAGTTCTTTCCGCTGTCTGCCAGCCGCTCCAGGTCCCGGAGGTGTTGCACGAAGACGCTTGCGTCGGCGGCGCGGTTCCTGACCTTCGCCGAACCCGTCAGCATGGTGCCGTCGAGCAGTCGCGCGACAACGTCGATCTCCAGCGGATCTTTCGCGCGGTCTTGCCCTTCCCATCGCCCCCACGCCTCGACGGGTGGCAAATCCCGTTGGTCCCGGAAACGATGGTACGCCTGACGCACGACGTCCTCGAAGACGTGTTGCCCGACGTAGACGGGGAACTGCTTCTTCGCAATGCGCTCGCGCCACACCGTCGCGGCACCGGCGGTCGCAATCGCGGACTCGTTCGGGAGGATCAGCCCGTAGTACATCCTGAGCGCCGGGTCGGCCACGCGGTACCGGATTGCGTGAGTGCCGGTCTCTTCGAAATTACGCTCCGCCTCCAGATACCCCATTTCCGTCAGCCGCTCGATCATACGGCGAAAGTTCGAGTCCGGACTCGCGTTGAGCACCGAGGCGATCCCACCCACCGTTCTCCGCTTGATGCCGACTGCGGCGAGTATCCCCTGGTAGCGGGTGAGATTTTGTAGCCCCTCCTCCTGTGCGAGCGCGGTCTCTACCTGCAGGCGCACCTCTCCCGCGGGAGACAGGAGCAGGTCGATGATGTTGGCCCCTACGGAGCGTTGGGTATCGATCGGCTGCAGGTATTTCGGAATGCCCCCGAAGGCGGCGTATGTATGAATCCGCTGAAGCGGGTCATACCGCTCCACCATCCGGCCGGCGTCATAGTAGTCGAACGGAAAGAGTTGGCCTGACCAGTCGATGCGGCCGTAGATCGGCGATCCCCCGCTCTTCAGCGCTTCGAGCGTCCGGATGGCGGATCCGGAGATCATGAGCAGAAGCCCACCAGTCCGCAGGCGCCGACCCTCCCAGACGGCGTTGAGTTCGGAGGCGACCTCCCTCAGCCCCTCCTCGCCGTGGGCGAGGTACTGGAACTCGTCGAGGACGATCACGACATCGCGTTGAGGCGCCATGGAAAGGAGGGCGCGGAAGACACTGCGCCAGGTCGGGTAATCCTCGGGGCG
>JBBQUU010000183.1:0-2945 GCA_038212175.1 Opitutales bacterium | reverse complement strand
CGATCATTGGCGGCGGTGATTCAGTCGCCGCAGTCGCCATGGCCGGCGTCGCCGACCGCATGACACACATCTCGACAGGCGGCGGAGCCTCGCTGGAATTTCTGGGCGGGCAGGTGCTGCCCGGCGTCGCCGCACTCGCCTAATCCCCGAAGGCACTTGAGAGGAAATCATGGCCCGCATTCCGGTCTTCGCAGCCAACTGGAAGATGCACAAGACGGTGCTCGAAACCGTCGCGTGGATCCGTGAGTTCGCGGCCCTCTCCAAACAACTGAAGGCCTCCGAGGTCGAGATCATCGTCGCGCCCCCCTTCACCGCGATTGCTGCGGCTGCGGAAACCGCACGCGTGACGACCATCGAGATCGCCGGACAGAATCTCTACTTCGAGCGACACGGCGCCTTCACCGGCGAGATCAGCGGCGCCATGCTCAAGGACGCCTGCGCCGAGTACGTGATCATCGGGCACTCGGAGCGGCGCAAGATTTTTGGGGAGTCCGACGACGGCGTCAACCGCAAGCTCAACGCGGCACGTCAGGCGGAGCTGATTCCGATCGTCTGCATCGGCGAAACACTTGACGAGCGCGAGCGCGGCGATACGCTGGCTGTACTCGACCGCCAGCTCAAGGCCGGACTCGACGGCTCTACTGGGGATCAGATTTCGGCGATGATTCTCGCCTACGAACCCGTCTGGGCCATCGGCACGGGCAAAAATGCAACGGCAGCCGAGGCTGGCGAGGCCCACACCCACATCCGGAAACGCCTCCGGGAGTGGTTCGGGGGCGCCCACGCAGACAAGACCCGCATCCTCTACGGCGGATCGGTCAAACCCGAAAATATCCGCGAACTCATTGGACTGGAAGACGTTGACGGCGCGCTGGTCGGCGGCGCGTCCCTTGAAGCCCGGTCTTTCGCAGCCATCGTGCAAAACGGGCTATAATCGCTTTCTTATGGTCTTCTACGCATTCCTGACCTTCTACATCGTCGTATGCCTTCTGTTGCTGGTGGTGGTCCTCCTGCAGCAGGGCAAGGGTGGCGACATCGCCGCGGCCTTCGGCGGATCGAGCAGCCAGGCGGCCTTTGGTGCTCGCGCCGGTGCCTCGGTGCTGACGCGCGCGACGACGATTCTTGGAGCGCTCTTCATGCTCGGCTCACTGGCGCTCGCCGTGCTGGGTAACTCCGGTGGCTTCGGCAGCTCGGTCGTTGGCGGCATCGCCGCACCGCCTGCCGCTGCGACACCTGCTGTCCCGGTCACCGACCCCAGTGCACTTCCGCTCGCACCGGCCGGCAATCCGACGGCCAAGCCTCCGACGGCGCCTCCCGGAACGCCACCGACCACCACGCCGCCTGCGGGTGGGCGAGGGGGCGGGCAGTAACACTCGTACGGTCCAGAGTCCGACAGGGTCCATGGTCCACGGTTCCATTGGAATCAGGAAGGGGAGCGCTCACGCGCTCCCCTTTTTTCGTTGTGACTCGACATTAAAACCTATTACTGATACAACTTAATAACCTATTAAATACGCGCGGCTTACCCCTAATAACCGCAAATGGCCACACCGCAAGACCGACTCGCGGATTCGCTCGAAGCCCTGCACGCGCTGCAAGGCCGGGGCGTCGTGGCCATCCGATCAGGCGACCTCAGCCGCACTCATCGCGAGCGGCTGCTCGCCCGCGGATTCCTGAAGGAAGTAATGAAGGGGTGGTACATCTCCGCCCGACCGGATGAGACGCCCGGCGACAGCACGGCGTGGTACGCGTGTTTCTGGGATTTTTGTTCGGCCTATCTCTCCGAGCGATTCGGCACGGCGTGGTGCCTCTCGCCTGAACAGTCGATCTCCCTCCACGGGGGGAATCGAACGGTACCGAAGCAGCTTCTGGTGCGAACCCCTCAAGGCGGCAACAAACCGACGCCCCTGCCTTACGACACGTCGGTGTTTGATGTCCGCAACGTGATGCCGCGGAACAATGATGTCGTCACGCGCGACGGGCTGCGCCTGTACTCGATACCTGCGGCATTGGTCGCCGTGTCCGAGCAGTTCTTCCGCCGTGCCCCAACGGATGCACGCGCGGCGATGGTCACGGTCAGGGACGCATCGGACATCCTCGCACTCCTGTTGGAGGGTGGCCACAGCACGGTGGCCGGCCGCCTTGCGGGTGCATTCCGCAACACAGGGCAGACGCGTCTGGCCGACGACATTGTCAAGACCATGGACAAGGCCGGCTATGCCATTCGTGAAACCGATCCGTTCCAAGGCCAGACGGGCGCGACGCTGTCGCTTCGCGAGACGTCGCCGTATGTCAATCGCGTGCGTCTGCTGTGGGAGGCCATGCGGCAGTCGGTCATCGACATCTTTCCCGCTCCCCCAGGAATACCCAGCAGTGCCGACACCTACATCACGGCAGTCGAAGCGGTGTACGCCAACGATGCGTACCACTCGCTGTCGATCGAAGGCTATCGTGTCAGCGCAGAGTTGATTGATCGCGTGCGGCAGGGCCACTGGAATCGGGAGAGCACCTCCGGGGACCGCGAGAACCGCAACGCGCTCGCCGCACGCGGCTACTACGACGCTTTCATCAGCGCGAAGACCAGCGTGGAGCGCGTCCTTCGCGGCGAAACCGCCGCTGAAGTCGCGCGCGAGGATCACGCGGATTGGTATCGTCAGCTGTGCGGACCTGGCGTCACGGCGGGCATCATCAAGGCCACCGATCTTGCGGGCTACAGGACCGGTCCGGTCTACATCCGCCGCTCAATGCATGTCCCCCCGCCACGCGACGCCGTGCGAGATTGCATGCCGGCGTTGTTCGACCTGCTGGCCGCCGAGCCGGAGCCAGCCGTGCGCGTGGTCCTGGGACACTTCGTCTTCGTCTACATCCACCCGTATAGCGATGGCAAGACGCATCGGCCGCTTTCTCATGAACGTGATGCTCGCCTCTGGCGGCTACCCCTGGAC
>JBBQUU010000182.1:0-2966 GCA_038212175.1 Opitutales bacterium | reverse complement strand
ACGGAGGGAGAATGCATCCGCGTGGCCATCGAGGTGAAGGTGAGGACCGGATACGCGTCCCTTGCTGCCGTAGAAGACCGGACCGTTTCCAACCACGGTCTTGGTTCCGTGTCCGCCGAAGCTGGCGAACAGTGTGCCGGTCACCCCATCGGCGGCATTAAACGAGGCGAAGAAGGTGTCATCCGCATCGCACTCGACGGATTGGAGGATGGTGCCGGTCGTATCCAACATATGCCGCTGGGGTTCCAGAACGGAGATGCTGGCCTGCACATCCAGCACTTCGCCGCAGACGTGTCGGATCATGTGAAACTGGTGTACGCCGAGATCGATCGCGAGCCCCCCGCCGAGGACTTTTTGGTGCCGCCACGGGGTTTGCGCAACAACCAGATTCGGAGCCCACCAAGCGCCGACGTTGCCCAACAATGCCATCTGCGGCCGGCCGGCAGGACCGAAACCGGCCCGATCCAGCGCCCAGCGCGCATATTGGATGTCGGCCCGGTAACGGGCATTTTCGAAGACACCGAACGTGACCCCAGCCGTAGCCGCTTGCTCGCACATGCGTTGAGCGGCCCTCACCGTCACGCCAAGTGGCTTCTGTGAGAGCAGGTGCTTTCGGTGCGAGAAGGAAACGGCGGCGATGAGATGGTGTAGGCCGTGAGGGGTATAATCGTTAATGGCGTCCACCTGGGGATCGGCGATCAGCTCGCGATAATCGGTATAGACTCGAACGCCGGTCGGATCCTGAAAGTCAGAAAGATACTCGTCGCCCACCGCGAGCGGATCGCCGGGCAGCGTCGAAACTGCGGGGCGCTGGATCGCGCCCCGTTGCACATAAGCCAGGGCGTCCTCTTCTTTGCGGGCGCACAGGGCCGTAATCCTAAAATCCTGGAATCCGGCCTCACGCAGCAGTCTATATCCCCGCAGGTGCGCCGCCAGGATGCGCCCGCATCCGATAAGTCCAATATTGATCATAGGATGCGCGCAGTAGGGAGGTTGGAGACCGGCATTTTATCTAAGCGGAATCGCGGATGAAGATGGGAGAGGACCAAGCCCAGTGGTCGTTCTTTTGCCGCACACGTGCGTAGTACGTGTCGCCGGATCGGAGGTCATCGGTGTCATCGAAGTCCAGCGTGTAGTGGAGCTCATGCGGCTGCGGGGCCCGGTTGATGCGCCAGGCGTGAGATTCGATGCCTGACATCAGACCCGAACGGGCGCCGCGGAGCAGGGTCTCGAGCGACCACGATAAAGGCTGCCCATTCAAGGTCGCCTCAACGTGGCCGGAGAGCGGCATCTCGACGTCGAGGCACACGCCCTGCGTGGCATTCGTGAAGTTGTTGGGATTGCCTTCACTCACCGCTTCGAAGGCGACGTGTTGTGCCCCGGTTTCTAAAATGCGCGCGGTGTGGTAGGTGGACTGATCATCCGCGGCCTCGAGGGGCGAAACCACCTGACGGCCCCGAAACCGCGGTTCGACGGCGCGAATCTCGCCCTCACTGATACCGAAGGTTCCCTCCCACCGATGGGTTTGCCGGCGCGGTCCCCAACCGAACTCCAAATGAAGTTTGGTGCGAACCATGCCGTCGGTGACGGGCTGACGCCGAACGAGGTCACAGTCCGACATCCGCCGGATCAGGCGGTTGTTTTTGAGGATATCGACATAGTCGATCGCGCCCCCCGCCTCGACTTCACAGTGAACGCGTCGCGGTCGGCCGCCGTTGTGCGCAACGATTGAGCCCATGGGGTAATCGTCGATGGCGAAGCGTAGCGCGATCTTGTCTCCAGTCATGGCCCAGCTCCGCCGTTGATAGAGCGCCGCCCAAATGGAGGCTCGCGAGTGGCCGCCGTCGACCCAAAGGCCGGTGAGTCCGTGTCCATAGGAACCCGGGTGACCGGAATGATGATCCGTGCCGCCGGTGACACCGAAAACGTTCCCGGTGGCGAGTCCGTAATGGAGAGTGCCCTCGTAATCGGAGGGACCCATGACGTGAAGGAACGGACGCGTGTTGTCACTTTCCTCGGAGCAGCCGTGCATCGAGATGAGTTCCACGACCGGGGCGAACTGCGGATCGAAGGTCGACCAGTCGAGGCCCCGGGTTCCTCTACGGTATCCAATGTGGTGCGGCTGGGCGAGGGTATCGATGCCCCGCTCACGCAGGAGGCACAGCTGGTGATTGAGGTCGTCCAGGTCGCGTGGATACAGGATAGCCAGGTCGGTGTCGGGTCGTTCGAGATCCCGATATAAAATATTGCGATCGCCCGACGCGCAGGAATGCACCTCAAAGGCGGGGAAAACCGTGAAGACCCCCTCGTGATTGGTGCGGCGCAATTCATCGAGCATGGCCGGCCAGCCTGCCTTGAGCCGGGCAAATCCCGCTTGATGGAAATCGATCACGGGCTGGGTGCGCGCATCGGGCGCTGGCATGTCCGACCAGTGCGCATGCCCTGTGATGGAAACGAAGTCGAGCCGCTGGCGCGCGTTGGCCAGGGCGTCGGTCAAAGAACCGTGCCCGTAGGAGATCCCACAATGATTGTGGATATCGCCGTAAAGGGGTTTCAAATTGCGGTAGCAGGGGAGAGACATGTCCGATCGTTCGGATGAGAAAAGGCGGCTCGCCAGCGCAAGTCCAGAGCGGGGAGTGGCCGAGGGGTGAAGAAGAAAAACACGAACTAGGGGAGGAGAGTCCTCAAGTACGCCACCGACGAACTCATCTTACTTAACGACGGATCACTCGGGTGGCACGGATCCATAGGCACATCCGTGTCATTTCATCCGACACCTCAACTTCGGCATCCGGGCATTTCGGACTTAGTCCGTAAAAGTGACGCAGGCATTCCTGCCTGTTCAGTAAATTCCCCGATCACAGACAGGAATGTCTGTTTCACCTCTGATACCAATCGCTTGTGAAGTTTGGACTTAGTGCCAGCCGACGAACACGGTGCTTTTAACCACGGATCATTCGGATGGC
>JBBQUU010000181.1:0-3091 GCA_038212175.1 Opitutales bacterium | reverse complement strand
AACGAGGAAGAGCGCGAGCAACGACTGCAGGAAACGCGACGTGATGAAACGGAGCATGGGGACGACGGAGGAGGGAGGACGGGACTCGGGGGCTTGGCAAGCACGGCGGGGGAAGCGCCGATTTTGGCTCGGTGCTGTCGGAGAGCGGCGCGATCGATGCGTTTGACAACATCACCTGCCCGAAGGGCCAGGCGTTCAGCCGGATGCTGGAAAATTACCTCGGGGAAAAGGAGTTTCGCGCCGGCATCCGCAGCTCCATGGCGCAGCACGCCTACGGCGGCACGACCACCGCCGATCTGTGGGCGGCGCTCGAAAAAGCCTCGGGAAAACAGTCGGTCATTCTGAGTGCAGCGAAAAATCCACTTGGATCCGGGCGGCGTTTTCAGAGATGGGAATGTCCGCTGGATTCTTCGCTGCGCTCAGGATGACAAATTGGTGAACCCTTTTCGACGCCCGCTCAGTTTTCGATCGAGAGGAACTTGTAGGGGTGGTTGTCGAGCAACGTGGGGTGGTAACCCTTTACCTTTGGGCTCAGGGCGTAGGGGCGCGTGTAGTGGTAGATCGGAATGATCGGACACTCATCCACGAGGATGGCGTCCATCTGCTGGTAGATTTCGTAGCGCTCGGCCTCGGTCTTGGCCGCGAGGGCTTGCTGGAACAGGCGGTCGTAGTCGGCGTTGCTCCAGTTGGTGTCATTATTGCCGTTCCCCGTGACCCAGAGTTCGAGAAAGGTGTGCGGGTCCACGGAGGCGGCGAGCCAGCCGCTCCGCTGGAGCGTGAAATTCGTGGTGTGTTGCGAATCGAGAAAGACCTTCCACTCCTGATTGAGGAGCGAGATATCCACGCCAAGGTTACGCTTCCACATCTGCTGAATCGCCTCGGCGATCGCGCGGTGATTTTCGGAAGTGTTGTAGAGCAGCTCGATCTTGGGAAAGCCCTTGCCGGCGGGGAAGCCGGCTTCGGCGAGGAGTCGCTTGGCGTCGGCGTGCGTGCCGGTGAGTTTGGCGCGCGGGGTATAGCCCGCGGTGCCGGGATAGCTCACCGCGTAGGCGGGCTGCTGGCCGCCGCGGGTGACCTTGGAGACAATCGACTCGCGGTCGATGGTAAGCGCGAGGGCTTGGCGGACGCGTTTGTCGTTGAGCGGTGGGCGCGCGACGTTGCAGCGGTAGAAGTAAATTCCCAAGTAGGGATCGATGCGCAGCGACTCGGGGTATTCGCGGCGGTAGACATCGATTTTGGCGTTGGGCAGCTCGTTCGTTTTGTGGAGCTGGCCGGTGCGAAACATCCGCTCCTCCGTTGAAATATCCTCGGTCGGGAAAAAATGAATCTCGTCGAGCTTCACCGTGGCGGCGTCCCAGTAGTGCGGGTTGCGGGCGACGACGATTTTTTGATTCGGCAGCCATTCCTTGAGCAGAAACGGGCCGCTGCCGACGAGGTTGCCGACGCGGGTCCACGGCGTGCGCTTCTGGCCGACGGGCCCGAATTTCGCGATCACCTTCACGGGCACGGGCGTCCACGCATAGTGGCTCGCGATGATCTTCATCAGGTAGGGCGCGGGATTCTTGAGCGAGACCACGAGCGTCAGGGGATCGGGCGCCTTGAAACCGACCTGCGCAAAATCGGTGAGCTTGCGTTCGTAGTATTCCTTTGCGCCGACGACGTAGTCGAAAATGAGGTAGGCGTATTCCGAGGCGAACTCCGGCGTGAGCATCCGCCGGTAGGACTGCACCATATCGTCGGTCGTGATGGGCGAGCCGTCGGACCACTTGGCGTTTTTCCGGAGATGAAACGTGTAGGTCTTTCCGTCAGGCGAAATGTCCCACGACTCAGCGAGGCCGGGCACCGGATGCAGATCCTTCGGGTCCTCGGAGGCGAGGCCCTCGAAGAGCGCCATCATGATCTTGTGCTCGGGCACGCCGGTGATCGCCTGCGGGTCGAGGTCCTGCGGCTCGGCACCGTTGCCGACGCGCCAGATTTGCAGGCCGGGGGCGGCTCCGCTGGCGGTGGCGGAACCATTCGCGGGAGTAGTGGCGGTCGCGGGCGATTTCGATTTGCCGCAACCGGTCGCGAACGCGGCCGCAATTATCAGCAGGGTGAAGAGCGGGCGGGGGATCGGCATACCACGAGGGAATGTCGGGTCGGGCGTTGTGCAAGCTTGGGGCGGCGGGTCGCGGACGGATTGGTCCCTGACGGTGACGAACGGAATCGCTCAACAAAAGGTCGCCAATTGGTATCGGGGGCGTCGTTGTCCGCTGCTATCACGACCGACGCCGAACTTCCCCTTTGCACGAGCTGCGGTCGATGCTGTCACCTCGTAGTGGAGCTGCGCGCGGGCGACCGGGTGCCGGAGGCCATGGTCGTGGAGCACGACGGCGTCCGCTGCATGGAGCAACGGGGCGACGGGGCCTGTGTGGCGCTCGATGCGGTGACGAAGCTGTGCTCGATCTACGAGGAGCGGCCGCAGACGTGCCGGGATTTTGCGCGGGGCGGCACGCTGTGCCGGCGGATGTTGGGCGCTTGAGCGGCAAAGCCGAGCGCGGGCTGAAGCACCGCGCTACTTCCGCGTCTTCAGCATTGCGTCGCGGCGGGCCTTGAACTCGTTGCCGGGTTTCCACTCGGGCCACTGGTCGCCGTCGGCGATGGTCGCGCCGAGCTCGATGAGGAATTTCACGTCCTCCAGCGCGCCGGAGAAATCCCAGTTGGGTTTCACCTCGTCGGAGACCTTGTGATAATCGTTGGTGGTGTAGTCGTCGTCGAGTTTGGCACCGTAACCGGTAGGTTTGCCGATGATGTCCTTGCCGAATTTGCTGTAGAAGGCGGGCACGCCCTGCTTCGCGAACTCGAAGTGATCAGAGCGGTAGAAGTAGCCTTTCTCGGGCATCGTGTCGGGCACGATCACGCGGCCGGCGCGCGCGAGGATCGCGGCGGCAGTGTCGTCGATGGTCGAGTTGCCGTGGCCGATGATTTCGAGATCGCGCGAGGGGCCGAAGACCTGGATGCGGTCCATGTTGAGGTTCGCGAGCGTGCGGTTACTGATAGGAAACTGGATTTGCGACGCCTCGCCCGCCGGGTTATTAGCGACCGTGCGGGG
>JBBQUU010000180.1:0-3098 GCA_038212175.1 Opitutales bacterium | reverse complement strand
AGGGCGGGATCGCTCCACGTGGACCAGACCACGCGCAAGGGCTCGGGCTTGGCGGTTTTGACGGTGCGGACGAAACGCGTGCCGACGAGGCGGGTGCCGGCGAGCGGGGCGAGGCGGTCGCGTTGGGCGAGCGGTTCATTGCGACCTTGCCACCAGACGGCGTCGGCGTCCGGCACGGCGCGGTCGGCGTCGAAGACGAGGTCGAGAGCACCACGGGCGGGCTCTTGGGTGAAAGGACCGCCGGTGATTTCGAGGAAAAGCTCGGCGCTCGCGGGCGGGGTGACGGCGGCGTCCCAACGATATTGTCCGCCGAGCGATTCGAGGGACATCTCGATGAGCAAAACGGGCGCGGTCGAGAACTCGGCGTCGCTCGGGCGGAAGGGAATCGTGACGGTGAAGGAGGCTTTGAGGCCGGAGGTGGAGTCGATGCCTTTCAGCGACCACGTGGCGGGTCCGGTGCGTTGATCGAGCAAGGCGAAGGGCTGCGCGCCCTCGGCGGGAGCAAGCGGGAAAACGACTTCGCGGTCTCCGAACTTCAGACCCGCGCGCAGGCCGAAGACCGGTGCGATGTCGAAGCGGGAAAAACGGAGAAGGCGGCAGCGATTTTGCAATGGTTCGAAGAGAAGACCGTGGCGCGATCCGGTGACCGCGAGGGCGTCAGACATGAGTTGCATAAGATGGAGATCAGCGGGGTTGCGGTTACGCTCAGACCAAAACGAAGTCGCGGGCGGGGATGGTGACATTGCCCACGGTGCGGGGTTCTTCTTCGTAGTTGAAATACCAATACTTGCCGGGATGGATCAGGTGAGGCAGCACGGCGACTTGATCGTGAGCGTGGTCGATGTAGGGAATGTCAGCGGCGTCCGAGGCGATCTTGACGAAATGGCGGTTCAGCGGCAGCGACGTGGCGAGCAGCGAAATCACCCTGCCTTCGCCGAGGCGGTTTTCGATCACGGCGGGACGGCCGTTCCAACGACCATTCCAATCTCCGCCGACGAAGGTGCCGAGCACTTTGCCCGTGGTCGGTTTGCCGTGTTCGACCCAGACCTCGGTGACGAACTCTTCGCCGGTGGTGAGGAGGAGTTTCTGATTATGCACCCATTCGTCATCGCGCACGGTGTAGCCCACGAGCTCGGCGGCGGGTTGATTGACGTTGGGCGTGTGGAATTTGCCCGAGGTGTCGAGGGAGGCGAATTTGCCGGTGGTGAGCAGGATGCCGCCCGCTTCCACCCATTCGGTGAGCGCGGCGATCAACTCCGGTCGCACGACACGGATGCCGGGAGCGAAGAGGAGTTTGTAGGGCGCGAAAATACGGGCGTCCTTCACATCGTCGGACGAAACGAAATCCGTCGGCACGCCGATGTTCCATTTGGCGCGGTAGAGCAGTTCGAGCGATTTGAGGCTCGGTTCGTCGCGGTCGTGCGGATGGTCGTGCAGTTCGCAGCGGATGGTGTCCTGAGAATACAGATACGCGGCGGGTCGGGCGGGCAGCGATTCGGGCAACGGTTCCTGAATCTCCGGGCGCTGGGAGAACGCCGCGACGGTTTTCAGGTAAGGATACGGCTCGCCTGCGTAGTCGATGAACGCGGCGTGCCAACTCTCCTGGGCGTAGTGAAACTTGCGCCACGGCCAGTAGGCGATGGCGGCAGCGCCATTGGCGACCATCTCGGCGAGGCAGGCCTGCGGCACGCTATCTCCGGGATAAGTTTCGATGGCCCAGAACGGCTTGCGTTTCACCGTGCGCATGAGGTCGTGCTTCATGGCGCAGTTGACGTATTCGCCGAGCCCCCCGAAGTAGGGATACGGGTCCCAGGAGACCAGATCGAGGTCTGCACAATACGCGGGCACGTCGAGGCCTTTGTTGAGCACGCTGGTGAAGTTGTGGGTGATCCACTGGCGCGCAGCGATGTGGCGACGGAGCACCTGCGCTTGGAGCCGGAGGTATTCGCCGTTCATATCGGAGTAGAAGTGGTAGAAATCCATGAACCAACCGTTGATGCACCGTGGCTGGCGAGGCGTGGTAATTTCCTTCCAATCGCTGTATTCACGCGACCAATACCCGTTGCCCCAAGCGAGGTTCAGCGCCTCCACGGTGGTGTAGCGGGCTTGCAGCCACTCGCGGAATTGCTCGGTGGCCTCGGCGGAATGTTCCTCGCAGTGGCCGCTCATCTTGAAGTCCTCGATGCCGTGGAGTTCGTTGTCCACCTGCCAACCGATGACGGCAGGGTGGTTGCCGTAACGCTTGGCTAACACCTCGGCGATGCGGGCGGAAAATTTTCGGTAAACCGCAGAGATGACGCTCACCTGGCGACGTGCGCCGTAGGGAAACGGCGTGCCATCGGCCTGCACGATTTGCACCTCGGGGTGGGCGGTCACGAGCCAGGGCGGCGGCGATGCGGTGGGCGTGCACATGACCACGTTGAAGCCCTTGCGGTGGCAGAGGTCGAGGTAGTCATCCAGCCAGTCGAAGGTGTAAACGCCGTCGCGTGGCTCGACCTTGGTCCAGCTGATGTCGAGCTGGCGGATGAAGTTGAAACCATGGGCGGCCATGAGATCGAGATCGGGCTCCCAATTGGCACGGTCGGTGTGTTCGGGGTAGTGGGTGACGCCGATGCGGAAGGGTTCTTTGGTGGTCGTCATGAGTCGTGTTCCTCGCGAAAGTTTAGATCATCTGGGGTGATGTCAATCGGTGAGGGCCTGATTGCGGAAGGTCGCCGGTCCGATGCCGAGGTGTTTGACGAAGGTTCGGGTGAAATAATGCCGATTGGGAAATCCCGATTCTTCGGCTATCGATTCGATCGAGTCGTTCGTGTAGGCGAGGCGCACCGATGCATCGCGAATGCGTCGGCGGATCACGTACGCACGAGGTGAAATTCCCGCCTCCGCGCGGAACCATCGAACAAATCCCTCGACGCTCATTTTGGCACCCCGTGCCAGATCCGCGTTTTTCAGCGGGCGGGCGAAATCGTCGTCGATCACTTTGAGGACCGCGCGGAAACGCGGATCCTTCTCGGTCGGCGAGACATCTTCGGATCGAGTGAATGCCCCCCGCGCGATTCCGTCGCAGAGTGCGGCGAGTCGGCGTCTCCCCGTGGATT
>JBBQUU010000179.1:0-3242 GCA_038212175.1 Opitutales bacterium | reverse complement strand
TCCTGTCGGCGAGCGGCCCGCGCATGGGCTGCGGGTGGCCATCCTCCTGAGCGAACCCCTGGACCGTAATTTTGATTTTATGGTGAGGCTCGAGCACGACCTCAACAAGGCGGGGCATACCTCGTCGTTCGCGGCCAAGTGCCTGTCCGACCTGCGGATGGATCCCCTGCGCGTGGCCCGAATGGTGGAGCGGACCGAAGCGGATGCCTGGGTGGTGGTCTGCGGCTCGCGCGAGGTCATGGATTGGTTCGCGAAACAGAGAATTCCGGCGTTCGCTTTGTTCGGCCGCCGCCGGGGTCTGCCGCTCCCCAGGGCAGGGCCAAACAAGCTCCCTGCCATGGCCGCCGCCACCCGCAGCTTGATCGAACTCGGCCATCGCCGGATCGTGCTGCTGGCCCGGACGGGTCGGCGGTTGCCGGAACCGGGTGTGCCGGAGCGATCCTTTCTCGACGAACTGGCGGCTAACGGAATCACTCCCGGCCCCTATCACCTGCCGGACTGGGAGGTGAGCGTCAAAGGATTCCATGCCCGTCTGGATTCGTTGTTCCGGCTGACACCACCGTCCGCGCTGATCATCCAAGAAGCGGTATTCTATTTTGCGGCACTGCAGTTCTGTGCCAACCGCGGGCTGCGGGTGCCGCAGGACGTTTCGCTGATCTGCACGGATGCCGACCCGAATTTCCATTGGTGCCAGCCATCCGTAGCTCACATCCGCTGGGACAGCCGCCCGGTGGTGCGGCGCATCGTGCGCTGGGCGGCGAATGTCAGTTGCGGCAAGGAAGACTTCCGGCAGACGCTGACGCCCGCGGAATTTGTGCCCGGTGGGACAGTCGGGCCAGCCGCTGATTTCTGATAATTTCGATGCCTCGCGAGTCGCGAATCAAGCGGAAAGATGACGTTTCCGCCGCCGGACGAAAACTTGCGGTCTGCTGAAGTTGGTAAGTGACTCCTTAGCCCTGCCCCAGGGCTGCTCGGAAAGGGGTTGTTCCGCGCCTCATGGAGTGAGCATTAGTCGATAAAAACGGCGATCGCCGGGAGGAACGAGATCCATCCCCACCTCCAGCACCTGATCGACAGACACCGCGGGGACAGTGGCGATGTCCACCCAAGAATCGGCAGAAAGAGTCACTGAGCTTTGCAACCGATATCTTTTCCCTGCGGCAGCAGTAAATTGCAGGCGCAACGATGTGCCTGCGATGACCAGGTTCTGCACTTTGAAGACACTGGAAGGCGAGTTCGGGTCGGTTCCGGCACACAGTTCGTCCGCATTGCTTTGGCCATCGCCATCGCTGTCGCGGGCGGCATCCGCAGGATTGCCGGGATCCAGGCCGTGCAGCAGCTCGAGGTAATCTATCATGCCGTCAGCGTCACCATCAGCACGCGTCAGCCAGAGCCGCACCGCGTCGAGTGCCTCCCGGGCTCGCAGCGCCTGCACAGCCGGGGTATTTGGAAATACAGCGTCCCCGAGCGTGAAGGCAGCGTCACGCGCCGCGACCGCATTTGAGTCCCACTTTTGAAAGGCCAACCCGGTGAGCGGCTTCACAAACTCATACTTCGGCCGTGTCACATCCTCGAGCATCTTCAGCAGGTCGTGCATTCCGCCGCTTTCGCGCGGAAACCAATACCCACTGGTCGCACCCGTGGGATACGGACCGTATTTCCCGCCAAATACCTGCACCGTTGCAAAAAGCGGCAGGTCCGGCGTCTCCCGAGCGATGATCCGCCGTGACTCTGCATTATTGCTATCGAGAGTCGCCACATCGTACACATCGCGCTGAAACTCCAGGTTGCTGATTTGCACCACATCGCAAATGCCGGGAGCGTAGTAATAGATGTCATTGGCATCGTCCCGATCCCCGAACTTCCAGATTTCGCGGCTGAAATTCATCATCACGCGCAATGGGGTCGAACCGGCGATCGCCTTGATGGACTGGTAGAGATCGCGCAGCAGGCTCGTCGGATAAAACGACGGCGTTTTGGCCGCGTTCCACGGCTCATCGAGCACCGCCACCGCGTAAAGTTGCGGGTGTCCCACCACCTCTGGATCGCTCGCGAAGGCGCCCATCGCCTTCAAGTTCCAGACTCCACCGCTCTTGGTCGGGCGATAGCCTTCACCGATCGACAGGTCATAAAACGCCGTGATCAAACGGAACCCGTGGGCGCCACAGGCATCGAGCACCGCCAGCCAGTCAGCGCGGGTCGAATTTTGGTGGTCAAAGGGCACGAAAACCATCGTCGCCTGCGGCAGTTCTGCGCGCAGTGTTCCCAGCGCGGCGCCGATCTCTATTTCGTGGGCGGCATTGGACCAATCGATAGGAAAGGGAAGCGCCACCACATATTCAAGCGTCTCTTGCACCGGTGCCGCCTGCGACACCGCAGTGGATGACATTACCAGCCCGCACAGCGCGAGCAGAACAAAAGGGGAGGAATGCATGATGACGACTTGAACTCCGCGAACGCTCAGAAGTTACTAGTGCGAGGAATTTGCTTTTGGCGGGAGGCTCCTGAGACAGCCGTTGGGCGAGACCGGAGGGCGGGGAAAAGGGGGTTGTTGAGAGGTTGGGTTTTGGAGGTGGAGCCGGGGTTTTTGCGGGTTTCGATTCAGTGGGTTGTCGCAAGAAATCCGATTCGGGATTTTGTTGGCGAGGAGACACGAGGAGTTTGACCGGATTCGAGTTCCCTGCGCCTGACACAACGAACCTCCTCCGCAGCCACGTTGTCGAAAAATTTCCTCGTCGACAGCCACCCTGCTGAGGAGCCGAGGTTTTGGCCATGCAACTGTTCCGAATTCTTTCCGCTGGCGAGCAGGTGGCAGGGCTCATCAAGGCTGGGCACACCGCCTCCTTCGAGGACAAGCGCCTGTCCGACCTGCGGATGGAACCGCGTGGCCCGAATGGTGGAGCGGGCCGAAGCGGACGCCTGGGTGGTGGTTTGCGGCTCGCGCGAGGTCATGGACTGGTTTGCGGAACAACGGGTTCCGGATATCGCCCTGTTCGGCCGACGGCCGGGGCTGCCGCTTCCGAGGGCAGGGCCGAACAAGATCCCTGCCATGGCGGCCGCCACCCGCTGCTTGATCGAACTCGGCCACCGCCGGATCGTGCTGCTGGCCCGGACGGGCCGACGCTTGCCGGAACCGGGTGCGCCGGAGCGATCCTTCATGGACGAATTGGCAGCTAACGGAATCACTCCCGGCCCCTATCACCTGCCGGACTGGGAGGTGAGCGTCAAAGGATTTCATACCC
>JBBQUU010000178.1:0-3364 GCA_038212175.1 Opitutales bacterium | reverse complement strand
TTCGGTCGCGTGAACGGCTACGCGGAGTCGATCGATGGCGCGGTGATTTTCGCCGGAGCCATCAGTCTCGGTTTCCTCGAGAAGGACCCGCGCACAATCCTGCGCAAAGCCATCCAGCTGGTCGACCCCTCCTCGCCTTATTGCCAATGCATCGAAACGGTCCTGCACATGGCGGACGCAGGCCGCGGCTTCGACGAAATCGTCGACACCATCGAGGACCGTTGGCGGATCGAGTATCCGGCGTCCAACAACGCCGTCGGCAACGGCGGCATTACCGCGGCCGTGTTGTGGTTCGCCGAGGGCGATTTTTGGAAGACCATCGATCTCGCCGCGCGCGCTGCCGACTTTTCGGACACCGACAACAGCGCCGCCACGGCGATCGGCACTCCTGCCCGCCGACCTGGTGGCGGCCTTTGGTGACAAGATCCCGCCGCGATCGGCGAGGCCGTCATCCTGGCCAACGACGGACGGAAAGTCGGGAACGATCTGCTCATCACGCCGCAAACTCCGGTCACGCAACCCGCCGGGCGCTTTACTCTCACGGACCTCATGCAGTACTGGAACCCCGAGTGGCGCCTTGAGCGCGCCGGGTTCGGCGGAGACGGCGTCGGCGCCATGCCGGGCCTGCGCGGCAGCACGCACCTCGATGGCGACGTGCTCGCCACCTATCCACGCGACGAGGCCTGCGGCGTCGTGTTGCGACATACCTTCACGTCCAAGGCCAAGGCGCGACTATGTTTCGAAGTGGCCGCCGACGAAGGCCGGGCGTGGGAACTCCTGGTTTACGCCGGAAATCAGCTGCTGCATCGGGAAATCGTGGAAGGAAAGCCCGGCGGCCGTCAGTTTGATCGCAAGGAGTTCGAGCTTCCGACCGGCGCCAACCGGGAGGTCTCCCTGCGCCTCTATCAGCGAACGCTCATGCCCAACGCGGGCAAAATTGCAGGCAACGCGTACTGGCGCCATCTCGTGGTGGAGTGACATTGTCTTTGCGGAGCGTTCGCCTACCTTACCGTAAGGCAAAGCTTCGCCTCGAAACATCGGAGTTGCACAGACCACGCTCGCACCCCCGCATTGGTCACCGCGATGCGCCGCCCATTCGTTTACCCTTGGACCCTGCCCACTACCGTTTCCTCTGCATCGTGGTCGCTGCGCGGCGTCTGACACTGTTGTTTGGCGTGGCGGGAAGCCTCGTCTTGCAAGGGGCTCAGCGAAGCGAACCGTCCGCTTGGGATCTTGCGCTCGGTTTCGACTACCAGAACGCCGTCACCGCCTTCGCCGAAGCGCATGCGAACGCGCCGGAGGACCCGGCGCTGACCATCGGTTTCGCTTCCACGCTCTTGGTCAAACCCGGCCGGACTCAGAGCGACGTGATCGAGGCTCATCGGCTGCTGGAGGCGCTGTCCGTCCGTCTGGACTCCGGCTACGAAAGTCTGCCGCTATCACTTTATCTGCTGGCCCGCATCGAGCACGACCACCTTGAGCCGGCACGTCTTCCATCGGCGCGCGAGCGTTACGAAGCGCTCCTGCAAACCCACCCCGGCCACCCCCAAGCCGATCAGGCGGCCGTCAATCTCGCCTTGCTCGCGCTCGACCTGCCCGCCGCCGAAGCCGCGTCGCGCCTTGAGCGTTTGCTCACCCAGACCAAGGGCGCCCCGGCGCGGCGCGAGCTGCACTTTCTGCTGGCAGCACTGCACCTGCGATCATTGGACGATCTCGCGAGCGCCCTCTCACATCTCCGGGCGGGACGCGCGCTCGGCTACGAGACGCCCTTGCGCAATGCCGAGATCGACCTGTCCATCGCGAACCTCGCGTGGGAGCTCGGCGACCTGGCTCTCGCGCGGAAGCACTACACCGAGTTTGTCGCGGCCATGCCGCGCGATGTGCGGGTGGACACCCTCCGTCGACGTCTTCGCGACCTCGACAATCCGTCGAAGGAGATTCCGCGGCCATGAAACGTTCGCGCCTTCGTTTGGTCGCGGGCACCGCCCTGATTGCCCTCGCGGTGGGCGCATCGCTCTGGCACGGACTCACGGCCGGGCGTCGTGCAGCGCCCGGCACGACCATCACCTTGCGGTTTGGCCACATGGCCCTCCAGCCCGGGATGCGGGAATCATTCGACGCGGCGGCGGAGAGGTACCACGCCCTGCATCCCGGCGTCGTGGTGGAGCAGATCCCCGTCCCCATCCGCGCCTGGCAGGCCTGGATGCGCACGCAGCTCATCGGAGAGACCGCACCGGAGTTGCTCATGATCTGGAACGCGAGCGAGGAACTGCTCTCCCGTTATTTCGAGCCGCTGGGCGACACTCTGAACGAGCCCAATCCCTACAATCGCGGCACTCCCCTGGAAGGCATCCCTTGGCGCGATACCTTTACCGACGGTCTGGCCAGCGTGCGCCGCCTCACGCCGACGTCGGGCACGATCGCGGGCGTGCCGCTGCAGCTCAACACGATGCGGTTGTACTATAACCGGCGCTTGCTGCACGAGGTGACCGGAACGGAAGACCCGCCCGTGGATCTCGCGGCGTGGCTCGCGTTGTCCGCCCAGGTCGACGCCTACAACCGGCGCACCGGCGCGAAACTCGTGCCGGTTGCGGGCAGCGGTCCGTACGCCCAGTACCTCTTCGAGCAGATCGTGCCGTCGCAAACCCAGCGTCTGGTGGAGAAATTGAGCCCCATGCGCACCATGAATCTTGAGCGGTCCGACATCGCGGTGGTGATGCTGGACGGAACGCTCAGCTACCGCGCGCCGGAGATCCAGTCCGCGTTCCGGCTCATGCAGGACGTGGCGGGTCTGATGTCGCCTTCATTCAAGTCGATGCAACGCGAGGATGCAGCGTTCACCTTCCTTCAACAGCAGGCCGTGATGATGGTGTCGGGAAGCTGGGATTTTTCGCTCTTGCGCGAGACCAGTGCGTTTGACGTCGGCATTGCGCGAATTCCCATGCCGACTCCGGACGATCCGGTCTTCGGGCAGTTCGCGCTCGGGCCGTCGTCGGAGGCCGTGACGAACCCCGGCGCCATCATCGGCGCGTTGCGCGGCCGCGAGCATTCCGCCACCGCGATCGACTTTCTTCGTTTTCTCACCAGCTACGATGTAGCGGCACGCTTCGTCGAACGATCGCAGCGTGTCTCGTCGGTGCTCGAAGTGCCTCCGCCTTCCGGAGCCGCCGAACTCGCGCCGCAACTCGCCGGCGAAATCCCCGGATTCATGATCGATTTCGCGTACTTCGGAACGCGGCACACTTTCGGCGTGCAGGATCGCAACCTCCACCAGCTCACCGGCCGGCAGGGCAACTTGGAACAATTTACCCGCACGATGGAGAACGAAGGCACTGCGGCGTTGCGCCGCGACACGGAGGCCTTC
>JBBQUU010000177.1:0-3616 GCA_038212175.1 Opitutales bacterium | reverse complement strand
TTCTGCCCTCCCTGAAGTCATCCCCTCGCGGGTCGTCGCCGTCCCCGAGGAAGCCAGTGTTCCCGCTTCACACCCCCCATCCATCATGACTCATGGCCGCATTCTACGCAGGCGTCACGCTCAGGCTTCGCCTCTTTTGCCTGCCTCCGCGGACCCACATTCACGCGGCATCGGCGTTGCGCTCCTCTTGGCCGCCAGCGGACTGGCCTTGTCCGGGTGCGGCCGACGCGAGACGCCCGTGACTGAGGGTCTGCGGACGCAAACGCTCCACGTCGGCAATGCCATCGAACCCCAGGGACTCGATCCGCAGACGACAACCGGCAGCTTTGATCACTCCATTCAGTTGGCGCTGCTGGAGGGATTGCTGGTTCCCGATCCCGTGACTGGTCAACCCGCGGCGGGCGGGGCCACGTCGTGGGAGATTTCGCCGGACCTCCTCGTTTATACGTTTCACCTGCGGGCGAATGCGCTCTGGTCGGACGGACAGCCGGTCACGGCCGAAGACTATGTCGGCTCTGCCCGGCGCGCCTTGTCACCGAAACTGGGCGCGGACGCGGGTAACAGCTTCATTTGGCTGGCCGGGGCGCGCGCCTACCTGGAAGGGAAGACGGCCGACTTCAGCACGGTCGGAATTCGAGCCTTGGATACGCTCACCGTTGAGGTGCGGCTCGAGGAGCCGGTGCCGTTTCTGCTCCACTCGATTGTCTCCGCCAGCTGGGCGCCGGTCCCTCTTCACGTGCTCAAGCGCCACGGAAATCCCGAAGACCGCCTGAATCCCTGGACCCGGCCGGGCAACTTCGTGGGCAACGGGCCGTTCGTCTTGAAAGAGTGGCGGCCGAACCGGTTCATCATTGTCGAGAAGTCCCCGACATATTGGGACCGCGACCGGGTGCGGCTGCATCGGATCGTGTTTTACCCCATCGACGACATCGACGCGGAGGAAAAAATGTTCCGTACCGGGCAGCTACATATGACCGCCACGCTGCCGGCGGCCCGCATGGCCCATTGGCGCGCCGAACAGCCGGAAGCCCTGCGCATCGAGCCCCAGCAACGGCTGACCTTCGTCACGATCAATCCGCCCCGGGCACCGTTCACCGATGAGCGCGTGCGAAGGGCGTTCGCCCTCGCGATCGAGCGTGAACCGCTCGCGCGCATCGTGACGGGACAGCCCCCGCCGGCCCGCAGTTTTGCCCCGCCCAATGGCGTCGACTTCGAACCCAAACCGCACATCGAAGACAGCGCTCAGACCGCGCAGCGATTGCTGGCGGAGGCTGGCTTCCCTGGCGGCCGGGGCTTCCCTCCGGTCGAGTTGCTCCTCGCCAATCGGGGCGAGAACAAAATGATTGCCGAGGTGCTGCAGGAAATGTGGCGCAAGCATCTGGGTGTCACCGTGACGCTCTCGATTCAGGACTGGGCTGTCTACATCGACACCCAGAACGCCGGGCGCCACCAGCTGGCGATGGACGGGTGGACAATGGCCCACCCGTACGAGTTCTACGATCTGCATCGCACGGGCAACACGCTGAGCCGCTATCTGTGGTCGAACGCCGATTTTGACCAACTGCTCCGCGCCGCGCGATCCGCGGCCACGATCCCCGCACGCAACGACGCCTACGACCGGCTCGAGACGCTGCTCGCCCGCGAGATGCCGATCATACCGCTCGTTTTCCCCGTCACGACGCTCCTGCTTCATCCGGCGGTGAGCGGATTTCACTCCAACGCGCAGTCCCAGCACCCGTGGAAATACTTCCACCTCGACCCTGCCGTCCGCGAAGGGGACGCGAATCATCTCGAAGCGAAATCGAGTGGTCCGTCGTCAAAGTCGATGAATTGATTGCCCGCCGTACGTCTCCAGTTTCCGGATGCACTATATTACATTATCAACCGCGGAAATTTCCGGGGCCCGGGAATTCTGGCGGGGGTCATGTCAGAAATCGTGAAAGCGTGCTGCAGACAATTGCGATGCGGCCATCCTTTATCCGAACTTTTGGCTCCTGCGATAGGCTCGGCCGATTGACTTGAGGAGGGGCACCTCGCCGGAAGGATTCACTTCGAGCTGCTTCAGTATGTCTATATTGAAGCCGGGTGGTAGATAGGGAGCCACGACAAGCGGGTCCGTTGGTGCCTGGCCGATCGCGGCGATCGCTTCCTTGATAGCCTCCGCAATTTGCGGGCTGAATTTGCTGCGCGCTTTCCCGCGCAACGCGCCCAAGGCTTTCCGATAGGCCGCCTCGGTGTCGAACTCCTGTACCTTGGTGGCGTCCAACCAATCTTCCGCAGTTAGCACCTCCATCTGGGGAATATATAAATTCGGATTCCTGGCCAGAAAATCGGCGAGGCGTCGCTGTTTTCCGAGCCAGACCTCTAGCGCGTTTTCAAAGGCCTCGTCGGCTTTTGGCGCGGTATACAAGATTGACATACCGCTGCACCAATTCCGCAAAGGCGGCTTCGGAGCGTTCTTCGACAAAGCGTCGAAGCAAAGCGGCGTCATCGTTCATAGGATTCATATATTCTAACCGCACCGACCTCAGAAACCGAACAGGAAATTGTTCGATGGCGGAGAAAAGATTCTCCGAGGTCGTCAACCAAGGAGCGCGTGGGCATCACACCCCAGCAGACTGAACAAACACGACCTTGGCGGGTGCGTTGTCGGGCCCGCCCACGGACTGCGAGCCAACACCTTCTCGTGGACCGTTGATCGGGTTCGTCGGATTTGGTCGACACCGAATCCAATTCCGACTCTGGAGATCAGGGCGGGTAACGGACTCTGTGATCAATGGCGCGGAGCGGAAGGGCAGCCTGCATTTTCAGGCCGTACTCATCGTCCTCTCCACTTGAAATGACCACATATCCCCGTATTTATGGCCGTATGAAAACGACCATCGATTTGCCTGACGGCATTCTCGAGCGAACAAAAATCGCCGCAGCCCGTCGCCGCACGTCGGTCGATAACCTTGTAATTGAGGGCCTTAAGGCCGTTCTCCGGGACGAATTATCTGCCGGTCCACCCGCAGACGCCTTGGCCCGCCTCCGTCAAGGCTACCACCTCGGCGGCCAGCCTCTGGCCCGGGAACAAGCCCATGACCACTGAACGTTTTTTGGACACCAATATCCTACTCTACGGCTACGATCTTGACGCGCCCGAGAAGCGCAACATCGCCCAGTCGCTTATCGAACAGGCCTGGCTCCAACCCGGCCGCACCGCCATCAGCGTGCAGGTGCTGCAAGAGTTCTACGTCAACTTCGTCCGCCGCGGTCGCTCCGCTACCGACGCCGCCCTCCTCATCGCAGATTTCTCCCTTTGGCCCGTGATCGACAACACTCTCGCTGTTTTTCGGCTTGGCCTGGCCCTCCAGCCTCGCTGGAAACTTTCCCTTTGGGACGCCATGATCGTTGCTGCCGCTCAGACCAGCGGCGCCCGCGAACTCTTCACCGAAGATCTCAACCACGGGCAAGACTACGATGGCTTGCGCGCGGTCAATCCCTTCCGCGCTTCCGCTTGACGAGCGGGAATGCGCTCGGCGCGGCTCCGGTTCCGCCTTCTTATGGCCCTTGCCCCAGTCCTACGAACCCGCAAGCTCGGCGAGGATTCCGCGGAGTTCGCGTTCGGGGTCCT
>JBBQUU010000176.1:0-3627 GCA_038212175.1 Opitutales bacterium | reverse complement strand
GGTGGTGTCGCGAAGGTGGTGGAAATTCCGATGCGGCGTAATCTCCGGGTGTGAACTGACACACTGGACGGCGGCTGGCACCGCCGAGGAGATCACGCCATGGACGGACATACCAAGACATCTGAGTTTGCGCTACAGATCGGCGCGGGCGCGCATGATCCGCTGGAAGACGAGGTGCGCCAGCGGGTGCGCGGCTTCATCGAGGTGATCCTCGAAGAGGAGTTGGAGACCGCGCTCGGTCGCGGCCGCTACCAACGCCCGGCGGAGGGCGCGCGGGGTCAGCGCAACGGCCACCGCGACCGGCAGGTGATCGGCACGTTCGGTCCCCAGACGGTAAAGGTGCCGCGGGCGCGCCTGGTCGGCGAAGACGGCCGGATGGGCGAATGGCGCTCGAAAGGACTGCGCCGCTATCAACGTCTCACGAAAAAAGCGGAAGCCCTGATCGCCTCGGTCTACCTGGCCGGGACGAACACCCGGCGGGTGAGGCGGGCGCTGTTCGGTCTGTTCGACGGGGCCGTCAGCAAGGACATCGTCAGCCGGGCCTGGCGCAAGGTGAAGACGGATTGGGAAGCTTGGTGCGGGCGCGACCTCGCGAACGAAGATATCGTGCGCCTGATCCTCGACGGCACCGTCGTGAAGACGCGGATCGACCGCAAGGCCACCGCGATCTCGGTGCTCGCCGCGATCGGCGTGCGACGAGACGGGCAAAAGGTGCTGCTGTCGATCCGGAACATGGGCGGCGAGAGCAAGGCGGCGTGGCGGATGTTTCTCGACGATCTCGACGCTCGTGGTCTGAAAGCGCCTGACTTCGTCATCGTCCCCTCTCGGCAGATTGCCTTGCAATCGCCTGCCGGGCAATGGATGGCGCCCCGGGCATCGAAGCCGCCCTGACCGAGCTATGGCCAGGGGCCCCGGTTCAGCGCTGCACGGTTCACAAGCACCGCAACCTGCTCGCCCATGCCCCCAAGCACCTGCACGACGAATTGACGGAGGACTACCGCGACATGATCTACGCCGAAACAAAGGCCGAGATCGAAAAGCACCGCCGGGCCTTCCTCCGGAAATGGCGGCTGAAGTGCAAGGCGGTGGCCCCTCTCGGCGATGCGAGCATCGCCTGTCGGGCAGTGGACAGCCTGGAGGAAGCCGGGGATCTGCTGTTCGCCTCCACCCGGCTCGATCCCTCGCAATGGAAATCAGCGCGGACCACGAACGCGATCGAGCGGCTCAACGAGGAATTCCGGCGCCGGATCAAGACCCAGACCGTCTTGCCCGACGCCGCGACCGCGCCGATGCTGTTCTGGCCCCTTCTCGCGTCCGGGCAAATCATCATGCGGAAAATCGACGGATGGGAAACGCTCGGCCAGCCCCTCGCTGCCGAAACCGTTGACCTCGCCGCCTGAAGAGCCCAACCATCAAGTCGCCCGGAGGATACCGCCCGGCAATTACCACCAGATACGCGACACCACCCGAGCAACGGGTGAAGAAGTGACCCAGGATCCTGACGCATCTGGGCAGCGCAAAGGCGGTTTGAAGGGCGGGAAGACAAGAGCCGATAATCTCTTGCCGGATGAACGTAGTGAGATTGCGAGGAAGGCAGCCAAAGTGCGATGGGGTTTGGGTAGTTAGCCGAACACCGATGGCTGCTGATCCTCGCCATGAGATTGCGATGATGTTACAAACTCGTTTTCTCGGGCTTTGAGCGTATAGCCTTTGCCCCTCACGTTCACCACGTAGGGTAGGCGCGACAAACGGGCCGAAAGAGTGTTCCGTTCGTCTGCGCCGCCGACACGTATACCGTTTTCACGTAGTTCGTTAAGAAGCACGGTTCGGTCTAGGGGAGTTTGGCTCGTTCCCAAAATTAGCTGCACTGCTGCCTCGAAATCTTCCTTCGGCGAAGGCTTGGGGCCGCCATCAACGTCACTAACTGCGTTTTCCTTCGCGTTGGTCTGGTTGACGTTGTCGGTTAGGATGTCGCTAGCCTTACGACCGACAACTGCGGCGACACGATCTTCCCATTTTTGGTATTCAGAAACCAAGACATCGATCTCACCGATCCGGCTTTGAAGATTTTCTCGCTCGCGTTGAAGTTGCTCGATAGCGTTCATGTCACTGCCCTCCTGTTGTCCCGTATTTACGACGGAAAACGCCAAACAACAAGACCACATACGCCATTGACGCGTATGGCTTACAGTCGTAGATGTTGCGGCGGGCGAGTCTACGCCCACCACATAGGAGGCAAAATGACGAAGAGAGATGAGACGGTCTGCGGTGAGTGAAACCCACCCACCGCTGCAGACCTAAAGCAAAGGACCGTCTCGCAAAGCGAAACGGCCCTTTAACATAGGTGGAACTCGAGCGGGCCAAGGCACACAGGATTTCCGGTCTCCACAATCGGCTTATCCCAGAATCCTCGGCCCGCGTCAAATGAAACCCACTCGAAGGAGATGGGACATGAAGACAGGTGTCTTTGTGAACGCATACCAACGCGTTCGCTTCGGCCAGGTCGAGCATGTCTGCGCACACTGGCGCAGCCGCTGATCTGACTAGGCGATGATGGTTGGCTTCTGGGCTAAGCGGTAGCGGCTCAAGAGGCTTCTTGAACTCAACAGGGTGGCGGGAAACCGTCGCCCATCTTCTTTTGAACTGACCAATATTGCTTGACTATAACCTAACTGTGGGGACTGGATAGGTGACCTGTCCCACCCTCGCAGGAGTCGAAGGTCTCGACACCCGCCTCTATCAACAGCGCAACGTGCCGCTTGATGCCGGAGTCGATCTGGTGGTCGTCGTGTATGTTATCCGTCATTTTCAGACTGACCCACTACCCGGTCCGGGTCCGTCCTTTCGCCAGGACCGGCACGGTCGTATCGTCACCGTGCAACCGGCCGGCGGCCATGACGTGACGCTCGAACCGCGCGTGCAGCGGCGTCAGCGTCGCGGTGTCAGCACCGACTTGGTCGGCCAGAGTCGAGAGGCTGATGTCCACGCCTACGCGGGCGTAGCGCTCGGCCTGCCGGTTCAGCGGCTTGGCAAGCCGCCCGGCTGAACTTCCCGAAGAACAGCATCGCCGGAAACTTGGGCCCTGCGCAGCCACGAGGCGTGGCATGGAACGGTGCCGGCGGCTGGTGATCACGCGCCAGACCCTCCTGAACAAGCAGCGCCAAACACGGCATCCCCTTCCGCTTATCCGTCAAGCCGTTCGCCAGTCAGACCCGCGCGCCCGGCGACAGCGCGATCATGCCCGCTCGACCACTGCGATCAGCTGCGCCAGAGCAGCCGCATCCATACCCGCGGCGATGATGATGATCCAGCGGCCCGGAGGCGCCACGATCTCCAAATGACGGAAATCGACGACAGGAGGCGACGATGCAGGCGTAGGGGGCGGCTCGCTGTATTCCTGCTCTGACGGCGTGCGTAGCTGTGGCGCAGCCCTAACGAACCTTTCCCCACAGGCCTTACTTCCATCCCAACAACAAGATCGCACCATCGAACCGTGGGATCAAAAACCTAGGCCTTCTCCGTGACGAACTCCGAATTTCGTCCGAGCCAGGCAGTCAGGCGGTCGACCATGTCACCGGAAATGTTCGTGCCATTGCGCAGGGCCATCCAGAGGGAGGCATTGAGCCG
>JBBQUU010000175.1:0-3694 GCA_038212175.1 Opitutales bacterium | reverse complement strand
GACGCTTACCAACCGTCTCGGTCGCGTGGTGGATCGTACGCGCGGCCTGGCCGGCCAGATGCAGCTGGCGAGTCCGGCGGATCGGGCGCATTTCGAGAGTCAACTCACGATTCTCTGGCGGCGGGCGCGGCTCGTCCGCCTAGCGGTGACCTATGCGGGGCTGAGCATGTTGCTCTCCTGCGTGCTGGTGATGGCGATCTTCATCGATGCGATCCGCGACACGTTCGGGCTCGAACTTGTCGTGTTGTTTGCCGCCAGCATTGTCTGCCTGATCTTCGCCCTCGTGGCGTTTCTCCGTGATATCTGGATGTCACTTTGGGCATTGCGGCTCGAGCTGGACAGGGCGCACGAGCGGACAGCGCGGGCCGCGACGTCGAGCTGACGTCCGCGCTGACGGCAAGGCTCAGCGGCTCGTCCTTGCCCGAGTATTCACACCTACTCGTAAACATGCAGCAAACGGGATTTCATCTGTCTTTGCGAGGAGCGCGGTGACGAAGCAATCCATCTCGCTGGATTGCCGCGCCCTCGTTCCTCGGGCTTCTAAACGAACACACGTGTAGTCATCACGAGTCCCGCTTCGCGGAATGTGGTGATCCAGCTGGATGGCCACGTCCCGCAGCTGCGGGACTCGCCATGACAAGTTTGGTTTTAATCGCCCATTCCACCCAAACGCTCGGGCTTGGTTCGTCGTCTCGCAATGACAATGGAAGGGTGAAATTTCCGGGCTTACCCCTGCCCCACTCGCACCTTCAACGGCCCCTGCACGTGAAAGAGCACGTAGCCCAGGCCCGCACCAAAGCCGAGCCCGTGCCCTGCGCCCCAGAGCAGCCGCCCCACGGCTCCGCGCACCGCCGCGTAGAGCACGTCGCCGAGATAATAGCCGAGCGTGTGACACGTGAAGAGCACCGCAAACAGCGGCAGAAAATCACCGGTTTTTCCAAACGCCCGGCGAATCACCCACGTCATGCCGGCAAGACCGACTGCAGCGCCCCAAAGATCCGCTTCATGCCTCCCGCCCAGGCCAAACCAAAACACGCACCACGCGACCGCGTAGACGAAAAACGCACTGGCGAAGAGCAACGCGAACCGCGTCGTGGCTCCGGAGCCCAGGACCAGGCGGCTCAACGCAAGGCCGGTTAAGCCGAGGTAGATCGCCGCAATCGACGTGTACATTGCGGCCGTTCCAGGGATCAGGCGGTACGCCCAAATTGAATACGCGATCACGCTTACAAGGCCGAAGCTCAGCGCACCATAAACCATCGAGAACACCAACGACGGCCCCGGCTTGCCTGCGAGGTCAGGCGAGCGGGCGAGAACGGAATCAGGGGTTAGACCGAAGCAACGCATGCCCCAGTCGTCGGCGGAAATCCGCGATGCGACAACCAGATTCCATTTCCGAAGTGAAACAGACATTCCTGTCTGTTTGTATTTCCGGCACGTCCACCCTTGCAGACAGGAATGTCTGCATCACCTCGATCAATCAGCGACTCGCCTGCGCGCCCGGCAGTTTCACCCACCATGCCGCGACAGCCAACACTCCCACCACGCCAGCGAGGGCATAAAAGATCGCCGCATACGAGCCGGTCCACGCGTGACATTTCGCCAGCAACAACGGGCCGACTGCCGATGCCAACACCGTGAGCATCTGCGCGGATCCTTGAATGCGTCCGAGTTGCACGCGCCCGAAGACTTTCGCCCAGACGGTGAAAAATAACACGATCACAAACCCGCCCGACACGCCCATCGTGACGGCAAACCCATAGACCTGACCCACGGTTTGCAATGAGGGCAGACTGACCAGCGCGGCCGCAAGGAGCGTCATCGCCACGGCCATCAGGCCGTTGAGACTCCATTTCGCGGCCAGCCAGCCCCCGACGAAATTTCCCACGAGGGACGTGAGCGCGGTGATCACCAAGCTGTGATGATAGATTCCGGCATCAAATCCGCGTTCGGCGAGGACCGACTCGTTGAAGAGCCCGATGCCCGACGCGATCAAGTTATACACGGAACTCGCCAGCGCGAAGACCCAGAAGGCGGACGAGCGCAGGGCTTCCTTCCACGTGAACCCGGAGGTCGCGTCACCGTCCGCCGCACGCGAAACGATCTCGCCCTCACGCGCCAACTCGGCGTTCGGCGGCGTCGGTCGCACGAGCAACCAACCCAACGGAGCGACCACGACCAGCAAGCACCACCCGATCGCCGCCCAGGCCGGTCGCCAGCCGTGCGCAACCACCGCACCACCCACGATCGGGAAAGCCACCATGAATCCGATGCTCAGCGTGATCGAGTAAACCGCCATCGCCAAGCTCAGGCGGCGCGAAAACCAGTGCCCCGGCATCGTGAGGCTGACGACCGACAACGCATTCTGCCCGAGTCCGCGTGAAAGTACGAGTAGGCCAAAAATTAAGAGAACGCCCGCCGTGCGGCTCATCGCCAGCACCACGGCCCCGAGCGCAAAAGCGATCAGCGTAAACAACCGGCGCGCGCCAAGTTGGTCCAAAAGCCGGCCCGTACCGAGACAGAAAAGGGACCCGATCAACGTCGCCCACAGGTTCATCTGCGCAAACGTCACCCGGTCGAGATTCAGGTCCTTGAGCAACGGCTCCGTGATGAGCCCAAGACCTTGAGTGCGCCCCGGCAACGTTCCGACCATGGCGAGGGCGGCGAGACCGACCGTGACCCAACCATAATACAACGGGGCGCGCGTCGAGGTGCCGGGCAGGCGGTGGGAGTCGGCGGCAGAGTGCGTCATGGATTCACGGAGAAAGATGAAAGGGGGCCGCAGAGCGACGCGACCGACGTCGAATGCCGACAGGCTTCCGCGCCGCGGCAACTGCAAAGGTCATGCCGGTTTCAGGAAATTTTCCGGACCTTTCCATTCCGCCAAACGTCTCAATTTCTCGACAGCGCCGGAACTCGACGTTCTTTTCCTATCACGTCGCGCCGGTCCCCTTTCCTGTCGTGCGACTCGTTTTATCACCACAGAGCTGATTATGATTCTCCCCCCCTTGGCACGCGTTTCTCGTTTCGGCTTCGGTTCGAAATCCACCAGCCTGCTCATCGCCGTTACGCTCGCAGCGCAGAGCGCTTGGGCTGCCAACTGGCCCAATTGGCGTGGGCCCAACGGCGACGGCACGACCCCGGCCAGGAACTTGCCGGAACAGTGGAGCAAGGATCAGAATATCAAATGGAAGTACGAACTGCCCGCCTGGAGCGGTTCGTCGCCTGTGATCTGGGGCGACCGGATTTTCCTCAACACGCCGTCGAAGGAAGAAGTCCAACCCGCCGCGGCTCCCGCTCCGGAACCAGCGGCTGCACCAGGCGCCCGCCGCCGTCCGTCTCCCGGCGCCAGCCGCGGGCTGGGCATGACAGGGCCCGGCGGACAGGAGATTCTCCTCGTATGTCTGTCGCGAACCACGGGCAAGGAGCTCTGGCGCCGGCAGTATGATCGCGGCAACGAGATCAAGATGAAGCAGAACATGTCCTCGCCGACGCCCGTGACGGACGGGAAACACGTGTGGGTCACCTCAGGCAATGGCGTCATCACCTGCTTCGACTTCGACGGAAATGAGAAGTGGAAATTTGATATACCGAAGAATTACGGAGCCCTCGGCGTCCAGTTTGGCTACGGCTCCTCGCCGCTCCTCCTCGACGGCAAGCTGATCGTGCAAAACCTGCAGGGAATGACCCGCCG
>JBBQUU010000174.1:0-3704 GCA_038212175.1 Opitutales bacterium | reverse complement strand
GGCAGCGGCGGCAGGCCCGTGGCGAGGCGGAGCAGGCGAGCCTCCATCTCCAACAGCACCAGCCGGTTCGTCCCCTCCCGCTTGCCTGAGAGGTCCTTCTCCCATTCCGAAAACAGTTCGTGATCGAACGGTCCGCGATCCACGCGCGGCTCGCTGATCACGTCGCCGTGGAGCAGGGGCTGCACGAGCTTGTCCGGCAATTTGCACTGCAGAAACCACGCAAACGGAATCGTCGCCACAAAATAGTCGGGCTCGTCGCCGAAGTCGATCACCTGGTGTGGAATCGCCGCCCAGAACATACTCATACGACCGGCTTCAATGCGTACCTTCTGCCCGCCCAGAAGATATGTGACCCACCCGCTTTGCAGCAGGTTGAGTTCGATCTCGTTGTGATGATCGGGCCGGCGCATGGGCGACGGTGCCCAACGGACGCAGGTGAATCCATAGGGCTCGAAATCCGGACGAGTGGGGTCGAACGATACCATGGTGCAACGAAGACGTGTCGCGTTCCCGGGCCCGTAGTCAAACCAGGACGGCATGGATGCAGGTCCAATCCGGCAACGGTTTGCCCACCAGCCCGAGGCCCCCACGCCTATCTTCAGACCGGGTCTTCTCTCCTTCATGCCGGCTCCGTTTTCTTTGTGGCGAAAAATTCATCCCAGATAGCAGTGAAGTCGTCTCGAATTCTTGAAAGTGACTGAATATTCGGTCCGCCACGCTCTCGGCGCGGTTGGCCCAGGCCTTGATCACAAAAACCGCAAAGAACGCCATAAGGTGCGACCGCCCCTCGATCCGCATCATCGGAGTGGCGAAAAAGCGCATTCGTCATACATCTGCGCGATGCAGTTGGGCATCGATACGTTTGTGGGCATGCAGCGACCGGGACCCCCGGGAGATGCCGCACGCGTGCGGGATCTGCTCGACGAGATCGAGCTGGCCGGTCGCGTCGGCCTCGACGTCGTCGGCATCGGCAAACATTACCCGCCTGATTACATCTCGTCGTCGCCCGCCAAGCTGCTCGCCGCCGCGGCTGCCCGCAGCTCGTTCAACGAATTGTATCCGTGTTTTGGATTCGATTTGGAGAACTACGACCAACTCGTCACGGAGAAACTAGAGCTGCTGCACGCCATCCGCGGCCAGACAAGCGTGACCTGGTCGGGAAGCCATTGCGCCGCGTTGTCCGGCCAGGGCGTCTATCCGCGGCCCGTGCAGAATCCCCTGCCCGTGTTCGTTGGCGTCGGCGGCACGCCGTAGTCGGTCGTGCGCGCGGCCGCGCTCGGCCTGTCCGTCATCATCGCGATCCCCGGCGGCCAGCCCGCCCAGTTCCGCCCGCATCGCCGCCCTCCACGCCGGCTGGCAACGCGTCGTCGCCCAAGTCATCTCCGACGTGCTTGCGTCTGGGTTAGGGCGGCCGCGCGGTTCGTGCGATGCAACGCTGCTTTTCAACATCCTGCACGCCGCAGAACCGGTGGCCCTGTTGCGGGCGGGAAGCGAAGTCGTAAAATCCGGGGGTCTTGTCGCGGTCATCCATTGGCGCGGCGACATCTCCACGCCGCGAGGTCCCACCCTCGACATTCGTCCGCCGAAGCAACCACCGGGCCGAACAACGTCACATAACGGCAGACAGTCGAGCAAAGGTGACAATGCTCGGCCCGATTCCGTCGGGCAGGCGCGCTACGACGGGATGCTTGCGCTCGCGATACCGCTGCGTAGATTCCTCGCGTCATGAGCACTCTGCAAGAAATCGAAGCCGCAGTTCTGCGCCTTTCCGACAAGGACCGACTGCAGCTCGCTGACAAACTTCTTGGCAGCCTGCCACCTCCGCCGACCGCCGCGAGTCCGGACGAGATCCTGAACGACGCTGTGCGTCGCGATGCTGAACTAGAGAACGGCAACGTCGGTCTGTTATCCGAGACCGAGTTTTGGAACGGAGTACGACGCACGCAAGGATGACGCTGGAGTTTCATCCGGCCGTCCAAAGAGATTTCAACCAGGCGCTCGCCTACTACGAGGCCGAAGGCGGCGTCCATCTCGCGGACCGATTCGAAGCTGAATTTCGGACCTGTATCGCCGCGGTCAAAGCCGGGCCAACACCCTTTCCGTTTTACCAGACGAACGACCGCTTTCGGCGCGTGCACTTGCAGAGCTTCCCATTCCTGATCGTTTACCGCGAAGACAGCACCTCCGTTCGAGTCATCTTGCTGAAGCACGAGCGACGGCATCCGAGATTTGGGATGGCTCGCCTCTGATCGCAACGCGCCAACAGGTTATAACTGTCGACAGTTCCCCTATCATCTTGCGCCACCCCGTCAGGGCGAAACACTACAGCCAAGCCGACGACGTCATGCCAAGCGGAAGACGTCACGGCTCGAGTGTTGACAAATGCCTGGACGAACACGTCGGACCGTTTGTTTCGGTCAAAAGTCAAGACATGACGTCGTTGGGCCCGCCCATGACCTCGGGCAGCCGCGCCCGGCCGGCATCGTGGCGGCCGGAGCGCTGAAGGGAAGGGCCATCGCCTTCCAGCATAACCGCTGCCGGTCCGACGATCTTGGTGAAGGCAGCGAACAGCCTCATTGCGGCGCCGGTTGCCCGGGCAAAGCGTTCCTTGACCAATCTGACCGCGTATCTACTGTCTATACATGACCGCTACCGCGAAGCTTTTCAAGAACGGCAGCTCGCAAGCTGTCCGGCTGCCTCGCGCCTTTCGCTTGCCCGGCAAGGAAGCCTCGATCCGGCGAGAGGGCGACAAGATCATTCTCGAACCACTCGTCAGCACGCGATGGCCGCGCAATTTCCTTCGCTCCATTCGCATCGAAGACAAGGCGTTTGATCGTCCACCCCAAGGCGATCTGCCTCCGCCCGTGAATTTGGGCGCATGACCTACCTGCTTGATACCAATGTCTGCGTCGACGTGATGAAGGGGCACCCGCAGGTTTGCGCACATCTTGAAGCAACCAGCCCGGCCGATTGCGCCCTTTCGTCGATCACCGCCTTCGAGCTGGCGATGGGCGTTCGTCGGTGCAGCCAACCGGAACGGGAGCGAAAAAAGCTCGAGAAATTGTTCACCGTCATCGCGGTGTTGGCGTTCGACCTGGCTGCCGCCGACTGCGCAGCGCGAGTGCGGTACGATCTGGAGAGCTCCGGCCTGAAAATCGGACCGTACGACCTAGTGATTGCCGGGCAGGCGCTCAGCGCGCGCCTTACTTTGGTGAGCAACAATATCCGCGAATTTGCCCGACTTCCCGCCCTGCGGCTTGTTGATTGGCGCGCTTAGCCGTTCCTGTCTTAACGACGGACGGCCGCACCCGGATCGCACCGACGGCCGAAACACGCGGCCGAAACGGGTCCAAGATGGCCTGAGCAGGGGGTCGGGGCGTTTAGATGTCAAATTTGGGTGTCCGGACAAACGTAGCCCTGAGCTGACGCGGGACTTTCCATGCGAAGGCCGTGGCAAGCCACAAGCATGAAGCTCGTGTTGATTCACGCACCGACGGTACATACACGTCGATGCCGAGAAGTTTGCCCAGCCTCAAAGACCACTTCCTTAACTTGAATGCGCCTATGGGCATCCTTGCACTGGTTTCAGGTTTCCTTTGCGGTCGCGTATTCGCCGCGGCGAGCGGCGCGGTTGCAGTGGGCGCGATGAAGCAGAACTTTCTGTGCCGCCGACACATTCTCCTCTTTGCCCTGCCAAAGATCCA
>JBBQUU010000173.1:0-3738 GCA_038212175.1 Opitutales bacterium | reverse complement strand
AAGATGCGCTCGACGAAATCGAGGTTGGCGACGAGCGCGCCGGGCGCGAAGAAACGCGTCTCCATCGCGCGCCGCGGAGTGAAGCCGGGCACGGCGGGGCACACCACTGGCCGGAGATACAGCGAAACGAAGCACTCCGCCGACCGCGGGGACTGCGACGTGAATGGCAAGCGCATGAGCTCGGCGGGCGGGTTTAGCGCGTGGCCGAGAAGGCGGTTGAAGACCTCGGGCGGCACGGCCTTTTTGTCGTCGGGCACGGGCACGCCGACATCGACAATGTGAAAAATCCCCTGCGTCGTTCGCCGATCGCTGCGGGGATTGTGCAGCACGCCCTGGCGCACGCGGTGCGAGGAGAGGATATCGCTGCGGTAGTCGTCCACCTCGGGCGGGAGCGAGAGAATCCGCGCCAAGCCTGCCCGGTCGAGGACCAGCGTGGTCACGGGCAGGCGCGGGGCCTCGCCATCCAAATGCTCGTAGAGAAAATTTTGGATGCGCTGATCGACCGGGCAGAGGTAGCGGGCGAGGGCGCGGTCTTTCTCGCGGGACAGGGCGAGAAAATGATCGACGAGCGGCGCGAGGCCGGGCTCGCCGGGCTGGGGGTTCAAGCCGGGCTGGCCGATTTCCTTCAGCTTCAGATTCAGGTAGGCGGTGAACTGGGCGTCGGACTCGCCGGAGTAGGCGGCGGTGAGGTTGGCGGCGGTGGCTTTTTGTCCCATGAGGAAAGTGGCGCGGTAGCTATTTTTGGGCCGGAAGGGCGGGGTTTTGCGGGATCGTTGGCGGCAAGATTGGTGGCGACCGTTGGGCCGGGCTCAGCGGTCGCCGTAACCGTTCGGATGGCTGGAGTGCCAGCGCCAGGCGGTGGCGACGATCGACTCGATGTCGGGAAACTTCACCTTCCAGCCGAGGTCGCGAACGGCTTTGGCGGAGTCGGCGAAGAGCGCCGGCGGATCGCCGGGACGGCGCGGGCTTTCGATGACCTTCACGGGCTTGCCGACGATTTTCTCGACGGCGCGGATGACGGCGCGGTTGGAGGTCGGGGAGCCAGTGCCGAGATTGTAGAAGAGTTGCGCGCCGGGCGTGCCGAGTTTCTCGAAGACTGCGATGTGCGCGCGGCTCAGGTCATCGACGTGGACATAGTCGCGCAGGCAGGTTCCGTCGGGGGTCGGGTAGTTCGTGCCGAATAGCTCAAGGTGCGGCCGCTTGCCTGTCGCGACGTCGATCGCGACTGGGATGAGATGCGTCTCGGGATGATGGTCCTCACCAATGACGCCGTCCTCGGAAGCGCCGGCGGCATTGAAGTAGCGGAAGGCGGCGAAGCTCAGGCCGGCGGCGTGAGCGAGCGATTTGAGGGCGTGCTCAATATCGAGTTTCGTCTGCCCATAGGGATTGATCGGCGCCTGCGGCGTGGTCTCGTGGATGGGGAGGTTGGCCGGCACGCCGAAGGTCGCGCAGGTCGAGGAGAACACGAATTTCTTCACGCCCGCGTCGATCATGGCGTTGAGGAGGTGGAGGGTGGCGACGACGTTGTTGAAGTAGTATTTCAACGGCGCGGTGACCGACTCGCCGACGTAGCAGTAGGCGGCGAAGTGCATCACGACCTCGATTTTTTCCTCTCGGAGCACTCGGCCGACGAAGGCCTCGTCGCCGAGGTTGCCCTCGTGGAGCTTCACGCCCGGGGCGAGCGCGCCGCGATGGCCGTAGACAAAGTTGTCCAATACCACGGCCCGATGACCGGCAGCGACGAGCTGGCGGACGCAGTGACTTCCGATGTAACCGGCACCTCCGACGACGAGAACGTTCATGGGAAAATATGTGCCAGATGGATTGTGTCGTCGCATCGCTCCCCGCAACGACAAATCGGGGCGAGACAGGTATTGCTCAGGTCTTTCCGGTTTGGTTTTGCAAACGAATCTGCGGTAGGTCAGCGCGCTTGCGCGTGACAAACCGCGCCCGTAAGCGGGCTGGCCTACACTTACGGAATCAAACCGGAAGACCGTGAGGTATTGCTTTCGGCGGGGCGATGAATAGCGATTGCCGATTCGCTCCAAATGAAGGTCTTTCCGCAGTCGCGCATCGTCATCACCGGAGTCGGGCTCACCGCGCCGAATGGCGATTCGCTGCCCGAGTTTCGGAAGAACCTGCTGAACGGCGTCGCGGGCGTGGAGCGGATGGATGTTCGCTACATGGGTTCGCAGCTCGCGGGCGTGTGCCACTACGATCCGTTGCGGCATCAGAAGAAAAAAGAAGTCCGCGTTGGCACGCGGGCCGGTAGCATCTCGATTTATTGCGCACGCGAGGCGCTGGCGGACAGCGGCGTGGCGTGGGACGCCGTGGCGAGGGATCGCGTGGGCATTTACATCGGCTGCACCGAGCACGGCAACGTCGAGACCGAGAACGAAATCTACAACATCTCGAAGTTTAATTACGACACGAAGTTTTGGTCGCACTACCACAATCCCCGCACGGTCGCTAATAACCCGGCGGGCGAGGCGTCGCTAAATCTGGGTGTGACCGGTCCTGCCTACACCATTGGGGCGGCGTGTGCCGCGGGCAATATGGGCCTCATTCACGCGACCCAGATGCTGCGACTCGGTGAGGTGGATTTCGCGATCTGCGGCGGCGTCAGCGAGAGCATCCACACGTTTGGGATTTTCGCGGGCTTCAAATCCCAGAATGCCCTCGCGACCCACGCCGATCCGCACAAGGCATCGCGACCGTTCGACAAGGCGCGCAACGGCATCGTGATCGCCGAGGGCGGCGCGCTCTACACATTGGAGCGGCTGGAGGATGCCCAAGCCCGCGGCGCCAAGATTTACGCCGAGATTGCCGGCTACCACGTGAACAGCGACGCGAGCGACTACGTGCTACCCAATCCGGTGCGGCAGACGGAATGTGTCCGCGCCGCGCTCGCGCGGGCCGGGGTCACGCCGCGCGACATCCACATCGTCAACACCCACGCCACCGCGACGCCGCTCGGCGACATTCAGGAGTGCGAGGCGATTCGTGCGGTCTTTGGCGAGGGCTGCCCGGACACCCACATCAACAACACCAAAAGTTTCATCGGCCACGCCATGGGCGCGGCCGGCGCGCTGGAACTTGCGGGCAACCTGCCGTCGTTTGACGACCTAATCGTGCACCCGACAATCAACGTCGATGACCTCGATCCGCTCTGCGCGCTCCCGGGGTTGGTGCTTAATCAGCCGCGTCAAGTTGCGACAGTGGACACGATCCTGAATAATTCCTTCGGTATGCTCGGTATAAATTCCACGTTGATTGTTCGGCGCTTTGCCGCCTAATCCCGCTCCACTGATCATGACGAACGACGAATGCAAGCAGGTGGTGCTCGATATCATCGCGGACATCGCCCCCGATGAGGATTTGAGCAACGTGAAGCCCGACGTGCGCCTGCGCGATCAGCTCCAGCTCGATAGCATGGATTTCCTCGATATTGTGATGGAGCTCCGCAAGCGCCACAGCATCGAGGTCCCGGAGGCCGACTACATGCAGCTTGCCTCCTTGGACAGCTGCGCCGCTTACCTCGTCCCAAAGTTCAACGCGCTCGCGGCGAAGGGTTGAGCGACGCGACGGGCTTTTAGTTCGGGTCGGGTCGCTTCCCGACCTCTTTGTTTGTCATTGTGAGCGCGGCGAAGAATCCAGCATGAGCTGCGAATCCTCAAACCGCGTGCGATTCGCCCAATGGATTCTTCGCTGCTGCTGAGAATGACAGGCCTCTGATGA
>JBBQUU010000172.1:0-3832 GCA_038212175.1 Opitutales bacterium | reverse complement strand
TTGCGTCGCGTCGCTGCGAGTTGAGAAAGGTGCGCCACGTGCCCGTGAACAACAGAACGGCGCCCCCCATCACCAAGGTGCCGCCGATGCCCACAATGATATAGTACCCCAGCAGGAAACCGCTCGCGAGTAATGTCACTCCGACCAAATGGAGCACCAGATGCGTCCAAGCTCCGACATTTTTTATCATGAGCGGCGTGCCGAGGACGACGGGCATTAATTGATAGATTGCCCCGAGGCAGACACTCAGCAGAAACCCGGGCAACCAGAGATGGGCGAGCGCGACCACGTAGGGATGTATCACCGGGAGTAATAATACTCCCGGGTTTAATGCCAGCGTGACGGAAGCGACGGCGAACGCGCCCAGTCCGGCGCTGATGAAGGCCAGCGGCAGCCGTCCTCCGGCAACCAAGGTGATACCCGTCACCGGGCCACGTGGGCGCTCAAGCGGGCGTGACAGTGGTGATCCAGCTGCCATCAGCGGCCGCCTCGCTCGTGTAGCTCGCTCCCCGAGCCAGCAATTCAGGGAAAAGGGGAATCGGTTGCCGGTCTGTCCGGGCCCGAAAGCTCGACCCAGCCGGCATTGCCTCGAGGGTGGTGAGAATGCGCAGCATCGGCTCGGGAGGCTCGAGTCCGCGGAGATCCAAGTCTCCCGTCGTACCGGCCTGGGCCGTCACGGCACGTCGCGGTGGCAGCGGAAGGGACTCGGACGGCGACGCGGCGAGCCGGGTTATCTTGACGTGAAACTCGGCTGGACCGTCGACGAGATACTCCCAGCTAAATGCGCCACGGAAGAGCGCATCGAACTGATAATACAGCGGCACGGGATCGTGGTCGTTGATCAAGACAAAGTATGCGCCTACCGGCAGGTCGGTCCAACGTTGAAAAATCTGCGCATGTTTCGTGCGGCACGGGATGTCACGCACATCGAAGTGCGTGAGGTCGATCGTCTCGGTGTTCGGATTCATGAGGAAGGGCTGTCAGTGACTTGCTCGGCGCCGAGGGTGAGCAGCATGGTGAAGGGATCCAACGTCCGGGCGGCGTCGGCAGGAATGAGGGCGGGTTGAGACATGCGCCCAGCTTAGCGTATCCAAGTCAGTGGTGCTTTGATGTGAATCAAGCTATCCCGTGCTTCCGCTGAACCGCGCGGAGTCGAACCGCGGAATTGAGCTCCCAAAGGATGACCATGCGGGCGTGCGGGACGGCCGCAGCGCTCAGACAAGGCGTCTATCCGCTATCTGCCCTTCACTCCCTCTCCTATATTTCCGCGTCAGTGTAAGCGCGGAGCCCGGGGACGTTAAGAAAGTGCACGCGTGCGCCTTCGACGCGGATAAGGTGTTCGTCGCGAAACCTCGCCAGCGTGCGCGAGAGCGTCTCACTTGTGACGCCAAGCTGGCCGGCCAGATTTTTTTTCGTCACCGGCAGGTCGAAGTGGGGCGTGCCCTCTGCCACCTGACGCAAGAGCCAGCTGGCGAGCCGGCCTTCGATCTGGCGGCCTTTATAGTCCTGCAGCGTTTGGACGAGGTGCTTCAGATGCAGGCTCATCGACGCCAGCATGTGGAGCGAAAGCTCCGGCTTGCGGCAGATCAGATCACGGAATCCGGCGCGCTGCACCAGAATGACTTGAGAGGTTTCCAAGGCGACTCCGTTTGCTGGATAAGCCTCGACCGTAGCGAGCGTCACCTCGGCAAAACTCTCCGGTGGACGAAAAACACAGATGATCTGTTCGCGTCCGTCGGGCGTGAGTTTGAAGACGCTGATCGCTCCCGTCTGCAACACGTAGAAACCCTCCGCCTTGTCGCCTTCGCGGAAGAGGAGCTCACCCTTCTCAATTGATTTGAGCACGCAAACATCGGCGACGGCCTGAAGGTTTTCGGCGGACAAATCGGCGAACATTCGGCTCTGGCGCAGCGTGGCCATGAGTGCGGTCCGGCGGAAGGCGCGAAGCTGGTCGGGTGCGGCGGACATGCGGCGAATGTGTTTGGGCGTGTTGCCGGTAATCAAGGCAATTGACGCCGCGGCAGTCGGTTGGTCGGGCCAGCCGGGTTTTCAGGAAGAGAGTCGTGCCCGGTTGTTTCGTCGCCGGGTACGAGCGGGGGCGCTGTAGCCTCTGCGGTTCCAATGAATCCCGCTGTGAGCGTGAGCACGCCGGCCCACATGGCGAGGGCAGAGGCGGCGAGCACCTCCGGTTGATGCAGCCACGGGCCAATGAGAGTATTCAAAATGGGAAGGGGTTGGGCGAACAAGACGAACTCCGCCGTGAAGGTGCCTGCGAGCAAAAGAGTAAGTCCAGCCGCCGCGACGCCGCGGATCCGCAACCACCCGAGTTCCGCGGCCCATGCGATGAGGAGCGGAGTTGTGACGCCGAGGAATACCAGATGGAGAAACCCGATGACTGCTGGGCGTGACATCGCGAGATCGGCGAGAGCGGGCCAAGCCGCACCCAGTTGGAGCGCAAGCTTGAGCGCGAACATGACTATGGCCAGGACGGCCAGCGCCGAGGCGACGCGCGCGTGAAACACCGGGCGTTGTGGTCGGGCGCGGACGAAGAGGGCGAAGCCGATCAGCTGCGCGGTTCCCCCCACCGCGGCCACAAGGTGCATCCAACCCGTGGGGCCCATCCACCACGCCGAAAGAATCACCGTGAGCAGGCACCCTGCAGCGAGCCAGTGGACGGCGGGGACAACGCGGGATGCAGCGATGCCAGCGCCGGTGCTCACGTGCTGTATGAACACGGCGAGCAGGAAGAATATGAACCAGCCATTATATTGAAAGTGGAGATAAAAGTAGATCGAGAAGTGATACCACGGATTGCCTTTGAGACCGGCGGCCGCGAGCGGCCCGAGGGCGAGGGGGCCCGCGGCCGAGATGAGCAGAAACACAAAGGCCCAGCCGAGCGCGGTTCGTGCCCCGGCCGCGGCGACGTTGTCTCGCAGCAGTTTCCACGCGAAGACAGCGCCACTCGCGAGGTGAAGGGTGGAGAAGCTGATGCTGGCTGCGGCGTAGCCTTGAAACGGAAAGGTGAAGAGCATGCCAACGGCGGCGAGCTGCATGACAAGGAACACTGCCCAATAACTTCCGTGATTCTCCGGCCGCACAAAAAACCTTAGGGCCAGTCCGAAGAACGCGTTGAAAACCCAGCCCAGGAAGGCGGCATGCGAGTGGGTGTGAAGGAGGTGGGCGTATTCGAGGGGCACCACCGGATGAAAGACTTGCAGCCGAAGCAGGAAGCCAAACCCCGCCGCGAGAATGAAAAAGGCCCACGCGATCGCGAACGCCAGGCGCGGCAGGGGAGGCGGGGAGCGGCGCGATTCGGTCATGCTTCACGCGAAACACGCAGGGCGTTCACGGCAAGTCTCCACTGGGTGTCAGTCGGGGATAACGACCACTATAATCAAAGCAGGTATAATCGTGCGGGTCGTTGCACGGCGATCTTGCCGAATCCCGTTCGCTTGGATACGTTTTACTCGTGGTTAAGGGGAAAGAGTTGATGAAGGAGATTGCGAGCCCGCCGCGACTCGAAGCTCTGCGCCGGCTGGGGTTGCTCGATACGCCTGCGGAGGAAGTCTTTGATCGGTTAAGCGCCCTGGCTGCCCTGATCTTGAAGGCTCCCATTGCCCTGGTCTCGCTGGTCGACTGCCATCGCATTTTATCAAGAGCAGCAGCGGACTCGCGGAGCCGTGGGCGTCCATTCGCGAGGCACCTTTGTCGTTCTCGTATTGTCAGCATATCGTCGGCTCAACCGATCCGCTGGTCGTGGAAGATTCGCAATTGCACCCGCTTTTCGCCGATCATCCCGCCACCCGGCAGCTCAAGGTGCGTGCTTACCTCG
>JBBQUU010000171.1:0-3905 GCA_038212175.1 Opitutales bacterium | reverse complement strand
GGTTGGTTGAGAGTTGAGGGTGGGAGTTCGGCTTGAGCATTGTCCAGTGGGAGGTCGGGCGTCCCGGCAGCATCGGGTCTGGTCGCCTTCGGTTTGGCGGGCGGAAGGTCGCCTTTGCCGGAATCGACGCGGCGATGAAGCGTCTTGCCGCGGACGGTGTCGGCGCTCTCCAGGAACACGCCCTCGACGAATTCGTAGTAGAACAGACGCGGACAATAGACGAACTCGTTGAGCATGCGCGCGGGGATGACGTCGCTCCCCGTGAACGCTTGACGGGTCAGGCCGGGCGATGGCCCGGCATCACTGATGGGTGGTACGGGCGGTTCTTCCGGGCCGGCCGGCAATCGGCCGACCGGATTGAGCGGCGCCGTGCCGTCGCCATCCGCTCCGGTCGATTCGCCCCGCGGCGTTCGCGCGGGTTCCACGCGCACCAGAATCTTCACTTGCCTGGACCCGGTGACGGTCGGACCCGCCTCACGCGTGTCTCCCGTCCTGATGCCATGCGGGCCGGATGTGGCGTCTCGCCGTGGCGAAGACGATTCGGGTTCAGTCAGACGGTTTTCCGATGGAGCCGTCGGGTCTTGCTCGTTCATAATTCAGGAACGCAGCGGGAGGAATTCCCGCCATTGAGTGTAACCGGCACGAGAGGAGCCGGATTATCGGCGCCGTCACAACAAGTCCTCCACGCGCGCGTCGGGAGGCACGTAACCCGCCGTTTTGGCCATCGCCCACGTGAGGACCATCCCATTGGACAGTCGGACCGTCGTGAACGTTTCCAGAAATTCCCTTCGACAGAGCCCCGGTTCACAGTGCTGTCGGAGGCGCAACGTCCGCTCGATCTCCGTCGCCTTACCTCCAATGGTGTTCTTGTTGGCCTGGAAAAAATCGCACACGGTATCGAAGGTCAGATGCACCGGTTGCTCGCGATCGGAGAGGAAATTCATGCGGGCGATGACGTGCGTGATGGCCGCCGCCCACACGGATGGTTTACCCCGCAGGCAATCGGGTGACTTCCGCCGGCAAATCCGCCGCCAGAGTTCCATCACAAAACCGGTCAGTTCGGGGTCCAGATGCTTCCGCCCGAACGGTTCGAGCAGCGCCGCCACTTCATCGAACCGCTCGCGGTGCGCCACGGGAATGCGGGGCTCCGCAGCCTTGGCCGGGGACGAACCGGCTCCGGCCTCGCTCGCGGAAGGTGCGGCCGGTGACGCCGCCGAATCCGGAACGCGCCGCAGTTCATCCCGGAAGATCGTGTAATGCCGCTTCAGTCGCGCCACGTACTCGGGGTCCGTGGCGACGATGTCGCGAAACACCTGAAGAATCATCGGAGCCAGCGCCGACTGCGGATTCATCGGATCGAGACTGGCGTTCACTGTTTCGATCGCCATTTCGCGGGCGATGTCGGGCGGCGCGTTCGAGTTGCGCTCATAAAACGCCGGCGATTCCCATCCGTAGGTGATGTAGGCCACCGGCCGATCCGGCTCCGCCCGGGGCCGTACCTCGAACAGCACGCGACGGCAATCGCAATTCAGGTCTTCGCAGTAGAACTCGACAAAGGCGAACTCGCCCGCCGGGTGCTGAGGCAACGCCGCCACCTTGACCGAGCGGATCTCGCGTCCGGCGAGCTCGGGACAGACACTATGAAACGGGATCATGAAAAGAGCTTTTCGAACAAGTCGGCGGAACGGCGCCGGCCTTCCTCCGTGAGCGCCACCGACTTGTTTTTGTTCTTCGGATCCGAGATCAATCCCTTCTGGTGGAGCCGGCCGAGTGTGTCCCAGTCATGTCCCTTCCAGGCGCGAGTGATTGCGAACTCGCCGCGCCCTTCGGTGAAGCTGGTGAGCTGCAACAACGCGAGCACCGCGTCATCGATCTTATCGAGGTTGGGTATCATGCGAGGAGTTTAGCCGCTGGTTTTCCCGGTTGAAGGCAAATCATGACGGGACGAAAAGGCCAAGGCCGAAGTGCGTGCGGAGCCGCGCCACACGGGAACGCGTTTCTTAAACCTCCGCATCCGCACCGCGTGGATGGCCCGCCCCAGACGCCTCGCGACATCTTCATCGGGCATCGTTCCCAACAATTTGTCCTCCGAGCGGATCCAGCGACGGTTGCTTCCCGGTGGTACTTTGGACTTGAGACGCTTCATCGAGACGGATCGCACGGAGCGATTGAGCTGACGGGCCGCCTCGGGGTCCGACATGGTTCCGAGCACGGCGATCTCCTCACGCGTCCACGGCCGAAACTTGGAATACTGCGGCGGCTTGCCCAGCTTGCGGCGTCGGATCGCGACGGAACGCATCGTTCGTTCGAGCCGTTTTGCAATCGCGGCGTCCGACTCGGTGCCCAGGAGCGCCTCCTCCGCGGCGGTCCACTCGCGGCGGCTTTCCACCTCGAAGAATGCCATCCCGAGCGCCCGGCGCCGATGCTGGAGCGCTTTCTTGGTGCGGCCCAACCGGCGCGCGGCTTCCGCGTCGGAAACCTTCCCGATAATGGCTTCTTCTTCGGCGGTCCAGAAGCGGCTGCCGGCCGACTTGATGTCGAGCTTGCGCCGCCTGTTCTCGACGGATGAAACCGAGCGTCCCAGGCGCTTGGCAATGGCGCGATCCGGGGCGGTTCCAAGCAGTTTGATCTCCCATTCCCGCCACGCCTGCTGAACCACGGGCGGACGGGCCCGGATGCCCAGGAGAATCCGGCGCGCCTGGATGCTTTTCGCCGTGCGCCCGAGCACACGGACAAGTTCCACGGTGGGCAGTTTGGTCAGCAACTTTTCCTCCTCGGCAATCCATGGGTCCGATTTGGTGGCCCTGGGAAACCGTCCCGTCCGGCGAAAGGCGGCGCGCCGCGCCGCGAACCTCTCCTTCCAGCCGTGTCGGATCCCCTTCAGCAACCGGGCCCGGCGCTCCCATGACAGTACGCGACCCCGGGCGGCGATGGAGATTTTCTCCCGGCTCTCAGGCAGCCTGGCCAGTTCCATTCCCAGATGGACCAGCCTATCCGCTCCCGGAGTCCGCCCTTTCATCTCCAGGGCGCGCCTCCAGTTGCCCACCGTCGCGCGGCTGACGCCCCAATAATGACTGATCGCAGGCGCCGACTCACAAGCCAATGCTCGAAGCAAGTCTCCGCACAAGATCATCCCTCCGCTGCCGCTTTTCCCGATCCGTCGCGCTTTTGGCCAGGGAATGAGCGCATTGGTAAACGTGCCGAACCGCACCTTCCCGCGCAACGCGTCCACGAGGAACCCACGTTTCACCAGGGGCGGCTCATACGGACCGGATAGAAGCTTGAAGCGCTCGTGATCCTTCAGCAACAGCGGGCCCTTGCGTCGGCGCGCTCTCTTCGTCTGGGGCTTCCCTTTCATGGCACGATTTGGTCGTGCGCTCTCGCCGCCGGCACAAAGAGCCCGAGGCCGAAATGGGAGCCGTAGCCGAGGGCGAGCGGACCAGACACCTCGGTCTCGAAGGTCAGCCGCAGCCCGTAGAAACAATCCTGTGGCGGTTCCTTTCCGGCCGCGCGGCGGACGCGGACGAAACGGTGCAGGTGCCTTTCCGTGATTTCGTCACGTGTGAGGAATTCGACTTTTGCGTCTTTTTTGAAACGCGAGGCGATTTCGCTGCGGACCTGTCCTTCCACAGTGTTTGGTCCCTGTTTTTTGACGAAGCGCGGGGGGACGAAGGGAGTGCGACTGATCCAGACCTTAGAAGGGCCGAGGGTTTGTTTGCCGAGGAGGGAATGGAAGTCCTGGAGGCTGCCCATGCCGGCCACGGTGACGAAGAGGCGCTTTTCGCCGCCTTTGGTCCATGTCTTCCGCAAGGCGAGAATCGCGCTTTGGGCTTGGGCGGCGATGCCCATCGGAGCCCAGAGGAGAAAGTGGTCGAGGCGGCTTGGTTCACGAGCGTCCAGATTGA
>JBBQUU010000170.1:0-3919 GCA_038212175.1 Opitutales bacterium | reverse complement strand
AGCGTTTTGCGCAGGAACTTGAGTCCGTTGACGGCGATGTGCTGCTGGCTTGGTTCGATTTTCCGCCAGATCGCTGCAGCCCGGGCGATCACCTTCACGTCGCTGGTGAAGGACTCAATGACGACATCACCCTTGTACTTCACGTCGCGGAGCGCCTTTGCAATGTTCGGCCAGTCCAGGTGATCGCCACCTGGAGTGCCGCGGTCGCTGCCGCAGGCGTGGAAGTGCGCGAGATGTTTGCCGGCCTTGCGGATCGAGGCGGCCTGATTCTTCTCCTCGATGTTCATGTGGAACGTGTCGAGGTGCAGGCGCAGCGCCGGACTGCCCACGTCCTTGATCATTTTCAACGCCTGGTCGCAGGTGTTGATGAAGTCGGTTTCGAAGCGATTGAGCGGCTCAAGGCAGATCTGCCGTCCACGCTTGTGGGCGTAAGCCGACAGTTTCTTGAGGTTCTTGACCACGGTCTTCCACTGCCGGGCGTATTCTTTTTCGGGAACGGCATCGGCGCGGCCGACGGAGGAGTACACCGGTCCGATAAGCGACGGACAATCGAGCACGACCATGAGATCGATCAGGCCGGTCAAGTAGGCCATCGCGGTCTTCTGCTGGGTGGCGTCGCCGCGAAAGTCGCGATCCGGTCCCATCGCCGCACACACCGAACCGCAGACCAGACCGTGGCGGTCCAGTTCCCGCTTCACGTGAACCGGATCGATGTGGGAGGGATCCTCGATCGCGAGTTCGACCGAGCCAAAGCCCCACTTGCGAAACTTCGCAAAAAGCTTGGTGCTCTCGTTGGTGAAGGGTGAGGTGAACAGAAACGTGTTGATGCCTATTCTCATGACAGGTGGGCGATGGGTCGGGGTTGATGGGTGATGAACTGAAAGAAAACGAGGCGGGAGTATCGGATGGCAATCTTTGCCTCGTCAAACCCAAGCCTGCATTCCTGACAGTAGCGGGTAGTGAGTAGCGGGTAGCGGAGCGAGGTGTCTTGCGTCTCGCTTCGCGGCTTTACGTTGAAGGTTGGGAGATCCGGATCACGGGCAAGAATGCCTGTGTCACCCTTCTGCCAGCGGCGACCGGTGTGTTCAGGCAGCGCTTTACAGGAGGTAACAGAGGTAACGGAGCGGAGAGTAGATGATAGTGGATAGTGGCTCTGTTTCCTCAGTTACCTCATGTGAGACCGGATCGTTGTCGGGGGTAGGTCACTGCGATCAAGCCGGTTTTTACAGGAGCGCGCGGAGGGCGCAGAGAGAGGGATAACGCAGCGAGGTCTTCCGGCCTCGCTGTGTCCTGCGCTCTTTGAATCGGCGCTGACGCGTGCCAGAGGCTTACTTGTGGTCCCACGGGAACGAGGCCACGACGCGGGTCTGTTTCCACACTTCGAACACGTCGAACATTTTGCCGGGATTAAGAATCCCGTTGGGATCGAGGGCCTTCTTCACCGCCATCATCGCGCGCACCTGCGCCGGCGAATGCTGAAGACGGAAGAAAGGTGTCTTGGCCAGGCCGATACCGTGCTCACCCGAGATGGCGCCTCCCAGAGAGACGACCTTCTCCATCAGTTTTTGCACCGCCTTCTCCGCCGCCCGGCACTCCTTCGGGTCGGCCTTGTGATACATGATGTTCACGTGGAGGTTGCCGTCGCCCAGATGGCCGAACGTGGGAATTGCGAGCTTCGACGAGGCGCGCAATTTTTCGAGAAACGCGGCGAACGTCTCGTAGGCATGCAAGGGAATGGTGATGTCCTCATTGAGTTTGGCGTCGCCCATCTGAAACATCGCGCCGGAGCATTTGCGGCGCACAGCCCAGAGCGATTCCGCTTCGGCGCGATCGCGTGCCTCGCGAAAGCCCGCGGCGTGTTTCACCGCCCAGGCCAGCACGACCGTCTTTTGGTCTTCGATCTCGCTGGGCGACCCGGCAAGTTCGAGCAAGATCACCGGACGGCCCGCCTGGCCGGGGAAAATTGTGGTCTGCATCGCCTGCTCCGCGCAGGTCACACTGGCGCGGTCGAGGAACTCGCAGATTGCCGGTTGCAGCCGCTGGGCAAACAAGGCGCGCACGGCTCGAAACGCAGACGCCTCGTCCGGAAACGACGTGAGCAGCGTCCAGCGCGCCGCCGGCTTGGGAATGAGCTTCAGCACGGCTTCCGTTACGATCCCGAGCATGCCTTCGCTGCCGATCCAGAGATCGCGGAGATTGAAGCCCGAGGAGAATTTCTTCGTCGCGGTTCCCCACTGGACCTCCTCCCCTGTTGGCAGAAAGCCACGCAAGGCCACCACGAAGTCGCGGGTCACGCCGTACTTGCCCCCATGCATGCCGCCCGCGTTGCAGGCGATGTTGCCACCGATCGTACAGTATTCCTTGGAGGAGGGGTCGGGCGGATAAAACCAGCCCTCGGCTTCCGCCGCGCGTTGGAGGTCGCCCACCTTCACGCCCGCCTGGGCGTGGGCGAACCCTGCCTCGGCGTCGATGCGCAGCTTGTTCCAGCCGAGCATGTCGACGACCCAGCCTCCTTCACGCGGCGACGCCGAACCCATGAGCGTCGTGCCACGTCCGCGCACCGTCACCGGCACAAGGTGCTTGTTGGCGAGGGCCAGGACCGCGCCGAGATCAGAAGGCTTGCGGGCCTTAATGACCGCCGCCGGCATAAACGACAGCCGGCTGCTGTCGAACGAGGCGGCGTAACGCGCCGCGTCATCCGTGAGAACGACGCTCGCACCCAGCTTGCGCTTGAGGAGGGCCGTGGGCTGGACGAAGGACTTCATGCGAAGTCCCGAAACTGATCCGGCCAGCCCGACTCGGGCAACGACGTTGTCTCTCCGACAGATGAAATAATTGCGATGCCCGGTGCGCGGTCTGCCTACGAACGCAATGCCGGGAGCCCCTCCAGGATCCCTGCGTCGTCTTCGTCCCATAAAATTTGGCCGGTTAGGAGCCGGGTTTGGACCGGCTTTACGGGCAACCTTCAAGCAGCCCGGACAGAAATCCATGTCGGTGTGTCCCTCTAAATTCCAGAACTTCACGATTCGTCCGCACAGGGGTTTCGCCCCCCGCAAAACCGGATCAGCGAAGAGATGGACCGGGCCGTGCCTCGTGCCCGAATGACGGTGATCGGTGAAGCCCTGGCAATAGGGCTTGGCGATTTCTCCGGGCGAAAGGATTGAGGCTTCTATGGGTCCGGGCGTCGCGTCGCGAAACATTATATGGACGCAAAGCCAACCTCAAACGCCAAAAAGGGGCACTCCTGGGCGCGGGTGTGAGGCCGGAAAGTAATTTTTTTGGATCAAGCGGCGGATTTCCCGGGCAGATGACCTGATTGCAGGACGAGGTCCCAGCACAGGTCCCATTGGTTGCTCATGAGGATACAGCGCAGGTCCAACACGCTCTGCGCGCCGGCTTCGGACCAAAACATGCCTGACTGCTTCAGCCTTTGACCGATGACGGCTTTGCAACCCGCCTCGATGACGCCGGAGCCATGGAAGAGTCCTTGTTTGTGGTAGGTTTGATACAACATGCGGTGGTGGTGGTTTTCGAAGTAGGCGATCTGTTTGTCCAGCGAGTCGGGCCCGTCGGGTTGGTCGCCCAAGTCCTTGAGTCGAGACCGGGCGGCGGCAATGACCTCGAGGACTTTGTCCTGCTTGAACGCCTGCTCCCACTGGTCCTCCATCCGCTTGGCCCAGGCGCTGCCCAGGCCGTAGAGGCCATCACACAGGGTGTGCAATCGCTCCAAGGCGTGGAACAGGTCGAGGATCTGCACAGCGGTGGGAAAGTTGACCCGGGCCACTTCCCAGATCCAAGCCGCGCCGTCGCCGATGAAGGCCACCCGCACGGCCCGGCCAAGCCCGCGCCGGAACGCCTCGGCGCGGATCATGCCACCGAACTGGGCGCTGGTTTGAAAGCTGCCGACATAGGTCGTCGA
>JBBQUU010000169.1:0-4061 GCA_038212175.1 Opitutales bacterium | reverse complement strand
AGCGGCGTGCAGCGGCACTCTGACCTGGCGCGCCGAGGTTCGCGCTCCGGGCCTGCCGCCTGGGTCTTGGCCAGCCACACTCTCTTCGCCGTTACCTCGCTCGTAGCTGACTCGATCTATCTCCCAAATCAACAAACAACGCGCGTCACGCAATTGACCTTTGCGGTTGAGCTGTGAGAGGAGGCCGTAGAACGCAGAGTTGAAAACCGGAAAGTCTTCGGCGATATTCCTTCGATGATGACGTATGCGAACACGCTCGATGCCGCCGACCACCTTTCGCTGGAGGAACAGGAGCAACTTGCGGCCACCCTGCGCCAGCGCATCGCCGAACGGCGGCGCGCCGAGTTAATCGAGGCAGTAGGCGAAGCGCGGACTGAATTCGCGCGCGGACGAATCAAGGCGGCGGGTGCCGCCGTCATCGCCGACGCGGGAGGCAAGCTCCTCGACCGCGACACGGCCTGACGGGTGAAGCTTGGTTCGTTGCAGGAAGGGTGAACGCGACAAGGACCCGTCGGCTCGGTCGGGGCAGGCGTTTTCGGAGAGTGAAAGATTATCAACCCCGTTTTTGCTCCCACGCTCCGGGCCTGCCGCCGGACACGCGGAGGCTGAACGGGTCAGGCCGACGGCCCCGTTCGGCTTATCCTCGATGGCTCGACGGTGTATTCCCGCAGCTACATCAGGCCGGCCTTGTTTGACACTTCGATCGCCGTGCAGTTTTGATTCCCGTTACCCGTCCCTGTCCTCCCGGCCGTTGCAGCAATCGAATGCCACGGCTGGCTGCACTTCGTCGAGCCCCCGCCGTTTTCGCCACCACCGATGTCTTTCCGATCCATCTGCCGGCTCCCTCTGATCGCCCTTGTCCTTGCTTGCGGGATACCATTCGCCGCTGCGGCCGCGCCGGACGGCGCCACGGCATCATTCAAGTTTGCCACGCAGACGCTCACCGTCCCCGCGGGATTCACGGTCGAACAGGTGGCCGGCCCGCCTCTTGTCGACCGCCCGATCTCCCTCGCGTTCGATCCGCAGGGCCGGCTCTACGCCACCGATTCCTCCGGCCTCAGCGACCGCGCGCCCGTGCAGTTCGAGAAGAAACCGCACCGCATCGTTCGTCTCGAGGACACGAATGGCGACGGCGTCTTCGACAAGTCCGTCGTCTTTGCGGAAAACATGATGTTTCCGCAAGGCGCGCTCTTCTACGACGGCTCGCTCTACGTCGGCGCCCCGCCACACATCTGGAAACTCACCGACACCGACGACGATGGCGTCTCCGACGAACGCGTCGCCTGGTATGACGGCAAAACCCTCACCGGCTGCGCCAACGATCTCCACGGCCCCTATCTCGGCCACGACGGGTGGATCTATTGGACCAAAGGCGCGTTCGCCGAGCAGCAGCACACGCTGTCCTCAGGCAAGCAGCTCATTTCGCGCGCCTCGCATATTTTCCGGGCGCGGCCCGACGGCTCGGGCCTCGAACCCGTGCTCACCGGCGGCATGGACAATCCCGTCGGCGTCGCCTTCACCGCCACCGGCGAGCGCGTGCTCAGCGGCACATTTTTCGAGGTCGGCGTCCCTGGCAAACGCGACGGCCTCATCCACGCGATCTACGGTGGCGTCTACGGTAAGGATCAGGCCACGATCGTCGGCCACCCGCGCACCGGCGACCTCATGCCGATCATGACGCACATGGGCATCGCCGCGCCATGCGGTTCCACGGCGTATCGCTCGGGCGCCTTCGGCTCCGGTTTCGTCGACAATCTCTTCGTCTGTTATTTCAACATCCGGAAAGTCTCACGGCACGAGATCGCCGCGGACGGCGCCACCCTCAAGACGACCGATACCGATTTCGTGACCTCCGACAGCCCGGACTTCCGTCCGGTCGATGTCCTCGAGGATGCCGATGGCAGTCTCCTCATCGTCGACACCGGCGGTTGGTATAAAATCTGTTGTCCCACCTCCCAGCTCTCCAAGCCCGATATTCTCGGCGGCATTTACCGTATCCGGAAAACGGGTGCGCCGAAGGTCGACGATCCACGCGGCCTGAAAATCGACTGGGCCAGCCGGTCACCCGCTGACCTCGCGAAACTTCTCTCCGACACCCGTCCCTATGTCGTCGACCGTGCCATGCACGCACTCGGCCGCCAGGGCGCGCCTGCCATCGCGGCCGTCGTCACGCACGCGCTGAAATCCTCCGCCGTCGCCGCCCGCCGTCATGCCATCTGGACGCTCTCGCGCCTCGAGCACGCCGAGGCGCGCACTGCAGTGCGGAGCGCGCTCGCCGATTCCGATGCTTCCGTAGTCCAGACTGCGCTTCAGGTCACGAGTCTGCATCGCGATGCGGCGGCGTTCGACGCGCTCGCGCGCCTCGTCCTCAGCGCGAATGCCCACCATGCCCGGCTTGCGGCCGAAGGGCTTGGCCGCATCGGCGACATCCGGGCCGTCGATCATCTGCTGGGCGCTGCGCGACGACTTCGCGCCTCCGATTTCACCGCGAGCGGCACTCCTGCCGCCCCGGGCGACCGCGTGCTCGAGCACGCCTTGATTTACGCGCTGTCGGAGCTTGGCCAATCCGCCCCGCTGCTCGCGCTCCTCCAACCCGCCACGCCCCCCCGTCTCGCCCGCGTTGCCCTCGTTGCGCTCGACCAGATGCCCGACAGCGGCCTGGCGGCGAGTCACGTTCTCCCGTGGCTCACGTCGTCCGTCGCCCAGCTCAAGCAGACCGCCGGCTGGATCGTGACGCATCGTCCCGACTGGGGCGATGCACTCGCCGGTTACTATCGCGAGCGCCTGAAAACCCCGCTGGGCGCCGGAGCCGAGACCGCTGAACTCAAGACCCAGCTCGCCCAACTCGCCAAGTCGCCACAGATCCAGTCGTTGCTTGTGACGGCGGCGGAGAGCGACGCGCTGCTCCCGGACATACGACTGCTCGCCCTGCGAGCCATGGCCGCCGGAGCACCGAAGGAGACTCCCGCTCTTTGGTTCGCATCCCTGGCCCGGCTGCTCGCCCAACCGGACCTCACGATGGTGCGCGAAGCCCTCGCCACGGTGCGGGCGCTCGGCGTCCCGCGCACGGGCGCCCCGGCCCTCGCCGAGGCACTTGGCCGGGTCGGACAAAACACCACGCTCCCGGCCGATCTCCGGCTCGACGCTCTCGCGGTCCTGCCCACCGGCGCCGGCACGGTCGACGAAAAACTTTTCGAGTTTCTGCGCACGCATCTCGGCGCAAGCCAGCCCATGCTGCTGCGCAACTACGCCGCCACCACGCTCGCTCGAGCGCCGCTCACCCCTGCGCAACAGCTCGCACTGGCCGACACGATGACGACCGTCGGCGCCATCGAGGCGCCGAAACTGCTGCCGGCCTTCGAGCGCGCCCCGACGGAAGCGCTCGGCCGGCGCCTCCTCGCGGCGCTCGAAAATTCCCCTGCGCGCGCCGGTCTCCGCGGCAGCGTGCTAAAGCCGGTCTTCGCGAAATATCCGCCCGCAATTCAGGAGCAGGGTGCCACCCTGGTCGCGTCGCTCAACCGCAATGCCGCCCGTGAGAACGCGCGGGTCGACGAACTCCTCGTGGCGACCAAGGGCGGCGACATTCGCCGTGGCCAGGCGGTGTTCAACAGCGAGAAGACCGCCTGCATGCTCTGCCACTCGATGGGACACGGCGGCGGAAAGTTCGGCCCCGACCTCACGAAAATCGGCGGGATCCGCAACGAGCGCGAGTTGCTCGAAGCGATCATCTTTCCGAGCGCGACCTTTGTGCGCGGCTACGAGCCGTTCGATGTCACGCTGAAGTCGGGCGAGAGTCACACCGGTATCCTCCGCAAGGACGAACCCGAGGAAATCGCCCTCGCGACCGGCCCCGACTCGATGCAGCGCATCGCCCGCGCGCAGATCGCAGAACTCGCTCCCGCCGCATTTTCTCCCATGCCTCCGGGGATGGATGCCGTTCTCACGCCGCAAGAACTCGCCGACCTCGTCGTGTTTCTGAAGTCCTGCCAGTGAGCCGCCGCTGGCCGTGGTCCCCGTAGGCCGACGGTGAGGTGAATCGCTGGCCCGAACTGGGACGCACT
>JBBQUU010000168.1:0-4314 GCA_038212175.1 Opitutales bacterium | reverse complement strand
CACTTCCACGCGCCGGCTCGCGCCGACGCGTTTTTAAACCTCTTCAATTGAGACTGAGTTTCGTTCCCATGACTGCCACTCTTCCTTCACTTCGGCTCGCGTCTCCCGCGGCTGCGATGGTGTGCCCCTTCCACGATGGCGTAGCGACGCTCGACTTGCTTCTGGCCGAACTGGACCCGCAGGACACCCAGCTGTTTGATGCCGTCCTCGACCTGCGCACCCAGTCCGCCGCCGCCACCGAGCCCGCGGCCTGCGTGGAGCAGCTGTTGCGGGTCCGCCGCATCTTGGGCGGCCGCCACTATCTCGCTTTTTTCCGCGTGCGCTGCTGGGCTCGTCGCACGTTCCGCATCGAAGTGCGGGCGGGCCGCGCGTTGCCTTGGTTGTCGCGCGAGCTGCCTCTCGATTGCGCGCGGGTCGACGAACTCGTCAACTCCTCCCTCGCTGCCCTTGCCAACGCGGACGGCGAGATCCCCGCGTCAGCCCACATGCGGTTTGCGTTCGCCGCAGTTGAACCGACCGGATCATGAACGTCCGAAAAATTCTCTTTTGGGTTCACTTGACGGCGGGCGTAATCGCGGGACTCGCGATTGGGATCATGTGCTTCACCGGCACTGTTCTTGCCTTCGAAAAGGAACTTATCGCTTGGTCGGAAAGTGACGCCCGCCGCGTCACTCCTCCTGCAGCGGATGCTCCGCGACTTTCGCTCGAAGAGATGCAACGCCAGCTGCGCGTCGCGAAGCCCGAAGCGCGCCCTCAGTCGGCGATCCTTCAGAATGATCCCACCGCAGCAGTCGCGTTCTCCGCCGGACGCTCCGGCGCGTATTACGTCAACCCTTACACGGGCGAAGTCCGCCAGCCCGAGTTCACGCAGATGGCGACGTTCATGCGCACCATGGTTGAATGGCATCGTTATCTGGGCGTCACCGGCGAAGTGAGCCGGCCACGGGGAAAACTGATCACCGGTATCTGCAATATCGCATTCTGCGTCCTCGCGATCACCGGCCTCTACCTCTGGATGCCACGCACGTGGTCCTGGCGCGCCCTGCGACCGACCGTGTGGTTCACCCAAAACCAGACCAGCAAAGCTCGCGATTGGAACTGGCATAACGTCATCGGCTTCTGGTCCGCACCGATCCTCATCGTCCTCACGCTCACGGCCATGCCGATCTCGTTCCGCTGGGCCGGCTCGATGCTCTATACCCTCACCGGCACCGAGCTGCCGGCCACCGGCCCGCAGAGCAGCGGAGCGCCTGGTGCTCCCGTTGACGTGCCGACGCCTGCGCCCAATGCCCGTCTCATTTCCCTGGATACGCTCCTCACCACGGTGCAGCAGCGTCTCCCGAACTGGAAAACCATCACGCTGCGGCTACCCGCCCCGCCGCCCGTGCCGAGTGCGAACGCCCCCGCGCCGCGGGTTCAACCGACCACCTTTACCGTCCGCGAAAACAACTCCTGGCCGCGCACCGCGACCACTACCGTTTCCATGGATCAGTTCACCGGCTCAATTCTCAAAAGTGACGGCTACGCTGAACTCAGCGCGGCACGGAAAGCGCGCGCGTGGACGCGGTTTCTCCACACCGGCGAAGCGATCGGCTGGATTGGGCAACTCTTCGCTGGGATCGCCTCGCTCGGAGGTCTGATTCTCACTTGGACCGGTCTGGCGCTCGCCTGGCGCCGCTTCTTCGGCAAGACCCCGCCGGCACGTCTGATTCCCGTTTTAGCGAGGTCGGAGACGGAGCCCCACTCCACTCCCCGCGACGCACGTTGATCCATTTCTCTCCGCTCTCTCTTTCTCATTTTATCTCTCATGAAAACCAAATCCCGGTTCGCTCCGGCACCTGCCTCCTTCACGCTCGCACTCCTTCTCGGCCTGCCTCCGGCTCTCTTTGCCCAAACAGGCACGCCGGCTAACACCACTGCGGCGAATCCGCCTCCGGTCACGCTCCCGACCTACCTCGTGGAAGCGGAAGCCGAGAACGATCACGTCGTGCAAGGCCCGTTCCTTCCCGACGTCCAAGGCGCCAAAATCAACGTGGGCAAGAAGACCACGATTCTCGATTTCGACAGCCAGCCTAGGATCAATGGCAACAACTACCGGCAGGCCCTCGCCCAAGCTCCCGGCCTCGTCCTCAGCGAGGAAACCTCCCCACTTGTCAGCATCGGCTACCGCGGACTCGAGCCACACCGCGCCCAGTTTACGCAGGTGTTGACGGACGGCATTCCGATCCACGCCGACCAGTTCGGGTATCCAGAAGCTTACTACACGCCGCCCCTCGACACCGTTGACCGCATCGAGTTCGTCCGCGGCGGCGCCGCCTTGCTTTACGGCCCGCAACCGGGTGGAGCGCTCAACTATGTCACTCATCGTCCGCGCACCGACCGGCCGTTTTCGGCTTCCACCCTGCAGACATTTGGCAGCGAAGACTACTATTCCACCTTCAGCTATATCGACGGCACCGTGGGCCGTGTTGGCTATTACGGTTACTTCAACCATCGCAAATCAGACGGCATCCGTTCCGCCAACAGCGACTACACGCTCGATGCGTGGCTCGGCCGGGCGGTCCTCGACTCCAACAGTTCGAGTCGCTGGATGCTCACACTGGAAACCTACGAAGAAGAACACGGTGAACCCGGTGGACTTACCTTTGCCTCCGGCCCCACTGCCATAAACTACCAGGCGGATCGGCGGGCGCCTTCCCGTTGGTACGACCGTTTCAATCTCGACCGCAAATCGGCCTCGCTCATCTGGGAGCGCGATTTCTCCCATGGCACCTTGGCGTGGCGGACCTGGGCGATCGATTATGTTCGCGCTTCCCGCCGGCAGGGTGGCGGCGGCTTCGGCACCTTGCCCACCGGAGCCGGGGCGTTGACCAATACCATCGAACGCCAGCAATTCAGCACCTACGGCACGGAAGCCCGGGGCCGCTACGATTGGGGCACAAGCCAGCAGCACATTCTCAGCGCCGGCGCTCAACTCTATCGCAGTCGGTCACCGCGCACCGACAGCCGCGGGGCCGCGCCGGATGCGACCAACGGCTCCGTCCTCACGAAATCCCAACGCGAGATTGTCTACGCGCCCGTCTACGTCGAAAATCTCTTCCGCTTCGGCCGACTCGCCGTCACCCCTGGGTTCCGTCTGGAGAATGTCCGCCAGGAAGTCCGCGAAGTCGTCAACGTCGCCAAGACCAACGCGGGGGCCGCCCTCGGCGAACGCCAGGACTCCGACACGGTCCCGCTCCTCGGCCTGGCCGTGGCTTACGATTTACCGGCCACGACCCAGCTCTACGCCAACGCGTCCCAGAGCTTCCGGCCCATGATCTTTACCCAGGCGGTACCCAATGGGGCCACCACGGTCATCAACGCCGACCTCAACGAGGCCCGCGCCTTGCAATTGGAAATCGGATACCGCGCGCAGCCGCTGGACGGTCTCGTGCTCGATGCCAGCGTCTTCCACCTCGAGTTCGACGACCAGATCGGCACGCTCGCCCTTCCCGGCGGACGCTCCACGGTCGCCAATGTCGGACGCGCCGTGCACCGGGGCGTGGAGGCATCCGTCCAATATAACCTGATACGCGCGTTCCAACGCTCGAGCCGGAACGCCCTCAACCTCTACGCCAACGCGCTCCTGCTCGACGCCGAATTCAAGGAAGGCGCCTTTGCCGGCCGCACGCCGCAATACGCCCCCAAGCATGTCATCCGGAGCGGGCTTGTATACAGCCGCGGTTCCGCGCTGAAACTCGGGCTCACCGGCACGCTCACCGCCAGCAGCTTTGCCGATGACACCAATAGCCTGACGCGAAGCGTACCCGCCCATGCCGTCTGGGATCTCACCGGCGAATGGCGCATTCCGGGCACGATGGTCCGACTCATCGGCGGCGTGAACAACGTCTTCGGTGAGGATTACTACAGCCGCGTCCGCAACGACGGCATCGATCCCGCCCCGCGCCGGAATTTCTATCTCGGCGCCGCGCTGGAATTCTGAGTTCGAGTTCTCTGGTGGCGGATCCCTGCTCCAACGCCGGGAATCCGTCGCCCCGTATCCCAAAGCGCCGGTGGATTCCCATCTGCTCCGCCCCGGAGTCATCCTGCGCTGGGGCTCTCTCAGCTCGCCACTCAACGAGCCTGAAGTTTCGACGATTTTTGTTTTCTCCCTTCCGGCTGGCGCCGGACACTTGGGCGCCCGGATGGTCGCGTACCATGCGCGGCCGTTCGTGCCACCCGCCGGCGGCGACCCAGCCGCGTTCAGTGTCTCCGTGTCACTCACGGGACCCGCTCTGCAAGACCTACTGACCGGCGATGAGTCGCCCGGAGCCG
>JBBQUU010000167.1:0-4526 GCA_038212175.1 Opitutales bacterium | reverse complement strand
CGAAGCGTCCCATCGGGTCGAGACCATGGCCGCCTCGCGACTTCCCCCGATCAGGCGGTCGGGCCCACGACCGTTGAGACGCGTACCATTTCGGCGGCGGGAACATCGTTTGGTTGAGTCACCCCAGGCATTATATATTATTGCTCAACAGTCAGTGCTTCCCGAGAGCAGCGTCAGCACGGGACCACCAGCGCATCACGCGCCCCGAGCGGCGTCAGCGCCGGATCGAGTACGCGAACGAACAAAGTCTTGGGAACATTGCCGGAAACAACAATGCCCGCGACGAGCACGACCTCGCGGGTGCCGGAGCGGCGGCCATGAGGTCGATCCCAAGCATTCGGCCAACCCGGTCGCACGGCCGCCCTCAACGGCACGCTCGCGCGCCCACACCGTTTCCCTGATGGCCGGTTTACCCCGGGGGGCCTCGACTGCCGAGCTGTCCGATAGGCAGGACGATGGCCGACGCCGGTCCAAAAATTGGGCCGACATGACGGCATTGTCTTCGCGGGACGGGCGCGGTATCGGTGTGTCATGTCTTGGTCCGTCCGACGTTCTCGGTGGGAGTGAACAATTCTCGTGTGTGCGGATCGAAACCACCGAATAAACTTTTCCCGCACTGACCCCTAATGATCCAGCTTCCTGGCAGTCCGAGTGTCGTCTGCCGGCCGCCAAACCTCGTTCACATGACTCCAAACCGCCGCATGATTGTCCTCGCAGTTTTCACTTGCCTGCTGCCGCCGTTGTTTTCTGGCAACCTCGGTGCGGCACCCGCAGCCAGACGTCCGAACTTCCTCTTCATCATCACCGATGATCAAGCTGCCCAGGATTTGAGAATCTACAATCCGGGATCGGCGCTGCATACCCCGGTGCTCGATCGCCTGGCGGCAGCCGGGATGACGTTTGACGGCGCGCATCACATGGGGGCGTTTGTCTCCGCCGTCTGCACCCCCTCACGCCACATGATCGACACGGGACGCACGCTCTGGCATCTGCCGGCGAGCCTCACGTCGCGGGCCGTCTCCAACTACCCCGCCGCGCGCTGCCCGCCTGGAATCGAGCAGCAGACCATTCCCGCGGTCTTCAATCGCGCCGGATACGACACGATGCGCACCTGCAAGTCCGGCAACAGTTACGCGGCAGCCAATGCCCTGTATACCGTTCGCAAGGACGCCGCCAAACTGGGCGGCACGGACGAGACCGGCAGCGCCTGGCACGCCGAACAAGTGCTCGATTATCTGCAGCAGCGCCAGAACCAGCCCAGTGACCGGCCGTTCTTCATTCACTTCGGTTTTTCGCACCCGCACGACACGCGCGATGGCAAGTCGGAACTGCTGGCCAAGTACGGCGCCGTCAATCATGCGGATCCCGAAACGCTGCCGCCGGCGAATCCCAAGGCGCCGCCCCTGCCGGTGAACTATCTGCCGGCGCATCCGTTCAACCAGGGCCAGCCAGGTGGGCGCGACGAGACACGGGTCAGCGGGGTCTGGGAGCGCCGCGATGAAATCACGATTCGCAATGAGATTGGCCGCTACTTTGCGTGCTGTGAGAACATCGACCGCCAGATGGGGCGGGTGCTCACGAAATTAGAGGCCATGAACGAACTCGAGAACACCTACGTCTTCTTCACCTCCGATCATGGCATCGCCATTGGACGCCACGGCTTGCAGGGCAAGCAGCACCTCTATGAACACAGCTGGCGGGTGCCGCTCGTGGTGCGGGGCCCGGGAATCAAGCCCGGCTCCCGCGCCCGGGGCAATGTCTACCTGCTCGACCTGCTCGCAACGTTCTGTGATCTCGCCGGAATTCCGGCGCCGGCCACGAACGAGGGCATCAGTTTCAGGCCGGTTCTCGAGGGCAGGAGCGAGACCGTGCGCGACGTCGTCTATGGCGCCTTCTGCGGCGGCACAAAACCCGGGATTCGGGCCGTGAAGAAAGGCGACTGGAAACTCGTCAAGTTCGACGTGCTCGACGGGTCCGTCCGCGAAACCCAGCTGTTCAACCTGGCGGAAAACCCCGATGAACTGCTGGTGCAGCATCACCAGCCGACGGTGATTGCCCTCACTGGCCACAAGCCGCAGGTGCACCAACGGAACCTCGCCGGCGATCCCCGCCACGCTGGCAAGCTCCGGGAAATGGAGGCGGAGTTGCTGGAGCAAATGCGACGCCACGACGATCCCTACCGCCTGTGGAACCAGCCTGCCGATGGACTGACACCGCTCCAGGAGGCGTCGATCCCGCCGCCCAAGAAACAAACTGCCCCCAAGCGGGGGTGACGTTCCTGAACCGCGGGCTGCCCGCGCAAGCGGCCGACCTCATCAGCCGTTGCATCGCGGCCGGCCGGTGGCGCGAGTGGTTGCCCGGCGAGCGGCGACTCGGGCGCGAACTGCAAATCAGCCGAGGCACGCTCCGCGCGGCGCTCGAAATCCTCAAGAAACGGAATCTGATTGCGTCGATTGGCGGTCACGGAAATCGCATCCGCACCGGCGGTCCGCCCATGTCGGTTCGCGTGCCGGGGCTAATCGGTGTCCTGGCCCCGGAACCGCTAGCCATTCGCTTTGACCCCGCAAATTCATTCACGAGTTTAAATCCGGATGCGCCGGCGTACAGCCGTCCGGTCGAGCGGATTCTTTCGAAAATGTCAGACGAAGCGATGTGCGGCACGGCGCAATCTAAGCATCTATAGCGCTGCTGGAGCTGCGCCGGCTGTATTATTCACCTCCATGCCGCGATCATATGGGAGAATCATGCTCATTCGCGAGCATACTGGCGCGGTTCTGGTTCGGTTGCATTACCCACCGTACCCTTATGAAACCTCAAAAACCGCAAACTCCCTCCCCGCTGGCTTCACTCCATCTACGCGATCGCCGAAGTTCGAATTAATGGCACGAACCAAGTCACGTTCACCGAAAAACCCCTCTCGTCCCGACCCCGGAAGATCCAGTTTCCTCCCACCCCCCCCGGGTTTGCTCGAACGCCCCGCTCACCGGCTCTCCCCGATCAGGAGCCTTTCAGTCTTCCTCTGATGTCAAGTACCTAACCCCGTATAATGAAAACCGATACCCTGATCCGTAACTGGCGCCGTCTTAGCCTCGTGGTCGCCATCCTGTTTGGCGCAGCCCATCTCAGCTTCGCCCAAGCTACTGGCGTTGGCACGATTGAGGGCCGCGTCCTGAATAACAGAAGCGGAGAATATCTGGCCAACGCCCGCGTTACCGTAGCCGGTACCCCGCTCGAAACCTTTACCGATTCAGATGGCAACTACCGGTTGACGAACGTTCCCGTCGGGCCGACCCGCGTGACGATCTTCTTTACCGGCTTCCCGACGCAAACCACCGCCGTAACCGTGGCCGCCCGTCAGACCGTGCGAAACGACGTCACCCTCGGCGCCCCGGAGGCAGGTCCGGGGGGACCGGTGGTGAAACTCGATGAGTTTCGGGTCGAGACGTCTCGCGAGATGGATGCGGCCGCCCTCGCGATCAATGAGCAACGCTTCGCGTCCAATATCAAAAACGTGGTTTCAACCGAGGAGTTCGGCAACGTCGCGGAAGGCAATGCGGCCGAGTTCCTCAAGTTCCTTCCCGGCGTCACCATTGACTATACCGGCGGTAACGCTCGTGACATCTCCATAAACGGCGTGCCCTCTGACTTTGTGCCCGTGACCGTCGACGGCTTTAGCGTCGCCACCGCCACCTCGGGAGGTGCCGGCGGCACGAGCCGTGCAGTCCAGTCGGACATGATCTCGATCAACAATCTTTCGCGCATCGAGGTGTCTTATTCTCCGACTCCCGAATCACAAGGTTCGGCGCTGGCCGGGTCGGTCAATATGGTTCCGCGAAGCTCGTTTGAACGGGCAAAACCGGTGTTCAATGCGAGTGCCTATATCATGATGCGGGATAACGCCCGCAACTTCCATAAGGTGCCTGGGCCCAAGCCGAGCAGGACGCGCAACGTCGATCCTGGCTTCGACTTCTCCTATGTCGCTCCGGTTAACAAGAATTTCGGCTTCACCCTATCTGGCGGTACCTCGACCAACTACTCCCCTCAGGACAATATTCAGATGACCTGGCGCGGCGCCGGAGCCGCCACCAATGGTAATGCCTTCCCGCATACCACACCCGATAAACCCTACCTTTCCCAATTCCAGATCCAGGATGCTCCGAAAGTGACAACGCGACGCTCTTTGGGCGCAACCATCGACTATAGACTCACACCCAACGACCGGGTTACGTTCGCGTTTCAGTACTCGTCGTTCGATGGACAATTCATCGTCTCGAGTGTCAACTTCAACACCGTTCGCGTCCCCGCCACCGGCTTCACCACCACTTCGACCCAAGGGACAACCGGCGCGGGCAGGCTGGTCACGAATCATCAAGAGAGAAACCGTTTCAACCGCACGTACATGCCGACATTCGTCTGGCGACATGACGGACCCGTATGGAAGGGTGATCTTGGACTCGGCTTGTCACAGCAAAGTGATTATAATCGCGACACGGACCAAGGCTACTTCCGCGTGGTAAATAGCCAGC
>JBBQUU010000166.1:0-4619 GCA_038212175.1 Opitutales bacterium | reverse complement strand
CTCGAGCCGACGGCGGGCCAGAGAATCGCCGCCTTGCCGCGAAATCCCTCAGCCGATTGGTAGCTGCGGCCGCGATAGAGCAGTTCGATCCAACGGCCCTGAAATTCGATTCGCAGACTGGACAATTCGCCGCCTTGGGTCGGCGCGACCGCGGCTTCGATTCCGGTCGTTGTGTCGCGCAGGACGACGAGCGGGATTTTTTCGTCCGTCGCCGCCTCGTGGACGGAGTAACGCGTGGTGAGACTGGCGGGCGCGGCGGCACACGCGCTCACACCGAGCACCGCGAAGAACAGGCCAAACCGGTTCCAACATTTCATACGTGAATCGGTTTTGATGCAGAGCATGGGTAAAGCGTCTCTCACCGAACGTGGGCCTGCGTCACTCGGCGCACGCGTCCATCGCCCTTGGTCATGAGGAACAGGTTTTTCGTCTGTTCGTCATAGCCGATGCGGAGATGAACCCGCGCCACGTGCGACAGTGTCTGGAGGTTCGTGACGGCGCCATCCTGCATGATGTTCAGCTCGTAGATCGTGTGGTCCGAGAGCGTCTCATCCATGTGCATGAAGAACAGCCGCCCGGTGACGATGTCGCCGAAGATATATTTGTGCTGCAGTTCCTCGATCGGGCCGTTGTAGACGAAGCCGCCGCTGATGGCCCGGCCGTCGGTGTGGTCATATTGGCCATGAGGAGGACGGTATCCCGCGAGCTCCGCGGCGGTCGCGGCGCGGACGACCTTGGCATCCTTCAAGACGTCGATGAAGGTCGTGCCCTCGAGTTGGTTCCACCCGTAGTTTCCGCCCTTCTCGATTAGGTTCACCTCCTCGGCGTTGCTTTCGCCGATGTCGGAGAGGATCAGTCGTTTTCCGTAGGACAGATCCCAGCACATGCGGTGGGGATTGCGAAAGCCATAGGCCCAGATTTCTTTTCGCACGGTTGGATCGGCATGGTTGGCAAAGGGATTGTCGGGTGGGATGCCATAGTGGCCGGTGGCCGCATTGGTGCCTCGAGGATCGATGCGGAGGAGCGTGCCGAGCAACGAACGCGGGTGGTCGGCCAGCTGTGGCATCTTCATGTTCACCGCACCGCCCTCGCCCACGCCGATGAAGAGCAACCCGTAGTCGGGATCTCGCTGGTCGGTCACGGGTGCGAACGCGATGTCGCCCCAGCCGTGGGTGGTGGAGGGCATCTTGCCGCGGAGGACTTCGCGGCGCTTGCCGGCGAAACTTTCCGACCCGGAATCGGTCGCGCGCCACTCCGATACCACCCAGTGCAGAGTCGGAAGTTTGTTCTCCGGCAGGGTGACGTTCTCGTAGAAGTCGTCGTTCATCGCCGGTTGTTTTTTGTCGGACTCGGCGTGGGTGGTGTAGATGAGTCCGTTGCTCAGAAATTCCGGATGAAACGCAAAACTGCCGAGCCCGGTGCCGATACCCGGCTCGAAAACGAAGTCCGGGAGTTTGTCGCGGAGGTCCAGATAGACCCTGATCTTCCGGTCCTGGACGCGGTAGATGACCCCCATCTGGTCGCTGATGAACATCGCACCGTCCTTTTTCGGACTGGTGCGGAGCGTCGCGATGCCCTTGTCGGGCCGGCGATTCGGGGCGAGCGGGATCTGCACGAAATCCTCCAACTCGATCACGAGGCCGGACTTTGCCACGGGCGGGATGAGCCGGGTCTCGGGCCCGGCCGGGTCGAGGCTGATCGCGAAGGGCTTGAGCTTGGCCACCTCGGTCTGGCGGTCGACATAGGCGAGAATCGCCACGATCTGTTCCTCGGGCAAAACCTCAAACGGCGGCATCACGACCTTGTAGCGCCGGAAGAGTGCGTTCGCGCGCGGATTTCCGTCGGCGATAATTTGGGCCGGATTGCGGATGTGCCGCAGGAGCTCGTCGCGGGTCAGAATGTCGGTGACGCCACCGAGCGGAGGGCCGATGGCATCGCCAGAGACGAGGTGGCACGACGCGCAGAGCTGGGTAAACAGCGTCTGCCCCTGCGCGAGCGTTGGCTCGTCGCGCGGATAACTCTTCGCGGGCCGGGCGGGCTGGGGGGCAATCGGCGAAGCCAGTTCGGCGCCGAGTGCAGTGGCGACGACGGCGCAGCCACCTATGAGCCGGCGGATGGCCCGGGTAAATCGTGGGGTGGGCATGGGGACTGAAACGGAAATGACAATTCTGAAGGGAAACTCGATTCCAAATCGGCCACTCCCGCGACATCGCGCGGCCGGCCGAACTGCCGGTCGCCACGGTTTCCCAATGCCTCTTCGGCCAACGCAATGTGTCGGAGGCTACGCGGCTTCACGCATCGGAGGCAAACTGACGCACCGGGCTCGCGGAAGGCGAGCCCTCGCTTTTGCATTAGGAAAGCACGTGCGCGAGCTCCGCGCGGCGGGTGACGACCAGTTTCCGGAAGATCATGTTCATCTGAAACTCGACCGTGCGAAGGGATTTTCCGAGCCGCTGGGCCACATCCTGACGCCTTCTGCCACCTGCAGCGCGACCCGTCGTTCGCTCGGCATAGCGCTTGCACATGCGATCAGGGGTCACATGCGATCAGGGGTCAAACTTTGCGCTTTGCAATTTCTTGCCATACTGGAATATGGCAGGCGTGGCGCGGCAGGTGCTAACGAGCCGGCACAATCGGTATGAGCTACCCAGATTTAGCTGGCTTGCCAGCCACGGGTTTGACGCCGTGGTCGTGGTCTTCACGGCGGCGGCAACCGCCACTTTCCTTCACCGCGCGCGGTTCGAGGAGGCGGAGCGCAGTATCCGGCAGTCGATCGCGGAGCGGCCCTCCGCCAACACGCAGGCGGCGCTGGCCCAGCTCTTGCTCACCGCGAAAGGCGATGCGGAGGGGGCCGCCCGGACGCTCGCCTCTGGCGCGACGGCGGCGCGCAGCGAGCCGCGCACGATCTGGATTACGGCCCTGGTGCAGCTCTGCCAGCGCGCGCCCGAAGACGTGTTGAAGACGCTGGAGCGTTTCTCCGACGACTACATTCAAGACAACTGGTTTGCGGGCCCGAAGACCTATTCCACGGGTCGCGCCCATGCGATGGCCGGTCGCATGGCGGCGGCAAACATTGCGTGGGAGAAGGGGCTGGCGGTGGTCGACGCGCGCCTGAAGGAGAACAACGACAGCCGCAGTCTGCGGCTGATGCGGGGTGAGCTGCTCGCGTTGCTGGGACGGCCCGGCGAGGCGCTGCGTGAGGCGCGGACGCTGGAAGAGCTGTCGCACGGGCACCGCCAATTATGGGTGCTTTCGCCGTTGCGCATTTACGCATTGCTCGGCCGCGCGGATGAAGCCGTGCCAATCCTGACCGATGTGCTGGCGCGCGTGCGCGCTCACGAAAACACGTTTTGGCCGCTCACGCCGGCTCTGCTGCGCATCGATCCGCTTTGGGACAAGATTCGCGACGATCCGCGCTTCCAGAAACTCGCCGCGAGCGACCAGCCAGCCTCGACGTCCCCCGTGCCCGTTCCGGCCTCCGACCCATAACCCATCGCAGTCCTGGCGTTCGCGTTCTCGAAAATGGGGTCGAGGCGGTTGATGGTGTAGTCTTGTGGAGGAATCCTGGGCCTCGATTCAGAAAACAACAATAAGCGGCCCGCCCGCCTCGGATCGGCCCCGGTTTCACGGTCAGTCCGGCGGAAGCGGAGGAGCTGGCCGATGCGGCCGGTGGAGCCAGCGGCGGATAACCAGGACGGGTCACCGAAGGGGCGTGGCTTGACCCAGCCGCGGCCGGAGGCATAAATATGCTTTTATGAGAACCACCATCGATCTGCCCGACTCCCTGTTCAAGGAAGTCAAGGCCGTCGCCGCCCTGCGGGACCAGTCATTGAAGGAGATCGTGGTCAAGGCCCTCCGGCGCGAGCTGCGCGATGGACGTTCCACCACGCCCCGTCGCGGCAAGCGCACGGCCGCCTTCCCCCAGTTGGCATGCAAGGGCGATTTCGTTATTCGCCCCACCAAGGAGCAGCTGGACGATGTCGTCTGAGGCCACGCTGCCCGACGCCAACCTTTGGCTGGCGTTGTTTTTGGACGGACATGTCCACAATGCTGTCGCCCGGCGGTGGCTGGTGGCGCATCCGGGCGAGACCCTGGTCTTCTGCCGGCTTACGCAGCTGGCCTTCCTGCGCCACACGACGAACCCGGCCATCATGGGTCCGAACGTGCTCACGCAGGCCCGGGCGTGGCAGGAATACGAGCGCCTGATTGACCGGGAGGAGGTGGTCTTTATGCCCGAGACCGATGGAATCGAGATCCGTTGGCGTGATTACACCAAGGCCAAACAGCCCGCCCATCAAACCTGGACCGATGCCTATCTGGCCGCCTTTGCCCGCGGGCATGGGCTGCGACTGGTCACTTTCGACCAAGCCATGCGAAAGTACGAGGGTACTGATGTGTTGGTGCTTAAACCCAAACCATGAGCGACGTCCACATACCGATCCCTTTTTCGTTTGCCTCCATGGCCTTCCCTGCCCTAAGGCACTTGCCGGGGCGGTGGGGTAAAAGGGGTCAATGGTGGGGGGGGAAGGGGTCAATGATTAAGGATTGAATAAAATGGGCGAGGCCATTCCACGGAAAGCCATTCGGGTTGGGGCGCTAGAAACTACTTTGTACTGAGC
>JBBQUU010000165.1:0-4703 GCA_038212175.1 Opitutales bacterium | reverse complement strand
CGCACGCACCTGCTCCTGCGTGGATTTCTGGATGTCGGCGGTCGAGATGATCACTCGAACATCGGAATTTAATTCCCGCATTTTGGCCAGCACCTCCAGCCCATACATCCCGCTCATTACCATATCGAGGATTACGAGGTCGTGGCGGTTGATGAAGTAACGTTCGAGCGCCTGTGCCCCGTCGGTGGCCTCTTCGACCGTGTGGCCCATTTCCTCCAAGAGCTGGCGCACGGTGCGCCGCGCCAGGGAGGAGTCATCAACGATGAGGATTTTTGCGTTCATAAGCGTTCAACGAGTGCCTGAGCCATTTCATTAAGAGGGAATGCGGCATCACTCAAGCCTGCTTCAACCACGGACCGGGGCATGCCATAGATAATACAACTTTTCTCCGCCTCCGTGAGGATGGTGCCGCCTTGCGCCTTGATCCAAGCGGCGCCTTCCGTGCCATCGTCGCCCATGCCCGTCATGACGACGCCGAGCACGCGCTCGCCATACACTTCCGCGGCGGAGCGAAACAACACATCCGCCGACGGACGGTGAATCTTATCGAGGGGCTGCATTGTCAGTTGCGCGGCCACCGTGCCATCCTGCATTCGCCGAAACTGCAAATGCCGGCCCGCCTGCGCGAGCAAGGCCAGTCCGGGACGCAAAACGTCGCCTTCCTTCGCTTCGCGCACTTCGATCTGGCAGAGCTCGTTTAGCTTCTCCGCGTAAAGTGCCGTGTAGCCCACCGGCATATGAAGCACCATGGCGATCGGCACGGGAAAATCCGCGGGCAGGAGCGGCAACATCTGGCGCAACGCTTGCGGGCCTCCCGTGGAAATTCCCAGCACCACGATGTCCGCCCGCGTGGACAAGGGGGACGACGCGGACAGGGTTGGGTGCGCGGTCACTTCCGCGGGCACGCGCTGGGGCACCATCGCTAGTCCGAGCGTTCCGACGGCCGCGCGGGCCGCGGCCTTTACCTTTTCCACGAGCTGTTCGCGAATGCCCAGCAAGTCGTCGGTCGCAAGCGCGTTTGGTTTTACCACGAGATCCACTGCCCCCGCACTGAGCGCTTCCACCACTTTCTCCGCATCCTGCGCCGCCGCCGTCAGCATGAGGATCGGCACGGGCCGGCGCGCCATCTGGGCGCGCACGAAGCCGACCCCGTCGAGCCGCGGCATAAACAGATCACACGTCACAACGTCGGGGTTCAACTCGGCGACGATTTCGAGCGCCTCTTCGCCGTCGCGGGCGATGCCGACCACCTCGATGAAGGGGCACCCCGAGAGCATCTGCCGCACCGTTTTCCGCACGAAGGCAGAGTCGTCGACGATGACCGTGCGGACGATTTTCTGCACGGCGCTCACGCGGAAGTCCCTTGGGTGCGTCGATAGACGAAGGCTTTCCCGATCTCCCCGAGCTCAAAGCGATCGCTGATTTTCACGAGCGACTCGGAAGCGCCGATGAACAGATGTCCATCCGCTTGCATCCGCGCCGCGAACGAGGCCGCCACGCGCGCGATCGCCGGGACCGAAAAATAGATGAAGACGTTGCGGCAAAAGATCACGTGCGCGTTGGCGAGCTCCGCAATCGCCGCGGGCGAAACCAGGTTCGCCTGATGGAAGCGCACCCGGGACGCGATGTCGCGGCTCAGCTCGGAACCGTTCGCCACCGGGTGAAAATATTTCCGACGGAGGTCCACCGGCAGGGCGCGAAACGACCGCTCGCGATAGACCGCCCCGCGGGCCTTCTCCAGCGCCGCCTCGCTCGCGTCGCTGCCATACACCTGAATCGGATGCGCGCCCCAGCCCGCCTCGTTCAACGCCATCACGATGCTGTAGGGCTCCTCGCCCGTCGCGCACGCGGCGCTCCAGATGCGCAGTGGCGCGTGAGTGCGCTTGAACCACGCCGGCACGATCTCGTCGACGAGGGCGCGGATCTGGTCGAGCTCGCGCCAGAAATACGTTTCTTGCACGGAAAAGGCATCCATTACCCGGCGCCACTCCTCCGCGTTATCGTCGCCGTATTTCAGGATGTAATAATAATCGAGATACGACTGGCAGCCGCGCGCGAGCGCCCGGCTTTCGAGTTTCTCCACCAACGTGTCGAACCGGTCGGGTTCAAAATAGATGCCGGTGCGCTCATGCACGAGATCGCGCAGGAGTCGTGGAACAGGTTCCGGAGCGGCGAGCGGCGTCAGTCCATTCGCGGGCGGCTGGACGTTCATTGCGCCTTGGTGCCTGGCCGGCGCTTAGCCGATGGCGTGATGGCGGATTTGACCGCGGCCGCTGTTGTGGCGGCGTCACCGGTTTTCACTGGATGTTTGGCGACCTTGCTATTGCTGCTTGGCGCCGGGCCGGAGGTCCTGGGCGCAACCCCGTTGTCCACCACGGCCGCGCGCGCCTCGCGCACGCTCTGCAAAACCGACTCGGCGGAGCGCGAGTGTTGCACGTTCGCCGTCGTGATCAGTTTGATCTGGCGGGCGATGTTCGAGGTCGTCTTCGACATGTCCTTCATGGCCGTGGACTGTTCCTGCATGGCGCGCGCGGCTTGCTGCGATTGCAGGCGCAAATTGTCCGCCGTCGCGGTGATCTCGCGGGTGCCGGCGGCCTGCTCGGCCATGCCGCGCGTGACGGAGACGATCATCTTCACGAGGCGGTCCGCTTCCTTGGAGACTTGGTCCGTCGCCGTCGCCTGTTCCGCAATCGCGCGCGCGGTCGACGCGCCGCCTTTACGCATCTGGTCGACCGCAGTCACGATCTGGGCTGCGCCGGCGGCTTGCTCGTTGGTCGCTTTGCGCAACTGCACCGCGATGGAGCTGGTGCTTTGGGCGGCCTTCACGACTTCGCGCGCGGCGCGGCCGTGTTCGCCCATCGCTTGGGCAACCTCCTTGGTCACCTTCCGCATCTGGCCTGAGGCCTGCACGATGGCGGCCGCACCCTTGGCCTGCTCGGAAGTGGCGGTCGCAACCTGCCGCACCTGGGTGATCGTCTGCGCGACGGCTTCTGTCACGTGTTTGCTCGCCGTGACTTGCTCATCCGAGGCGCGACTGATTTCCCCCACGAGCGTCGTGGTCTCGTTGATGCCGGTCAGGATCTTGTCCAAGCCCGCGAGCCCGGTTTCCGAAAGCCGGTTCGACTCCTCGGCGACGCGCGAACCTTCGTTGGCGGCGTCGGTCGCCTCGCGCGTGACGTTTTCCAATCCGCGCACGATGGCGGCGATGTCCGCCGTGGCCTTGGCGCAGCGGTCAGCCAGGTTGCGAATCTCCTCCGCCACAACGGCGAAACCGCGGCCGGCTTCGCCCGCGCGTGCGGCCTCGATCGAGGCGTTGAGCGAAAGCAGGTTGGTGCGCTCGGCGATGACGTTGATCGTGCCCACGATGCCGCTGATCTCGCCGGTCTTGTTGTTCAGCTCGCGCATCACCGTCGTCGAATTGGTCATCACGCGCGACACGCGCCCGATCCCCTCGATCGACTTCTTGATCATCTGACCGCCGTCATCCGTGTCACGGCTCACGCGCCGGGTGATGTCATGCGTGCGGCGGACAAGGTCGGCCACCGAACGACTCGAGCGGTCCATCTGTATGGCACTGGTCGAGGCGTCATTGGCGGATTCGCTGATGCGCTCGCCGTTCTGTGCGACGGTTTGAATCGAGCGGGCCATCTCCTCGATCGACGTGGAGGTTTCCTCCACTGAAGTCGCGAGGCCTTCCGACATCGCCGCCACTTCCTCGATCGACGCGGCCATCTCGTTCATCGACGACAACGTTTCCTCCGCGGCGGCCGTCAGATCGTCGGCGTTACGCGAGACGCCCTGCACGGAGCGCGTCATTACCTCGATCGACGCAGCGGTTTCGCTCAGGCCTGTCGCGAGATCGTCGGAATCCTTGGTGATCCGTTTGACGGACGAGGCGACTTCCGTGATCGCGGTGGTGAGTTCCTGCGCCGAGGTCGCCATTTCATGGCTCGTGGCTGTCACGGCCTGCGCGGCCGCCGCGATCTGTTTGATGGCCACGGCCGTCTGCGTGGAGGCGGTGGCTACTTGAGCGGTATTGGCGGTCACTTGCTCGATGGATGCGGCAATCTCATTGACCGCGGAGACGGTTTCCTCACTCGAGCGGGCGAGGGATTCGGCCTGCACCGCCGTCTCCTTCAGGGAGGCGGCCATTTCGTTGGTCTGCGCGGTGGCAGCATCGAGCGTGCTGTTCTGCGCGGCGCGGCTGGCGCTGACAGGGGATGAGAGCTGCGCGAGCGCGTCGGTGACTTCGGAGGAAGCGGCCGGGAGGCGCCCGACGTGGATTCCGTTCGTGGTTTTGGCCATAAGACAGGTGGGTTGACGGTTGGAAAGGATCAGGCGGTGGGCTGCAGCGCGGCTTCGGCCGCGGCGGGCGTGGGGATCTCATCGACGCACAACACCGCGGCGACATCGAGCAGCAGCACGAGGCGGTCTTTGACTGTGGCGACGCCCTGCACGTAGTTGCCCTCGATGCCGTGCAGGGTGTTTTCGATCGGGCGGATGGCGTCGCGAGGGATGGCGCGGAACTCCCGCGCGGCATCCACGATCAGCGCGACGACGCGTTGCTGCACCTTCAGGAAAATCAGTCGCGTGCTCGGCGTCGGGGCGACGCGCGGCAGGCCGAAGCGCGCGCGGAGGTTCAACGCCGGGACCACATTACCGCGGGAAAACACCACGCCGTCCACGGCTGCGGCAGTGTTGGG
>JBBQUU010000164.1:0-4791 GCA_038212175.1 Opitutales bacterium | reverse complement strand
AGCGAGGATATGGTTCGGGGACGTCCCGACAGCGCCACCGTCATGACTACCGGAACGAATCGGGTGCCGCGTGCATCCCCAAGAAAACGGAAGCCACGACGACATGCCTGCTGCAAACGTGCTCCTGCGAAGCTTGCGATTGCCGGCTGTACTGCGCGAAGAACCGCAGTTCCGGCTGTTGTTCGTCGGCCAATTGCTGTCCGTCTTTGGCGACCGAGTCACCGCCTTAGTCCTGCCGTTCGCCGTGTTGGCCGTCGGCGGCGATATAGGCCAGGTCGCGATCGTCTCTGCAGCGCAATTCATCCCGTTTGCGCTGCTCGCTCTCCCCGCCGGCGTTTGGGCCGATCGCTTCGACCGCCGGATGCTGATCATCATCTCGGACGTCATCCGAATGCTCTGTCAGGTCGCAGCCGCATTTTTGCTACTTTCGGGCCACGCGACTGTCGTGCACCTCGTTGTCGTTGCTGCCTTATACGGAGCCGCTGACGCCTTCTTCACTCCCGCGTTCGCAGGGCTGCTTCCAGCCGTAGTCTCAGCCCACAACCTTCAACAAGCGAACGCGTTGCGTGGGGCAACGTTCTCGGTCAGTGCCATTGCCGGGCCGGCACTTGGTGCACTGTTGGTCGCACTACTTGGCCCAGGAGGTGCATTCCTTTTCGACGCGTTCACGTTTGCGGTCTCGATTTTCTGTTTCCTCCGGCTTCGCCCGACAGGATCGGCTTCGAAGCGGGCAGGTGCCGGCGCCGGGTCGGAGCCGTTCTTTCGCAGCCTGCGTCATGGGTGGGCCGAAGTCCGCAGTCGGTCGTGGATTGTTGCGTTCCTCGGGGGTTGGACTGCCTATTCTCTTTTCGTTTTGCCTGCCATCTTTGTTTTGGGGCCCGTTCTGTCGGAATCAGAGTTCGGTGGTGCGTCGGGCTGGGCGACAATCGTTGTGGCCTTCGGCGTCGGGTCGCTCATCGGCGATTTTATTCTTTTGAGGTGGCGTCCTCGGTTTGCCCTGCGAGTGGCTGCATTCGCCCTCGTGGGGGCGTCATGCCAGGCCGCGATCATCGGGAGCGGTCTGGAGTTATGGGCTGTGGCTGGCCTAGAACTCATTACGGGGGTTTGTGTGACCCTGTGCTTCACTCTGTGGGCGACGAGCCTTCAGGAGCACATCCCGTCCACAGCGATCTCGCGAGTTTCAAGCTACGACTACCTGGCCAGCACCGGCATGATCCCTCTCGGAAACGTCGTTGCCGCGGTTGCTGCCACCGCGCTTGGAGTGGAGCAGGCACTGCTAGTCATGTCGGCTGCAGCCGTGATCGTAGCGCTGGTCGTACTGTCGGTCCCCGCTGTCCGCCGCTTACCGCGCGCATTTCCGCCGGCACAACATGTGCAGCATGAGCATGTGCCGTCCTGACGATGGCAATGGCGGTAGCTGAATCCCATTACTGTCTGCGTAGGAACGCAGAATCGCCGGTTCGGCCACCGTGGCCGGAGATTTCTACCACAGGTCGTTTGTTTCCAAACAATCCCGCAATACAGCAAGGTCTACGGCTGATATGTAGCCGTTTTTGTCAAGTGGGCAGGGTGAAGCGGCGTCCAGGATGATCGTTCTCGGGCGCCGCTTCTGCTGTTCGTCGGGCCCGTGGCCTCGAACCGTGTCGGCGTCGATGTTCACGGGCAGGCTGATATGCGCGGGTTGGTTACCGCAGGGCGATGTGTTCGAGCTGGAGGGGTGCCGCGGGGCTAGCGTCAGGCGTCACACCACCCAGGGGTGCTGCTGTTCAGAGCTGTATAGCGGGTCACTCCAAGTGTTCGCCGACACGGGTCGGCCAGACGCCAGCTGTCTTCGGTCATCCGTGACGGCATGCCCGCGGTCAATAAGATTGCCGACATCGCGGCGCTGACAAGTGCTTTCGGCGAGGCGTCGCCGCTGTGTTTGCTCGAAGGTGCCGCGTCAGGTGCCAAGCCCGTCAGCACTCACGTCGGCGACGCTGCGCTGACGGTGCAAGACATTGGATGCGTCACGACACACGATCCCGCCGACATCGTCGGGGCCTGGGACGACGGTCTCACTCGACGAACAGAGCTACGCAGCCACGCTCTCGCTGCCCGCACTCGGTTCGGAGGCGACCGCATGATTGCCGAGTACGCCGCCGTCCTTCACAGGCTCCTCAGTAGCAATAGGGCTGTTGCCTGACAGGCGCTCTCCGTCACCGGATGGTCGATTCCGCGAGGGTTTCGTGGAGGTAGCTGTCTCCTCCTTGCTCGCCACATGGGTATAGATCGACACTGCTTCGACCCGCGGCTCCTCGCCCAGCCGGCACACGCTCGAAATGCAAGCGCGCTCGAGCCACACCATCCCGTCGCGTAACTCTTGAAGATTTTGACTCATCCACATTGACAACCTTACAATGTAGAAATAATATCCTTACAACATAAGTTTTGTGTCTTGAATAATGGATATGCCCATGCGTGTCAACTCGCCCATGCATGCGACCAAAGGAGAGCAACGATGAATACACCACCGGCAGATGCCCATACCGCAGCCCCCCAATCCGACACGATGATGGCAATCGTTCAAGATGAATATGGCGTGCCCAGCGAGGTTTTGCGCCTTGAACGAATCCCTCGACCCTCGATTGGTGAGAACGAGGTGCTGGTGCGCGTTCGTGCAGCAAGTGTGGACCCAGGCATTGCTCACATGGTCACGGGCCTTCCGTACCCGGTACGCCTTGCGAGCAAATCGCTTCGCGCTCCCAAAGGCCGCGTGCCCGGATTCGGACTCGCAGGCCAGGTGGTCAGCGTTGGCGCGAGTGTCACTGGCATTGTGGAAGGAGACGATGTGTTTGGCATCGGCGCCGGCTCATTCGCGGAATATTCTGTGTGCCGTGATGACAAGATCGCACTGATGCCCGACAACCTCGACTTCAATCACGCAGCAGCCATTCCAATCTCCGGGCTCGCAGCGTTGCAGGGCCTGCGTGATCACGGGAAAGTGCAGGCCGGGTACAAGGTGCTTGTCGTGGGTGCGTCGGGTGGCGTTGGCACTTTCGCCGTGCAGATTGCGAAGGCCCTGGGCGCCGACGTAACCGGCGTCTGTAGTGCCTCCAAAGCCGACATGGTCCGCTCAATCGGAGCCGAACATGTCATCGACTACAAAAACGAGAACTTCGCCGATGGCGCGACCCGGTATGACGTTATCCTCGACACCGGCGGAAACAGCAATCTGGGTCACCTACGACGTGCGCTTTCTAGCCACGGGACTCTCGTCATCGTTGGCGGAGAAGCGAAGGGCCGGTGGTTCGGCGGCACCGATCGCATACTCCGCGCACTCATGCTCAACCCGTTCGTCACGCAGACCCTCCGAGCGTTCATCTCGACCGAGGATGCCCGAAACTTGCGTGCACTGGCAGAGTTCGCCTCCGCGGGCCAGCTCGTACCAGTGATGGATCAGAGCTACAGCCTCGCGAACGCGGTCTCAGGCATGCGCCGCCTGGGGGAGGGCCGCGCGAAAGGCAAGATCGTCGTCACGATACCTTGACTTCAGGGATGCAAACGCGATCTCGACCTCGCGAATCAATAGGTCAGGCGCTCCGAGAAGCTCGTCCAGCCGCCTGCACGGCGAGACGAAACGCAAGCTCCGCTAGATGAACGCGGGCGAGCTGCTCGAGGCGATCAACGCCCAGAACGAAACGCTCTCGATCAGCTTGACGTTCGAAGAACGGGTCCGGCTAGTCGTCGATGATGCCTACTCCACCTTCACCCATTCCAAGGTCGCCACGCCAATCCGGCGGGCAGGGCTGCGCTATCCGAATGCTGATCTGCGCCGCATCGGCCGGCTCGACGAGCGCGGCCTGAACCGACCGCTGCTGACTCAGCTCGGCACCTGCTCGTTCGTGACTCAGCAACAGGACGTCGTCTTCCAGGAGTCTGGGTCGGGGTAGTCGTATTTGGGCTGCGCGATCGCTGCACGCGCCTGCGAGCACCGCATCCGCGCCCACTACGTTCGAATGCCCAACCTCGAGGAGGCCCGGGTGGCCGCCCCAGACACCACCGGCGGCGCAGGGAAGTTCCTCCGCAAATACGCCGCGTTCACCAGGTCCGCGGGCCTTTCCGACAACGGACCCGGGATCGTTGTCCTGGGTCCTTTGGCCCGACGGATACCGCGAAGGCCCTCTATCTTCATCAGCCGCTCGACCGTGCAGCGGGCGACGCGTTGGCCATTCCGGTGCAGCTCGGCATGAACTTTCCGCACCCCGTAGACCCCGTAGCTGGCCTTATGGATCGCGTGGATCTTCTCCGTCAAGATCTCGTCCAACACCGCCCGCGTCGAGGGCGGCCGGCCTTTGGCCGCGTAATATATTTGCGGGGCGATCGGCAGGTGCCTGCAGACCGGCTCGACCCCGAACTCGTCCTTGTGATCATCGATGAACTGGATCATCTGCTCTGTGGGCAGTCGAGCTCCGCCGCGAAGAAAACCGACGCCGGTTTCAAAATCGCATTCGCCCGCCGAAGATCATGCACCTCCCGCTCCAACGCCACCAGGCGGGCATGCTCCTCGGTCGTCGTCCCGGGCCGTGCCCCTTCGTTGATCTCGGCTCGCTGAACCCACCCGCGAAGCGTGTCCGGCGGGACACCGAGCTGCTGCCCGACCCTCGTGCACACCCCACGACGGCCACCGGCATCATCACGTGCATCAAGCACAAGACGAACCGCACGTCGGCGAAGCTCTTCCGGATATCTACGTTGTACTGCCATCGGTCCTCATCCACTTTCGGGGAATCAAGAACCTCCATTAAACCCGGG
>JBBQUU010000163.1:0-4817 GCA_038212175.1 Opitutales bacterium | reverse complement strand
TTATAGGGCGCGCAGCCATCATAGCTGCCGGGCACCTCGATGAAGCGGACTGCCTGGGTCGCGCCGATTTCCGAGGTGAAGTAGCCCAGCACCGTGAGTTCCTTCATCATTCGGAAAAAGTGCGGCGGATCGTCGGTCGCTTTCCTGGCTGTGTAGGCCTTCTGTTCCTCGTCGAGGGTGTTTAAAAGGGTCGTTCGGTTTGCGACGGATCCGGATTGAAAGGGCTTTCCAAAACGGGTTTGATGGGCGGATGCGAGAGCGACCAAGCCCCGCTTGAAGGCGGCTTGATCCTGCGGCTCGTAGCAGTCGTGCACCATCATCGCCATGAACGCGCCGATCTGCACGGCCTTGGCGCCGGGGATGTCGGTCGCGGGAATAATGGTCTCCCCGATTTCATCGAGCAGCGCGATGTCGGCGGCGCTGAACCCGGTTTGCGTTTCGCTGGTTGGCAGCGTGGCGGCGAAGAGCCGCGGGCCGACCACGGTCGCGCCCATGAGCGTTGCCATCCGGATGAGTGCTTCCCGTCGATTCATGTCCATGGCGAAAATTCGTTAAAGGTTGCCGCGCTTCAACTCGGCGACCGCGAAGTCAGCCGCGCGGGCGGTGAGCGCCATGTAAGTGAGCGAAGGATTCACGCATGCGCCGGAGGTCATGCAGGCGCCATCCGTGACAAAGACATTCCGCGCGTCCCATACCTGGTTGTTCGCGTTTAGAACTGAAGTCTTCGGATCGCGGCCCATCCGGGCTGTGCCCATTTCGTGGATACCGCGGCCGAAGTTGTAGCCGGCATTGGTGGTCATGACCTGTTTCATTCCGGAGGCCTCGAGCATTTCGGCGGCATCGTTCATCATATCGAGGCGCATCTTGTTTTCGTTCTCCTTGAGTTCGCAGTCCATCGCGAGGACGGGCAGGCCCCATTTGTCGCGCGTGCTGCGCTCCAGGAAGACGCGGTTCGAATGATACGGGAGAATCTCGCCGAAGCCCGTCATGCCGATGGTCCATTGACCCGGCTCGCGCAGGGCTTCTTTCAGCGGCGCACCGATGCCCAGCTCGGCGACTTCGCGCGACCAGCCTTCGCGGCTGGCATTCCCTTGGTAGCCGAAGCCGCGGAGGTAGCTGCGCTTGTCGCCAAAGAAGTTTCGGAAACGCGGAATGTAGAAACCGTTTGGCCGGCGGCCGTAGATGATTTTGTCCTCGTAGCCTTCGGCCCGTCCGGTGGCTCCGACGCGGAAATGGTGATCCATCACATTGTGGCCGAGTTCGCCATTGCTGCTACCGAGGCCCTGCGGCCAGACATCCGTCGCGGAGTTCATCATCACCCAAGTCGAGTTCAGGGACGAGGCGCAGAGAAAGACGATTCTGGATTTGAACTCATAGGTCTGCTTGGATTCCGCGTCGAGGATCTCGACGCCACGCGCCTTTTTGGTGTCCTTGTCGTAGAGAACCCGGGTGACGATCGAGAAGGGCCGCAGCGTGAGGTTTCCCGTTTTCATCGCGGCGGGCAACGTCGAGGACTGCGTGCTAAAGTAGGCGCCGTAGGAGCAACCCAGCCAGCACTTGTTGCGGAACTGGCAATTACTGCGCCCTTCGTGCGGCTGCGTAAGGTTGGCGACGCGCCCGATGATGATCCGGCGCTTTTCGTTATAGCGTTTCCGAATCCGGGCGGCCACATCGCGTTCGACGCAGTTCAGCTCCATGGGCGGCAGAAACTGTCCGTCGGGCAATTGTTCCAGTCCTTCTTTGGAGCCACTGATGCCGGCGAAGCGTTCGACATAGTCATACCATTTCTCGACATCGCGGTAACGAATCGGCCAGTCGACGGCGACTCCCTCTTTTGCATTTGCTTCGAAGTCGAACTCGCTGAAGCGGTAACTCTGCCGCCCCCACATCAGGGAGCGTCCACCGACATGGTAGCCGCGGAACCAATCGAATGGTTTTTTCTCAATATAAGGGCTGTCGGCTTCGTGCGCCCAGTAATCGAGATTGACCTCATTGAGAATGTAGTCGCGGCGCAACACGGGGTGGGCGGCGCGCAACGACTGCGGAACTTTGCCTCGATGGGGTATTTCCCACGGCGCTTTGTAAGCGTTGGTGTAACCGCCCGGATGCTCGATGTTTCGCCCGCGCTCGAGCAGCAAAACCTTCAATCCTTTTTCGGTGAGTTCCTTTGCGGCCCAGCCGCCGCTGATGCCGGAACCGACTACGATGGCGTCGTAACGTTGAGTATCCATGGGGAATTCAGGCGAAGCTGCTTCGATGACAGACGGGGGAAGCGAGGGAGAAGCGGAGGGGGCTTCCCGCTGCATTTCTCCATGATCAACGACTAAAACGGGAATGGACGAAAGACAAATCCGCTTGGCGGATCTCCACCGTTTCGATTCCGGCCCTTCTGATTTTGCGCCCGCGTGAATCCCGCCGGGTGCATCTACCGGCGCTACGCAGGCCGGGCGCAGCCACGCATGCCGGTCGTGACGATGAGTAGCGTCGCGAGCGAGTTCACCGGCATCAAAATTGCCGCGAGCAACGGGCTCATGTAACCGGCAGCAGCGAGTCCGACGGCGAGAAGGTTATACACGACGGAGAAGACCAGAATGACCCACTGGGTGCGGCGGCGAACGGCGTCGACCTCGAACAAGGCGCGCAACCCGCCGATGCCGCGACCCAGATAGTAGAAGTCGGCTTTGCGTTCGAGTACGCCGCGGTGGATCACGGGCGTTCCCCGGCAGAGCGCGCGGTCAAAGGCGAGGCTATCGTTGGCGCCGTCGCCCAACATGAGTGCGTCGTTGGTTGCCTGGTTATCGAGCCAGTCAGCCTTTGCTTGCGGACTAAGTTCGCCGCGGGCGTTTTCAGAAGGCAGACCGAGCTCGCGGGCGAGGGTGGCGACCTTCGCCGTCCGGTCCCCACTCAGAATGTAGGCCTTGAAACCACGGCGCTGGAGTGCCGCCAGTTCCACGCGCGCATCCGGCCGCGCTGTATCCACAAAATGGAAACACGCGACGATCCCGCCCCTGTGAGTGAACTCCGCGTCCTGGCTCGTCGGTGCGCTCCGGTCGCTGGCCGTCGCGGTGAAATGGTTTCGGTCGCTCCGCCAACCGGGTCGGCCCAAGGCCCAGGCGCCAAACTCCACGCCGTCTCCGATACTCTCGCGCACCTCGTTCTGAACGGAAGCGAGCGCGGTTGCAGCGGTCTCTCCAGCGGCTGCAACGGATCCCAGCGCCAGCAGGTTTTCGAGCAGGCACTGGCTAACCGGGAGCGGATTGTCGCGCACCAGGCTATACAGGGCGGAGAGTGCCTCGGGCGTGAGGGCGGTAAGTGAATCGGGATTGGCTAAAACGGGGGTCTCAAGGGTGAGCGTGCCGGTTTTGTCGAAGACCAGTTTGCGCACGCGGGAGAGCTTTGACCAGAGATCCGCCTGGCGGACAAATACGCCCCGTCGCCGGAGCGCAACCGTGGCCATCTCGTCGGCGAGGGGAAATGCCAGGGCGATAGCGCAAGGGCAGGACACCACAAGGACCGCGGTGATGACCGCGCCCGCCCGAAGGGCATCCCCGGTGGAGAACCACCAGAAAAGCCCGGAACCCGCGGCAACCGCAAAGATGCCGATGAGGTAACCTTTCACGACCAGCTCAAGCAGGCGGTGCCGTGCGCTCACGCGTTCGCCGGGTTGGAGCAGTTGGGCGAGTAGGGACTCTGACCAGGTTTGCAGCGCGATGAGGTGGAGTACGGCGCGGCCGACAGTGACAGCCCCTGCTGGCACGCGTTGACCGGCGCGGAAGATCCGCGGTTCGGCTTCACCATTGATCGAGGCGAGGGAGAACGTGCCCTCGGAGGTGTCGAGACGCGACTCGACCGGCACCGTCTGCCCGGAAGTGAGGAGAAGAGTTTGCCCCACACGCAGCGCTTCAGGCGTGACCTCATCCCACGTGCCGCCGGCCGCGGGCCGGAGCACGCGGACCCGCTGTGGTTTCGGTTGCTGGCTGAGCAGGCGACGGCGGTTGCGCTCGACGGCGGACACCTGCGCCCAACGCCCGATCAGCATCAGTAGGATAAATCCGGATACGAAATCGAAATAGATGAAACGCTCCTCGCCGACGAGCCGGCCGTAGAGCGAGCCGGCATAGGCTCCGGCGATGCCGATCGCGATGGGCAGGTCGATATGTAGAACGCGTTCGCGCAAGGCCTGCACGGCCCGGGACAGAAAATAGAGTCCGCCGACGAGCAGGCTCAACGTGCCGAACGCGACATTAAGTACGCCGAAAAGCCCGGCCCATTCATACGTGCGCTCCATGCCGAAGTAGGTCGGCAGAGAGAACAGCATCACATTCATGGTGAAGGCGGCGCAGAGTCCGATCCGTTTGACGAGGCCACGGCTCTCGGGCTCTTCGACCGTTTCGCCGGGTGGGCCGGCAAGGTAGCCGAACGCCTGCAGTTTGCGGGCGAAGTCGGCGGCCGAAAACTCGCCCGGGATCCAGCGCAGCCGCATGCTGCCGTATTGCGCGTTGACGATGATATCGCGGGCGCCGGGTAGCTGCTGAAAAACGCGTTCGATCAGCCATACACAACCGGCGCAGGAAATACCTTGGATATCCAATGTGAGTTCCGGGATTCCGCCGGGGCGGGCGGGGGAGTTGGCGGGTAGATCGACATTGCGCTGCAGTGTTTCCAACCAGGCGTAATCGCGCGGTTGAAAGACGGCCGCGTCGGCCGGCGTGGTGACGTCGTCCTTGATGCGATAGTAACCGTCGAGGCCGTGCTCATGGACGAGACGGAAAACGTAGCTGCAGCCGGAGCAGCAAAACCCGGTCTCGCGCATCCGC
>JBBQUU010000162.1:0-4896 GCA_038212175.1 Opitutales bacterium | reverse complement strand
AGTCCCGCCGTTGCATCGGCGTCGTCAGGGCTTTCCCAGCAGATCCTTCAGAACCACATTGTCGAGCATGACATCTGCCACCAGGCGCTTCAGCTTGGCGTTCTCTTCCTCAAGCTGCTTCAGCCGTTTGGCGTCGGACAGATCCATCCCGCCATACTTGGCCTTCAGCTTGTAAAATGTCGCAGGACTAAGGCCATGCTTCCGGCACAGCTCGGCGGTCGGCAGTCCCGCCTCCTGTTCTTTGATCATCCCGATAATCTGCGCCTCGGTGAAACGACTTTTCCTCATCTTGTCTGCTCCTACAGGTTGGGCAGACTCTACATCAGACTGAGGGAACTTCCGGGGGGCAGGTCATGCGTCTTGGAACCGTCTACGAGCGATGGTGGACGGAGCCCAAAGCGGCAGAGGCCGCGGCGTCGGCCGGCTACGTCGTGCACTGGCCGTTGAAGCTGCGGTACTACGACGACCTTTTCGCGCCCATGCTGCGCGAAGCCGAGCGGGCCATCGCGGCGCTTGGCTCGGAGACCGCCTGTGTGCTCGACGAATTCCGGCGTGAGGAGACGCCCTATTACCTCTGGGCGATCCTTGGCCCGGCAGGAAGCCTCGTGCAAACGCATCGGGACATGTTCGGGACGGCGAGCTGGAACGCGCTTCTGTCGGGGCGCAAGCAATGGACCTTTTGGGCTCCGCATCGATGTCCGAAAGCCAACCCGCCATGCGCCCGCTTTGAGCAGCGACCGGGCGAGATCGTCTGGATCCCGGAGGACTGGTGGCATGGCGTGACCTACGACGAGCCATCGCTGTGTTTGTCGAAGAACCTCGTCCTCCGGCGAAGCCTGGCTACGGTGCGCGATCGCGTAGGCGAGACGGAACCCGCTCTTGCCCACCATCTGGCCGCGGTCGCCGCTCTCGGCCGTTTCGGGACCGAAAATCATGCAGTCGATTGACGACATCCATGCGGCTCTAAAGCGTGATGGGTTCGCCGTCGCGGACGACCTCCTGCCGCGGCCGGTCTTCGAAAACTTTGACGCACGTGTGCTCGCATCGTGGCGCGGCGGGATCGGCTGGAACACACGGGTGAAGGGACCGGGAACGTCCCGCAATCTGCCGCTCGCAGCGGGCGAGCATATTCACCAGATCGCGGAACTTGTCGATCGCGTGGACGAAGGCAACGGCGATGTGTTCACCTACCTCTATCACCAACTCCACGCCGATCTCGATGAGAGCGGCCTCGTTCGCAGCATTGAAGAAGTCGCCCTAGCCGCGTGGCGCGAGGCGATCAAACAGCTGGTCGGCCCCTTCGACAGGACGAACTTCTCGCTGACCGCGTTCACACCGGGCTGCCGCCTGGCGAGACACACCGACCATGGGGGGGAAAGCGCCTACCGCCTGACGATCCTGCTCTATTTCACCGGAGAAGGGTCAAGCGAGGGACCCCTGATGTTCGGCGGCGGAGAGGCGCCGGCTCGCATCGCTCCACGACCGAATAGGAGTGTGATTTTCGTTCCCTCCAAAGCGACGACGCACTGGATCGATCCCGTGCCGTTCAAAAGAGACGAAAGCACACGCATCGCCTTCTCCGGCTGGCTGATCTAGGGTGCCGAGATGTGCTCGCACGATGCTGGACGTTCGGCTCACCCCGCAAGTCGACTTGGCGGCGGACGGCTCTCTTCGATACGCGAAAGGTGAAGCCCGGGCACTGCCTCCGGAACTTGCTATCTTGGCGGCATTGTCTCGATCCTGGAAGCCGTGGGCGAGCCTCGCTGACGCCGGCTTTCCGGCTTGGCAGATAGAACGTCTTTTCCACGCAGGGATTGTTTATGTCGGGCGAGACCGCTTTCGCATTCCGAGGCGTGCGCGGATCTATTTCGAGGAGCAGTTCCCCGAGCGGGCAGCGGAACGGCCGTTTGCTGCATTTCTGAGCGCGCCGCCTCCTAGCGTCCTCTGGCTAGGGCTGCCCTACACCAATCTTGTCTTCCTAGGTCACTCGACGGCCGTAGGTCTCGCCGACATCCTCGCTGCTGCGAGCCCCGAAACGATCCCGGTCATCGGCGTCTTGCCGGATGAGGCTCCTTCGGTGCGCAGTCACGAAGATATCGAAGATCTGGTCGGTCTCGCCGCCGAGCTCGACCTGAGGCTCGGCATCATCGGCGGTGACCACCGCTCAACCTGGTCACTACTACGCACCGTCAAATCCGCGTTACCGAGCAGAGCCGTGCAATATATCCACGTCGATGCACACCACGATCTTTATGGATATCGATCGGATCGTCCGCCAGACCATATCAACCACGCCAATTTTCTGGCGGATTTGCTTCAGCGCGGGTGCGTCGACCGCGCTGTCCTCATCGGGCGGCGGGACGGCGATGAGCCTCTTCGGGCGGCACTAGATGACGGTCTTCCGATTCACTCCACTGCGACCGACGAGGCCTGGCGGCCCGCCGATTGGAGCGATGACGCCTACACCCATCTCGCCGTCGATCTCGACGTACTCGACGCACGCTGGGCACCGGCAGTGTCCAGCCCAATTGGCGAAGGCTGGACGCTCGAAGCGTTGCTTCATACGCTCGCGAAGTTAATGGGTGAGGCGAGGATTCACAGCTGTTCCGTTGTCGAAGGTGGAGGAGGGAGCCCGGCTACGACAGAAGCCGCGCTCGCGGTGATCGAGTTACTGGGAACCTAAGCCTATGACCGCGAATAGCGATACGATCGAGCGGGTACTTGAAATCGGCCTAAGAAGCTCTGTAGAGAAACAGATTGCGGATCTGCTTGATCAATGCTTACCCAACACGTTCGAAGGGCGCAGCTACTACAAACAAGTTCCCCATTCACGCCTGCTATTGCGGAGAAAGAGGGGGCTCATTGGACATGCGGGTCTCGACCATCGCGTCATCCGGGTAGGCGAGACGGTCACTCGAGTCACCGGCATCGTCGATCTCTGTGTCCATCCTGATCATTGCCGCGTCGGCCGGGGCAGCATGCTGCTGGCATTTGCGGAAGACCTCGCGCGGCGTGGGCAGACGGAACACTTCATCCTGTTCGCCGACCGCGCCGATCTCTATTTGCGCAACGGCTATAGCGTCGTTGAGCCAGCGATGGTGACGTGGCTCGCGATCGACGAACGCGCGAGCCACAGCATGCAGCGCCGCGATTTTTTAGGGACGTTCATGGCCAAGGCGCTGTCTGACAAGCCCTTCCCACTGGGTGAGATCGACCTGCTCGGCTATCTCTTCTGAGAGCCTAACTTCGGAACCAATCATTTGCCTGACGCGCTTCCGCGATGTTGGCGCTCCTGACGGCATCGCGACGTTATAAATTTCAATCGTTTCTGTGGTTAGGTGGAGAAGGTTGGATATCAGGCCCATCCCCTCCGCCACAAACCATTCGCGAACCCAAGACCAGGCCCTAGTGCGGGCCTTTTTTCTTTTTGGTTCAAAGGGGTTTAACGATGCCATCCGACTTTCGGAGACTGGCCGTTGGCCCAAAAGTGGTCTCCGAACGCCCCGCGTCTCCTTTCACCCGCCCTTCACCCAAAACGAGACGCATTAAAAAATGCTTTTACTTTCAGAAGGTTGCCTAAAATTCACTGCGCCGCAGTTGAGGCAGGTTCGACCGCTATCGAAACGGTCAGAGACACCTGAAGGCGGCGTAGTTTTTCGAAACAGTGCGAACGGTCGCGAGAAGTCTTTGATGACAAACAGACTTTCCGCTCATAGCCTGGCGGCACGTCGAATGGGCCCTGGACCGATGAAGAAAACGACCTGATCGTCGCGGATTACTTCGCGATGCTGGCCGAGGACATGGCGGGCCGTCCCTACAACAAGGCTCAGCACCGGCGCAATTTGATGCCCCTTTTGCGGAGCCGTACGGAAGGCTCGATCGAGTTCAAGCATCAGAACATCAGCGCGGTGCTGAAGGGGCTCGGTGAAGATTGGATCCCCGGCTACCAGCCGGCGTTCAATTTCCAGATGACCTTGGTCGATGTTGTGGCACGTTGGTTGGCATGGAACCCGGCCTGGCTTGGGCGGATGCCGGGCTCGCGACCAGCAAATGGTTTGCGCGAGGCTGCGCAGATCTGGATTGGACCTTCACCGACGTTGTCGAACCAGCCGCCGCCGCAAGAACTGGAGCAGATGCTGCATGTCGCCCGAAAATTCGACGTGGCGGGTCGAGACGAACGCAACCGGGCCATTGGCAGGGCGGGAGAAGAGCGCGTTGTTGCACACGAGAAATCCGCGTTGAAAGTGGCCGGTCGAGATGACCTAGCGCGCAAGGTGCGTTGGGTTTCAGAAGAGGATGGTGATGGGGCGGGGTATGACATTGCCAGCTTCACGGTAGAAGGACATGAGCGTTTGATCGAGGTGAAAACGACAAACGGCTGGGAGCGCACACCTTTTTACATCTCCCGTAACGAACTGGCGGTCGCCGAAGAGCGCCGGTCGGAATGGTGCCTGTTCCGCCTCTGGAATTTCTCGCGTGAACCGAAAGCGTTTGAGTTGCACCCACCACTAGATGCCCATGTCTCATTGACCGCGACGGTCTTTCAGGCAAGTTTTCATTAAGTCTATGAGTGCCGGACACAATTGGCTTCAAAATCGTCCTTTTGGAAATGACTGGTCATCCTACCGGAATTTCCGGCTGACGAAGTTGGTGATCCCGAAAAATGCCATCGGGATGTTCATCAAGGTTGCACTGCCACTGTAGCTTAATTTGGAGCGAGCGGAGGGTCGCAGCGGCACCGATACGAGCTCACTCTTCAGGGCTCCTTATCCAGCCGCCCTTGATCGGCTCGTCGAATACTTCAGGAATGCGTTCTTTGGCCTCTGCTATGAGAGGCAGCAGGGTCTTCCAAGCTTCTGCCGCTAGTCTATTCACCTCGTTGATTTCGGCCTGATG
>JBBQUU010000161.1:0-4968 GCA_038212175.1 Opitutales bacterium | reverse complement strand
TCCGCCGCGAGCCTCGCCTGCTCAATCACGAAGGGGTGATTCATTAAATATAACGCCTGCGGAGCCACCGTCGTCACCGGCCGCAGTCCCGTGGACGCATTGGCGTCCGCGAAATCAAACACCTCAAACAGCTCCAGCCGCTGGTTGCGAAACGCCGGAGTATAGACACTGCGGCGTTTATCGCTATAGACATAGCCGTATTCACTGGTCGGAGGCTTTCCTCCCGCGCCGACGATATTCGGGCCACCCACGGTCAGGTCGAGCTGCCCGCTGGTCCAGAGGATGGCGTCGCGGATTTCCTCGGCCGACAGCCGGCGCCGGTTGGCATGGGAGAAGAGGCGATTGTCGGGATCAAGTCGGGCGGCGTCCGCGGTGGCGCTGGCCGCGAGTTGATACGTGCGCGACAACATGATCGTGCGCACGAGGCGCTTGATCGACCAGCCGTCGGCGACGAACTGTTGCGCCAGATGGTCGAGCAACTCCGGATGCGACGGTAACTCTCCCGTCGTTCCCAGATTATCCACCGAGCGTACCAGGCCCGCGCCCATCAGCCAGGCCCAGACCCGATTGGCGATCACTCGGGCGGTGAGTGGATTCGTCTCACTCGCGATCCAATCCGCCAGTTCACGTCGTCCGCTTTCACCTGGCGAGAAACGCGGCGGCGCACCGTGCGTTGCCACCTGTAGAACACCGCGCGGCACCCGAGCGCCGGGACTCCGGGCATTGCCGCGGATCCGAATCTCCGTATCGCCAATCTCGCCCTCCGCTTCACGCACACCCATCGCCACTGCTCGTTTTGGCCCAGCGGCGACGAGCTTCTTCAGCTCGGCTTCAAGCCCGCGCAGCTCGGCGAGTTTCGTCTGACTCTCGCTGTCGGCGTCGGTGCTCGCGACCGTGGTCGGGCCGACTCCTTCGAGTCCGCCATCCACCGCGATAAACTGGAGCGCATCCACCACGACAAATCCATCGGTGCCCTGATTCGAAACGAGCACGTAGCCCTGGCCGTCCTGTTCAAACCGATACACGCCGAGGCTCATGAAACGTCCCTCCAACGGAGGCGGCACGCGTTCGTTGACGACGACGCCGTTTTCTCCGTCCGCATGCAGAATCGTCACCGGCACGTTGCTCGCCCGGTTGCTTTCCGCCGTATAGGCGAACCGCACTTCGTAACGTCCCGAGCGCGGGATCGGCGGCGTGAACGTGATCGTTTTCTGCCCCTTTTCTTCGTTCACATCGCTCAAATAGCCCTTGCCGACATAGCCCGCGGAAAACTGCGACGACTTCCATGCTCCCACCACGCGGGCTTGAGTATCGTCCACCACGATCCCCGGCAGCGACTCGGGCGCGATCGCCTTACCGACGGCCGGTGCGCGGACGGCGGCAGGGCGTAGTTTTTTGATGCCGGCCTCGAGCGAAGCGACCCGGGCTTCATGCGCGACGACCTCCTGCTCGGTTGCCGCATCCATCGGCAGCGGTTGGTCGACCCAGCGGGCAACATTGTCGGTGTAATTATGCAAGGTGTGCGTGCTATGGAGAATCCCGGCGATGGCATAGTAATCGCGGGTGGGGATCGGATCGAATTTGTGATCGTGGCAACGCGCACAACTTATTGTCATTCCGAGGAACGCCTTTCCGAGGGTATCGATCTGTTCATCGATGATATCCATCCGGAGCGCGTCCTTGGCCTGCTCTTCATAATTGGTCGGGCCCAGGGCCAGAAACGCCGTCGCGACCAACTGCCGCCGCCGATCCTCCGGGGTCGCCGCCGACAACAGATCGCCCGCGAGCTGCTCCCGGATAAACTGATCGAACGGCGCATCGCGGTTGAACGCGTCGATTACATAGTCACGATAACGCCAGGCGTCTTTAAACATCAACGTGCGCCCTCCTCCGCTGGATTCCGCAAAGCGCGCGACATCCAGCCAGTGTCGGCCCCAGCGTTCCCCGAAATGCGGCGACGCCAGCAGCGCATCCACCGCCCGCGCGAAGGCATCGGGCCGGTTGTCGCTGACAAAGACGTCGAGGGCCTCCGGGGTCGGCGGCAAACCCGTAAGGTCAAACGACGCCCGGCGAAACAGCGCCGCCCGCTCTGCATCCGGGCCGGGCTGCAGGCCCTTCTCGTCCCACTTCGCCGCGATGAAATGATCAAGACTCGTCCGCGGCCACCCTTGGGAGCGCGGTGACACCGGCGGCACCGCGGGATTTGTCGGCGGCACGAACGCCCAGAATTGTTTCCCCTCCTCGACTGAGAGACCCGTCTGCTTGGGGCGGGCGGCGGTCGATGATGCCGCCGGCCCCGGGGCGCCCCGCTGCACCCATTCTTCCAGCAAGGCCAACTCGGCGGGCGGAAGCGCGGACTTCGGAGGCATCGCCTCAAACTCCAGACCGGAATACCGCACCGCCTTGATCAACGCGCTGTGTTCCGCGTTACCCGGCACGACTGCGGGGCCGGAATCGCCGCCCTCCAACCACCCTTCGGTGACATCGAGCCGAAGGCCGGCTTTGACCTTCTTTTCCTCCGAGTGACACTCGTAACACCGCTCGATCAGAATGGGCCGGATCTTCCGCTCGAAGAATTCAATGTCAGCCCCGTCCGCCGCACGCACGACCCCCGCGGCCAGGAACAAGCCGGCAGACAGCGCGACGTACGGAAAAGGAGCAATCATGACACCAAAGTGGGAAAGGGGGAAGCGTCAGGGCTAACAAACGAGGGGGAAAGGCCGCGACGGAGAGAACCAAAGCGACGCCCGACGGAAATACAAGTTTTGGGATTTATAGAAGTACGTTGGTGTCCCCAGTTCGGGCGATGACGTTCTACGTCTTGGGGCGAGTGGGCCGCGGTTAAGGGGAGGCAAAGGGCGACCGGCTGGATCTCTCGGTCAGGACCTTGTGCAGCAGCGACAGCATGGCGTCGGCGGTGTAGGGTTTGGCCAGGAAGTGATTCATCCCGGTGTTCGCGACGCGGGCGACGTTGGCATTGGCGTTGAGACCGCTGGCTGCGATGATACGCGCCGCTGGATTAACCCGCCGGATGGCGGCGATGAGCGCCGGACCGTCCATGACCGGCATCATCATGTCGGTGATGACGACGGCGATTTCGGCGCGCGACTGGACGTAGAGGCCGATCGCCTGGGCGCCGTCCTCGGCGGTGATGACCCGGTAACCGAAGGTTTCCAGCGTCCGCCGGGTGATGCTGAGAATGGAGGCCTCGTCGTCGACGAGCAGGATGAGCTCACCCTGGCCGCGCGGCAGGGTCTCCACTTCCAGGGTATCCGGCGTGGCCGCCTGCTGGTCGTGCGGCACGGGCAGGTAGACCTTGAAAGCGCTACCCCTGCCAATTTCGCTGTAAACATTCACGAAGCCGCCGTGGCTGCGCACGATGCCGAGCACCGTGGAAAGGCCGAGGCCGGTGCCCTTGCCGAGTTCCTTCGTCGTGAAGAAAGGCTCGAAGATGCGGTCAACGACCTCCTTCGGCATGCCGCAGCCGTTGTCGGTGACCTCCAGGGCCACATAACTCCCCGCGGCCACCCCGCGGTTCATGACGGCGTATTGCTCGTCGAGCTCGACATTCCGGGCGGAGACGCCCAGGCGGCCGCCGTCGGGCATGGCGTCGCGGGCGTTCACGCAGAGGTTGAGGATCACCTGGTTGAGCTGGGTCGGGTCGCCCAGGATCAGCCGGAGGTCCTTCGGGATATCTCGTTCGAAAGTGATGTTCTTGGGGAAGGTGTTGGTTGCGATGGACTCGATTGCCCTGACAAGATGTTCGAGCTGGATGGTCACGCGCGCGCCCTCGACCCCACGGGCGAACGAAAGAACCTGCCGCACGAGGTCGGTGGCGCGCTGGGCGCTGCGCTCGATGTTCTTGATCACGGTGAGGACGTTTTCGTCCGGAGTAAATTGCCGGATCAGGCCGACGCCCATCACGATTGGAGAAAGGAGGTTGTTGAGGTCGTGGGCGATGCCGCCGGCGAGGGTGCCGATGCTCTCCATGCGTTGGGCGCGCAGGAACTGGGCCTCCAGTTTCTTCCGTTCCGTGACGTCCGTATCGATGGCAAGGATCGCCCGGGGGCGGCCCTCGTCGTCGCGCAGCATATTCCAGCGGCCGTCCACCGTTAGCACGGTCTGGTCCTTGGCGGTCTTTTGGATCTCGCCGCTCCATTCTCCCCGGGCCTGCATCGCCCGTTCCGCCTCGGCGAAAGCGGCCCGGTCAATGCGGAGCAGGCTTTCCAGCGGCTGCCCCACGGCCTCGGCCGCGGTCCTGCCGTAGAGGCGTTCCGCGCCTTTGCTCCAGAAAGTGATGAGGTGTTGCATGTCGCGGACGAAGATGGCATCCGTCGCATTGTCGATCAGCGCGGCCTGCTGCTCGATCTCCTTTTGCGCCAGACGGCGCTCCTCGCGCACCCGCAGATTGCCGAGGCCGAAGGCCAGATTGTCCGCCATTTCCTGCAGCAGCCTGAGTTCGTCAGGTGGCACCGATCGCACCTCGGGCAGATAGAGCGCGAACAAGCCGAAGGTGCGGCCCTGCTGCTTCAACGGCAGGCAGATCACGCCGCAATAGCCGCGGGCTTGGGCGAGCGTTAGCCAGGGCCGGAATGATTCCAACTGTGCGAGATCAGAGATGACAACGGCTTCGCCACTCCGCACGGCCCGGCCGGCGGGGCCCCGGCCGGCCGGCCGGTCTTCCGCCCAGCTCAGCTCGGCGGAACTGAGGTAACCATCCTCCACGCCGGCGTGGGCCTGGATGGCGATGGACTTGGTGGCATCCTCTTGGGTAAATCCCACCCAAGCCATGCGGATGCCACCGACCTCCACCGCGATCTGGCAGATGGCATGGAGCAGTTCGGGCTCGCTCCCAGCCCGGATCAGCGCCTCGTTGCTGCGGCTGAGCATGTGCAAGGCGCGGTTGGCCCGGGCGGCCTCATGCTCGGTCTGTAACCGTGTTGTCACGTCATGGGCCAGCACCAGGCG
>JBBQUU010000160.1:0-5065 GCA_038212175.1 Opitutales bacterium | reverse complement strand
TGGTGTGGCGGCCTGCGAAGTGGGGGCTCGGGTCCTGAGCGCCGGGCGTTTCCCGCCGGATTTGGTGGCAGCGGTGCAGCATCAACAGATGGCGTCGGCCGAGGCACAGCGTGACCGCCTGGCCTGCCTCGTGGCGCTTGCGCGGGGAATGGCGGTGGCCGAAGGTTATCCGTTTCCAGGTGAGGTGGTCGATGCATCCGGTCTCCGGTCGACTTGGGTGAGGGCAGGGTTCACGGACCAAGCGTTTGAAACGGCGAAGTCTGCCGCGCGCCAGGAGTATCTCCGCTGGCAGGAGGCGGGGCGGAAACCGGCGGAAGGGACCCCCCGAAGGCCGCTGCCGCAGGAATCAGCGCGCGGGCCTGATTTAGCCGCGCCGGACGAAGATTCCTGCAACTTTTCGCGGGGCAGCGGGGTTTTGAGAGGAAACGATGCTATCCCAGTGCATACCTCCGAACCCGGCGTAGCCCGCCCGGCGCCTGACTTTACCACATTTATGCGTAACTACCAAAACATGGTATTTTCCACGGCGGCGCGTCTGACCGGCAACGACGCGCAGGCGGAGGATATTTCGCAGGAGGTGTTTTTGAAGGCGTACGAAAACTACGACCACTTGAGCACGAGCCCGACCGCGGGTGGCTGGCTGAAGACGGTCGCGACCAATCTGTCGCTGAACCACCTCTCGCGTTACCGGAAGCGCTGGCGGTTTTTCTCCGAGTTCAGGCGCGATACCGATGCGGGTGATGCCAGCGATGCGCCCGTGGTCGAGTTCGCCGCACCCGACACGTTCTTCAGCGGCGTCGACGCGGATGAACGCCGTGCCTTCGTCGAGCGGGCGCTTGCTCAGTTGCCGGCCAATCAGCGCGTGCCGCTGGTGCTCTATCATTTTGAGGATATGCCTTACGACGGCATCGCGAAAAAGCTCGGCGTGTCCCTGGCAAAGGTGAAAACCGATATCCTCCGGGCTCGGGCGGCGCTCGCCAAGGTCCTCGCCCGGAGCGGTACCGCCCACGAACAATTCACCCTCTGAACGCCCCATGAACCCCTCTCACGATCCGCAGGATAAACTGGAGCGCGCCATTCACGAGACCCTCCGGCAGCTCCCTGCCCGGCGCGCGCCGGCCAGCCTCGAGGAACGGGTGCTCGCCGCCATTGAGCGCAAGGTCGCGCTCCCGTGGTGGAGGAAGAGTTTTGCGCACTGGCCGCTCGCGGCCCGCGCTTTGTTTGTCATCGCCTCGATCGGTATCGTGCGACTCGCCTTCGTCGCCTCCGTCTGGGCGATGTCGGGCTTCGAAACCGCCAATTTCCGCAGTACGATCGCGGAACGTTTCGCGTGGGTCGATGCCACCGCCGCGGTGTTGAACGCCATCGGCGGATCCGTCGAAGTGGTGTTGCGCTCCCTTCCTCCACTCTGGCTCTACGGGGCTCTCGCCTTTTTTGCCGCTCTCTACGTGACGCTCTTCGGCCTCGGTGCCGTCGCCTTCAAGGCGTATCACGCCCACCGCTGAGGGACGCAAATCGTCTGCTACGGATAGCAATGAAAACGTCTTCCCGCTTCTTTTTTTCTCCCGCGCTTCTGACGCTTCTGTGCGGATTGCAGCTATCCGCCTTTGCGCAGGATCCCGTTCCCGCCACGCCGCCTCCTCCCGTTGCGGATGATCGTGACGAGGCCGCTGAGTCGCCCCCGCTCCGACGTCTCGATGAGCCCGAGCAGCCTCCGCGGCCTCGGCCCCGGCCGCCGGCGCCGTCACGCCGGGACAGTGGCGACGTTCCTTTCGGCGATCACACGGTGCCGGCGGGCGCCCGGACGCGGGAGATCGTTTCGATTTTGGGTTCGTCCAGTGTCGACGGGGAAGTCTCCCGGGACGTTGTATCCATTCTGGGCGATACGCGGATCGGGCCCGATGCCCGGGTCGGTGGAGCGGCGATCGCCATCCTTGGGCAACTGGACGTGGATGGGCCGGTCGGCGGCGAGGCGGTGAGTGTACTTGGTGGTACGCGCATCAACAGCCATGTGCGAGGCGAAGCCGTGGCGGTGCTCGGTAATATGGACTTGGGCCCCAACGCGATCATTGATGGTGACGTGGTTGTCGTGGGCGGACGCCTGACGAAGGATCCGGGCGCGGTCTTGCGTGGTGACCAGGTGAATGTCCCGGCGCTGGCGGCGTTGGGTGATTTCGAGTGGCTGACGACCTGGTTCAAACGCGCCCTGATGACCGGCCGTCCACTCGCGTACGGCGAACACATGGGTTGGGCGTGGATTGTCGCGTTGTCGTTCCTCGGGCTTTATCTCCTGCTCGCCCTGATCTTCCCGCGCGGTATTGAGAAATGTGCTACAACCTTGGAGACGCGCCCGGGTTACTCGATTCTTTCGTCAATCCTGACGGTGGTCTTAACGCCAGTGGCGTTCGTGTTGCTGACCGTGACGCTGGTCGGGGTCTTCCTCGTTCCGTTCCTCGCAGTGGGATTGTTTTTCGTGAAGCTTTTCGGCAAGGCCGTGATGCTGGCGTGGATTGGCCGTCGCGTGATCCGGTTGTTCGGGGCGGGTGGGTTTGGTCATGCCGTGGTGGCCGTGGCGATCGGCGGCGTGATTGTGCTGTTCCTCTATACGGTGCCGGTTTTTGGCATCATGCTCTACAAGGTGCTGAGCTGGCTGGGGGTCGGTGTCGTCGTCTACACGATTGCGCTAGGCTTCCAGCGCGACCAGCCGCCGGCGGTCGCGGCGGGCATTCCCTCCGAGCCGATGCCGCCCTCAATGACCCCTGAACCCGGCACAACCGCCTCTGCCCCTGTGTCCGCGATGGCCGCAGTGGCGCCTGAGTCAGCGTCGGGCTTGGAGTCGCGCCCGCCATCGGCGCCAGCTGGTGAACCGCGCGCCGTTTATCCAGGGATGGCGCCGGGCGCCGCGAGCGTGGCGAGTTTCGCCGTGCCGGGTGAAATGCCTGGACCATCGGGACCATCGGGGCCGTCGGGCCCGGCGGTTGCGGCCGGTCCGTCCGTCCCTCCACCCGTCTCGACGTTACCACCGCCGATCATGCCCTCGGCGGCGACGCTGCCGCGAGCGGGGCTGGCGATTCGGCTCGGCGCGCTGTTCATCGACTTGATCATGGTCGGCGTGGTCGTCGGTTTCTCGTCCGGGCTGCTCCCGCGGTTCATCCAGTTTGATTCCGGCCCGCCGGTCATTCTGCCGCTGCTCGCGATCTACGGCGCGGTGATGTGGAAGCTGAAAGGCACCACGATTGGCGGCATCATTTTCGGGTTGAAAGTCGTGCGCATGGACGGACGCGAGATGGACTGGCCGACGGCGGTCGTGCGGGCACTCAGCTGTTTCCTCTCTCTCATTGTGGCCGGGCTTGGTTTCCTCTGGGTGGCCATTGATGAGGAACGTCAGTCATGGCACGACAAGATCGCAGGGACAACCGTGGTGCGGGTGCCGAAGGGCGTGTCGTTGTTGTAGCAATTCAACTGCCGTCAGCCGCGGCCACGGGACATGAAAAAGGGCGGATCATGATTGACCCGCCCTTTGTGTTTCACCCCTGCGGAGCCGCTCGCTCGCGCGGCGGGGTGTTGTTTAGAAGCGCTTGGTCAGCGAGACATAGGCCCAGCGGGGGAGGAAGTTATTCACGCGTTCGGCGTATCCAGTGGAGAATGACGTCGCCGGGGGCAGCCGGTCGAAGACATTGTTCACGCCGACCGTGGCACGGAGGTCCCACGGGAGCGCGTAACCCACTTGGAGGTCGGTCGTCAGTTGTTGCTTCACAAAGCGGGTGTTGGGCGACGTGTCCTGGAAGCCGCCGATGTAATTAACGCCCACGCTGGCGGACGCTTTTTCGCGCGTCCAAATGATCGAGGCATCGCCGCGCCAACGCGGGATTTCGTAGAGGCCGACGGTTTCAACCACGGGCAGGTCGGGGCGGGTGCGGAGGGTCTGCGAATTGATCAGCGTGGCGACTGCGCGGGTCGTGAAACGGCCAAAGCGTGCGGTGGTGAACCGGTACTCGGCGGCGAAGTCGAGGCCCCGGGCCTTCGTGCTGCCGTAGTTACCGAGCACGCTGCGAATTTCCTGGAGTTCGCCGGGGAGATTATTGGCAATGTCACTCGCCGTCGGCGTAGCGCGCACGATGGCGTCGGGGAACAGGCTCGGGTTCGCGAGGATGATCGCGGGTGTAGCCGGAGTCCCGATCCGGTTGGTCACTTCCACGGCGTAGAGATCAACGCTGAGCGAGAAGCCCTTGAGGAAATTCGGAGCGAACATGACGCCGAAGTTGGTCGACTCGGATTTTTCCGGCGCGAGCAGCAAGTTGCCGCCCGAGCGAACCTGACGCTGGCCGGATCCGCTGTCGTTGAGGTTGGAGCCCGGGCGATTGAAGCGGAGTGGGTCGGGAATGTTGAAGCTGATCGCGACCGATTGCGGCAGATAGAGCTCGGCGAGAGCGGGAGCACGGAAGCCCCGGCCCCATGAGCCGCGCAAGGTGAGCTGATCGGGAATCGGCTGCCAGCGGAGGCCGACGCGCGGGACCACCGTGTCGCTCACGCCATCATCGGAGAAGGACTCGACACGACCGGCCGCATTGATTTCGAGCGCGTGCAACCCGGGGATTTTCTGCGCCGGCGCGGTGAGCGGGATCGAGGCTTCGACGTAACCGGCGCTCACGCGCCGGCTACCGCGGGCGGGGGCGACCGGCCTGCCCTGATTAAGCAGCTGGACCTGGGTGCGCACATCGCGGAAGCGTTCTTCGCGCCATTGGGCACCGACCGCGACCGCGATGGGACCGGCTGGAAGGTCGAAGATGGGGCCCGAGGTGCGCGCATCGAAGACGAGCAATTCGGTCTTCGCATCGCGCGTGACGCCGCCCTCAAGCCCAGCGAGCGTCGCCGGGTTGTTGCGGATTGTGGTGCCGTTGGCGAAAAGGTTCAGAGCCGTCGTGCGATTGGTGTCGGCGAGGGCGGCGTTGACCTTGTCCTGGCCCGGGAAGTTCTGGTGGTCGAGGTGCGCGGTCTGGCGGTTCCAGGTGACGGAGCCGTCCCAGGTCCAACCGCCGCCGAGCTGGCCATCGAGACCGGCGAC
>JBBQUU010000159.1:0-5071 GCA_038212175.1 Opitutales bacterium | reverse complement strand
GCGCAGGCCGGCCTCGATCAATTGCTCGCCACCGGGATGGTTGAGAACGGAAAGACCGCCGCCATCGGCTACTGCTTCGGTGGCGCCATCGCTCAGTCCCTCGCCTACAGCGGGGCTCCGCTGGCCGGCATCGTCAGTTTTCACGGCAGCCTGATTCCCGCCTCAAAGGATGCCGCCGATCGCAACCAGGCCAAATTCCTCATCTGTCATGGCGCAGCCGATACCTTCATCTCGCCCGCGGAGATCGACGCGTTCACGAAGTCGATGGACGAGGGAAAATTCGACTATCAGTTCATCAGTTACGCCGGTGCCGTTCACGCGTTCACGAATCCCAAGGCCGACGACATTGCACGCTCGGCAGGGATTCCGATCGCGTACCATGCCGCCGCCGACCGGCGTTCGTGGACGCACATGCAGGTGTTCTTCAAGGAGATCTTCGGCACGCCCGTGAACTGACCGACCGGGGTTTGGAGATTGCCGCCGACCCCGTCTCGCGGCATCATCCCTCTCGTGAAGGCCATCGTCGTTCGGATGCTCTGCGGCCTGGTTCTTGGCGCCGCGAGCTCACTCGCCGCCGCAGAGTCGTCCTCCGTTCGCGAAGCGATCAGCGCCGCCGGCAATACACCGCACGAAAGCGAACGGCTCCAGATCCTGCAGTCCCTGTCCCGGCGCGCCGAACTCGACCAAATGCTTCCGGTGGTCGCCCAGTGGGCCGACGGTCGCTCGCTGACCCGCACCGACGACTCCCGCGCGGCGGAGAATGGTTACCTGTGCTGGTTTATCAGCGGCCAGGTGCAGCCCGCGGACTCAAACGCGCCGATCGTCCCTGCCGAACCGTCCATCACCTCACCGCTGCATCCCCTGTGGGCCCTGTATCGCGGACGCATGCTGCTGTGGCGTCCCATTCAAAGCGGACCGTTGCTACGGGTGGACGAGACCCGCACGCGCTACTACGACGAGGCCCGCCGCTTCTTGGAACAGGCGAGCCGCGCTTTTCCGGAGAATCAGGTCATTCGCATGTACCTGGGCGAACCGATTCCCTGACCGGCGGCCCACGCGCCTGATCCGGCCGCGCCGGAGTGGGCCAATCTCCAGCGCGAGGGACTCGAGAAGCTGGTGGACGTCGTACATTGGTGGATCACCGAGCGCCAATTGCCCGACGGCCAGTTTGGCGGAGGCTGGGGCGACGACGTGGAAATGTGGCGCTGGTGGGTGCCCGTGCTCATCGCCTTTGAAGACCCGGTGATCGCGGCCGCCCAGGTCCGCATTGCGAACGGCATCTTCGCGCGTCCTCATCTCACCGCCGGCTTCACGTCACGGTTGACTGATGTCGCACACTCCAACGAAGACACCACCGATACAATCCTGCCGATGATGCACCTGCAGCCCGAGGACCCGTTGTGGCAGCAACGGGCACTCCGGCTTACGTCGTTGATGCGAGACCGCTGGACTGGTCGCAACCAGCGGGGCTTCCTTCAATTCAAGTCGATCTACTTCAGCGTCGATCAGATCGACGAATCCCCGCGCCGTGCGTTCGAAACCGTCTACCACCCGTCGATCATCCAGCCCACCCTGCTCTACTGGCAGCGCACGGCGGACCCCGAACTCACCGCCTTGTTGGGTGAATGGCTCAATGTCTGGGTCGACGCCACCGCTCGCTCCGAAAACGGCAAGCCCGCCGGCATCCTGCCCGGCACCCTCACCTGGCCGGCGGGGGCGATCGGAACCGCCGACGCGCCGTGGTGGCGTCCGTTTCCGTTGGATCACAACGACGCCCTCTACAACTGGCCCGGCGCCACGCGGCTGATGACGTCGACGCTCCTCCTCGCGTGGCACATGACGCGCGACGGGCGCTACCTCGCTCCGCTCCACTCGATGGCCACCATCGCGCTCGACCCTCGCAACGAAACCAATGACCCCGAGCCCGGTTCCCTTGCCTGGGCCGCCCGGCAGTCGAGAGGTTCCTCGCCGATACCATCGCCAAATACCGGTTCCTCACCGGCGACACCCGCTACGATGCTTTGCTGTCTGACAGTGCTGGGGTTACGTGCAGTATCGACTCACCGGTGACACGCGCGCGCTCGTCCAGAGCCTCCGCGAGAATGCCGAGGCCTTTCGCTCGAACTGGGAGGGCTACACGAGCGAGATGCGCTGGACCGACCGGGTGCTGAACTTCACAAGCAACTACTTTTTTTTCCTGCGGCTGCGCCCCCACGGCCCGCGCCCCAGACATTGTACTCCTCAGCCACCGGCGACCCTGGCAACCCGCTGATCTTTCCGCTCAATGCCGTTCGCTGGCGCACGCCGCCACGAGAGATCGCCGCGCTGGTCACCGCTTCCGGGGCAACGACGTTCGTTGCGGAACTTTTTCACTTCGGCGCCACTCCGCGCCCGCTCACGGCCGAACTCATGCTGCTCCGGACGGGCGAGTACGAACTGACCGTCGAACCAGCCGCCGGCGCAACCGATGTTCCGGCCGTGCGCACCCGTTTTCACGTCTCCAGCCCAAGGACCGAAGTCTCCGTCGAACTGCCCCCGCGGCGCCTCACGCGTGTCACCGTGCGCGCGCTGAATCCGTAATCGCCTTCAACGGGTCGGGCCGTCGTGTAAAGGGGGCGATGGCGACGGCGGGCCGGGCGTTCCGCTACGGCTGCCGCGTGCGCTCCAGTTCGCGTTGAACCTCGAGCCGCAGATGATCGAAGCGCGAGGGATGGGGCGCGAATTCCAACCGCGCCCTCTCCTGTTCAAGCTCGCGCAGTCGCTGATTCATCTCCGCTCGTCGGGTGGCGTTGCCCACCGTCGCCGAATCGATCTGGGCGGCAAGGCGCGACAAATCCGTATTGATGCGCGCCACTTCCATGCGCCGCCGGGAGGTCTCTTCCGCCATTCGCTGAGCCTGCACTTGTTCGTCGCGCCGCTTCGCTTCGAGCGCTTCGGCTTGATACGTCTCGACGGCGGACTTCGGAGCATCGTCAATCGTGACGGTGCGACGCGTGCGGCCTTCACCCGAGTCTTTCGTCGCCGCCGCTTTCGCCGTCACTTTCACTTCGCGCTGCAGATCTTTCATCAGCGCGGCATTGCGCTCAGGACTAAAGTTCTTTTCAAGGTCAGCCCGCCGCTGGGTCAGGACAACCAGGCGCGTTTTCATCGCCGCCTTGGTGACGGGCGACGCCTCCTCCTCCATCCGTCGCTGAAAGTCGGCCAGCGCTTCATCGACTACTTTCAATCCCTCCACCACCGCGGACGATAAAGGGGCCTGTGCGGGAACAGGCGCGGGCTCAGCCTGGGTCGCTGGCGTTTCCGCCGGGGCGCTTTTCACCCCGGCTGGGACGAGGCAAATCAGGCCCAGGAACGCACATCGGCTCACACAACGCAGGAAGGGCATCAAGGGGGTCATGGAGGCCATACCGGTTGGACAAACAGATTGGCGGAGGGATCCGTCCTTCTGGAAGCGACGGGCTCGAATTCTGCTCGTTGCCAATGCCAGGCAAATGTGCCACCAACCGAAGGTCGCTCTCCGCCCCCAGGCCGACCCAGCCCTCACCGTTTCTCCAGCACCCGGGCGCCTGCAAAGCGGCACGCAGTCGATGAGCCGCCTCCCTCCCTATGATTTCCCCTCCCCGGTGGCATGCGCCTCACGCTGACGTGCCAGCGTCGCCGTTCACCGCAGTCTCGCCATCCGGAAGGGTCGCACTGCTCGTCACGTTTACGCTGGGCGTCGTTCTGGCAAGTGGTTGCAGACGGCCCGAGCCCGCGGTGGACGCCGGCTTGCGCACCCAGACCCTCCACGTGGGGAACGGCGTCGAACCGCAGGGCCTTGATCCGCAGACGACCACGGGCGCACCCGATCACTCCATTCAATTGGCCTTGCTCGAGGGACTGCTCGTCGCCGATCCGCTCACCGGACAGCCCTCGTTTGGCGTCGCCGAATCGTGGGACATCTCGGCCGACCTGCTCGTCTACACCTTCCACCTTCGAAACAATGCGGTCTGGTCCGACGGGGTTCCGGTCACCGCCCACGATTTCGTCCAATCCGCGCGGCGCGCCCTCTCGCCGAAACTCGGCGCGGAGGCCGGCAACGACTACATCTGGGTGTCCGGCGCGCGCGACTACCTGGAGGGCAGGCTGGCCGACTTCGCCTCCGTGGGTATTCGCGCGTTGGATACCCATCGCCTTGAAGTCCGGCTGGAGCAGCCCACGCCTTCGCTGCTCAACCTGATCGCCGGTTCGGGGTGGCTGCCGGTTCCCCTGCACGCCCTGGAACGTCACGGCGAAGTCGAGAGCCGGCTGAACCGGTGGACGCGTCCTGAGCACTTCGTGGGCAATGGTCCGTTCGTGCTCAAAGAATGGCGGCCCAACCGTTATATCCGGGTCGAAAAGTCGCCCACCTATTGGGACCGCGAGCGCGCAGGTCTCCAAGCGATCGTCTTTCACCCGATCGACGACCCCGGCGCCGAGGAGAAGATGTTCCGCACCGGACAGCTTCACGTCACCAGCACGCTCCCCGCTGTGCGGGTTGAACATTGGCGCCGCATCCAACCGCCCGTGCTGCAGATCGAACGAAGCCAGCGGCTCAGCTTCATTTTGCCCAATGTCCTGCGTCCTCCCTTTGCGGACGCGCGCGTGCGCCGTGCCCTGGCGCTGGCCATCGAGCGCGAGCCGCTGATCCGGGTGATGGCCGGAGAACCCCGTGCCGCGCGCACCTTTGCGCCCGGAGGCGCTCACGACTACGATCCGGCACCCCATTTCGAGGAGAACATCGATGCGGCCCGCGCCTTGCTGGCCGAGGCCGAATTCCCCGGCGGCACGGGGTTTCCCACCACTGAACTGCTCCTACCCAACCGCGGCGACAACCGGATCCTCGGCGAGGTGTTGCAGGAGATGTGGCGCATGCACCTTGGCATCGCGGTGGAACTCTCGGTTCAGGAATGGGGCGTATATATCGATGCGATCAACAGCGGCGGCTATGAGATCGTTTTGGACAGCTGGAGCCTACAACACCCCTACGACTTTTACGACCTCCACCGGACAAAGAATTCCATGAGCCGCTACCTTTGGGAGAGTCCTGCGT
>JBBQUU010000158.1:0-5332 GCA_038212175.1 Opitutales bacterium | reverse complement strand
TTGGCGACCGCAACGAGTCGATTGCAACCAATGCATGCCCTCGACCAGGTTTGGCTCCGGTGTCTCAAGGCCCAGATGGTAGTGGTTGCGCATGACTGTGTAGGCGTGCATGCGCCAGGCGAACTTCTCACACGCTTCGCCCATGACGCCGATAAACGATTGGCAGGCACCGTCCGTCGCAAAGATGTCGTGCTGAAGGTTGCCCCAGTTGATGACGTGATACCGGGCGCCGGGGAACTGGATACGCAGTCGTCGAGACATGAGCGAAACCGACGCCCCCTCTGGCGACTATGCGAGCCCACTATCACCCCAATTCCAGGTGCCGCTGCACTATCTGGCTTATCTCAATCCGACACTGCCTCTGCTGGGATGGCATTCACAATTCACGGACTTGACCCCCTCGGATCGGCCCCGCATCTCGGCTAACCCCACCCGGGCCCGACACCCTGAAGATCCAGTTTCCTTCCAGCCGCCGACCGCACGCCCGCGAGCGTCACGCGACGGTCGATACGCGGGGTCGGCGGATCCGTGCGAGGCGTGAGCGCGATTTCCCGGAAACCAGCTACGCTCCCTTCAACTCCAGCAAAAACATCTGGCGCGTCCCGTCCGGCGCGATGCCCGGCACCACGATGGCGTCGCTCGTGCGGTTCCAGCAGGGCGCGGGATCGAGACGCAGCGCGCCGCGATTCCAGTTCGAAAGGAACACGCGCGGCGACTTCACCACGCGGCGTGTTTTCATCTCCAGGAAAGTGTAGTGGTGATACTCGCCTTCGCGGTGGCTGTTCACGAACCAGCTCCCATCCGGACTCAGCGCGATATCGCCCTCCGGATTGGGAAACACCTCCTTGCCGCCGAGCGACGCGACGACTTTTTTCTGCGCCGTGTCGTAGACGACCTGCTGGTTGTCGTGCGACCCGATAATGTGCGGCCCCCACTCCCACTCCGGATGCCCGCCGATAAACGTGTCGTGCCGCGTCAACCCGGTGCCGTCCGGCCGCACGGAAAAAGGCGAGTTCACGCGTTTGCCTTGGGGCATGTTTTCGAAATCCGCGCGGCAGTAGAAGTAGATCAGATCGTTGTTTCGGTTGTGCAGGGTGTGATTGATGAACAGGTGCCGTTCGTCGATGCGTTCGGTGATGTCGCGCAACGCTTCCTTCAACTGCGCGAACGACACGATCAGTTTCCGCTCCCCGGTTTTCACGTCGACGCGGAAGATGCCGTCGTCCTTCGGTGCGGCTACATCCTGGGTCCAGTCGGCCGTCTCGGGGTAACCCGTCACGGGGCGCAGCCGCGCCATCCGCGCATAGTTGATCGCCGTGAAGTAACCGCCGCCCTGCGCGACGCCGCCGTTGGCCACGGGCGAATCGTCGAAGCGATACTCGCGCACGCGTTTTCCTTTTCCACCGTCGGCCGAGATGTCGAAGAGCACCGTGAACACCTTCCCGGTTTTCTGATCGCGGTCGTTGAAAAAGAACTGCGTCTCGGGGTGTTCCGGGTTCCAATAAAACATCGTGCCCTGCTGCGGATTCCAGGCACGCGTCCGGTCGACCACGCGAATCGCATAGTTCGCCTGCGTATCGAGCAGGCAGACGTCCGCGGGATCATTCGTGCCCGGGAGCCGGTCCTGAAACGGCACTTGCAACGCGAGAATGTAACGACCGTTGGCGTTCCACGGGACCGTGCGGCTCTGGCCGATGTATCCAAAATAATGGTGCTGCGGGCCGTGCGTGATCTGCGTGACCGCGACGGACATTTCCGCCGCCATGGCGGTGCTGTTGAAAACGAAAGCTGCAACGGCGCAACCGAGGGACGAGAGCGTTAATTTCATTTGCATGGAAAACGATTTTGACTCGAGCGATTCGTCACGGTGGCTGCGGGCGAAAGCGAGTGGTGGTTCGGTCCACTCGCCCGCGCTCGCAGCCACACATCGGATGCTACTGGTAGGAAGCCCGATTTTCAGGGGTCGGGCTAGAATCGGCCGCTGACTCCCATGGTGATGCTGTAGCCATTGAGAAAGGTCTGTTGCATCCGGTCGGGAATGCCGCGGTAGCTGCGCTGCGGCGCGTTGTTCTCCACGTCGCAGGTCAGCGTGATCGTCGGGCGCAGTTGGTAGCTGACGCCGTAGCTCGTGAAGTAGGCGCGCGCGGAGCGGTAGATGTCGCGCTGGGGATTGCCAGCGCTGTAGGTCCTGAGATAAGCACTGGTGTAATTATACGAGATCCGCGCGCCGAAACCGCGGTAGCGCCAGGAAAGCGTGCCGTTGCCGGTGCGCGGAATGAAGTTCGCCACCGCGCCGCTGCCGCGCGACGTCGTGCCGCCGTAGTTGCCCTGCGTGTCGAGCCACGTGTAGTTGCCGGAGACCGCCAGGCCCTTGAGGACCCCCGGAAGGAAGGTGAACTGCTGCTGATAGCTCGCCTCCCACCCATCCACCGTCGCGTTGCCGGCATTAGCTGCGCTGAGCAGGGAATAGCCAACATACTCGCCGTTAAAACCATTGTTCGCCCCGGCGGCTATCGTGCCCTGGTCCACGCCATCGACGATGAAGTCGCGGATTTTTTTCTGAAACCAGCCGACCGAGAAATTGCCCACGGGCTCGAAGTAATAGTCCAGGGTGACATCCCAATTCCGGGACGTCTGGGGCAGCAGGCTGGGATTGCTGATCGTCACCGACTGATTCGTCGTGTCGACGGTTTCGGCCGGGGTCACGCGACTGAGCGGCGGGCGGCCAAAACCCGTGGACCAGCTCACCCTCGCCTTCAAGTTCCGGGTAACATCGTGCGACAGATGGACGCTCGGAAACGATTTCGTGTATTCCCCATTTTTGTCGCGCCGATTGCCGGCGTAGTCCCGTTGCGCGGATCCGATTGGATCGGCCAGTTGTTGAGCGGCGGTGCTTGGCACCGGCGATCGCACCCAACCGTAGCTTTCCGTCTCGGTTTGTTCGGCGCGGACTCCCGCCAGAAATCCCGTGCGCTTGAGCAGCCCCTCATTGCCCAGGCGACCTTCGGCCATGAGATACCCGGCCGTGACGCGCTCGCGCACCGCGATGGAACCGGTGAATTTGGACTGTTCGCGAAAGTAGAGGTCTTCCCGCCAAAGCGTCGGGTCGGCGGGCACGCCCTCCTTCATGAAGGCCGCGGATTCCCATTGGGGCATCATGCGGCCGGTCTTCTCCGCGTCGTAGAGGCGAATCGTCGGATCGGCTGGTAACGGCGTCGTCCCAACATAACTCCAGCGCCGCGCTTTGTTGAAATTATCCACCCGCTGCTCGCGCACCTGAAAGCCGGTCTTCAGGAATAGCTGCCGGGCCGACAGCGGTTGATGACGAACATTGCCGCGCACCTCCGCCACCCGGTGATCCTGATCGTTGTGGCGCCGGCTCAGGCCGTTGGGCGCCGGCCGGTAGTTCGCCGGGTCGGTGAAATCAGGCCCTTCCGTTTGGACAAAGCGGGGATGAAGGTCCGACTGCGTGCGGTCCAGAATCCAACCCACGTTGGCGAGGCGCATGATGAGCACCGCGCCCTTGCCATTGAGGGCGTTGCCCTTGCCCGTGCTCCACAGGGCGTTGTAGTCGATTTGAACCCGGTCGAATTTGTGCTCTCCGCCAAAATTGAGATTGCGGAGGCGCTGCAGGAAACTGTTCTGGGTGTTGGTCATGTCGATGGTGGAGCCGGAGGCGGCACGGACCTGAGTGACGCGCTCCGTGTAGCCCGGGAGAATGCCGGCGGTGCCCGTCGTGCCGACGGACTGCGCGGAGTAGGCGCGCGTCTCCCAGCGACTGTGAGCCGGCTCGTTGTTATTCCCAAATTGAAAGTTCAGCGAGAACTTCGAGTTCGGCGACGAGCGGTATTCCATCTTCACGTTGCCGCTCTTCTGGGTGCGGTTGTTGATGTGTTCCTGCGTGCGGTAGTCCCAGACGTAGGCCGGCTCCGCCGCGGTGTTCTGGAAGTCACGCGTGGTAAAGAAGGCGCTGGACGCGTTTTCGCTGTAGAACAGATTGGCCGCCACGGCAAAGTTCCGTTCCCCGCCCAGGATGCCGAAGACTTCCTGATAGCCGAAGTTGATCAACGGATGAATGCGGTGGCCATCCCGCAGGGGCCCCGGCTGATCCAAAAATCCCGGCATCCACCGGGCTGCCGCGCGATAGGTGATGCGGCGCTTTTCGGACATGTTGAGGGGCGAGCGCGTCTTGAAATCGAGAATCCCACCGAGCGAGTCAGCGCCCTTGTCCGGCCGCAGTCCCTTGGTGAGTTCCACCTGTTCGAACAGGGCGCCGCTGAGCGTGTGCATCTGGAAATTCCGACCCAGGCCAGCCTGGTTGGCGATCAGGCCTCCATCCATGTTCACCGAGTTGAGATTGCTGGGCATGCCCCGCACCACGACGTCGGTGACGTTTCCCTCCTGATCGAGCTGGCCCGCGACGCCGGGCAGGCGAATCGCCATCTCGCCGATGCTCAGGTTGGGCAGATTGCCGAACGAATCGGTCGCCACCACATTCGTGAGATTCGGCGCATTGCGCTGCGCGGTGATGGCGGCGGCCGACCCCTCCCGTTCCCCGGTGACCTTGAATTCGGACAGTTTGTAGATATCGGAGGTCAGCTCGAAATCACGCCGGGCGCGCTGCCCCGCCGTGACCGTGACGAGTCGTTGTATCGACGTGAGTCCGAGATAAGAGGCGACGACCTCGTGCGAACCCGCCGGGACGACGCTCAAGACATAGCGGCCGGTCGGGTCAACCAATGCGCCGAGCCCGAGCGCGGGAATTTCCACCCTGGCCCCCTCCAATAGATTTTTGGTGGCGGAGTTGCTCACCGTGCCGGAAATGGAACCCGTGGCAGGCGACGCCGAACCCGGCGCGGTCTGAGCGCTCAGCGACGGAGCAATCACGAGGGCGAGCCATGCGGTGGCGCGGCGGAGCAAGGAAGGGGATTTCATGGTGGTGTCGTTTTTCTTTGTTTGGGCGGAATCCGCCTCCCCCGTTGCGCCGGTCGCTTCGGCGGCACGTTTGCGGCTGACCACAAACGCGCCGGTCGCGGCGTCCTGCGCCACGGTGAGCGCGCTGCCGGCGAGCATGCGCTCGAGCGCTTCATGCGGAGCGAAGTCGCCGGCGATGGCGTTGGTCTGTTCGCCACGCACCTTGTCCATCATGAATACAATCTGCCGGCCCGAGGCGCCGGCGAACTGGTTGAGCGTGGTGGCGGCGTCGCCCTTGGGGAGGTTGTAGCTCCGTCGCGGCTCCGCCGCGGACACCACCGACGTCAGCGACACCGCACAGCACAAGGTGCCGGCGAAGACGTGCGGGGTGGTGGCGAGACGGGGCAGCAAGCGGAGC
>JBBQUU010000157.1:0-5450 GCA_038212175.1 Opitutales bacterium | reverse complement strand
CGCGATCGTAGACGTGGCGAAGCTGCGCGACTATTCGTTGAGCCCGATGCATCCCGAGGGGAAACACAAGGCACGGAGGTTTGCCGCCACTCTGGGCGCGGGTCCGCAGGACGTCGAGTGGTTGCGCGAACAACTGCACGCCGCCGCGAGGGAGCGGGATTGCGCGGCCGGCGCGAAGGATGCGCACGGCCAGCGCTACACGGTCGATTTCACCGCAACGCTGCGTGGAAAATCGGCCCGAGTGCGCAGCGCGTGGAACGTGCGGCCCGGCGAAAATTTCCCTCGTCTGGTAAGCTGCTATGTGGCAGATTGACGACATGAAACCGCCCGCGATCAAACTGCACGATGTCGTCGCCCTGCTCGATGAACGCCCGCAGGATGGGCTGGCCTCGGGACAGGTGGGCACGGTCGTGGAGTTGCATTCGCCCGAAGCGTTGGAGGTGGAGTTTCTGGACTTGAGCGGTCGCATCATCGCGCTCGTGCCGTTGCAGCGCGCCGACGTTCTGGTGCTGCGCCACGAGGTTTCCTCGACTGCGGCGTGACGGGCGGTTCAGCGCCGCCGAAACGCTATCTCTTCGGCCGCGGCTGCGCATCGGCGCGGGCTTCGGCTTCCTTCATCAACTGCTGGAATTTCGCGTCGCCGCGCAGAACGGCGGGACGGGGTCAAACGGCGGGACGGGGCCGTTGCACGTTGCAGCTAGTTTTAATGTCAGGCTTGTGACCGGAACGGTTGGCTGAGCCCCGCAACATGCAACGGCCTTGGCCGGCTTCCCCTTAATTGGCAAGCCACGCCCCTTCTCGGCGAAGACCCAAAACTCCTTCGCGTCAAGTTCGGACTTAAGGCCGAGTTCGCGGAGCGCACTTGTATCGTCGTCGTCCAGGTCACGCTGCCGGGCAGCACCCTCGTGCAGATGGGCCTGATCGTCGACGCTGTCGAGGAAGTCGCCAACCTCAGCGCCACTGAAATCGAGCCCACGCCCGAGTTCGGTACCTCGCTCAGCACCGAGTACATCCTGGGGATGGCCAAGGTGAAAATGAAGTGGCGGGCGAGGTCTTCGGGTCGAGCGCCTTGGCCATGGCGATTTCGTCGCCGTCGCGATAGAGGGCGATGCGGTCGATGCCAAAGCCGATCGAGCGGCCGCCGATGCGCAGTTCGTTGAGGCCGCGTTTGAACTCGAAGCGATACATGCCCCAGTCGAGCCAACTGAACCCAGGGCCGTCCCGGAGCGAATCGCCGATCCGGACGATGGGGTCATTGCGCTGGCCGCGTTTGTGCAGCGGCGCGATCCACGCGTCGTTGTCGCCGTCCACGTGCAGGTGGTGGTTGCGCACGTCGAGTCGATACGCTCCGGGTTCGTCCACGTCGAAGCGCAGGACGAGCCAGTCTTCGCGTGAGCCCTGGCGACTCTGCAAATGATCGTTGTTGCCGAAATGCCCCTCGACGGTGACGGAATGGTTTGGTCCGCGCCACTCGAGATAACCGCGGCCGGTGAATCCCTCCGGGTCGGTCTTGAGGATCCAGTGGCGACGGTGGGTGAGGTCTTCCGCTTCGAAGACAGTGTATCCTTGCCGCATCGGCCAGATCTCCGGAGGGAGCCACGCCGTCTGCGCGATCATGGCTTCCGGCACGGGGTGGGTGCCATCGTTGCGTGTCTCGCGCGGGCCTTCGCCATGGGGGCGAAGCGTATCGGTGCGAAGCAACACGAGCTTGTCCACTCGCCAATTGGGAAACCTGCGCGTGGGAGGCGCCGCGTCGCTCCCATGCTGCGGCGCTTCGCCCATCGCAAGGTGGAGCGCGTGCCAACCGGGCGACGGAACCTCGACGGTGGCGGGCCCGGAAGGCTTTCCTCCGTCCTTCCCCCGGGTTCGCGCTTCATTGGCCCAGTCGGGCAGATGGGGCAAACGCACGGCGAGGGAGCGTTCGCTCTGGGGATTCGGCGTCTCGTTGACGAACACGGTGACGGTTTGTGCGCCCTCGTCGCCGGCGCTCTGTCCGAGAATCCAGAGACGATAAGTGCCGGCCTGATCAAAGTGAACGGCGTAGCGCAGATGATCTGTCGATGCGCCGCTGCGGATGAGCATCGCATTGCCGCCCGCGGGCGTCATCGTCGGCGGCAGGCTCATGCCGAGATCCTCGGAGAGTGGGCGTTTGTCCGCCAGCACGATGGCGGCGGGGATGTCGCGAAACTTGCCGACCAAGCCCTCGAAACGAACGCTCGGGCTGAACACCACGAGTGAATGACCCGCCGTGTCGGACGTTTCGACGGAGCGATCCATGGCCAGTTTCACGGTGAATCCCGCGTTTTCGAGTCGTTGTTTGGCGAGTGAGTCCGTCATGCGTAAGGGGATTTCCTGGACGATCTGCAACGCCGACGGCTTGTGGATGGAATCGTCGGTGGCCCAGCGAATCGCGGCGTCGAAGAGGGCGATGGAGTCGGGTAAATTCTCGCGCGGCCCCATCGTGGAGACACGGCGGCCGGGAGCGACGAAGCCTCCGGGAAGGCGGGCGCCTTTTTCATAGCCGTAGACGACCGCCTTGCGCGGGTCGTGTCCGGCGACGACCGCCACGATGGCGTGCTCGTTGGGAAACCCCCATTGCAGCCGGCTGTTGCGGGGCAACGCAATCTCGCCCCGCAGACCGCCCGCGAGCGGGTTTTCCGCGTCGGCCACGACCATGCGATGATCGACCGACGTTCCGTGATTGAGCTCGGTCGCGTTGCGGCCTTCGACTTCCTCCCACGGTCCCACCATGTCGGTGTAATGCTCGGCCTCGATCGACACGATGCCGTTCTTTTCCAGAAACGTGGGCGGAACGCCGGCGGGAAGCAGAGTGGCGGAGCCGAGCAAAGCGAAGGCGAACCGGTAGGTGGATTTTATGATCATATGGGGAGGGGGAGAGGGGACGGACGTTCGCGGCCGGATTTTTTCGCCACCCCTGCGGCGCCTTCAACGGTTTGGCCCCGGATCGGGCGCGGCGCCTCAGAATCTTACGCCCGTTGAGAGCAGCCAGGAGCGGGGCTCGAGTAGGTCGTAGGTGAGGATCGCGCCGTCGGTCGCGCTGGCGTTCTTCTCGATAAGACGATCCTCGTTAAGCAGATTCCGCACGTGGAGCGAGATGTGGGCGTCGTATTTGCCGAACAGCCGGCGCTCATAGCGCGCGTGCAAACCCACGATCGTGTAACCGGTGCCCTTGAGCGGGTTCGCGAAATCCGGGAGATTCGTCACGGGATCGACAAGCGAGCCGATTACGGCGGATCCGCGATACTGGATGTTGCCGCCGAGATTCAGCCCTTTCACGCGGCCGTCGGCGAAGCGGTAGTTCGTCACGAGGTTGCCGTTCCATTCGCGGAGCAGTTCGGCCTGCTGGCCTTCGACCGCGGTCTTGCTGTTGCGGATACTGTTGCGGAAATCGTTTATTTCCTGGCGCACGGTCTGGCCGCTGGGCACCACGACGGCGCCGAATTGCGCTTCGAGCGGATAGATGACCTCCGTGAGGAAGGCGGCGGCGCGCGAGTTGACGTTGTTCAGAACGTTGTTGTTGTGGCTGCCGTTCAGCGCGAGACGCCAGTTGGTCGTGGGGTTGAAGATAAGTTCCAATTCGTAGCCCTTGGCGACGACATCCTGCGTGTCGCGCGGATCGGTGACGGCGATGAGCTGCGGGAGATTGAGCACGGTGCCGATGGCGCTGATCCGCGGGCCCAAGCCCTGGACGGAGGAGATGGCCTGGTTATCCTGCGTGCTCTTGTAGCGCGTGAGCGTGCCGGTGAGCCGGCTGCCGAAAAGGGAAAATTTGATGCCGTAGTCTTCGCCGGTGCCGACCGGCGTGGGGAGGGTGCGGCCATACATGTCGAAGAGGCCAGGCGCGGGCGCGGAGGTCTCGGATTTGTTGGCCTGGAAACTGAGCTGCGGGAGGGCATGCACCACGATGCCGCCGGTGAAAGTGCCGTTTTTCAGCGTGCTGCTGGGCCGCGACTCGAGCGGGAGTTCGCGCCAGCCGGGGAACTCGCCGTCCGCGCGGCGCACGGTCGTGGCGGGCGCGAGGTTGTAGCCTTCGAGTTCGTCCCAGCGGTAGCCGAGCGTGGTCGCGAGGCGCTCTTTCAGGGTCTTGCTCTGCACCGCGAGAACGAGGGAATCGGTGCGGCTGTCGTTGCGGAGCGGACGCTCGTTGTAGTAGCGCGAGGCGATGCCGCCGGTGTTGATCGCGGGAATCTCTGCGAAGGTGCGACCGGCCTGCCAGACGTCGCCCGCGCCGTTGAAAATGTAGCTGCGGCGCACGAGCCGGTTCTGGACGTTGTCGATGCGCGCCGGGAACCCGGCAAGCGGCGTGCCGTTGGTTTCGTAATAGTCGTCGAGCGCGAAGGTGCCGAACTCGCGGCTCACGAGCGCGCCGAAGCGGTGCTGGCCGAGCCACGCGCTGTGGCGGCGGAGATCGAGCGCGTGCGAGGCGGTGAGGCGGAGCTGGCGGCTGAGATCATACTGCGTCTGGAGGCGGTTCGTGCCCTGGGTGTAGTATTTGCCGACGTTGGGATTGGGGTCGCCGTTCGGCAGGAGGCGGTTGGTGTCCACGAAGATGCCGCCGGTGCCGCCGTTGGAACGTACCCAGTCGAGGTCGCGTGCGGACTGGCCGTAGGCGAGTTCGAGGGAAGTGGCGGCGCCGAGTTCCTGCTCGAGGAAGAACGTGTAGTTGTGCCCGTCGTAGCCGCTGCTGCGGGTGGCGCCGTTGTAATTGATGTTGTAGGGGACGGGGCCGTTTTCGCCGAGCGTGCGGACTTGGAGGCCGGTGACGCCGCCGCGGGCGGTGTTGAGCCAGTTGAGGATCGGGACGGCGGTCGGGCTGCCGTCGATGATGACGAGTTGGTTGGCGCCGGCGGCGCGGACGTTTCCGGAGGGGAGCGTGGCGGCGTTGGTCGCGCCGCGGATGCCGGCGACGAGGTTGGCGCCGGCGTTGAGCCACGGGGTAATCTGGTCGGAGGCGGTGCGGAGATCGGGCACGACGCGGTCGGAGTCGGCAATCTCGGCGTTGACGCGGAGCGTGGTGCTCCAGTTGCGGCGCGTGAAAAGGCGGGCGGTGCCGGCGACGTAGAGGCGATCCTCCTCCCAGAACGAAGGGCGGAGAAAGTGTTTCGTGTCGCGGTGCAGGGCGGCGACGCGGAGGACGACGCGCTGCGGCACGATCACGCGGTTGAGATCGAGGGTGGCACGCCAACCATCCCAACGGTCAAAGCTCGCGCCGACCTCGTGGCGGTTGGCGAACGTCGCGCGTTTGCCCACGCCGGTGAGCGTGCCGGCGGGATTGCCGACGCCGAAGAGGAGCGAGTTGGGGCCGCGGTTGATGCTGATCTGTTCGAGGCTGTAGATGTCGAGGGGCAGCTGGGTGGTGAAGAAATCCTGGGTGTTGCCGTTGACGCGTGCGCCGCGGATGCGGGCGGAGGCGACGGTGTTGTTGACGG
>JBBQUU010000156.1:0-5473 GCA_038212175.1 Opitutales bacterium | reverse complement strand
AGCAGGTCCTCTTCACGCAAACCGCGAAGAGCTGATCCCATGTCTGGCTTCCGACCGATCAATGTAGGACGAGATGGCGCGTATAACGATTACGCCCGACTTCAGATCACCGCGTCCTCCGTCGACTCCTCTCCCATCCGTGGCTGAATTCAGCGGCCATCTCTCAGTCCGCGCGGCCGTGCGTAACCACGGGCGCACGGTCCTCGCCAGCCAGTCCTTCCGCGCGCCGTTTCATCTCAGCAAACCCTACTGGGATGCAGACGCGGGAGCGTTACTGATCCAAGTCGTGAACCCCACCGCGGGCATTCTCTCCGGCGATCGCCTTGAGTCCGAGATCGCGGTCGATGCGGGCGCAGCGCTGCTCGTCACCACCCCGAGCGCCAGCCGGGTGTTTCAAATGCGCGGCGGCAGTGCCGAATCCCGACAACATTTCATGGTGGCGGCGGGCGCTTGGCTCGAGGTCATGCCCGAGCCGCTCGTGCCTCATCGCGGTGCGCGGTTTCATCAGAACACGACGGTCGAGATTGCGACCGGCGGATCGCTTTTTTTGGTGGAGCCGCTGATGCCGGGGCGCATCGGTCACGGCGAAGCGTGGGCGTGGGATCGTCTGCAACTCGACTTCACGCTCCGAATCGACGGCGAACTCGTGCTGCGCGAACGCTTCGATCAAAGCGGAGACTCCCTCCGTGCGCTCGCGGAACTCGGCGGTTCCGGCGCAGCCGCTTGTTTCGCCAACGCCATTTTCATCACGCCTGAGGCCGAAAAATCGGCGCATCCGGCATGGCGGGCCGAGATTGCCGCGCTGCACGGCGACGGGCTCTGGCTGGGCGTGAGTGCACTGCGCCGCGGAGGGTGGAGCCTGAAATGGGTCGCCTCCGGTCCCTTGCGGCTTCGCCAAGGCTTACGCCACGCCCGCGAAATCCTCGCACGTTATTTTCCGAGGCTCGCCTGCGATCCGCGCAAACTCTGAACCTCGGCGGACGCGCGACGGCGGACGATTTGCCATGCTCCCCAAGCCGCGACACCGAAAACAGCAAGGCACAACCCGGTCGCCACGGGAAACGCCAGGAGGTGTCCCAAATCCCACGTCAGCTCGTGGCCATCGTCGTGCCCCGGGTGCGCCTGGGCCAAATTGATCGCTCCCAAAAACGCGGCCGAAAGCGTGGCTCGACGTACGAAAGAAGTCTTCATTGCCACCTCTGGTAGCAGAGCACGTTCCAACTGCGACCCCGAAAGTGGCGGAAGCGGAGGAAGGAGGGTGCCGAGATATCCAAAAACAAAAACGCCGTTCGCGGAAGCGAACGGCGTTGAGAAACAGGGTTTTGAGTAGCGTGAGCCAAAAGGCCGCAAAAGCCGCCAGCGCGTTAGCGCTTCGAGAACTGGAAGCGCTTACGAGCGCCCGGTTGACCGGCCTTCTTACGTTCCTTCTCGCGCGGATCGCGCTTGATGTGTCCGGCCTTCTTGAGCGCCGGACGGAGCTCAGCGTTCATCTTCTGCAGAGCTCGGGCGATGCCGTGAGCGACCGCACCGGCTTGGCCGGAGACGCCGCCACCGGCAACGTTGACGCTTACGTCGACCTTCTCGCGGAGTTCAACCACGAGGAGCGGGGCGTAGGCTTGCTTGGAGAAATTCTCGTGGGAGAAGTAGCTGTCGAAATCGCGGCCGTTGACGATCAGTTTGCCGGTTCCCTCGGTGACGCGGACACGCGCGGTGGAGGTTTTGCGGCGACCGGTTCCGAGGAAGACGTTGGCGGGTGTAGCAGTAGCAGCGCTCATGTTCTAGCGTTTGATCAGGCGGAAATTTTCTGCGGAGAGTTGGCCTCGTGCGTATGCGTCGGACCAGCGAACACCCGAAGCTTCTTCAGCATCGTGGCGGCAATCCGGTTCTTTGGAAGCATACCCTTGACGGCGTGTTCAATGATGAACTCGGGGTGACGCTCGCGCATGACCGACATCTTGCGGTAGCTCTCGCCACCCACAAAGCCGGAGAAGAACATGTACTCGTTCTGCACTTCTTTGCGACCGGTCAGGGCGACCTTCTCAGAGTTGATAACTACAACGTAATCGCCAGTATCGACGCTAGGAGTGTAGGAAGCTTTGTGGCGGCCACGGATGAGGTTGGCGGCCTTGACGGCGAGACGACCGAGCGGAACTCCGGTAGCATCTATAAGATGCCACTTGGGTTGCACTGTCTCCTTCTTGGCGAGGAACGTTTTCATGCGAAAAGAGGCAAGAGCTAAGGTTCCAAACGAGCCTGTCAACGACCTTTTCTTCGTTACTCACGATCGACCACGATCGACGCGCACGCCTTACCCCATGATTTGGGTATAGCGCGCCCTTGGCCGCGGCGACACGCCCAGCGTTTGATCTGCTCCCCAGATGGTCTGCGTCCGCTACCGTCCCCGCCAGCCTCGCGCCTCCCCTGTCTGGCAGGTGCTCCACGATCACGCGGACACCCTCGCTTCCCTGCACCCGGAGGCCGCCGCCGCCGTCACAGCGTTTCTGCGCTGCGGCGATCTCCACGCCGGTTTCACCCGGCTGCATTGCCCCGACTGCGACCACGAATTTCTCCTCGCCTTCACCTGCAAGCAGCGCGGCCTCTGCGCCTCCTGCCACCAACGCCGCACCCTCGTCGAGGCCGCCTTCATCGCCGACGAGGTTTGTGCCGCGGTGCCCCACCGTCATCTCGTCCTCACGATTCCCCGGCTGATCCGCACCACCTTCAAGTCCAACCGGGCGCTCCTCAACGAACTCTATCAGGCGGCGCACTCCGCGATTGCGGCGTGGCTCCGCGATCGCACGGGCCAGCCGACCGGACAACCCGGCCTCGTCGTCGCGGTGCAGACGTTTGGGGACTTCCTTATCTGGCACCCGCATGTCCACGTCCTGGCCACCGCCGGGGTGTTCACCGCCGACGGCGATTTCCATCTTGCCCCGACCGGCGGCTGGCAGGAACTAGCGGAACTCTGGCGCCTCGCCGTGTTGCGCCGGCTGCGCGACGCCGGCGCCCTCGCCGCCTGGCAGATCGCCAAATTGAAAAGCTGGCGTCACAGCGGGTTTTCCGTCGACGCTGGCGAGGTTCCGCTCGCGGCCGGCGACGCCGCCGGCCGCCGCCGCCTCGCCGAGTATCTCCTTCGTGCGCCGTTCTCGCTGGAGAAGATCACCTATGATGCCGACACGGGCAGTGTCCTCTACCGTTCCGAGCGCCACTGGCGCACCAAGCGCAACTTCGAAGTCTTCTCCGCCCCTCAGTTCATCGCCGCGCTGCTGGCCCAGATCCCGCCCAAGGGCGTCCCGCAAGTCCGCTACTACGGCTGGTACAGCAACAAGATCCGCGGCCTCCGCCAGCGCTCCGGTTTTTGCCCGCCTGCCCCTGAGCCTGTCGAACGGGCCCGCCCGCCCCAAACGCCGTCGCCGCGCCTGGCGCGAATTGATCAGGGAAGTCTGGGGTGCCGACCCCTTGCGCTGCCCGCTTTGCTCCGGCCTGCTCCGCCCCATCGCCGTCGTCGAAACGAAAGCCGAAATCCTCGCCGTCCTCACCCCCCTCGGTCTTGAGCGGTCCCACGAGCGCCCCTTTGCCCTCGGCCCACCGCGACCGGAGGTCACCGTGCTGGTGGATGCCGCGTCGGGCGAACTCCACGTCCTCGATCCGCCCGGGTGGCAGGCTGGCCTGCCGTATCCGCAGCCCCGTGACGAGGCGATCCGGTTCCGCGTCGAAGAGATGGAGCCAGGAGAATCGTTCGATCAGACGGGCTTCGAGCTGCCGCCCGCACCGACGGAGGACCGGCCCAGCCGGAACTCTTCGGCGACGACTTCTCCCAACCCGACGCCGACGACGAACCTGTGTTCTGGCCCGCGGCCGCCACTCAGTCCTTCCCGCCCGACGACGGCGTGCAGCCCGACCTGTCTGCGTGCAGCGCACAGGAAGATGCACCCATGTGAAATTTCGACTCGCCGATTGACGGCGAGTGCGCCGGAGGTTTGTCTCGCTCCGTGACGGTCGGGCATGAAAACTCCCTCTGCTTGGTAAGTTCGGCCTCGAATCTGGCCGGTGGTCGCCGAGGATTCCGGCATCCAGAGCGAACGAGGGTTTTGGCGCCGATTTTCCCCTTGGGGGCTAAGGGGGTCCGATTTTATGACTTTCCACCCTCCCCTTAAACCCCTCCCGCCTGACCCCTGAAGATCCAGTTTCCTATCGGTTCGGTGAGCGCGAACTTACTTTTTTGAACTATATCGTTGCAGCGCGTCGTCACAGGAAATGGCTAGTCCTACAACACCCCCACCTGCTGGAGTTTCTAACTGTGAATGATTCTACCTCAAACCACGTTGTGTCGTCCTGCTACCCGTCGCAGTCGAGTTTGGAGCGTTCGCAGTGGTTTCGAGAAGAAATTCATACGCATGATTCGAAACTGAAGTCCTACCTGCGAAGCTCGTTTCCTTGCATTGGCGACGTAGATGACCTCGTTCAGGAGTCGTACCTTCGCGTGTGGAAAACGAGCGGGGTCCAGCCGATTCGTTCTGCGCGCTCCTTCCTTTTCCAAATCGCGCGTCGGCTTGCTTTCGACGTCCTTCGACGTCGGAAAACTTCTCGGATCGATGCTGTACATGATCTGGCTGCGCTTCCTGTCATTGACGTCGGGTCGGATGCCGCCGACGTCATCTGTCGAAGGGAAGAGTTGCGGCTTCTGGCGCAGGCGATCTATTCGTTGCCGGCTCGTTGCCGTGAGGTGATGGTCTTGCGAAAGCTCGAAGGGCTCTCCCAAAAAGAGATCGCTGCTCGCCTCCGCATTAGTGAGGGCACGGTGCAGGTTCACGTGGGTCGCGGACTACGCCAGCTAGAGGACTTCTTTCTTAAACTCGATCAGAATAGCGACCGGAACCCATGAAGAAGAACGTTAATTTCGCCCGTCCGAGCGAAGAGGTGCGGAAAACGGCATCAGACTGGGTCGCCCGCCGTGACGCCGGGCTCTCTGCAGCTGAAGAATCCGAGTTTCAGGCATGGCGCGAGGGCAGTCCGGATCATCGGGCAGCGCTAAGCCGGTATGAGAGCCTCTGGTCGGATCTCGATCAGCCGCGTGCCTCGGGAGTTGCTATGGCTTTCAATCGCGATCTCGATCTCATGCGTCGGCGCGACCGTCGGCGACGCGCACGGTTGATGAAAACAGTAAGCATTGTGGTCGTGATGTTGGGCACCGTTTGGGTGGGATCTCGACAGGCAGGAAATCGGTCCCACGCCTTGGAGACGTCCGTTTCAATCATCGTCCCCAAAAGCGAGGTGCTCACTGATGGAAGTATCATCGAGTATCCATCCGGCTCGATTTTCGCCGTGGATTTCAGTTCGCCGGATTTTCGACGGGTTAATCTCAGCCGAGGTGAAGCGCATTTCCAAGTCGCCAAGAATCCGGCGCGGCCGTTCATTGTTCGGGCGGCCGGTGTGGACATACGGGCAGTGGGGACCGCGTTTTCCGTACAAC
>JBBQUU010000155.1:0-5528 GCA_038212175.1 Opitutales bacterium | reverse complement strand
TGAGTGGCGCCAATGCGTATGAAGGCACCGAGTTCATGACTTCGACCGACGAGCGTTTCCGGCCGGTGAATTTGTATAACGGACCCGACGGCGCGCTGTACGTCGTCGATTTTTACCGCGGCCTGATTCAGCATCGGATTTATCTCACTTCGTTTTTGCGCAAGCAGGTGGAGGAGCGTGGCCTCGACAAAGGAACCGGTAACGGACGGATCTGGCGGATCGTGCCGGACGGTGCGCCCAAGGCGAAATACGATGTGGGGCTCGCGAAAGCAACGACCCGCGAACTGGTCGAGAAGTTGAGTGATGGAAACGGCTGGGTGCGGGACACGGCGCAGCGGCTGCTCATTGAGCAGCGCGATCCCGGCGCTGCGATTGTACTGCGGGAAGCGGCTTTGGATCCGAAGCGGCCAGCCCTCGCTCGCTTGCATGCGCTGTGGACATTGGAAGGCATTGTCGCGGGGATCGATCGTGCGACCGCGGTGGCCGCATTGAACGATGCGGATCCGCGCGTGGTCGCAGCGGCGGTGCGGGTCGCCGAGAGCTTGATCCAGCCGGTCAGCGCGGACGCCGATGTCATCGCGCGCGTGAGCTCGCTCGTGAAGACCCGCACGGAACCTGCCGTCCGGCTCCAGCTCGCGTTGTCGCTGGGGCAGGCGAAGACGGCGGCGGCGGATGCGGCGCTGGCCGAGTTGGTGGTCGAAGCCGGCCGGCAGCCATTTCTGGCGGACGCGGTTGTCAGTGGCTTGGTGGGCCGCGAAGTGGCGTTTGTCGCAACCTTGATCGCGACTCCCCGAGCAGAGATGAACAGTAGTGAGGTGATTCGTTTTGCGATCAGTGCCGCCTTGAAGCGCGGCGATGTACCGGGAATCAATGGCGCCTTGGAATTGACGGCGAAACCGAGCACGCCGGAATGGGCGCGCACCGCGATGTTGGCGGGCGTTCGCCATTTCCTCCCCCGCTCGCCGGATGGCAAATCACTCACCGGACGTTTGCCGGTCGAGCCCAAGCCCTTGCTGGCCCTGGCGGAACGCAAAGACGACTCCGGGGCCGCGGCGGAGCAACTCCTGACGCAGCTGCGCTGGCCCGGTAAGGCCGGTGCGGATACGGTGGTTCGTGCCCTGACGGCGCCGGAACAGGCGCAGTTTGAGAAAGGCAAGGCGCAGTTCGCGGCGCTCTGCGTAGCGTGTCACCAGCCGAATGGCCAGGGACTCGCAGGACTCGCGCCTTCCTTGGTTTACTCGAAGTGGGTGCTGGGCGATGAACGCATTCTCGCCCGCATCGTACTCAATGGAAAAGTGCAGGAGAACCTCATCATGCCGCCGTGGAAAGCGGCGCTCGATGATGAGAGCATAGCGGCCCTGTTGACCTTTGTGCGGCGGTCGTGGGGCAATGAGGCGGATCCCGTTCCTCCGGCGGCGGTGGCCGCCGTTCGCTCGGCCGTGGCGGGACGCGACGACCCGTTCACCGAGGCTGATTTGCTGGAGGTCGCGCGAACAATGCGACGCTCCCGCCGGTAAATGATGCAGGGGTGATACAGACATTCCTGTCTGTAGGTTCGAACTCGAATGCAGACATTGAAGTGAAACAGACATTCCTGTCTGTCTGTCTGTCTGTCTGTCTGTTCGAAATCAGGGTGCAGGCAGGAATGCCTGCATCACGCGCGGCCCCTGAGGTAGTTTGGCTTAATCGCGGCTCGGAGATTCTCCGTTTGTAAAGGAGGCGCGGACCTACTGCGCAGAGCGCGGGATTCGTGGTGAAATGGGCGGACGCTTCTCCAGCGGCACCATGAATCCTTCCTCTCTTTCTCGCTGTGTTCCTCCTTCGTTGGTGGCAGATTCAATCATCTGCCCGGTGGCAGGTTCCGATCGATCAAAGCGGCCGTGGTTTCGTCGCTGCCGTCGTGCGGTCCTCGGTTGCGCGCTCGTAGGTGTCGCGTTGTTCGCGCTGAACGCCCGGGCGGATCTGCTGGTGTTGAATGCGGCCGGGAGCGCGTCGTATATCCTGCGATTGGATACGACGACCGGTGCTCCGCTGGGGGTGTTTCGTCAGGGCACGGAGGCGTACTACACCATGACGCTCTCGCCGTGGAACGAACTGTGCGTGGCGTCGAACATTCTGGGTGAGCATACGCTGCAGGGATTCGAGCCGGACGGGCGTGGGCGACGCCCAGTCAGGCGCCCTGCGCTTTGATGGAGCCACGGGGGCTCCGCTGGGAGTGTTGGTCCCGTTGGGACAACCCGGTCTGGCGGATGTCGCGAAGCTCATCTTCGGACCCGAAGGTCGGCTCTACGTGGCGAGCCATCAGCTGAACGCCGTGCTGCGCTTTGATGGCGTCTCCGGGGTCTCGGTGGGGCCGTGGGTAACGCCCGGCAGTGGTGGACTCGTGAGCCCGGCAGGGATGGCGTTTGGTCCGGACGAGCGCTTCTATGTGACCAGTAGCGGCACCAACCAAATTCTCCGTTACGATGGCGCCACAGGTGCACCGCTCGGCCTGTTTGCCACGGCGGAGGCGGTTCCGGGAGACCCACGGGTGCGGTGGCGCGACCTCGTATTTGTGCCTTCGATACGCGACGAGGGAGTGGACTGATTGCGGCAGGGTGGGACAGACATTCCTGTCTGTCACTTGTGGGCGCGCTTTACGCAGTCGCGCCTCGAAAAGCTTCGCCCGCAAACAGGTTTCGTGCATGCTCCGGGTTACCCCCCCTTTACGATATGCGACTCGCGACGATCCTTCCCCGCGCGTGTTTGGAGCCTGTTCCGGTGGCCTCGGCACCGGATGGTACGTGGATCGAAATCGCAGGATTGATCGGTCGGGAGGCTCCGTGCATGAAAGGCGTATTGCCGTGGCTAACGGCGCACGGGGCGAACCTCACGGAAAGGGCGGCGGCTTGGAAAGGACCTCGGTACCGGGAGAGTGAATTTTCGTTTTTGCCGCCCGTCCTGCGACCGCCGGCGTTCCGGGATTTCTATGCCTTTGAGCGCCATGTGAAGACGGCGCGGGCTCGACGCGGACTGGAGGTGCCGCCGGCGTGGTACGAGGTGCCAGTTTTCTATTTTTCCAACCCGAATGCGCTGGTCGGGCATGAGCACGCGGTGTTCGCGCCGGCGGGGTGTCAGGAGCTCGATTACGAACTGGAGTTGGGGGTGTTCATCGGCCACGGCGGGCGTGACATTGCGCCGGAGCGCGCGTGGGAGCATGTATTCGGTTTCACGATTGTGAACGATCTCAGTGCGCGTGACCTGCAACGTCAGGAAATGGCGGTCGAACTGGGGCCGGCGAAGGGTAAGGATTTTGCGACGGCGGTCGGGCCGTGGCTCGTCCCTCGTACTGAACTCTTGGATCGGATTCAGGGCGAAACGCTCACGCTGGAGATGTCGGCTCGCGTGAACGGCCGTGAGCTTTCGCGCGGCAATGTGTCAGCCTTGCATCATTCGATTCCGCAGATGATCGCGCATGCCTCGCGAGATGTGGAGTTGTTCCCGGGCGATTTGGTTGGGACGGGTGCGGTGGGAACGGGGTGCATCCTTGAACTAGGACCGGAGAACACGGGCGGCTGGTTGAGGCCCGGTGATCAGGTTGAGCTCGAAGTTGAGCGGATCGGTGTGCTGCTCACGCGGGTAATCGAGCGTCCCAAGGCGAAGGTCTGAGGCGCGATAACCGCCTTGAACCGACGGTAGCGCAGCGCATCCGCCGCCGCTGCAGTGTGGTCGGCCCGGACCGGACGCCGCAAGCGAGGGCCGGAATCGTAGGCGTTCGCGGCCGCGCGCGATCGATGGAGATCGAGACCGCCGGAATCGGATTCGGCTGCCCTGACGAGCCGCCGATTTCGGCGAATTCGTTAGCGGCGGGATGCGGACGTCGCCGACGCCGGTCGCAAAGAATCGAACGGCTGGTCGAGGGGCGCGACAGGCGGGAGCAGGTCGACGACCTTCTTGTCGGCAAACTCAGCTTCAATTTCCTTCGCGCGGCGTTCGCCGGTGGCGATCCAGTCCTTGCGCGACTTGATCTGGTTGCGCAGGGCTTCATCCGCGTTGCTTTGAGCACCGCGCTGACGGCCGACGATCAACCAGCCGAGGGCTTCTGAGTAATTGCGACGGACGCCGCGACCGCTGGCATACGCCGCGCCGATATTGAAAAAAGCCTCGGCTTCACCGCCGGCCGCGGCGGCCCGAAAATAGTCCAGTGAGCGCGCGGGATCCTTGGCGACTCCGCTTTCTCCGTGCGCGAGGAGCATCCCAATTCGAAACGCCGCGGGGGCTTGTCCGGAGCGAGCGGCTTTTTCCAGCAAGGCGATGCCACGGGTTTGGTCCTTCTCGATCCCGTCGCCGCGGAGCAGCATCTCGCCGAGCTGGGTCTCAGCGCGGGGATTGCCCTTCACTGCCGCCTGTTCGAGCTCCTTCACATCCGCCCACATATCGCCCCCAGCGCCGCCCGTCTTGGACATCAGGACGGGAGCGGAGTCTTTGGGCGCGCGCCCTTTGGCCGCGTACGTTGGGGTGACGGCCCCGGCTGCCCCGAGGGCCAAAGCTAGGGCGAAGAGGGTGGAGTGACGACGACGCAGGCGGACAGGAAGGGAAGAGAAGAAGATACTCATGGAGGATATGGGTTTTCGACTGATGGATCGGTGATCCGTTCCGTTGCGGCGGTCTTCTGTCACCACAGCGACCGGACGAGCTTATCGAGCTGGCGGGATTGATCCCTTCACTTATTCGCTCACCTCACCTGTGACGGTCGAGCCGCCGACAATATTCACTTTTTCAAGAATCGCCTTTTGAATCTTGGCCGCGAGCTCGGGCTTCTCTCGCAAGGCCGTCTTGGCGGCGTCACGACCTTGACCGACAAGGCTGCCCTCGTAGGCGATCCAAGCGCCCTTCTTCTCAAGAATCTTGTGTTCGAGGCCGAGGTCGAGGAGCGATCCGATTTTAGAGATGCCCTCGTCGTACATGATGTCGAATTCGCACTCGGTGAACGGCGGGGCCACCTTGTTTTTCACGATTTTGATCTTGGTGCGGTTGCCGACGACTTTGCCTTCGGGCGTCTTGATCTGGTCCTTGCGGCGGATGTCGATGCGGACGGAGGAGAAGAACTTCAGGGCGCGGCCGCCGGAGGTGGTCTCGGGATTACCGAACATAACGCCGATTTTTTCACGGATCTGATTGGTGAAAATACAAACGCAGTTCGTTTTGCTGACGACGGCGGTGAGACGGCGCATGGCCTGACTCATGAGACGGGCTTGGGCGCCCATGGTCATGTCGCCCATCTGGCCGTCGAGTTCGGCGCGGGTGGTGAGGGCGGCGACGGAATCGAGGACAATAACGTCGATCGAGTTGGAGCGGATGAGGGTCTCCATGATGTTGAGCGCGTCTTCACCGCTGTCGGGCTGGGAAACCAGGAGATCATCGAGGACCACGCCGACCACGCGGGCGTATTTCGGATCGAGGGCGTGCTCGACATCGATGAAGGCGGCGAGACCACCCTGTTTCTGCGCCTCGGCGATGACGCTCAAACAGAACGTCGTCTTACCGGA
>JBBQUU010000154.1:0-5627 GCA_038212175.1 Opitutales bacterium | reverse complement strand
GTCGAGATGCTGGGTGCGCAGGCCGTCGGAAAACGCCTTGAACGCCACCGTACCGCCGTCGCTGATCGCGAGGTTCGAGAAAATGCCGCTGGCAATCTCCTCCTCGTCCGGCGGCAGGCCTGTGCTCACCGCGATCGGCCGCAGGGTTCCCGACACATGAGAGTAGAGAACGCCCGAGCCTCCACCGTCGAGGATCACCTCGAAAACGAGCCCGCCGGTGTTGTTGAGGGCCGAGCGGTTGAAGTGGTGGAAGACGGCTTCCTCCGGAATCGCGGTGCTTCCCTCGCCCGCTCCGGGAGCGGGAGTCCCGGTAGCCGCCTCTGCTTCGAGCACGCGCTGCCGGGGAGATGCCGCGATTTCCAACACGAGGACCTGGAAGCTCTCTGTCGCCGTGTTCCCCGCAAAGTCGGTCGCGGTGCAGGTGACGGTATGAATACCGATGGGGAAAGGCGCGCTGTCGTTCGGGGTGCAGGTGACGGGGCGAGGGCCATCCACCGCGTCCAGGGCGGTGACGCCGGAGAAGTCGGCGAGGACGCTGCCGCCGGCGGGCGCGTTGAGGACGATGTCCTTTGTCATGAGGACGGGGGGCGCGTCGCCGATACCGGTGAGGACGATGTTGAAGGGGTTCTCGTCCGCGTCCGTATTCGCGATCCGGAGAGCAGCGTTGCGGGAGCCGGGCGCGGAGGGGGAGAAGGTGACGGTGAAGGTCGTGCTCCCGCCACCCGGAACGGTGGCCAGGGTGCCGGTCGTGTCGACCGTGAAGTCCCCGGAGTCCGAGGTGATCGCGCCCACGCCGAGGTCGGTGGTGCCGGTGTTCCGGATCGTAAAGATCTTCGCCGCGGCGCTGCCGCCGATGTTCACGGGACCGAAGTCCACGCTTGCCGCGCCGTCCGCGAGGTCGGTCAGAGGCGGTTGCTCCACCGCGATCTCGGGAGGGGTGTCCGTAATCGGAACGATGAAGATGTAGGCCGCGCCCGCGATAGGGGCGCTGTCATTCGGCTCGGCGGCGGTGCTCGCCGCGTTGCCGCCCTCCCTGTAAGCCCCGACAACTACCGTGTCGCCCGAAACAGCGACCGGGAAGCCGAAAAAGTCGCTCCCGCCCGCGTTGGAGGCCTTGAGGTAGGCCTGCTGGCTCCAGGCCGCGCCGGAGCGGACGAAAATGTAGGCAGCGCCCGCGTCGACCGCTCTCTCGTTCGGCGCGGCGGCGGTGCTCGCCGCGTCACCGTCCTCGAGTTGGGCCCCGACGACCAAGGTATTGCCCGAGATGGTGACCGAGGAGCCAAAGTTATCGCCAATGTCGGCGTTGGAGGCCTTGAGATAGGCCTGCTGGCTCCAGGCTGCGTCGGAGCGGACGAAGACATAGGCCGCTCCCGCATTAGCCGCGCTGTTGTTGGGCATGGCGGCGGTGCTCGCCGCGTTGCCGTCCTCATTCCTGGCCCCTACGACGACGGTGTTTCCCGAGACGGCGACCGAGGTGCCGAAGTTGTCACCCAAGCCCGTCACGGAAGCCTTGAGGTAGGCCTGGTGGTTCCAGACCGCGCTGGAGCGAACGAAGACGTAGGCCGCGCCCGCGTTGGCCGCGTTGGTGTTGGGCATGGCGGCCGTACTCGCCGCGTCGCCGTCCTCTTCGCTGGCACCGACGACCACCGTGTCGCCCGAGATGGAGACGGAGGAGCCGAACCGGTCGAACAAGCGCGGGCGAGGAGCCTTCAAATAGACCTGCTGGTTCCAGTCCGTGCCGGAGCGGACGAAGATGTAGGCCGCGCCCGAATCCATTGCGTTGTCGTTTGACCCGGCGGTGGTGCTCGCCGCATCGCCATCCTCGAAATAGGCTCCGACGACGGCGGTGTCGCCCGAGACGGCGACCGAGCTGCCGAAAAGGTCACCGGAGCCGGCGTTGGAGGCTTTGAGGTAGGCCTGCTGGCTCCAGGCCGCGCCGGCGCGGACGAAGACGTAGGCTGCGCCCGAGTTGTCCCCATTTCCGTCCTCCGATTCGGCCCCGACGAGGATCGTGTTTCCGGAGATGGCGACCGAGATGCCGAAGAAGTCACCCCCGCCCGCGTTGGAGGCCTTGAGGTATGCCTGCTGCATCCAGGCCGCGCCGGAGCGGACGAAGACATAGGCCGCGCCCGCGTTGCCAGCGTTGTCGTTGGGCGCGGCGGCGGTGCTCGCCGCGTCGCCGTCCTCGTCTCTGGCCCCGACGACCACGGTGTCGCCCGAGACGGCGACCGATTGGCCGAAGCGGTCGTTCGCGCTCGCGTTGGAGGCTTTCAGGTAGGCCTGTTGGGCGAAGGTGGGGTCGATGGTGAGGGGATAGGCCGCGTTGGCGTCGGCGACGGCGAAGGTCACGGTGCCGGAGGTGGCGTCGGTTTCCATCCGGGCTGCGAGGGCTTGGCCGCGGGCATCCCACGCCTTGAGCCCGGCGTAGTCGAGAACGGTGGCACCGTCCGCCCCGTCGCGGAGTGCGAGGGCCTGGCCGTCGCGGACGGCGACGGGCGTGAGGCCGCCGGTGACGGCGAGGGTCAGGCGGAGCGGCGCTTCGGCGTCACCTTCCGGACGCGTGGCGAGGGTGAAGCCGTGCTCCAGACCGCGCGCGGAATTGTCGAACCATTCCGTGACCCCGAGGGCGGGCCGGTCGATCTCCGCCCGCGTGCCCTCGTGGCTGAGGTCGCCGGCGGGGACGTTCTCGTTCTCGGCTCCGGCGCGACCGAACCCGGCGAGCCGCCAGTTCGTGATGAACGCTTTCTCTTCCGGAGTGCGGACGGTGAGGCGGAGCCCTTCGGCATCGAAGGTGCCGTTGAGCCCGTGCGCGGCATTCGTCATCCAGGCCGAGCCGGGCGCGCCGTGGAGGGCGCGGACGGCATGACGCGCGGCACTCATGGCGGCGGAGAGGGATTCGTATTGCCCGGTCTCCCTGAGGTGCGCGACGGCCTTCTCCCCGGTGAGGGACGGCGCGGTCTCCGGAGCGTGCGTAACGTTGCGTGGCGGTCCGTCGGCGGGAGGGTTCTTTCCGAGGACAAGGCCCAGCGCGAGGAAGGAAAGGAGGAGCCGGCAGGCCTGCTTGCCGTGGAGGGGGCGGACAGTTGTTTTCATGGAGGTGAAACGGGGTGAGGAAGAAGGGATCGCCATCTCCCCGCGCGGGAGATCGTCGGCATGGGTGGTATTAGGGATGATTCTGCCGGGGAAACCAAGCCTTAAAAGCCGGGTCGCAGGCCAAAAGCGGTCGCGGGGCAAGGCCTACCGTTTTCGAGGTGCATGCTGTCGGGGCGAGCGCCTTCACCAGAGCGTCCGCCCGAACAACCATCCGGGTCAATAGGTGGCGCGACCGCCGGAGAGGTCGAAGACGGCGGCGGTGGTGAAGGAGCATTCTTCAGAGCACAGCCAGGCGACGAGCGCGGCGGCTTCTTCCTTTTTGCCAAAGCGGCCCATGGGGATTTTCGAGAGCATGTAGTCGATGTGCGACTGTTGCATCTGCTGGAGAAGTTCCGTGGCGATGACGGCGGGCGCGACGGCATTCACCGTGATGTTCGCGGTGGCGAGTTCTTTGCCGAGCGATTTGGTCAGTGCGATGACCCCGGCCTTCGACGCGCTGTAGTGCGCGGCGTTGGGATTGCCTTCCTTGCCGGCGACGGAGGCGATGCTGACGATGCGACCATAGCCGTTGCGCAGCAAATGCGGGACGATACTGTGGCAGCAGTAAAACGGCCCGTGGAGATTGACGTCCATCACTCGCCGCCAGTCGGCGGGATCGAGTTCCCAGGTTTTCGCATTGCCGCCGGTGATGCCTGCGTTGTTCACGAGGATGTCGATCTTCCCAAACGCCGTGGCGGTGGCTTCGGTCGCGGCCTGGACGGAGGCGAGATCGGCGAGGTCCACGGTGGCCGTGTGCACGGTGTCGGGCGTGCCAATTTCAGAGGAAACTTTCCCGAGCGCCGCAGCGTCCACATCCCAGAGCGAGACACGGGCGCCGGAGGCGAGGAGGCGTTCGGCGATGGCGAGGCCAATGCCGCGCGCGCCTCCGGTCACGATGGCATTGCGGTTGTTGAGGTCGATTTGATTCATGGTGTGGAAAGGGAGTGATGGATTGGAGGTTTGTTCAGGGGCGGCCCATTTGAGAGACGGTGAGGCCGCCATCAATAACAATGATCTCGCCGGTGATGTAGCTGGCGGCGGGTGAGCACAGAAACACCACGGCACCGGCGCAGTCCTCGGCTTTGCCGACGCGGCCGAGCAGGATTTTCTTCTCGTAGTGCTTGAGCAGATCATCGGCGCGCGATTCCATCCACACGGCGGTCAGCGGCGTCTTGATCAATCCCGGTGCGATGCCATTCACGCGGATGCCATGCGGTGCGAGTGAAACGGCGAGCGAGCGCGTCATCATCACGAGGCCGCCCTTGCTCGTGTCGTAGGCCACGCTGTCGGACTCGGCCTGGAACCCATTGGTCGAGGACATGATGACGATACTGCCGCCGCGCTTTTCACGGACGAGACGCCTCGCGAACGCCTGCGCGGTGAAGAACATGGCGCGCAGATTTAGATTCAACGTCTGGTCCCACCGCGCCTCGTCCATCTCCAGAAACGGCACGTCGAAGAAGCTGCCGGCATTGCAGACGAGGGTATCCAGCCCCGGCTCGGCGGCGAACGCGCGTGCGACAAGTGCATCGGGCTCGGAGGGTGCGCAGAGGTCACACGGGATATAGGAAACGTCTTCCGGCAGTGTAAGTGGTCGCTCCTGGAGCCCGTGGCAGACCATTCGGGCGCCCGCTTCATGCAACCCGTGAGCGATGGCGAGGCCGATGCCTTGGGACGAGCCGGTCACGAGGGCGGCGTGGCCGCTAAGCGAGAATGGCTTCATCAGGGAGCTTCAGGTAATTGAGGGTGTTCGTGCCGGCGATGCGGGTCACCACATCGAGTGGATTCGCCTTGAGGGCGGCGACTTCCCGCCCGTAGGTGCTGATCAGACGCACCCTCTCGCCATTGATCTCCCCCGCGTAGCTATAGAACGGGGAATCACTGCCCCACATGAATTTGGTCGGATAGGCCGCCGCCAGATCGGCGATCACGCGGGCGGGGTTCGTGTAGTCGGAGTCAAAGCGCCGCGCTCTGGGCGCGATATACGGCAGATCCTTCACCGCGCCTTCGCAATGGATGCAGTGCGCGGAGCAGTCGAACCACGTATTCGGCAGCGTATTCACGCGGTGGAGGCATACCTTGTCATACCGGCAGGAATGCGCGAGGCAGAAGCGCAGGTGGGGATTCGCTTCGGCGATATCGAGGATGTCGCTCGCCTGCGCCCAGGGGTCGCTTTCCGCGACGCTGGAATGAATCAAGAAGGGCAGATCCCATTCCGCCGCGAGTTCGAGGAAGACTTTGCCACGATCATTGAGGTGCTTGATGTCGGCCTGGAGGATCGTCGTTTGGAGCTTGATGCCGTGGAAGCGGTATTCGCCGCGCAGCGTGCGCAGTTCCTTTGCCTGGGCAGCGACGTTGCGCATGGGATCGACCATGACGAAGGGCAGCATGTGTTTCCCTTCCTCGGGGAACTGCTCATGCACCTCTTTCATAAGACGCCGGTTCTCAAAAGCGTAGGGCACGTCATGCAGACGACCTGTTTCGTCCCTGATCTC
>JBBQUU010000153.1:0-5826 GCA_038212175.1 Opitutales bacterium | reverse complement strand
ATCAATGCGAACAACCCGATTTCGGTCGCCTCGAATACCTATAGCAACGGCCTGTCGGGCATGTGGCTCACGCTGGCCTTTGTGTTGGCGACGCCCGTCTTCTGGATGTGGCCACCGGTCTTGCGCCGCCTGCGCATCGTGACCCTGGTTGATTTTTTTCGGATGCGGTACGGGCGCGGTATGGAGTGGATCAAGCTGATCATCACCCTGGTCGTGGCGCCGTTTACGTTCGGCGTTGGATTGAAAGCGGCCGCGATGTTGATCGTGGCAGTGGCATCCGGCCCCGATGGCACCGAGGTGATTGGAATTCACACGGCCATCGCGATGGTGGCTCTGCCGACCTTGGCGTACACGTTGATGGGTGGAGTGATTGCCGCGTATGCGATCGATATGTTCCAGAGCCTGCTGATCGTCTTCCTGTCGTTTGTCCTGCTGCCGTTCATGGTTTGGCAGATCGGGGGGATGGCCGAGGTGGTGGAACGCGTGGACGTGCATAACCCCCAAGCGTGGAATCTGATCGGCGGCGCCACTGGGGTACCCGCGGTCTGGTTGGTTTGGTTTGCGGTGAGCCTCTTCTTCTCCGGACCGGCGGTATATGGAGCGGGATCGGGCGCGGCGAGAAACGAAATGGCGGCGCGGTGGGCGCTGATCGGCAACTTGGGCAAGCGCTTGTGCACAGTCGGATGGGGACTCACCGGCCTGTTCGCAGTCGCCGTGTTTGGCGCGCCGGCGGTTTCCGCGATCAAGCCCGACGACGTGTTTGCGTCCGCCGTGGTGCATAGCCTGCCTGCCGGGCTACGCGGCGTAATGGTGGCGTCCATGCTCGCCGCCGCGATGAGTTCACTCGCCGGCATGACGCTGACCTTCAGCGGCAGTGTGGTGAACAACCTCTACAAGGATTACTTGGTGCGCGGTGCCACGCCGGACCACTACCTTAAGATGGCGCGCGTTTTCAGCGTTCTGCCCATGGGCATGGGCTGGGTGGTGGCGGGTTCCGGTCTCGGGTTGATCCACCTGGTCGTGATCACGGAGCAGGTCAACAGCACGCTTGGGATCACCATGCTCGCGGCCTTGATGTGGCGGCGCACCACCGGTGTCGCCGCGGTCCTGTCGACCTCGGCCATGGTCCCGCTTTTCTACTTTGGAAATATCAACGCGGGTCGCTGGCCGGAGTGGTACCGCTGGCTGGTGGATCGGGTGATCGATCTCTACCAGTGGGTGGGCATCAGTCCGCAGGTGAATGTCGGCAATCTTTCCGCACTTCGGCCGGAACTGCTGCTGCAGCTCACCACCCCGGTTTATCTCACGGTGGGACTTGTCATCCTGATCGTGGTCTCGTTGTTCACGCGCCAACACGATGAGCGCGCCGTCGCGGAGTTTTATGCGCGGGCTAATACCCCACTCGGCGAGGAGCAGCGCCTGCGCGACCTCGGGTTTCAGGCGGATACGATCGAGGAAATGAATCACCAGACCGTCAACGCGGCGCCGGAGGATCGCGATCGTTCGCGCCGGCTGTTGTTACTCGATTTTCTGACGTGGCCGTGGCTCGTCATCACGCGCCGCGCCAAGCTCTCTGACTACTGGATTGATTTTGCCGGCATCGCCGGGTCGGTCGCTTTCATCGCGGTGTTCCTCTGGTCGATCGCTTCGCTTGGATCCTTTCTCCGTTAAATGTCATCTGTCGTCCCAAGTCGTTCGTCGCTGCTGTTTGATGTCGTCGTGCTTTCGGCGACTCCTGGTGGGATCATGGCCGCCGTCGCTGCTGCTCGCCGGGGTTGCTCGGTCCTGCTGCTCGAGCGCACCCAGCATGTCGGCGGGCTCCCCGCGAACGGATTGGGTGCGACCGACATTCAAACTCGTGGCGCCACCGGCGGATTGTTTTTTGAATTTGCGCAACGGATTCTTGCTCACTACGTTGCGACGTACGGCGCTGAATCGCGCCAGGCGCGCGACTGCAGCGCTGGCTATCATTTTGAGCCCTCCGTTGCCGAGTCCGTCCTAGAGTTGATGCTCTCGGAGCATCCGGCGATCGCGGTCGTGCGGAACGCGCAGTTCGATGCGCTGCCGGAAAACGTGCGGGTGGTGGACGGTCGTCCGAGTGCCTTGCGCGTGACGGATCGCCAAACTGGGGCGGCGACGTGGCAGGCGGGACGGGTGTTCATCGACGCGAGCTATGAAGGCGACCTGGCGGCGGCTTGCGGCGTCGCGTTTCGACTTGGGCGGGAAGCGGCGGACGCGCACCACGAGCCCAGGGCGGGGGTGGTCTATGCCGGGTGGCGCGAGGTGCCGACATCGGACTCAACGGGCCGGGGGGATGCGGCCATTCAAGCTTACAATTACCGTCTCTGCCTGACCCGCGAGAGCTCGAACCGCGCGCCGATCGCGCGGCCGGAAGATTATCGGCGCGAGGAGTATCTTTCCCTTGTGGACGATGTGAGCGCGCAGCGGTGGACCGGCCGGACGGGCCGGGAACTCGAGCTCGATGGCATCGGTCGCGTTGTGAACCTCGTGGCGCTGCCGAATGGCAAGTACGACGCCAACAACCAGCACCTTGGTTTTCTGTCGACGGATCTGCCTGAGGAAAATGTCGCGTGGCCCACGGCCGGCTGGTCGTGGCGCGACGCGTTTGCCCGGCGGCTGCGCGATTACACTGTCGGGCTGCTTTGGTTTTGCCAAAACGACGAGGCCCTTCCGCCGGAATTTCGCCAGCGCTGCTCGGAATGGGGGTTCGCGCGAGACGAATATCAGGACAACGGGCACTTTCCCCGTCAGGTCTATGTGCGCGAGGCGCGGCGGATTGTTGGGCGTCACCTGTTTACTGCGCTCGATACGCTGCCCCGCGTCGGCTGCGTCCGTCCTCCGCTTTATGCGGATAGTGTGACGGCCAGCCATTACCCGCTGGATTCACACGCGATCCGAAAACGCGAACCCGGAAAGCCGCATCTCGAAGGATTCTTCAACCTCATGAATGTTCCGTACACGGTGCCCTTCGGTGTCATGGTGCCGCAGGACGTACCGGGACTCTTGGTGCCGGTGGCCGTGTCGAGCACGCACGTTGGATTCAGTTCGCTGCGGATGGAGCCGTGTTGGATGGCACTGGGCGAAGCGGCCGGGACCGCGGCGGCGATCGCCTGTGAAATGGGAATCAATCCCGGTGACGTGCCTGTCGCCGAACTGCAGCAGGAATTGCGCAAGCGAGGTGCGGTCCTTGTTTATGTAGCCGACGTGAGCGCAGCGGATCCGCTGGCTGATTTTGTGCAAAGGTGGGCGTTGCGTGGTGGATTTCCGGATTGGCACGCGGACTTGGATGGCGTGATGGACGAGGCGACCGCGCAACGCTGGCAGCAATTCTGTTCGAGCGAAGTCGCGTTTAGAATTAACGAGACGAGGCGTGAGTATCTCATCCGATTCGAAAAGGCGACGCCCCGATTCCGAGTGCAGGAGAATGACGGACCTGCTCCGCGGCGAAACGGCTGCGGTCTGGCGGATCTGTGATTGAGTCGGGCTCATGCTGTTGAACGGTCGCTCGCATCGCGGCTTGAGGAGGACAAGCCGCTCCACCTGAATCGCGTGACTCCGCCTGGAATTTCAGTTTCATTTCGGCTCCGCTGGTTCTCGGCCCCCCTTCGACGCATGCCCGTGCCTCACTCACTTAACCGAAGCGAATTCTTGCGCGCGGTGGCGCCAGCGCTCGCCGGCCTGTTCCTTCTCCCGGCCGCGTTGCGAGCCGCTCCCGGCGCCCCAGGCGCGGGACCGCGTTTGTGGTTCACCGCGCGAGACCTTAGCCGGCTGCGCGACCGCGCTCGTCAGGGCTGGCCGAAGGCCATCGCGGAGGGCGCGCGCGTGCTGGCAGAGCAAGCAGAATCATCGCCGAGCGGGGCCGCGCCAGCGCGTTTACTGGAGGCACTCGCCCTGACCTATATCCTCACGGGTGATCCTCGCCACGCTCGGCGCGCTGAGCAGGTGACGAGCGTGCTGCTGGAACCCGATCTGCGCAGCGATCTCGGTACGGCGGCACAGTTGCAGGCCGCCGTGATCGCCTGTGACTTGTGCGGCACCGCGTGGGCGCCCGACCGCTTGCAGGACTTTGCCCGTCTGCTCCGAACCCGCGCGGAACGGTTGGCCGGCACCACGCTGTCGGGTGACAACCCTGACAATCCGTTCAACAACTGGTGGGGCGTCACGCACAGCGTTGCCGCCCTTACGGCTCTCTGGCTCGGCGGCCACGATCCATCCGTGGCTTCGCTGCTCGCGCGCGAGGACGAGCGAGTGCGCACGTATCTGCTCAACTACGGGGACCACGGCCATTATTACGAGGGAACGGGGTACGGCTTCTACGCGATGTCGCACTGGGCTCCGTATTTGCTCGCCTCTCGCCACGCTTGGGGACGTGACCCCGCCGCGGGCTCGGCTGGAATCCCGCGGCTACCGGCGCTGGCCCATGCCTTGACCGTCGCCCGCCCGCAAGTGAACGACACGGATTCTGAGTCGCCGCCGGAGCGACGAGGGATGCGGATTTTTTGGAACGATGACAGCGGGCACGGGGCTCGACCTGAAATTGCCGCCCTGCTTCTCGCTTTGGCGCCGTCGTCGCAGCAGGCCGAACTGCGTTGGCTGCACGATCGGCTCACGGGACCCGAGGGCGATCGGAGTGACGCAAGTGGTCACGGCGGGTGCCTTTGGCCTTTTCTGTACTATCCGGCGGAGGTGACGCCGCGACAGCCCATTGGCCCGTTGTTTTGTCACGACCAGCGGACGGGCCTCGTGGTGATGCGAAACCGTTATCAGGATGGCGATGACTGCGTTTTCGCGACCTATGCCAAGAGTTACCATGCGGGCGGCCATGTGCAGGAGGATCTCGGTTCCTGGCGTTTCCAAGGTTTGGGCGCCGGGTGGGCGCAAGGTGGCGGACAAGCCAAGGCGGCGGCGCATTTCCAGTGCGTGGTCACGCGCGACGGTCGCGCCAATGATGGCCGCCACGGGCAGATCAGCTACCTCGTGCCGCTTGCGGCTGGCGAAGGCGCGGTCAGTCTGCGACTCGGTCCCGCCAGCGGCTCTAGGCGGTGGGACCGTCATTTCGCGATCGATTACAGTGGAGCCAGCGGCGTTCCGGCCTTGCTGGGAGCCGTCGACGAATGCACCCACGAAGCGGAGGCCGAGTGGACATGGAGTCTTTGTTTTGAACGCCAGCTCCGGTTCGTGGCCGCGCCTGAACGCAACGGTTTTAGCCTACACGATCCGTCAGGTGCGTCCCTGGCCTTCACCTTCGGGTCGCCCGGTAATCTTGCGTTTGAGCTGCAGCAAAGTCCGACGTCCAGCCGCACGTTTTCCAACGGCTCCACGCGCGTGTATCCAGGTGTGCCCTACGTTACTGCCCGCGTACGCGCCCGGCAGACCACCTTCTTTGCGGTCGCGACGTTGCAGCGCGGGGATGCCCCGGCGGTGGAATGGCAACGGGAGCGGGACGATGCACTGCCGTCCGCGGTCGTCGGCCCCCGTCGCGTGCAGCTCAGCCGTGGCAAATGGTTTCACGGACCATTGCGGATCGGGCCGGTTTAAATGGGAAGAGTTGGTCGCTCCCGGGTCGTTAAATTCGTGCCGCCAAAAACAAGGGCCGAAGCCCTTGGAGGCTTATAGTAGGTCCGCGGAGCGGAAGCGTATATCGAGATGCTGACATGAGCGCACCGAAGAATATAGCCGCGTCAGTGAAGGCGCGCCTTCAGGCCGTCGCGGGCAAACGTGGTGATGACTTCAATCTGCTGCTCTCTTGCGGCGCAACGGCCTCGTTGGAATCACGGATCACTTCAGTGAAGTCGTGGATGTGCT
>JBBQUU010000152.1:0-5839 GCA_038212175.1 Opitutales bacterium | reverse complement strand
ATCCACCCAGGCGGAGAACCCGGCCAACTACGTCGGGTTCCGCGATGTGCCGTTTACGGTGACCGACTCCGAGGCCGCTCCCGGCAATCGCGACGCGCTCACGACCTCGGCCCGGCTCACCAAGTCCCGCGTCTTTTCCCGCGTCGCGATCTGGCAGGGTCACTTCTGGAACAACGCCGTCGTCGGCACGTATGGCATCCGCAAGGACGTCGCCAAGGCCTGGTCGATCTCCCGCGACTCCAACGGCAGCCCCGGTTTCGGCCAGGTCAATCTCGGCGAGACCTTCCGCCTCCCCGACAATCCCAACAACACCCTCGAGGTGACGTCGAAGAGCTGGAGCATCGTGACCCATCTCAACCAGTTCATCGGCGACAAGCTCCCCGTGCGTGTGAGCCTGTTCTACAACAAGTCCGAGAACTTCCAGCCCGCCGCCAGCCGGGTTGACTTCTACGGGGAGCCCATCGGCGCGCCCGAGGGCAACACCGTGGACAAGGGGGTCCTCCTTGAGACGCGCGACGGCCGCTTCTCGCTCCGGGTCAACAAATACGAGACCGCCGCCAAGAACGCCTCCAGCAGCGGCCTCGGCGGCGCGTGGTTCCTCGGCACCTCGCAGGCGTGGGCGGGCAACTGGGCCAACATCTTCGAGTTCGACCTTGGCGGCCAGACTTTGGATACGGCTGGCCAGGGCAGTTCCGGACGCTACACCTACTCTCCCGGTCCCGGTGAAAACCAGGACCAGGCCGGTGCCCGGGAACGTGCGGCGGTGGCGGCGTGGCGCGCCTGGCAGAATCAGATCGATCCGCGATTTTACAAAGCGTGGGGCGTGCAGTACGACCCTGGCGCCTCGCCTGGCTCCCAGGTGCGCAACCTTGGCGCGAGCACGCCGAACGGCTTCGCCCTGACGGAGGATAGTTTCTCGCAGGGCTACGAAGTCGAGTTCAATGCCCAGGCCACCAAGAGCTGGCGCCTGACGTTCAATGCCGCGAAGACCGACGCCACCCGCTCCAACATCGGCGGCGCAGCCCTCGCCGATTTCATTTCCAAGTACGAGACGGCCCTCAAGACGACTGCGGCGGGCGACCTGCGCATCTGGTGGGGCGGCGCCGGCAACGAAACGAGTCTCTTCCAATGGAACGCAAACGTCGGGTCCGAGTTCACCTCCCGCAAGCTGCAGGAAGGCTCCAATGTCCCCGAGCTGCGCGAATGGCGCTTCAACGCCATCAGCAACTACGATTTCTCGGAGGGTTTCCTGAAGGGCGTCAACCTGGGCGCCGGCCTCCGCTGGCAGGACACGATTGTCATCGGTTACAAGCCCCTCCCGGGCGCCACCGCCAGCGACGTCAGCTTCGACATCGCCAATCCCTATCTCGGGCCGGCCGAGACCAACATTGATCTCTGGGTCGGGTACGGCCGCCGCCAGATCTGGCGGGGCGTCGACTGGCGAATCCAGCTCAACGTGCGTAACGTCGGCCAGCAGAACGCGCTCATCCCGATCACGACGCAGCCCGACGGCACCCCAGCCGGCTTCCGTATTGCTCCCGTGCAGACCTGGAGCATTTCAAACATATTCAAATTCTGATGTCGTCATCTTCGGTCTGATGCGCAGCGCCCCGCCTTCCCGGCGGGGCGCTCTTTTTTCCATCGTCAGCGACCGTGCGCCGCTCCCGTCCGGGATTCGATTCGCGTTTGCGCGCCACCAGCGACACTCCATCCTCGCCTTCCGGCCGCCCACCCTCGATGTCAGATACTCCTCCGCTTCGCGCTCTGCGCCCGCTTCTCGGCGCCGCCCTTCTCCTCGCCGCGAGCTGCCGCCGGGCGGACGAGTATCCCGCTCTTCTGCCGGAGCGCACCGCGCCCGTCGAATCCACCTCGCTCTTCCGGACCCAACCGATCGGTCTCCCGGTTGAGGGGTATCCTTGGATCGCGCACGTCCGGGCGGTTGACCTCGATCGCGACGGCCTGGTCGACGTCCTCGTATGCGATGCCCGTAGAAATCAAGTCGCCTGGATCCGCCAGGTCGCACCCGGCCACTTTGAGGAGTCGATCCTGCAGGGGGGCGTACCCGCCCCGGTTCATGCCGAGGCGGTTGACTTCGACGGTGACGGCGACCTCGACGTCCTCGTCGCCGTCATGGGTGAGATTTTTCCCAACAACGATCGGATTGGCGCCATCCTCGTGCTGGAAAACGACGGCCGGCAGAACTTTCGCCAGCGGGTCATCGTCGATCGCATCGCGCGCGTCACCGACGTGCAGGCCGGCGATCTCGATGGTGACGGCAGGCTCGACCTCGCCGTGGCGCAGTTTGGCTACGACCAGGGAGAGATTCGCTGGATGAAAAATCTGGGCGGATGGCGGTTTGAAAGCCAACCGCTGCTCAAGCTCTCCGGCACGATTAATGTGCGCATCGCCGATCTCACCGGGGACGGCAGGCCCGACGTGGTCGCGCTCGTCTCCCAGCAGTGGGAGGAAGTTCACCTCTTCACCAACGAGGGCGGCGGCCGGTTCAAGGGCCGGGTGCTCTTTGGCTCAACCAACGAGGACTTTGCCTCCAGCGGACTGAGCCTGGCCGACCTCAATCGCGACGGACGCCCCGACATACTTTTCACGAACGGCGACGGCTTCGGACCGACGCCGCAACCCGGCCCCCGGCCTTGGCACGGGGTCCAATGGCTGGAGAACCGGGGTGACGGCATTTTTCGCTTTCAGCGCCTCGCCGACCTGCCCGGCGCCTACAGTCCCCTCGGCGTCGATCTCGACGGCGACGGCGCGATGGATGTCGTGGCCCTGAGCGCTTTCAACGCCTGGGACAAACCCAAGGCGGTCTCGATCGTCTGGTATCGCAACGACGGCCGGCAGAACTTCACCCCGCACGTCCTGGCGTACGAACCCACTCATCTCGTGTCGGTTGACGCCGCCGATTTTGCCGGCACCGGCCGGCCCGTGCTCGTGACGGGCGCGTTTCATGCCTACCCGCCCTTCGCAAAGCTCAGCCGCGTGACCCTGTGGCCCCGGATCACCCCGCCATGAGTTTCCGGCTACTGGGAGTCTTTGGTGCGCTGGCGATTCTCGGGATAACCGCGGCGTGGTGGTGGCGTATTCAGGAAATACACACGACGGTGGCCGCCAGCATCCCGACGCGGCCCGCGCTCACGGATTTCCCGCCCGAACCCACGCGACGCATCGACCGCTGCGAGCAATCCCTGCGAAACGATCCCTCCGATCCGAGTGCGCTCGGCGAACTCGCCCAGCTCTACCAGGCCAACGGGTTTCTGCCCGAAGCAGCCCGATGCTATCGCGGCCTCCTCCGTCTTGACCCGCGGAATCCGCGCTGGGCGCACCACCTGGCGGGCATTTACGCGGGATTCGGCGAATTGGAGGCCGCGTTGTCGCTGTGGCGACAAGTCCTCGCGCTCCGGCCGGACTATCTGCCGGCGCAGCTTCGCGCCGGCGACACCCTGCTGAAGTTGAACCGCGCCCCCGAGGCCGCGGCCGCCTACGCCGCGGTCGCGCAGCGCGATCCGCTCAACCCCTTCGCGCTCCTCGGGCTCGCCCGCGTCGACCTCGCCATGCAGCGCTGGGAGGCCGCCCGTGAACGATTGGAGCAGGCCGCCGCGCAGAGCCGGGGCCGGATTGGGGCCGATCTTCTCGCGACCGTCTACGAACAGATCGGCGACGCCTCCCGGGCCGTGGCGCTGCGTGCCCGGACCAAGAGTTCCGGTGCATTCCATGATCCTCCCGACCCGTGGCTCGATGAAATTCTCGACGATTGCTTCGACGCGTACCAACTGACGGTTGCCGCCGGATTCGCAAATCATGCTGGCGACACCCGCACCGCCCGGCGTCTGATTGACCGCGCGCTCACGCTCGCCCCGGCCAACGCCCCGGCTCTCTACCAGAGCGGCACGTTCGCGCTGGCTCAGCGCGATTATGACCGGGCGCGCGAATCCTTTACCGCCTGCGTACGGGCCGCGCCCGAATTCGCCGATGCGTGGGCACGCCTGATCCACCTTTACCGGTTGCTCGGAAACTCATCCGCCGCCGAGTCGGCGCTCGCGGCAGGGTTACGCGCGTCGCCCGCCTCTCCGGTGTTGTTAGTCGAACGGGCGAGCCAGTTGGCGGCAGCCGGTCGCACGACGGAAGCCATGCACGCCTTCGAGGAAGCACTTCGCGCGCAGCCCAACGACGCGGATGCGCTGGTCAAACTCGCTCCCGTGTATTTTCGTCTCGAACGAATCGACGACGGGATCGCCGCGCTGCACCGCGCGCTCGCCGCCGAACCGGATCACCCGGCCGCCCTCACCGCCCTTGCCCTCCACGGCATTGGCAGTGGCAACGAATCCGCCGCCCGCGAGTGGCTCCTGCGGGTTCGCCAGCAAGCGCGGGTGCCTCGGAACATTCTCGACGAAATGATCGCCGATTATCGCAAACAGTTCGGACGCCTCCCCTGGTAGCGCAATCTCCGGGCCGAAACCGTACTTGAACCAAGCGCCAATGGGGTCACGGCTTGTTTTGTTAGTTGGTCCGCGGTTCGCGGGACGTCAGTGGAAGTGGCCATCATGCGAGACCGGTTCTCCTGGATGGGCTCGATCTTCGACCCGGACGAGCAACTAACAATACACGCCTCGACCCTGCTTTTGCGCCCCACCGTCCAGCCGGAACCTGATCGCGCACGCCGGAGCGTCGGCGGATTTTTCATGGGGAGGAAGACCTCAGCTCGAAACGCCGGGCAGAGGGCGGCTACTTCGTGCCGCCGCTGATGTTCGTCTCTGGCTCCACCTCGGTGGAAACGCCCGCGGCGCTCATTGCGGCGCGCAGTGCCGCCGCCGTAGTCGGGGAGGCGCGCAGGTTCATGCCGCGGTGCACGCCAGCCGCAATGCGGAGTGGCGTCCAGCCCTTCTTGTTTTTCCGATCCCAGACTTGGATGTTCGCGCCTTGGGCGACGAGGTAGGGCACGGAGCTGGCGGCCCACTTGTAGGCCACGCCGTGCAGCGCGGTTTCGCCGTTGACGTCGACGGCGTTCACGTCGTTGCCGAGTTCGACGGTGAGTTTTACCGCGGCGAGCACCTCGGCTTCGTTTCCCGGATCCTCACCGGGCGATTGGACCCCGACGCCTGCCGCCGCCATCAGTGGCGTCGTATCATCGTCGTTGGGCAGTTTCGGGTCGGCGCCGAGCTCCACCAAGAGACGCATCAGCTCCACGTCGGCGGTGCGCGCAGCCAGTAGGAAGGGCGTGGCGCCCTTGAGATTAAGCACGGTGCGCGGACCGCCGCGGCCCGTGGCCATGCGGCTATTGACGTCGGCGCCGTGTTTCACGAGTGCGCGCACGAAGGCCACGCGATCCATTGTGCCGGTGCCTTCCGGGGCGGGATCGTTCGAGCCCGCGCCGGGCCGGCTCACCCAGGTGACAAGGTGCAAAACCGTCCGGCCCTGCCACGCATAATTCGGATCGGCCCCGGCCGCGAGCAGCCGCGCGCCGAGCTCGTAATGCTGGTTCGTCACGGCCAGGGCGAGCGCGCTCGCAGCCCGTGCGCCGCCATTCCCGGGCAGCGATTCGTTCGCACTGGCGCCGGCCTCCAGTAGCAACTCCACCACCGCCGTATGCCCATGCCTCACCGCGAACAAGAACGCCGTGAATCCATTTTCCGAACGCGCGCCAGAATCCGCGCCGCCGGCCAGCAGCGCCTTTACCGCTCCCGCGTGTCCTTCGACCGCCGCCCACATCAACGCGGTCTGCGCCTGCTCGCGCGCATTCACGCTGGCGCCGCGCGCGAGCAACGCGCGCACGGCTTCCGGCCGGCCCGCCTGCGCCGCCATCATCAGAGGCGTCCGGCCGTCCGGC
>JBBQUU010000151.1:0-5935 GCA_038212175.1 Opitutales bacterium | reverse complement strand
CTTGTCGGCAACGTCGCCATCCCATAACCGGAATATGGCGTCGACTTCTGCGACGAGTGTAGGATCGAGGAAAGTTGTTTCGCCACTTTCTCGTGCCCCAGCTTTTTCTCTTCGGCTACGATCTTTTCGCACAGCAATGCTACGTCCGTGTCCCGGCCCTGTTTGATTGCTGTGAATAGGCGTTTAAGAATAGCTGAATTCAACGTTTTCTATCTCCCGAGGAAACGAACATTATTTCAAGGGTGAAAGCAATCACCCGCTAGTCTTTGACGGTCCGCGTCCGGAAGCGGTGGGCACGACGAGGACGAATTAAGCACCTTGCGTGCGTTGCCACTAACGTCGCGATCCACGGGGTCAGGTCGAGCAATGTCACATCCGAGCAGGAATTACGTGACACGCGGCCGGGTCGGTTTCGGAATGCTTCTTTTGTGGCTGTCCCCTTGCCGATGGGGCGGGTGCACCGGTTTTTTTGACTAGGCGGAAATAACAGCGCGGAAGGTCGGGCCGAAACTCTCCCGGATGCCGTTCTTGCGCGCGTCAGATTATTATGTGCGGGCGTTCAGCGTTTCAATCATGTCGCGCAAGGCCTCCGGCCCGCCGACATTGCCAGGGAACACGACGTAGGGCATGCCGGGGAAACGCGTCTCCGGTCCCGTATCCCATACCGGCACGCCCGGGGAAAGCTGGCCGCGAACCATCGCCCGCTTCACGCCCAAACCGGCCGTGGCGAGCACGTGCGAGGTGATGCCGCCTTTACCAATCAAATAGCGGGGCCGTACTTGGAGGTTGCGCAAGAGTGTGACGAGTGCCTCGGAAATGCGCTGTCCCAACGCGAGTCCTTCCGCGGCATCGGCACCAGCGACGCGCTCTCGGCTGGTGAAGACCACCACGTCGCGCCCCGCGGCGAGCGCCGTATCCGTTCGCTGGATAACCCGGGCTATTTCCGCGTTGGCCGCAGCGGGATCGAGCACCGCTGCGACCGACAGCTCCACCATCTCCCGATGACCGGCATCAGCTTGAACGGCGGCGAGCTGGGTCGTTGTTTTGGCCACATACGAGCCGACGATGGTCAAGCCGCCGGTGCCGGTTGCGAGGCCGAGGTCGGCGGCACGGAGCAACGCTCGCGGAGGCAGGCCCAGCCGCGCCGCCACAAACGATGCAGCGGTGCGATAGAGCAGCCGGCGACCAGCTGCTTCCATTTCAAGTCCGACCAAGGCGAGCGCGTGCAGATCGCACGGAGCTGCTGCGTTGGCGATTGCTATGGTGCCACGAGGCAATGCTTGCAGGCGGCGGGCAATTGTCTCGGGGGCGGCTTCTCGTAACTCCTCCAGCGAGAGAGTGGCAACGTCCGCCCGCGCCACGCGCCCGTTGGTTTTTTCCTCCACCCAGTCCCGCAGGTCGGAATGTTGGTAGCCGAACGCGAAATCCATTGCGAACTCGGTCTCCGCCGCCGGCACCAGGCGGTCGCCCTCGGCCACATAGTGGACATTGTCGATCGTGTATCGACCGCCGTCGAAGAAGGCCGGCACGATCAGCGTGAGATCGAAGGTTTCGCCCAAGCCGTCTGCCATGGCGTCCGTCTCGACCGGAAAGTGTCCGCGCAGCGTCGAGTCGCTGCGGCTGACCACCGCGCAGGCGACGCCTGCGTCGCGCTGGGCCGCCTTCAGATTGGCGCCGCACGCCTGCGCCACCTCGGCGGCCGCCGCCGGCGGCATACCGCGCGTATTGGTGAGCACGAAAAATCCGGGCGCCACCCCTTGCAGCTCCTGCGCCAGCTCCTCGCGGCCCCAACTTGTGAGGAGGGGGATGTCATGCACGGTCTGCGTGCCCGTGGGGTCATCGTCGAACACGACCAGCTTGGTCGGCGCTCGGGCGAGTCGGTCGCGCACGGCGGGGAGCAGCGAACCCGCGGGCTCGGGCGGAAGCTTGGCAAAAATGGATTTCCGGTCAAGGGGAGGCATGGAGGGACACGGGGGGCACGTGCAGGTGGCAGGCGGCGAAGTGGCCCGGCCGCACCTCGCTGAGCATCGGGCGCTCCGTGCGGCACGGGGCAAAGCAGTCTGGACAGCGGGGATGAAAGGAACAGCCCGGCGGAAGTCGGGACGGATCGGCGATCTCGCCCGGCACCTCAAAGGTCATGGGCTTGTCCGGGTCGGGCTGGGGGACCGCCGCGAGGAGCGCGCGCGTGTAGGGATGCAGTGGTGACGAGAACAAGTCCGCCACCGGAGCGAGTTCCACCACGCGTCCCGCATACATCACCGCCACGCGGTCGCAAAAGAAGCGCACGACGTCGAGGTTGTGAGCGACGAAGAGGTAGGTGAGGTTGAACTCCGCTTGCAAATCCTTGAGCAGATTAAGGACCTGCGCCTGCACCGACACATCCAACGCCGAGACCGCCTCATCGGCAACGATCAGCGAAGGGCGCATGACCAGCGCGCGGGCGATGCCGATGCGCTGCCGCTGTCCGCCGGAGAACGCGTGAGGATAGCGGGTGCGGTGCTCCGGCTTCAGACCAACCTTGCGCAGGATATCGGCCACCCGTTCCTTGCGCTCTCCGGCCGATCCGAGGCGGTGGATGTCGAGGGGCTCGCGCACGATCTGGCCCACCGTCATCCGCGGATTGAGCGAGGAAAACGGGTCTTGAAACACCATCTGCATGGCTGGCCGGAGCGGTTTCAGCGCCTGTGCCGGCAGCGTCGCCAAATCGACCGGGGCGCCCCCCTTCGGATGGAAGACCACAGAACCCGCGGTGGGTGTGATGGCGCGGAGGATACAACGGGCCGCCGTGGTCTTGCCTGAGCCCGACTCGCCCACGATGCCGAGGGTCTCACCGGCGTGCAGGTCGAAGGACACATCCTCGACGGCGCGCACCATGCCGATCGTCTTGCGCAGGAAACCGGAACTGCGGATGGGGAAATGTTTGGTCAGGCCGCGGACCGAGAGCAGGGGCGGGGTCATGGGTGGGCGATCTCCCGGGCGCGGAGGCAACTGGTGGTATGTCCGGGTGCAAGCTCATCGGCGGGCGGTGCCCCGCCGACATCGCAGCGACCGGGCTGCGCATGCTGGCAGCGCGGATGAAAAGGGCACCCGGGCGGAATGGCATGCAGTGAGGGCACCGTGCCGGGAATCGAGGCGAGCCGGCCGCCCTGATGAAGGGAGGGGAGCGACTGCAGGAGCCCTTGGGTGTAAGGATGCCGGGGAGACTTCAAGATCTGCCGGACGGAGCCGTGCTCGACGATGCGACCGAGGTACATCACCGCCACCTCGTCGGCCGTCTGCGCCACGACGCCCAGGTCGTGGGTGATCAGCAGCACGGCGCAGCCGATCTCCCGTTGCAGCGATTTGATGAGCTGAAGGATCTGGGCTTGGATCGTGACGTCGAGGGCCGTGGTCGGCTCATCCGCGATCAGCAACTCGGGCCGGCACACCAGGGCCATGGCGATGACGATCCGTTGCCTCATACCACCCGACATCTCATGCGGGTACTGGTCGTAGCGTTTCTCCGGCGCGGACACCCCGACTTTGTGCAGCATCTCGATTCCCAGGCGGCGGGCCTCCGCTTCGGAGACGGATTGATGGAGGAGGATGGCTTCACTGATCTGATTTCCGACGGAATGCACCGGCGAAAGCGCGGTCATCGGTTCTTGAAAGATCATGCTCACCAGCCCCCCACGCACTTGATAAAGCCGATCGTCGTCCTCGTCGAGCGCGGCCAGGTCGATGGCCTCGGCGCGTGCCGGGCGGAGAAGGATGCGGCCGCCTGCAATCCGGCCAGGAGGTTGCACCAGACGCAGCAGCGAGTAGGCGGTCACGGACTTGCCGCAGCCGCTTTCGCCCACCAAGGCGAGGGTCTTTCCGCGGGGGATGGAAAAACTGACGCCGTCCACGGCGGGAAGCACGCCGTCATCGCTGAAGAAATGCGTGCGCAGATCCGTCACCTCCAACACCGCCTGGTCGGCCGTAGGGGCGGGGAGGAGCGAAGGTGCGGACGGAATCATCGCGGCGGAGAGTCGGGTCTTGTTGAGGGTAACTTGGGAGACGTGGATCGATTCAGGCTGCCGCTTGGATCGGATTGCGGAGACGGCCGATGCCTGGAATCACGCATTCCACGGTATCGCCGGCGCCAACCATCTCTGCGCCGAAAGGCGTGCCGGTGAGAATCACATCGCCCGGTTCGAGCGTGAGGTAACGCGAGATGAGAGCGATCAACCGCGGTACCGGGTTGATCATAAGTCCGAGTGGGCTGTCCTGCTTCAGCACCCCATTCTTGTAGGCTTGCACGCGCACTGAGGAAAAATCGATTTCGGTGGTTAAGACGGGTCCCAAGGGACAGAAAGTGTCACAGGCTTTGCCTAAGGTCCAGTGTCCGTCCGCGTGAAACAGATCGAGGGCGGCGTAGTCGTTGGCGATGGTGTAACCTGCGACGTGCGCGAGGGCCTCCGTCTCTGAGACGCTTCGCGTGCGCCGGCCGATGACGACGGCAAGTTCCGATTCGAACTTGATCTGCTGCACTCCTGGCGGGAGCACGACGGGTGCGCCGGGGTCGAGCAACGCGTGGCGCGGCTTGTAGAACAGAATCGGAAGCTCGGGTGGCGTGGAGGGACGGGAGGCTTCGTCCCGCGCAAAATTGCGACCGACCCCGATGATCTGCCCGGGCACGAGTGGAGAGAGGAAGCGCCAGTTGCGGCAGTCGAAGTCGCGGCCCGTGTAGCGGGGCGGCGCCCACGGCGGGGCGCTGGATTCATGCAGGCGATTCTCGCGCAGACACCCGGAGGTGATCTCGGCGTCCGGAGCCGCCTGCATGCGGGCGAAGATCACTTTGAAGCGGATCCGAGGTTTTTCGCGAGCTGAGCGAGGCGTTCCATCGCCAGCTGAGGGCTGGCGAGGAGCGGCACCGAAATCTGCGCGGCGAGCGTGGGGACCAGCCGGGACATCGACGCTTGCGCGAAGACAATCGCGTCGTGATCGCGGGCCAGCGCCTGCACCGCCTCGCCCACGAGGGCATCGTGCTCGGCCGTCTTTCCGGCGAGCAACAGGTCGAAGCCGCCTTCGCAGAGATGAGGAGTGAGGGTCACCTCGCGACCGGCCTCGTCGGCCTTGGCCTGCAGGAGCCTGCAGGTGGGTCCCAGCGTCGTTGCAACGGTAGCGGCCACGGCGATACGACGGCCCGCCCGCACCGCCTGCTCGGCCATGGCCTCGTCGATCTTCAGGATCGGCACGCCAATGGTGGGGCGGGCGACATCGACGGTCTCGCCCACCGACGAGCAGGCGTTGAGGATGAGGTCGGCGCCGGCGTCGGCGGCCGATTGGAAGTAATTGCGCATGCGCTGGCGCAGACGATCATCGACCCCTTGCTCCCGGGCATAGGAGAGCAGGGTGTCGTCGACGACGTTGACGATCTTCCAGTTGGGAAAATCTTTTTTCACCAAGTTGTTCAACAGTTCCACCAGCGCAAAACTGGTGTGGACGATACCGAGGGTGACGGGGGCGGTGGAGTCTTTCATGGATGCAAAGGGTTAAGGGTGCGGGATCCTCCGGCTCATTGGTCGACGACGGAGCCGTCCTCGTGGAGCCGGCTTTCCAGCCGCTTCCGCTTGCGCGGAGGCAACTGGGACAGGTCATCCACCAGTTCAACACCGAGGCCGGGCGCGTCCGGCACGATCAGATAGCCTTTATCCACGCGCAGCGGCTGTTTCACGATGTGGCACTTCGGCGGTTCGTATTCACCCAATGGGTACTCCATCAAGGCGAAATTGGGAATGCAGGCGGCGAGCTGGACACAGGCGGCGGTGCTCACCGGGCTGCGCGGGTTGTGGGGCACGACTTCGATGTTGTGGGCCTCGGCGAGCGCGGCGATCTTGCGAGCGCCAGTGAGGCCGCCCGCGGCCGTCACGCAGATGCGGGCGTAACGCATCGCGTCGCGCCGCATCAGCAT
>JBBQUU010000150.1:0-6096 GCA_038212175.1 Opitutales bacterium | reverse complement strand
GTCCAGCTACGCGGCCGTTCCGCCCGCGCCGCCGAACGTGATTTTGATTCTCGTCGACGACCTCGGCTATGCCGACCTCGGTTGCTACGGCGCGAAGGATATTCTCACGCCACATATCGACCGACTCGCCGCCGAAGGCAGCACGTTCACCAGCTTCTACGTTGGCCAGGCTGTCTGCACCGCCTCGCGCGCGGCACTCATGACCGGCGCGTATCCCAATCGCGTCGGGATGGGTGGTGCCCTCAACCACACGAGCACCACTGGCCTGCATCCGAGCGAGAAGACGCTCGGCAATCTTTTTCAACAGCAGGGCTACGCCACGGCGATTGTTGGCAAGTGGCACCTCGGACACCGGCCGCCGTTCCTCCCCACGCGCCGCGGGTTCGACGAATGGTTTGGCATTCCCTATTCGAACGACCTCGGCCCGCTCCATCTGGTCACGCCCGGTTTGCCTTCGCTGCCGCTCTACGACCGGGAAAAGATCGTCGAACTCGATCCCGATCAGGCGCAGTTCACCGCGCGCTTCACGCAGCGAGCCGTCTCGTTCATCGAACGCCAACGCGACCGACCGTTCTTCCTCTACCTCGCGCACGTGATGCCACACGTGCCGATCTTTGCTTCTGAGAAATTTCGCGGCACCAGCGCCCGCGGCCTTTACGGCGATGTCGTCCAGGAACTCGACGGGTCTGTCGGTGAAATCATGGCGACGCTCCGGCGGCTCGGCCTCGACGAACGCACGCTGGTGATCTTTACCTCGGACAACGGCCCATGGACATCCTACGGCGACCACGCCGGTTCAGCTGGCCCGCTCCGCGAAGGCAAACTCACCGCCTTCGAGGGCGGCCAGCGCACGCCGTTCATCGCCCGCTGGCCCGGGCACATCGCTGCCGCCCGTTCGAGCGACGCCTTGATTGCCGCCATGGATGTGCACGCCACGCTCGCGCACCTCATCGGCGCGAAGCTGCCCGAGGTGAAACAGGACGGACTCAACCTCGCGCCCCTCCTGCTCGGTCAACCCGGCGCCAAGGGGCGCGAAGAGTTTTGGTATTACTCCACCGACGAACTCCACGCGGTGCGTCAGGGCGATTGGAAGCTGCACGTGCCGCACGACTACCTCGCACTCGTCGCCGCACCGGGCCGAGGCGGGAAGCCGTCCAATTTTGGCCAGATCCAACCGGGTGCTTCCGGCGCGATCGCCAACTCCGGATTGCGCGGCATCGCCAGTCGCCACGGCTACAAATTTGCACCGATCGGTGTCGCGCTCTACAACCTCAAGGACGATCCGGGCGAAACCCGCGACCTGGCCGCCGCGCACCCTGAGATCGTCGCCCGTCTGCAGAAAATCGCCACCGCCGCCCGCGCCGATCTCGGAGACACCTTGACCGGCGTGAAACCAACCCACGCCCGCCCCGTCGGGAAAGCGCCCTCGGAATTGCCCGAGTAAGCTTAAAACGCAGTTGAACCACTGATTTTCACTGATGACCACTGATGACCACTGATGCGTACAGGACTTGTACGACGGGGGTCTTTCATCCGGCAAGTAAAGGGAAAATTCTATCCCATCGATCCGGATCTTTTTGATCAATGTTTATGACTGCTCATCAGTGGTTACTTCTTCTGCGGAATTTAGGGTAATAGGTGCGACTGATGTGATTTTGCCTTTACCCCGGAAATCGCCAAGCGTACGCACCGCGCGGGCGCAGGGGCGACCCGCTCGGAGTGGGTCCGAGCGGGTCGAGGCTTGGCCGGGATCAGCGGGTTGCCAGGTCGAAGCGGTCCAGGTTCATCACCTTCGTCCAGGCAGCGACGAAGTCCTGCACGAACTTCGTCTCGGCGTCCGCACTGCCGTAGACTTCCGCGAGGGCCCGGAGGATCGAGTTGGAGCCGAACACGAGGTCGAAGCGCGTCCCCGTCCACCTGACTTCGCCGGTCTTGCGGTCGCGGCCTTCGAAGACCGAGCGGTCGGGCGTGATCGACGTCCACTCCGTGCGCATGTCGAGCAGGTTCACGAAGAAATCGTTGGTCAGCGTTTCCGGGCGCTGGGTGAAGACACCGTGGCGGGAACCACCCACATTGGTGTTGAGCGCGCGCATGCCGCCCACGAGTGCCGTCATCTCCGGCGCGGTAAGGGTGAGCAACTGGGCCTTGTCGATGAGCAACGCCTCGGCAGACACCGTGTACCGGCCTTTAAGATAATTGCGGAATCCGTCGGCAATCGGTTCGAGCGCGTCGAACGATTCCACGTCGGTCTGCTCCGCTGAGGCGTCGGCCCGTCCCGCGGAGAACGGAACCGAGATGTCATGTCCGGCCTCCTTCGCCGCTTGTTCGACGCCGACACAACCAGCCAGCACGATCAAGTCGGCCAGGGAGACCTGCTTGCCGCCCGCGGCCGTGGCGTTGAACGCCTGCTGGAGGATCGTGAGCGTCCCGAGCACGTCATCCAATTGGGCCGGCTGATTCACCGCCCAATCCTTCTGCGGCGCGAGACGGACGCGGGCGCCGTTGGCCCCGCCGCGTTTATCCGAACCGCGGAAGGTGGACGCGGAGGCCCATGCCGTCGAAACCAACTGCGAGACGGTCAGCCCGGTCGCGAGGATCTGGCGTTTCAGCGCTGCGATATCCGCGGCATCGATCAAGGGGTGCTTAACGGCGGGGATCGGATCCTGCCAGATGAGCTCCTCGGCGGGAACGTCCGGTCCGAGGTAACGGGCGCGCGGACCCATGTCGCGGTGGGTGAGCTTGAACCAAGCCCGCGCAAACGCATCGGCGAACTGATCCGGATTCGCCAGGAAGCGGCGCGAGATTTTCTCGTAAGCCGGGTCCACGCGCAGGGCGATGTCGGTCGTCAGCATGGACGGCGCGATGCGCTGGGAAGCGTCGTGCGCGTGGGGCACGGTGCCGGCGCCGCCGTTTTTGATGGGCCGCCACTGCTGCGCGCCGCCGGGGCTCTTGCTGAGCTCCCACTCGAAGCCGAACAGGTTCTCAAAGTAATTATTGCTCCAACGCGTGGGCGTCGTCGTCCACGTGACCTCCAGGCCGCTCGTAATCGTGTCGCCGCCTTTGCCGGTGCCGAAGCTGTTTTTCCAACCGAAGCCCTGCGACTCGAGGTCCACCGCTTCCGGCTCCTTCGCGACATGGGAGGAATCCGCGGCACCGTGGGTCTTGCCGAAACTGTGACCACCGGCGATCAGAGCGACCGTTTCCTCGTCGTTCATCGCCATGCGGCCGAAGGTGTCACGGATGTCACGCGCGGAGGCGAACGGATCGGGTTTTCCGTCCGGACCCTCAGGGTTGACGTAGATCAGTCCCATCTGGACCGCGGCCAGAGGGTTCTCGAGATTGCGAGTATGGGTCGGCCCGTTGGCATTATCGTCGGACACCAGCACGCCGCCCGGCTTCTCGACGCCCTCGGAACCGTGGGCATAGCGGATATCGCCGCCCAGCCAGGTTTTCTCCTTTCCCCAGTAAACGTCCTGGTCGGGCTCCCAGGTATCCTCGCGGCCGCCGCCGAAGCCAAAGGTCTTGAAGCCCATGGTCTCGAGCGCGACATTGCCTGTGAGGATCATCAGGTCGGCCCAGGAGATTTTCCGGCCGTATTTCTGCTTGATCGGCCACAACAGACGGCGCGCCTTGTCGAGGCTCACATTGTCCGGCCAGCTGTTGAGCGGCGAGAATCGCTGTTGACCGCGACCACCGCCGCCCCGGCCGTCACCGGTGCGGTAGGTGCCGGCGCTGTGCCACGCCATGCGGATGAAAAGTGGCCCGTAGTGACCGAAGTCCGCCGGCCACCAGTCTTGCGAGTCGGTCATCAACGCCGCGAGGTCTCGCCTCAAGGCCGCGAGGTCGAGCTTCTTGAACTCTTCCGCGTAATTGAACGCTTCTCCCAAGGGGTTCGATTTGGACGAATGCTGGTGGAGCAGCTCGATCTTCAAACGATTCGGCCACCAATCGCCGTCGGTCGTACCGCCGCCCGCGACGTGGCTGACCGGGGCCGCCGCGCCGGTCGACACATCACTGGCGCCATGATTGAAGGGGCATTTACCTGCTGGTTTTTGATCCGACATAAGAGGGAAGGTTGAGAGGAAGAAAGTGCGGGAACGACGCAGCGGCGAATCATGTACTCGCGCGGCAAGCAGGGCAGGTGCCCCAAAAAATGACTTCGGCCTCATCGATCTCGAAGCCGTGATCCGCCAACGCGGTGGGGGACGGCGACGAGCCGGCGGCGCAGTCGACATCGGCGGTTTTTCCGCAGGTGCGGCAGATCAGGTGGTGATGGTTGTCGCCTACGCGATCCTCGTACAGCGCCGACGATCCGGCGGGCTGGATGCGGCGGATGAGGCCGTTTTTCACCAACATTCCGAGCGCGTCGTAAACGGCCTGGCGGGAGATGACCCCGATCTGGGAGCGCACCTCTTCCGCGATGGTGTCAGCGGTCCCATGGGGCCGGACCGAGACCGCCCGCAACACCGCCAACCGCTGCACGGTTACGGCAATGCCCTTCTCTCGAAGAAGATCGGTCGGATCCCGCATGTGTCGACCTTTCCGGAGTTCTGGACTCAGTCAAGAACTTGCTTCGATCAAGGCCCGACAAAGGGTCGAACGTTCTTCATCTTCCGGTAGCGCCGGATCAGGTTGTTGGTGGAACTGTCATGCGCCGGCCTGGGCGCGGTCCGGCTTTCAAGTTCCGGGATGATGCGTTGGGCGAGCGCCTTGCCCAGTTCAACCCCCCATTGGTCAAACGGACCGATGCCCCAGATCACGCCTTGGGTGAAAACACTGTGTTCATAGAGTGCCACCAGCGCGCCGAGGATCGCGGGCGTGAGCCGGTCCGCGAGAATCAGGTTCGACGGGCGGTTGCCCTCGAATACCCGGTGCGGTACCAGCCCGGCGGGCACGCCCTCAGCTTGGACCTCCTTGGGGGTTTTGCCAAAGGCGAGCGCCTCGGCCTGCGCCAGGACATTTGCCAGCAGGATGTCATGGTGCCGGCCCAGCGGCGTGAGCGCATGGCCGAACGCGATGAAGTCGCACGGAATGAGCCGCGTACCCTGATGGATCAACTGATAAAACGAATGCTGGCCGTTGGTGCCAGGTTCGCCCCAGAAGATCGGGCCGGTATCATAGTCAACCGCCTTCCCGTCGAGCCTGACGTGCTTGCCGTTGCTCTCCATCGTCAACTGCTGCAGATACGCCGGGAACCGCTTGAGATACTGTTCGTAGGGCAACACCGCGACCGTCTGCGCCCCGAAAAAATTGTTATTCCAGACAGACAGGAGCCCGAGGAGCACCGGCAGATTTTGCTCGAACGGCGCGGTGCGGAAATGTTCGTCCATCTCGTGAAAGCCGGCGAGTAACGCGCGGAAATGATCCGGACCGATGGCGATCATCGTCGCGAGACCGATGGCCGAGCACATCGAGTAACGCCCCCCGACCCAGTCCCAGAATTCGAACATGTTGGCCGGATCAATGCCGAACGCCGCCACCTTTTCCGCGTTCGTGGAAACCGCGACAAAATGTTTGGCCACGGCCTTGCGGTTGCCCCCGAGTCCTGTGAGCAACCAGTCGCGCGCGCTTTGCGCATTGGTCATCGTCTCCAGCGTGGTGAACGTTTTTGAAGCCACGATGAAGAGCGTCTCGGCCGGGTTGAGGTCCCGGGTCGCTTCCACAAAGTCGGCGCCATCCACGTTCGAGACGAATCGCACGTTCAGGCGGCGGTCGCTGTAATGTTTGAGCGCCTCGTGGGCCATCACTGGTCCAAGGTCGGAACCGCCGATGCCGATGTTGACGATGTTCTTGATGCGTTTGCGGGTGTGCCCCTTCCAGTCACCGCTTCGGATGCGGTCGGCGAACTCGGCCATCCGGTCGAGCACCGCGTGAACCTCCGGAACGACGTTCTTGCCGTCCACGACGATGGTCTGTCCTTTCGGCGCGCGCAGGGCTACGTGCAGGACGGCGCGCTGCTCGGTGACATTGATCTTCTCGCCCCGGAACATGGCGTCGATGGCGGAGCGCAGGCCGGAATCCTCCGCCAGTTGAACGAGCAACGTGAGCGTTTTGTCGGTGATTCGGTTCTTCGAGTAATCAAGAAACAGGCCCGCC
>JBBQUU010000149.1:0-6214 GCA_038212175.1 Opitutales bacterium | reverse complement strand
GCTCGCTCACGCACCTCTTCAAAACGACCCGGTTCAACTCGGCGATCGATCGCCTGACTTACCCGGTGATCGGCACGCGTCCCCAGCCCGAGATCCGCCTCGGCGACGCCCCCGTCACCGTCGGCGACCGCGATCCAGCGACGCGCGACCTCGAAGCCGTCGGCTGGGTGTCGAGCAACTACGTCGCCGGGTTCACCTATCGTTGGGACAGCTTCCGCGCCCCCGTCGCCGGCCGCTATCGGATTCGTTTCAGCGGCTACACCCTCTGGGCCGCACCGGGCGGCATCGCCCGCAGCTTTGCCAAGACCAAGGATGAGGTCGTCACCGCCCGTCCGCCCAATCCCAACACCCCCGACTACGACAAACTGTCCGTGGGCCGTACCGAGGAACCCATCACCGTTTACACCCGCAACGGTCTGATGAATCGGCGCGTCGGTTCGTTCGACCTCACGCCCGAGCCCGCCGTCCACGACCTCGGCGAAGTCTGGCTCCTCGCCGGTGAAACCCTCGTCCCCGATCCCACCCGCTTCTTCCGCTCGCGCCCCAATCGCTTCGTCAACCCGCTGATGACCCCCGAAGGCGTGCCGAGCGTAGCGTTCCGTTGGATGGAGGTCGAAGGGCCGCTCTCCGACGAGTCGACCACCGCCGGCTACAAACTGCTCTTCGGTGAGCTTCCGCTCATTGAAGTAAAAGCCAACGCGCCCGGTGTCACCCTCGCGGTCGTGGCCCGGGCCGAACGTCGTGGGCGCGACCCCGAAGCCGATCCGCGCAGCCCTGCGCTCGAAGAAATTTTGGTCGACGTGGTTTCGAAGAATCCCAGTCAGGACGCCGAGCGACTCCTGCGCGGCTTTCTTGCCCGCGCCTACCGCTCCCCGGCAGACGAGAGCGACGTGCAGCAATTCCTCGCGCTCATCGAGGAGCGTCTCCGTGCCGGCCTGAGCTTCGCCGAAGCGATGCTCGCCGGCTATACCGCCGTCCTCGCTTCACCCGGTTTCGTATTTCTCGAAGAATCACCGGGCCAACTCGACGGGATAGCAGTCGCCACGCGGCTCGCGCTCTTCCTGTGGAATTCTCCGCCCGATGACTCCCTGCGCGCCCTCGCTCATCGAGGCGAATTGAGCAAACCCGACGTCTTGCGCCGCGAAACCGAACGCCTCCTCGCTGATCCCCGCGCGCAACGCTTTCAACAGGCCTTCCTCGATTACTGGATCGACCTGCGAAAAATCGAGGACTCCACGCCCTCGACCACCCTCTACAACGACTACTACCTCGACGATGCCCTCGTCGAAGCTGCGCTGCTTGAGACGCAGCTCTTCTTCGCCGATATGCTGCGCCACGACCTGCCCGCGCGCACCGTCGTCGACTCCGATTTCACCTACCTCAACGAGCGCCTCGCCACCCACTACGGCATCCCCGGCGTGAAAGGCGTGGCGATGCGCCGCGTCGCGCTCCCGCCCGACAGCCCGCGGGGCGGCTTCATGACCCAGGCCAGCGTGCTCAAGCTCACCGCCAACGGCACCACCACGTCGCCCGTTCTGCGCGGCAAGTGGATCGTCGAGCGCATCCTCGGCATCGATATCCCGCCGCCCCCGCCCGTCGCCGCCGTCGAGCCCGATATCCGTGGCGCCATCACCATCCGCCAGCAACTCGCGCAACACCGCAACGACGCGAGCTGCGCCTCCTGCCACCGCAAAATGGACCCGCCCGGCTTCGCCCTCGAGAACTTCGACATCATGGGCGGCTGGCGGGATCACTATCGCGCAATCGACGAGGCCAAGCCGGCTGCCACGGGCCTCGGCAAGAACGGCCACGCGTTTACTTTCCACTTTGGCCTGCCCGTCGATGCCGCCGGAGAACTTCCCGACGGCCGGCCCTTCCGCGACATCCGCGACTTCAAGCGCATCGTGCGCGAGGACGATGCCTCCCTCGCCCGGAACCTCGTCCGCCAACTGCTCATCTACGCGACGGGTTCACCGGTGCGTTTCGGCGATCGGGCCGAGATTGAAAAAATTCTCCAACGCGCCGCCACCAATCGCTACGGCCTCCGCACGCTCATCCACGAGGTGGTGCAAAGCCCGCTTTTTCTCAGCAAGTAGGCGCAGTCATCTTTTCCGCCTCGTTCCTCGTCCCTTTTTCACGACTCATGCCCCTCATCACGTCCGATAAAACCCAACCCGCCTACGACGTCATCGTCGTCGGCTCCGGGGCCGGCGGCGGGCAGACCGCGTACACGCTCACGATGGAGGGTGTCCGCGTGCTTATGATCGAGTCCGGTCGCAACTACGACCCGGTCAAAGAAACGCCCATGTTTCAAACCGATGGCCAAGCTCCGCTGCGCGCGACCAGCACCGCCGATAAGCCGATGGGGTTCTACGATTCCACCGTCGATGGCGGCTGGACCGTCCCCGGCGAACCTTACACCAGCGCCTCCTCCGATCCCGACCGGCAATTCACTTGGTGGCGCGCGCGTATGCTCGGCGGCCGCACCAATCACTGGGGCCGCATCTCGCTCCGCTTCGGTCCCTATGATTTCAAACCGTATTCCCGCGACGGCCTCGGCTTCGACTGGCCGATCGCCTATGCGGATGTCGCCGACTACTACGACAAGGTCGAGATGCTCATCGGCGTTTACGGCACCAATGAAGGTTTGGAAAACGTGCCGGCGTCGTCGCCCGGCGTGTTGCAGCCGCCGCCCGCCATGCGCGCGGGCGAACGCCTCGCACAGCATCGTGGTAAGAAACTGGGCATCCCCGTCGTGCCGATTCACCGCGCCGTGTTAAGCACAAAACAAGACGCGGACAATCTGCCGGCGCGCATCCACCCCGGCAACGCGAAGGCGCAGCGCATCCTCGCCGAATCCATGCGGAGCCGCGCCGCGTGCTACTGGGCCACGCCGTGCGGCCGCGGTTGCTCGATCAAAGCCAACTACCAATCGACCACCGTCCACCTCCCGCCCGCGCTCGCCACCGGCAACCTCGATATCCTCACCGATGCCTCGGTGCGCGAGGTCATCATCGACGACTCCGGCAAGGCCACCGGCGTCATCTACATCAACAAAAAGACCGGCGAAGAAGGCCGCGCCTTGGCGCGCGTCGTAGTCCTAGCTCCGAGCTCGTGCGAAACCGCCCGCATTCTGCTCAACTCGAAATCGAAACGCTTCCCGCAGGGCGTCGCCAATTCCAACGGCCTCGTCGGTCGCTACATCACCGATACCGTCGGCGCGAGTCTCGGTGGCCAAATTCCCCTGTTGGAAAATCTCCCGCTCCAAAACGAAGACGGGGCCGGCCACGATCATGTCTATGTGCCGTGGTGGCTATGTCAGGAACAGCTCGCCGGTAAGCTCGGCTTCGCGCGGGGTTATCACATTGAGTTTAGCACCGGCCGGCGGATGCCAAGCTTGGGCACCGCCGCCGGCCTCGAACCGCACACCGGCGGCAGCTTCGGTCGCCAGTTTAAAGTGGATGCCCGCCTTTACTACGGGTCCTTTGTCACGTTCGCCAGCCGCGGCGAAATGATCCCGAACGAAAATTGCTTCTGCGAGTTGGACCCCGTGGTGAAAGACAAATGGGGCGCACCCGTCCTGCGCTTCCACTGGAAATGGTCCGACCACGAACTCCGCCAAGTCACTCACGCCCAAAAAACTTTCGCGGAGTTGATCACCGCGATGGGCGGAAACGTCCGCCAGCCACCCGCCGTCGATCCGCTCAAGGCGATCCGTCCCGGCGGCAATGTGAAACACGAGGTCGGCGGCGCCCGCATGGGCACCGACACCACGACCTCGGTCACGAATCAGTGGGGCCAGACCTGGGACGTGAAAAACCTGTTCCTCGGTGACGCCGCCACCTTCTGCTCCAACCCCGACAAAAATCCGACCCTCACGATCATGGCCCTCGCGTGGCGCATGAGCGACCACCTCATGGCCGAAATGAAGAAAGGAAACATCTGACATGAGCCCACTCGAAAACATTTCTGCTCTGCGCGTCGATCGCCGCACCGCGATCAAGTGGATGATGACCGCCGCCGCGTCCGCTGCGCTGTTGGACGATGTCGCCTTCGGCGCTCGGGCTATGCCGACGGCCATCGCTGCGACTGGCGGCTACGGCACCGATCCCGATCTGCTCAAGACCTATAAGCCCGGCGACCTTTGGCCGCTGACGTTGACGCCGGAGCAACGCCTGACCGCGGCTGCCCTTTGCGACCTAATCATCCCAGCCGACAGCAATTCCCCCGCCGCCTCTCAACTCGGTGTCGTTGACTTCATCGACGAATGGATCAGCGCGCCCTACGAGGGGCACGACAAGGACCGTAAGATCATCCTCGATGGACTCGCGTGGATCGAGGCCGAGTCCACGAAACGTTTTGAAAACAGTTTCCCGAACCTCGTGTTCCGCCAGAAGACGGGCCTTTGCGAAGACATCTGCCTCGTCGCGAAGGCGAAGCCCGAATTCAAAATCGCGGCACAGTTTTTCAAGCGCTACCGCGACCTCACCGCCGGCGGTTTCTACACCACGCCCGAGGGCATGAAAGACATCGGCTACACCGGCAACGTGCCGACCGTCAATTTCGCGGGACCGTCTGACGAGGTGCTCAAGAAACTCGGCGTCATTTAGCAACCCAACTGCCGCTCCTCCTCTCGGCCTTCGACCCAGCCGCAATTAAATCGGTGCTTCCCGAGCACTTTCCCCCAACCACCCACCCAAGACCGCAGTACCCCCAAACTATGAAAAGCAAACGATCCAGCATCCGTTGTCCTCGCCTCCTGATCGGGGTGAGTTTGTCCATCCTGTCCCTGCAAGCCCTCGCCCAGACGGAGCCAGAAACGATCATATTAAATCCTTTCACCGTCACCACTGACTCCAACAAGGGATACTACGCGACGGAGACTTTGTCGGGGACGCAATTGCGATCCCAGGTTCGCGATCTGGCGAACCCGATCACGATTCTCACCGAGGAATTCATGAAGGATATCGGCGCGGTGAACTATGAGGAAGCCCTGGAGTTTCTTCCCAGCACTCAGGCGTTCAAGACGGATGCCTCGGATCAGGAAGGCAATTCGTCGCGCAACAGCACCGCATACGTAGTGCGTGGGTTCCGTTCCAATACGCTGACCAATAATTTTTTCACCAGCCGCATCAAGGTGGATAGCTACAACACCGAGACGGTGACCCAATCCCGGGGACCCAATTCCCTCCTCTTTGGTTTGGGTTCCGTGGGTGGAGGTCTTGATGCGACCGCTAAGACGGCAAGATTCAATGCCAACAGTTATGGCGTGGAAACTCGTTTTGATTCGGAGGGATCGAGGCGCGCCAGTGTGGATATCAACCATATCCTGATCCCCAATAAATTGGCGGTGCGCTTCGCCGGCCTGTCCAGCGATCAACGCACCCCGCGCGATTTGCAGTATACGCGGCGCAACTCCGCCTATCTGAATCTGACCATCCAGCCCTTCAAAGGCGCGACGATCAACGTCAATGCGGAAAACGGTAGAATCGATGAATCCCAGCCCCGGCCCTACATCGCCTATGACAGCGTTTCCGCCTGGTTGAACTCTCCGCTGAGCCCGTTCGATAAAGCGAACCGGATCGACAACCTCCTGAACACTTCCACGTCCGCGACCGTGCGCAATGCCGCCCGCAATGTCATCCCCGGGGTTTCCCAAGGATTTTCGACCGCCAACTATCTCGTGTATATCATGAATGCCCCACAGCTGGGAGTGCAGGACTGGAGAAACAAATCCAGGGGTTCGGAGCACGTCGTCAATGGCGTGAACCAAGGTCAGACCAGCCTCTCGAAAATTTCCGTCGTGCCGGGGGTGGACTTCCCCTTGGACACCATGGTCCAGGGACCGGCAGAGCATAATGACATCACCTTCGAAAAATACTCGGCCTCGTGGCAGCAACAGGTGCTGAAAAAAACCTATCTGGAACTGGCTGGCGTCTACGAGAAATCAAACACCGAGGACTGGCAACCGATTCAACGGGGCGACTACGAGGTCTTTATCGACAACAATTACTATCTCCCCACCCAGCTGGCTTCGAGCAACCCGGATCCCACCAAGCCGCTCAACCCCTATTTCGGGGTGCCTTATCTTGAGGGGGGGGCCTTGCTGCAAACCCGCGATTCAATCACGAAACAGTGGCGCGCAACCCTGACCCATCAAGTCGACCTGAGTCGCTTTGAACCCGTCAAGGGATTCGATTTCGGCAAGTTCAAC
>JBBQUU010000148.1:0-6215 GCA_038212175.1 Opitutales bacterium | reverse complement strand
GTGCTGATGTTCAGTTCCAAGCGCAGGGTCGGTGCGAGCACCGACAGTGCCTGGCGATTCACATAGTTGGAGACCGAGAAGCACGCCAGAATGACAACAATCAGCCAGCGAAAGCGGGTGGAGAGGAACGTCATTGGAACTGCGGCTATCTTCACCACTCCCCCTTGCGGCGGAACTTCTCCTGCGCGGCCTGCCCGAACTCCGCTCCGGCCCGGTCCAGCGCGTCGCAGATTTGCAGGGGCGTTTTGCCCAACGTGTCGCGCGCGGCCGCGATGAGGGTGCGGCACTCGCCCGCGTCCATGAACTTCGCCGCCTCGAGCAACCGGGCCTCCTCCCCCTCGGGGATGGCCAAGAATCCGTGCTTGTCCGCGTGGATGAGCTGGCCCGGACGGATCTTGCGGCCAAACACCTCCACCTCCACGCCCCAGCGGACCGGGCAGGAATGGGCGTGGCCGACACAGGTGCCGCGCGCCAGCGCCTTGAAGCCGGCCGCCGTCATCTCATCCGTGTCGCGGATGGCCCCGTCGATGATCGTGCCGACGCAGCCCAGCGCGCGGTGGAAGTTGGCCGTCACCTCGCCCCAAAACGCGCCATAGGAGACGGGTTTGTCGAGATCCTGCACCACGATGATTTTCGGCCCCGGCAAGGAGGCCAGGTAACGGCGGTATTCGCTCCAGGCGCGGGGATTTTTCTTTTTGTGCCGCGGATTGCCCGGCTGGCAGGTGACCGTGACCGCATAGCCGGCCATCGGACCCATCTGCGGCATGAAGTCGCGGGTGGGCTCAAGATTGAAGGCGTCATGGGCGGCGTCGTGCCGCGTGATTTGCTCCCAGCCATTGTAGATGGTCGGGGTGTTCCAACGCTTCAGTTCGTGCAATTCGCCTTCGGAGAGTGGCCGGGGGGGGGTCTTCATTGAGAGAACGCGCCGTGGCGCTTGCCGGCCAGCGTCAGGCCCGGCGGCCATTGCTCCAAGGAGGAAGCGGTGGTCTTCAGATAGAACCACACTCATTGGTTTCCTTGGAATCCTCCAGGAGGCACGATCGGGCCATGAGCGAAGAACTTGAACGCTGGCGCGGGAAGATCGCGCTGGTGACCGGCGCCTCGTCTGGAATTGGCCGGGCCCTCGCCGAGGACCTTGGCCGCCTCGGCATGAAAGTGGCCGTCACCGGCCGGCGCGCCACTGCGCTGTCCGACACCGCCGCCGCCGTGTGCGCGGCCGGCGGAGAAGCGCTCGCTCTCGCCGGCGACCAGCGTGACATCGAAACCAACCGGCGCTTCTTTGCCGACGTCGCCGTGCACTGGGGACCCGTGGACGTGCTCGTCAACAATGCGGGCATGCAGGGAGGGCGTTCTTTGCTGCAGGAAGATTGGGACGAATTGCAGGCAGCCCTGGATCTCAATGTGCGGGCGGCCTTGATTTGCATGCGCGAGGCCGCTGCGGCCATGCGGGGCAAGCAGGAAGGCGCCATCATCAACGTCTCCTCCATGACGGGACATCGGGTCGTCCCCGGCGTGCCCGCGTTGTATGCAGCCACCAAACATGCGCTGCGGATTCTCACCGACGGGCTTCGTGCCGAACTTGCAGCGGAAGGCCGGACGGTAAAGGTCGCCCTGCTCTCCCCCGGTCTGGTGGATACTCCCTGGCACCATAAACCGGGCGGCTTGATCGCGCGAACGGGGGCCTACCCCTACCCGCCGCTGACTGCTGCTGACATCGCAACGGCCATGCGCTTCATCCTCTCCGCTCCGCCCGGCGTTCAAGTCTGCGACATACTGCTCCGGCCGTCAGCGCAGACATTTTGAAGGGTCAGGGCAGGCAGTCTGAAGTTGCGCCCAATGCCTCGTGGCAGACCTGGCAGGTCCCTTCTTTGAACCACCACTGCGGCATCGCGCAGAGGTCGGCATCCGCAGGATCGTGAATCGCCAATGAAAAACCCCACCCTGTTCCTCGCGGCTCTGCTCGCCGCACTTCCAGTCTCGGCGTGGCAGGATGCCCCGCCCGTCCTGCGCGCCATCCCTGGCATCGACAAATCGGTCGTGGTCCTCGCCACACCCGAAGCGCCCAAGCATGGCGAACAGACCGTCATCCGTCTCAAGGATGGCGGCCTCCTGCTGCTCTGGTCGGAGTTTGTGCGGGAGGATCTCATGCCCGCCGGCGAGCGTCCTCCACCCTCGCCGTTGCGGCGCGATCCGACGGGCGACGATGGCTACGCCCGCATCAGCGGTACGACCTCCCGCGACGGCGGCCGCACCTGGTCGAAACCTTGGGTCGTGGTCGATGACAAGGATGCCCTCGTCAATTGCATCTCGCCGGGGCTTACCCGCATGGCCGATGGCCGCCTCCTGCTCGCCTACAGCTGGCGCAGCGGCGGCAACAATCCGAACAACTATGGCAATTGCGCCAAGATGGTGCGCTTCTCCTCGGACGAGGGCAAAACCTGGTCGGAACGCATGCGTATCACTCCCGACACTACGGACTACCACACGGGGTGCCACGATCGCGCCTGGACGCTGGACAACGGCCGCGTCATTGTGCAGTGCCACACGATCCTGCCGCCCGGCGTCGCCCAACCCGGTCCAAACTACCAGCGCACCTGCATGGGGACCTATTACGCCTATTCGGATGACAACGGCAAAACCTGGCAGCGCAGCGCGGTCACGCTCGATCCGCTGGCCGGACGCGGCGGGCGGTTTGAGGAGGCCTGCCTGGCGCAACGCGCCGATGGCTCGCTGATCCAGTTCATCCGCAACTGGCACGGGCAGTCCTTCGTTTCCGAGTCGACCGACCGCGGAGCGACGTGGAGCACCCCGAAGCCGTCAGGCATCTTCAGCGCGCTGGCCCCGACCTACATCACCCGCCTGCCCGACAGCAGCGACCTGCTCATGATCTGGAACCCCACTTGGAATCCCGACGCCCAGATCGCCGGCATGCGAACGGTGCTGGCCTGCGCCATCAGCAAGGATGGCGGCAAAACCTGGGGCCTGCCCAAGGCGCTCGAAACGAGTTCTGAACAATGGGCGGAGTACCCGGGCGTGACGTTCGACGGCGACCACGCACTGGTCCATTATCGGGTGTTCCCCAAGGACCGGAAGCGTTGCGACCTCGTACAGGCCCGCGTGCCCCTCAGCTGGTTCTACGACGACACGAAGATCTAAGCGTACCCATCAGATGTTGTCGGAGGCCGCGTCAACGCGGAGGTGGTCGCCCAGGCGGGCACGCAGGTCTCGGATCTCAGGGCCGAGCTTGTCGCGCATCGCGAGGATGTCGGCGCTGTGAATGATGAGATTGAGGCCGGCCTCCGCCCAGACGGCGAACCGGTCGATTCCCATCCAGGCGTGCATCCCGACGGCCACGCCGCGAGCGCGGGCACACCGGATGATGGCCAGCACCGTTTCCTCAAAACGGGGGTGGTCATAGTTCTCCGGCACACCCAGGCTGCAGGAAAGATCGTGAGGGCCGATCAACACCGCGTCGATCCCCGGCTCCGCCAGGAGTTCGTCGAGCCGGTCGACGGCGGGGACACTTTCGATATTGATGACGAGGAGGGTCTCCCGGTTACGGGCGTCCAGATAGAAGGCAAGGTCCGGCTCAAGCGTGGCGGGATCGCGCAAGGCGGCGTCCAGCCGTGCGCCTTTGATCGGGCGGAGTTTGACCGCTCCACGCAAGGCGCGCACCTGCTCGACCGTTTCGACATAGGGAGCGACAATGCCGGCCGCGCCGCCATCGAGTGCCATGCAGGCTTGATAGGGATCGGGCGAAGGAATCCGCACGAGAGGCGGCAGCCCCAGCGTTCGATACGCCTGGCACATCCAGGAGAGCTGCGCGCGATCAAGGGCAATGTGCTCGGTGTCGATGAAGACGAAATCGAGCCCGAGTTGCGCGACCGTGTCCGGCCAGCGGGGAGACGGCGATACGATGAGCGTGCCGTAGGCGCGCCGGCCGGAGCCCAGCAGCTCACGCAGACTGGTCCCGGCAACTCGATGAGCGGCTTGGGTCAAGAATACCTTTCGGCGCGCGCGAAGGACAGCGGGCCAAGGTTCAATCGAAGGTGAGCGAATAGCTCAGGCGAAATAGCCGCCGATCGCCCATTTGGAAGAACCGAAAACCACTGGCGCGCAAGACATGGCTTTCATCGAACACGTTGTTCACGTTTAGCGCAAGCCGGTGATCGTTCCATCGATAAGCGATCAAGGCATTGAAAACAGTGTAATCTGGAATGGGAACCTCGATCGCACCCTGACGCGTGATGCGATCCGTCTCGCGTACGAATCCGAAGCCCAGACTCAGACCGTTGAGCGATCCCGCAGTGAAATCATACTTGGTCCAGAGCGAAGCGGACGACTCGGGCATGTTCTGAAATCTTTCTCCGACCCGAGCCGGATTGTTATCCTTGGTGACTTTGCCATCGAGGATGCCATAGGCGGCCATCACCTGCCAATTTTCCGCCAAGTAGGCGGCAAGCTGAATCTCTCCACCCTTGGCCGTCACTTCACCCGTCGCAACCGAGAACCCGGGATTGATAACATCGGTAGTGGTCAGATTCTGCTGGGCATTCTCGAACACTGCAATCGTGGCAGAAAGCCGGCCGTCGAGGGACACGTATTTGGCGCCGACCTCGACCTGTTCGGCCGTTGGAGTGGGGAAAGGCTGTCCTTGAAACGAGACGGTGCCCGGCGACGGGATGAATGACTCGTTCAAGGAGGCGTACAACGATAGCTGCGGCGTGGCGCGCCAAAGGACGCCATACCGGGGCGAGGTCTTCTTGTCAGTTTGAGCGGTGGAGGTACCGAGATTCAAGGTGCGCACGGTTTGATCAAGTTTGTCTCGCCGCACGCCTGCAATCAGATGCAGGCGGCCGTCGAACAGCTTCACCTGGTCTTGGACAAAATAGCCCATACTTTCCGTCGTGTTTTCAGTCACGCGCCGTACGTTCGTCACTTCGCTGCCTACGCTATAAACCCCATACTGAGGGTTAAAGACATCGAACGAAGGACCAACCATGTTGAACCGTAGGTTCGCCGACGCACGGTTGTTGTCGAGGTAGTTTACGCCCGCCAAGATCTGATGCTGGGTAGGGCCGATTTCAATATTGCCCAGCAAGTTGACCTCCGCGACAACTTGCTGCTGATCGTCCGGGATCTCTTGGTAGAAGCGCGGCCAGACATTGATGTTGTTGCTTTGGTTGCTGATGAAGACCTCGAGGCGTTTTGCGTAGTAGTCACTATAAACCGCCGTGCCTCTTACACTCCAGTTCTCATTGATTATGTGTTCGATCGTCGACTCCCAATTGAAGCGCTGCGTCACCTTGTAATCCCCGGAATCACCACGATGGAAGCCGTCGGGGAGATTCAGCAGAACACCTTCGGAAGCCACGCTCGCGCCCGGCGGAAACCAAATCCAAGGCTTGGCGTAGTTTTCCAGCATGTCATCGTCCTGAAATTCAAGACGCTGAATAAGCGAGGTGGCGTCACCCAGTTGGAACTTGACAGAACCGTTCAGGTACTTGCGCTCCCGCTGGGCAAACCAGCGCCAGCTCTCACTATCTTCGTAGGCGGCAATGAAGCGGTAATCGACGCCGAACCCATCCTTCGAGAACAATGGGCCCGTCGTATCAAGGATGGCCTTGTAAAAACTATTATCACCGGCCTGAAGGGTCAGACTCGTCTGCTGGACGGGCAAGGGCCGCTTGTCCACGATATTGATCAAACCGCCGGCGGCCGAGGTACCGTACAGCACGGCGGACGCACCCCGGATCACCTCGACGCGCTCTATTCCGGCAACCTCTTCAAAGGTGAACGCGTTGCCCGTCGGGAAAGGGATGCCATTCCGGAGACGGGATACGCCGAACCCACGTATTTGGAGCGCGTCGTCCCCACGCGGGTCGCCTCCGCTGACGTTGGCGGTGAAGCGAATAATATCCGCCATGGTTTCCGCACCGATGTCCTGGACGAACTCCTTGTTGAGAACCTGAATCGAGTGCGGCACCTCGACCATGGGCGTGGCGGTTTTTGTCGCTGAGCTTGTCGCGGTGGCGATGTAGCCGCGATCCGTGGTCGAGCTTACTTCGAACGGAGACAGGCGAACAACCGGCTCGGCTGCGGCCGTCCCGGTGGAGGCGACCTGGGCGCAGGCAAGTGGAGCGAACAGGAGGATTCCTGCGGCAAGCAGCCGGCGGTGCGGCTGCGCATTCAGGGTGCGATGTTTCATGGAGCTA
>JBBQUU010000147.1:0-6338 GCA_038212175.1 Opitutales bacterium | reverse complement strand
AGGATCCGCCCGATTACCCCGAGACACAGGATGCCAAAGATGACTCCCATGAGACGCAGATTCAGACGCATGTCACCATTGAGAATGTGACTGAACTCGTGGCCGATGACACCCTGCAGTTCATCGCGGTTGAGCAAGGTCATGCAACCCAGCGTGACGCCGATGGCAGCGTCGCCCGCCGCATGGCCGGCGGCAAAAGCGTTGATGCCCTCTTCGTCGTCCAGCACATAAATTTTCGGCACGGCGACGCCGGCGGCGATGGCCATTTCCTCGATCACATTCCGCAATTTGCGCTCATCGGGATGGGTTGTGTTGGGATTGACGAGCCGTCCATCGAGCGAATCCGCGACGGCACTGCCGCCCTTGGCCAACGCGGCGGTTTTGTACAGGCTGCCGATGATGACAACACCAAGCGTGCCCAGCATGACGTAGAGGAAAAGCTGGGGATCCCACAGCACGAGTTCGGGTGGCGCGGTGCCAGACTGCTGTTTGGCGTGGGCACTGTGGAAAATCAGCAGACTGGCGATGTAGACCGACGCGATAATGCACGCGACCGCGATCACGAAGTAGAACACCAGCAGCTTGGTGTTCCTTCTGGCTTTGTCCTGATGTTCGAAGAAATCCATGCGTCATTTTTCTCAGGAAATTTTGTTTGCGCTTCGACCAGCCAGCTACAGGCCCCCCCCCGCCGCCAAAGCAGACCGGAAGGTGCTCTTTTGGTTGTTCGATCCTTCATGACCGCACAAAATGTTCACCGCGGTCAAACGCGGACATAAACGGTCCGGATACCGGGGCCCGGAAATTGGTTGCCCGTCCCAAGACTCAGGTTTGAGTATCGAGCGGGCGGTGTCCTTGGATCATTCCATGGTTTTTCTGATGGTGCCGGGGCGATTACCCGCCGCAGCAGCCACCGGACTTTTTGTCGGACTTGCCATCGGCGGAGGTGGACAGGAACTTCTCCCGGCAGCGCTCGCCGCAGAAGTAGGATGTTTTTCCATCGCGTTCGGCGTGGAGAGCGGTGGTGCTGTCGACGGTCATGCCGCAGATGGGGTCAATGGCTTTGGTATTGGACGCATTCATAGTTGTTGTTTTTTCTTAGTTACTGTTATGGAGCTTGGAATTTTGCGGTCACGTTGTCTGGTGCATGGCGACGGCCGGTGCGCCGGGCCATGGCGCATCAAGGGGACGGGGAGTCGGTTCACGAGGCGATGGGATGGTCAGCGGTGTATAAAACCGAGTGGCGGAACACCCCTTGAAGATTTTGACGGTTTTTTTCAGCGGGTTGAGCCGGTGCACTGAGGCGGCGAAAAGCGACCAGGTTTCCCCGGTCGCTCCCAACGATCAGACATGCCAATGATTAATTCGATCACTTCACCATTTTGCCACAGTGCGGCATCTTGGTGCCCATATAGGGATTCTGCACTTCATCAGCGGACTTCTGGAGCCAGTCGGCGCCCTTGCCGTCCATCGCCATCGGGCAGTGCATCCGGTGCATGGTCTTTTCTGTCTTCGCGACGGGAATGGCGGCGTCGCTGAGTTTCTTGAAATGCATGCGTGCGTCTTCGATGGTCTTGCTGTCAGCGATCGCTTGGGCGTGCTTGGTCATGGCGCTGTCCTCATCGTGTTTGACCATTCCGGCGGCCGCTTTTTTGGCTGCCGCGAGATCGTCTTTGTAGAGGGCGGTCGAGACGGATGCGTAGCCTTCCAACATATGCTCGGGATGGGCTTCTTGGGCGGCAGCCGTGCGATCCTTGCCGTCTTCCGCCATCACGGCAGGAGTGGCGAGAGCGAAAGTGAGGAGGCTAAGGGCGAGGGCGTGGTTGATTTTCATAATTTTTTGGTTCGAGTTTGTTCCCGGTCATTGAATTTGACAGGTAGTTCTCCGACCCTCGTTGACCGGCCGGGATTTCGCTATGGGGTGTACACCCCACCTGGAACGAGCAACGACGAGGAAACGGTCACGCCGGGTCAATGGGCCAGTCGGCTCGCTGGGGTAAGTGGGTTTGCTTGTTCTGATATCTTTTCATACGGCCGTTATTCGCCGCAGCAGTTTCCGGACTTTTTGTCGGGCTTGGCACTGGCGATGGGGTTCACCCCTACATGATTCCAATCCCGAATTGGTCCCCGGCCCGTCGGCGGGTGCTCCGGGAGGCAGGTGTTCCGGCAAATCGAGGCGCGCCACGCCGATGCGGTTGTCGGCCATTCCGTAATAGACGTCGAAGCGGTCCGGTGTGCCGAGATCGTCGCGCCGGTCAATGCCAGTGGCGAACACGACGTTGGCGATGGTTCCGCGGAGCTCTTCTGCCGACTCCGGTGTAATCCCGTGTCCGTTGGTCGGTTGAGTTGCGTGCGCTCGGGAAATGGACGGGCTGAACGCTCGGAGCAAGTGCGACGCAGCCGAGAGCCTGGACGCAATCAAGCTGTAAAGCACGCTTGGCATATGACAAGGAGGCTTTATAGTCACGAAGGCTACTTCGCCTTCACCTTCTTCCTCTGGACTGCCGGGCTGGCCCGCGCCAACCGCCGTTACCAATGAAGAACCGCCTCCGTGAACTGCGGGCGACGAAGCAGTGGTCCCAAGGCGAACTCGCCGAAAAACTCGGCGTCTCGCGTCAGACCATCAACGCCATTGAGACGGAGAAATACGATCCCAGCCTGCCGCTGGCTTTCAAGATCGCAAAGCTCTTCAAACAACCCATCGAGGAGATTTTCTCGGACAACAGAAAGTAAATCCCGCGACACCAGCGCGCCACACTCACTCGAACCAGGTCACCGTCCGGGCAGCCGGCGTGTCGTTCACCATGCCGGGCATTCCGGGCGACCCGACGTTCACCGGCAAACTGGCCGCCGACGGGAAGACCCTCTCCGGCACGATAACGCAGGCCGGACAACACTGCCCCTTCAAGCTGGAGCAAAAACCCAAGCCCGCGGGTGGCGCCGGCGCGACAGCGCGCGACCGCTGCCCCGGCGGCGGCACCGGCCGAACAACTGGCACGGCTCGTCCAGACGTTTGTCGAGCGCGACGAGATCGTCAGTGCCGAGGTGCTCGTCGTGCATCGGGGTGAACCGATCATTCATCGCGCCTTCGGCTGGAGGGATCGCGAGTTGGAGACGCCGATGCAGCCCGACACGCTCTTCGCGGTGCGCTCCATGACCAAGCCGTTTACCGGCACGGCCGCGCAGTTCCTGATCGGCGATGGGCATCTCTCGCTCGATACGCCGGTGGCGGACATCCTGCCGTCGTTTGACAACCAGCGTTCACGCAGCATCATCGTGCGCCACCTGCTCACCCACCGCATCGGGCTGCCGGTGGGATTCATCGATCAGCCGACGAAACCGCTGAGTGAATACACGGGGTTGCGTGAACTGGCTGATTGCTCGCGCGCTGGCCTCTGTCTCGCAAGACACGATGAACACAGCCTTTCCCGGGGCCACGACCGATTACGGCGAGATGTGGATGGTGTATCGCAAAAGTGATGACAACGATGGTGTGTTTGGCTTCGGCCACGGCGGTTCCGATGGCACGCACGTCTACGCGTTTCCCGGGCACTATCTCATCGTCTGCTACTTCACGCAGACGCGAGGCCATGCCACGCGGACGCCCTTCGAGGCGGCGCTGAGCCATCTCTTCCTCGACCCGGACGCGGATGCCTTTGGCGGTTGCTGGCCCGGACTGATCACGGTGCGCTGGCGGAGTTCACCGGCCTCTTTGCGCGTGACAATCGCGCGGCCACGATCGCCGCGATCATCGAACTCGAGGGCACCCTTGCGTTCGAGTCGCCGGGCCGGTTGTTGATGCGACTGCGCGCCACCGACGATCAAGATCGCTGGATACCGGAGCGCGCACCGAACGACGCCATTTCCTTTCAGCGCGAGCACGGTCGGATCGTGGGCATGACCCTCCATCGACACGGATCGATCAGCGGCTTCTTCCGGAGCGGATTGTCTCTGGCGTTTGTTATCCACAGCAGCAAAACCGGTCACCCCCATCCTCCGGGGTCCGCCGCGGAAAAATTCATTTCACCGAATCCGCCGCCAGCACCCCGACCACTCCAAACAGGACGATGCCTCCAATCTTGAGCATCGAACGGGCGGTGTCCCTGGTTTCTAAAGGCTTGTCGCGGTCGCTTAGGGACGACGCAAGAACAAGTTAAGAGGGTTTCCGAGGGGAACGCGCCAGACACGCCTGTCTTCCAATGGGTCCCGGACGCGGGGCGCCGGACGAGGGCGCGGAGATTCGATACTCCAAACTTGCCCATGGGCCGTCCACTACCGCACGAGGATCGTGTGCGGTTCGGAAAGGTGGCGGTTGCCGTCGGCATCGAGGCCGACGGCGATGATGCTGTGGATTCCTGCGGGGAGGTCGGGGAGGACGAACTCGCGCGCCGGACCATCGGCTTTGGCGGCGGGGCGATTGCCCAGGTGGATGGCGATCTGCTCGAAAACAATCCCCTCCCGGGTGCCGAGTTTTACAGTCACGGGCTCGCCGGCGCGGTGGATGACCAGTTCTTGCCCTGCGCCGAGGCCCGGGGGGGCGAGGATGCGCAACTGCGGGTTTTTGGTGACGAAGGCCTGCCAGACATGCGCGGTGGAGGCGTCGGGAAACCAGCAGGCGGTGGCGGGGTCGAATCCGTCGGGGTCGCTCACGGGGCGGATGGGGGCGGGGTTTTCGCCCCACCGGTCTTTCTCGCCGAGCCAGGCGGCGGCGTTGTCGTTCCGCTCGCGGATGGCGGCGTCAAAGAACGGCATGATCAGGTTGTTAGCTTTGTGGAACTCGTGCTTGCGACCCCACTGGACGGCAATCCCCCAACGGGCGCCAGCGCGGCGCGCGTCGGGGAGCTTGGCGGCGAGCTTCTCCATCTGCTGCCCGTCGCGCTCGCCAAAAATCGTCAGCATGGGGACGGAGGCGGCGGCCTCGTTGGGCGGGCCGATCTCGAGACAGACGGACGCGGCGGCGATGACGCGTTCGGGGATGGCGGCGGTGATGTTCGCGCACATGCCGCCGCCCGCCGACATTCCGACGAGGCAAAGCGGCACGTGCTCGAGTTCGGGACGACCGCTGGACCGGGCGAGCTCGCGCAGGCCATCGAGCGTGATGGTTCCGAGTTCGTCTTTGCGAACTCCGAGAAGGTTGGCCCCGGCCAGCGCGAAGCCCCAGTGCGCCGCCGCCGTCCGCCAGTGCTCCTGGCCGGCCGTCGCTTCGTTGAACGGGTTGAAAACGACGCCGCGCAGCGGTTCGACCCCTTCTGGCAGGAAGACGGAAAACGGGGCGTTCGCGGCATCGCCGGCGCGTTTGTCCTTGGTCGATTTCGGGTTGGCAAGAGCGACCACGGCGGTGAAAACTTCGCCGGTGGGAGGCTGGGCATCGGCCGCGCTTTGCAGGTCCCACGCCAGAATGACCTCTTTGCTGCCGGAAAAAACGCGCCGGCCGTCGGGGCTGATGGCGAGGCAACGGACGGCGTCCGCATGGCCTTCGAGCGTCGTTTCGAGCTTGCCGGTTTCGCCGTTCCAGACTTTTACGGTGCCGTCCTCGCTGGCGGAAACGATCCGGTTCCCGTGGATCGCGAGCGCGGTGATGTCGGCCCCGTGGCCGCGTAGCGTGAGCTCTGTTCCGCCGTCGCGCCAGACGCGCACGGTGTCGTCCCAGCTCCCGGAGACAAGGCGTCCCTGGGGGTCAAAGGCCAGGCAGGTGATCGGTTCGCTGTGACCGTCGAGGGTCGCGATTGCCTCGCCGGTCGCGGCGTCCCAGAGCTTGATCTGGTTCTCGCCGTCGCCGCTGGCGATGGTCGCACCGTCGGGGCTGAAGGCGATGGCGGTGACGTCGTACTCGTTTCCCTGGTGCATCGTCAGGAGGTCAGCGCCGCTTTCGGCGTCCCAGACGATGAGCCGGTCGTCGGCGCTGCCGGAGGCGAGGTAGGTGCCGTTCGGGTCGAATGTCAGGGCGGTGATCGTTTCCCGATGTTCCTGGAACTCGTGCACGGTCTCCCCGGTTTTCGTATCGCAGAGAATGAGCTGGCCATCCCAGGTGCCCACCGCGACCCGTGAGTTCTCCTGGCCGAAGGCGACCGCCGTGACTGCCGTGTCGAAGGTCCGCAGGACCTCCGATTTGCCGGGCTGCTCCAAGTCCCAGATCCGCAGGGTCTGGTCGTCGCTGCCGGAGACGAGGTGTTTCCCGTCCGGGCTGACGGCGAGTGCCAGCACCCAGCGCTTGTGGCCGCGGAACTCCTGGTAGGCGGGTTCGGCGGCGAACGCGGAGGACAGAAACAGGAGAGTGATAGCAAGCGCGCGGATCATGCCAGTAGCTCGGAGATTGGGCCCGTGCTCTCCTTGAAGGAACC
>JBBQUU010000146.1:0-6373 GCA_038212175.1 Opitutales bacterium | reverse complement strand
CGCGAAGCCAGACTCGAGGGCATCGTAGTCGTTAAACGCCTTGGAATACGATAGGGCGCCGTCGATCACCCAATTGTCCGGCTTGAATTCGAAGCGCGGAGTGATCGTCCGGGCGTACGTTTTCTTGGCCGAGCTCCCGCCGCCATTCAGAATACGGGGTATGTTGTTGCCGGGGCCCGAAGCGGTACGCACCACCGTCATGCCGTCGCCCAGCACGGTGCCGCGGCCATTATTAATGTTGTTGTTGTTGTTCGCGGCGCGAAAGACGAAGTTGCGGTTCCAGAATTCGCCCTCGGTGCGGGTATAAATTGCATTCAGCGAGAGCACCAGGCGTTCAGAGGCTTTGTAGTCGGCGGTGAAGGTCAGGGCATCCTTGATTATCCACTTTGGACCATCCTTGAAATTGATTTCACGAATGACCATTTCCCGCGGGTCGGCTGCGTTTGGATTCTTGTTATAGCTATGATTCAATGAATACTGCTCGGTGTATGATTCCGCGTGGCTGTAACCAAGGAGAATACCCAGACGGCCGCCCATGTAGATGTCGGCATACTCAAGCGACAGATTTGGCTTCCACTTGAAGTTCTCTTTCTCATCCGGACCGAGGCGCTTGCTCAGGCCCCACTCCTCGGCGTTGAAGTTGAGGGAGGCGTTGTAACTGAAGACACGCCCTTTGCGATCGAACGCCCTCTTGGTCTTCATGTTGATCGTGCCTGAGGGCGAGCTCGCGGGAGATTCCGCGCTCGTGGTGCGGCTGATCTCGATCGACTCGATTGACGTGATGGCGAACGACTCGAAACTCGTCGCGCGACCTGCTTCGCCTCCCCGATTCGCATCGGCCGAGGCCATGCGCACGCCGTCGAAGGAAACGCCCGTGTACTGTGCATCCATGCCGCCGAGGCGGGGACCGCGGGCTTCCGACTCGACGTAATCGAGGTCGACACCCGGCAGGTACTTCAGGAACTCGCCGACGTTACCGTCGGTCACGTCGCCGAAGATATCGGACGAAACGGACGTGGTGATGTCCATATTGCGCCGTTGATCCATGATGGCCTTCGCATTGCCCTCGCGCTCCGAGGACACCGTGAAGGCTGTCAGTTCAACGACGCCATCCTGACCGGCTCGCGCCGCAGTGCTCGTGATGTTGATCTCGCGTACGGCCGTCTGCCCGGCGTTGACCGTGAAGGTTTCATTGACCGTGGTGTAGCCGATGTAGCTGACGGTAATCGAGACTTCGCCGGCAGGAACATTCACGAAACGGAAGGAGCCATCGCCTTCGGTGTAGGTCACGCGGTTGGTGCCGTCGATCCTCACCTCGGCGTTGCGAGCATACTCGCTCCGGGCGGGATTGTAGACCCGTCCTTGCACCGTACCGGTGCCGCTTTGGGCCTGCAGGGGTATAATTGTTAAGAGCCAAATGATCGCTACGGAGCCGATCTTCAGCCATCGAGATAACGTTTTCATGGGGTGTAGGTGATTCATACTTATCATAGATTGGTGCAAACCCACCTCCGCAAAGCCACTACCGTGCACTTTCAGTACAGCTCCGAACAACGCGAGCGATGGGGTATGAATGTCGGGGCGATGTAAGCAGCCCCAACGAAGACTGGTGTAGGATTCGGATTGGTGTCCGTCCACGCTAATTTCGATTACAACGTAACCAGACGACGTCTAAACGCGTCTTAGTAAACCTTGTTTAAGAACCGTCTTCGTTGATAAGGAAACGTTGCTCGCTAATGATCGAGATCGCGGGCCTTAGCGGCCCTAATAGGGAAATGATAGGTATTGGGCGTTAGAAGTCTCGAACGCCAATGGTCCAGACACCCCGCAGCGGATAGAGCCTATTCACGAAGACTTAACAGGAGCACGCGGAGACCGCAGAGCGATGTCCGTGCCCGCACGTGGAGAGTCTGATGGTGGCTAGTGGCGGACACTTTTAGCTGGTCAACGGAGACCAAGCAGGCTCGCCCGTCTGACATGCCGTATCGAGTTCACTCTCGTTCGGGACCAACCAACCTTCCGCCTCGGGCTGCTCCCCACCCGTCTTGCGACGACGCAGTTGCCTCCGGCTGCCCCGCGCTCTCTGTCTGCGCGAGGGTAATGACTTTCACATTCTGAGTTCATGGTTTCATGGACGCACTAGCCGCCCATGTCCCCATGGGCGTGGTTGGGAACGGGCGGAGGCGGGTGCCCGGCACGGATGAGGACATCCGTGGCTCATGAAGCGACCCGGAGAACCTGCTCACAAATTCCTTCGGCACCCGTTCGTCATCAAGCATTCGGCCTTGCTCGCGAATCGGGCGCTGCCTCCCTGCAGGCACCGGGCCTCCAATGCTTCACGCCTCCGCCTGCACCGCACCCTCCACGCACCTCAATAAAAAGGCGCCGGCTCGAAAGCCGGCGCCTTGAGGGCAAGGGAGGAATCTCGCGGAGGGTTTAGAACGTACCCTTCACGCCGAAGACCCAGTTGGCACCGTATTCCTGCATGCGCCCGAGGACGGCACCGTCGCTGTCGAGGTTGCCGACCGGGAAATCATACCAGAGGATGGGCTGGTTGAAGATATTACGGCCTTGTACGTACAGGGTCGCCCAACGGGTGAGACGGTAGTTCAACGAGAGGTCGAACTGCGTCACCGCGCGCTTGTAGCGCGTGTCCCCGTCTGGCGAATCGTCGCGCCAGACCATGCCCAGCGAGCCGTTGAACTTCCCGTAGCTGTAGCCGACACGGGACGTCAACCGATGTTGCGCCAGGTTGTTGCGACGCACATTACCGTAAGTACGGGTGTACGCAAAGTTGACGTTCGTGCCGCTCAGTTTTTCCGGCAGGAAGCCGAGCGTTTGATTGTAAGCCACCTCCATACTGCGGAAACGACGCTCCTCCTCGCTGTTGAAGCGAGTGCGGAAATCCCAACCGGCGTATTGTGGATCGGTCACCCCAAACTCCTCGGCCGTGCCGTCGCGTAGAACGCGGAGGTTGGCAATGTCGTTCTGCGAGAAGGAAACTGTCGCCTGACCCGGAGCGCGGCCACCGAAGTAGTACGCGAGACGGGTCTGGTAGTTCTTCGAGTGTTCGGGCAGCAGATTGACATTGTTGGCCGTGATGCGTTCGGCCTCCTCGTTGATCTGCCACAGACCGGTCAACTGGTCGACCGGCGGACGGGAGATCGCCTTGTTGAAGCCCGCCTGCCACTCGAGGTTTGGCGTGATCTGCATCTTGAAGACGACCGAGGGGAACCAGTTGTGATACTCGTTCTCGCGGATGATCTTGGGCTTCGAGAAGTATTGATAATAGAGACCGTCAAAGGTCGTCGAACGCGCATTGCCCGTATTCCAAGGATGACCGGCGGCGATCACCTCATCGCGGAGGCGGGTGTCGAACTCGGTGGCCTCCACCAAGGTGTCCTCGAAGCGAACGCCCGCCCGCATGGTCATGCGGCGGTTGAGCCGTGTGTCGAACTGGAGATAACCCGCCGTGACAGTCTCGCGCAGGTTTTGGGAGCGGGCGACAAACGAATCGTAGAAATTCTGGGGAGTCGCCGTGTGGGCAAACTGCTCGGGTTTACTGAGAAAGAGCTCAGCGATCCGATTGCGGTCCGCGCGGGGGGGCATGCCCTTAACGCCATTAATGTTGTAGACGGTGAGGGCACCGGTGGTTCCGAGATCGAACTCGTGCGGGGCCACAAAACCCAGGTTTGCCCAGCTGCCGTATGCGGTGTTCTGCCAGGTATCGAGGTCATTATTCCACACCACGGTGTTTCCGCCCGGACCGATATACGACCAGATATTCCAGTCGTTCCAGTTATTGTTGTTACGGCTTTCCTCGGTCCACTTCCCGCCGAATTTCATACTCGTGGGAAAACGATCCATCCCGGGAATGGTCCACTTGGCATTGAGCTGGCCGTCCCACAACTCGGTGATGTACACGCGGCCCGAGTTCGCCACACGGGTGCCACCATTGCGGTTGTTTGGCTCCTGGAAGTTTGCGAGATCATACCAGTCGGGACCGGAGGTCTGCCGGATCGTCCAATCGTAAGAATATGGATTGCTGCGGGTCGCCTCGAAATCGCTGAGGATGAAACCTGCTTCCGATTCCGAGAAACCCGACTCAATCGCATCGTAGTCGTTGAAGGCCTTCGAGAACGTGAAGGCGCCGTCGATGATCCAATTGTCCGGCTTGTATTCGAAGCGCGGCGAGATCGTGCGTGAGTAGGTTTTCTTGGCCGAGCTGCCGCCGCCATTCAGCAAGCGGGGAATGTTGTTGCTGGGGCTCGCAGCGGTACGCACCACCGTCATGCCATCGCCTTGGACCGTACCGCGACCGTTGTTGACGTTGTTGTTATTGTTGGCGGCGCGGAACGTGAAATTGCGGTTCCAGAATTCGCCCTCGGTGCGGGTATAAATCGTGTTGAGGGAAAGCACCAAGCGGTCGGTCGCCCTGTAGTCGGCCGTAAACGTCAGCGCGTCTTTGAAAATCCACTTCGGGCCATCCTTAAAGTTGATCTCGCGGATGACCATCGGGCGCGGGTCGGCGACGTTGGGGTTCTTATTGTAGCTGATGTTGTGGTCGTACTGCTCAGTGTAGGACTCCGCGTGCGAGATACCGAGAAGAATACCCAGACGACCGCCCATGTAGATATCGGCGTACTCAAGCGACAGATTCGGCCGCCATTTGTAGTTCTCCTTCTCATCCGGGCCGAGTCGCTTGCTCAGGCCGAACTCCTCGGCGTTGAAATTGAGCGAGGCGTTGTAGCTGAAGACGCGACCCTTGCGATCGAACGCACGCTTGGTCTTCATGTTGATCGTGCCGGAGGGAGAGCTCGCAGGAGAATCCGCGCTCGTGGTGCGGCTGATCTCGATCGACTCGATGCTCGTGATCGCGAACGACTCGAAACTAGTCGCACGACCTGCCTCGCCCGGACGGTTGGCGTCGGCCGAGGCCATGCGCACACCATCGAAGGAAACCCCCGTGTACTGCGCATCCATGCCGCCGAGGCGGGGACCGCGGGCCTCGGATTCGACGTAGTCGAGGTCCACACCGGGCAGGTACTTCAAGAACTCACCGACGTTGCCATCGGTCACGTCGCCGAAAATGTCGGACGAAACGGACGTGGTGATGTCCATGTTGCGGCGTTGATCCATGATCGCCTTGGCATTGCCTTCGCGCTCGGAAGACACCGTAAAGGCCGTGAGTTCGACGATACCGTCCTGACCGGCTCGCGCCGCGGTACTCATGATGTTGATCTCGCGGACCGCGGTTTGACCGGCGGTGACCGTCAAAGTCTCTTTGACCGTGGTGTAGCCGATGAAGGTCACCGTGATGGCGACCTCTCCGGCCGGCACATTTGTGAAACGGAACGAGCCGTCGCCCTCGGTGTACGTAACCTGGTTGGTGCCGTCGATGCGCACCTCGGCATTACGCGCATACTCGCCGCGCGCCGGATTGTAGACACGGCCCTGAACTGATCCGGTGCCAGATTGTGCCTGGATGGGAACAAGGGTTAATAGCCAAACGATGGCAATCGCGCCAACTTTCAGCAACGGTGGAAGACTTTTCATGGGGTACAGGTTCTTGATAGTTATTATCGTTAGGTGCGAACCCACCTCGGACAGGTCTAAACCGTGCACGTGCAGCAAAGACTCTCGTTTGCGGGGGTGGGATGGTCGGGAGGGAAAGTAAGCGCCCTCCGATGAGGGGTGGTTTAGGATTCGGACTAGGGTCCGTCCACGCTAATCTTGATCCGCCCGTAACTTCAGACCTCCTAATGACGTCTTATTAGGCCTCCTTTCTCCGCAGTAATTTTATGATAAGTTGATGTTGCCGTCTAATTCTGTTTTCACTGTCCGTTAGTCCTGCTAATGGCCAGATCCATAGGCATTAAGCGGCTCGTCCCCCATCTGTAAGCGTCGCCACCCACGACCCGCAGTCATTCGCCCCCCGTGGGCGGCGGACGCGGCCGCAGGGCACCGAAGCGAGAGGAAGGCTGAGCGATCAGGGGCACTTTTACGCCCGGCTTCCTTGTGCGAACCCACATAAAACGAAAAAGGCGCCGGCTCGAAAGCCGGCGCCTTGATGGCAAAGGAGAAGCGTCGAGGGGCTTAGAACATACCCTTTACACCGAAGACCCAATTGGCTCCGTACTCCTGCATTTGGCCAAGGACGCCCCCCTCGCCGTCGATTCCCCCGTTGGGGAAATCATACCAGAGGACGGGCTGGTTGAAGATGTTACGACCCTGGACATAGAGCGTCACCCGGCGATGCAGCCGATAGTTCAACGAAAGGTCGAACTGGGTCAGCGCGCGCTTGTAACGGGTGCTGATATCGCCCTGCGGCGAATCGTCGCGCCAGACCATGCCGAGCGAACCGTTGAACTTC
>JBBQUU010000145.1:0-6414 GCA_038212175.1 Opitutales bacterium | reverse complement strand
GCGCCGGGGGTAGGTTCGGCGGAACGGCGACCTTCACGTTCAGCGGACGTCTCGCGGGTGCGGCTGGCGCGGATACGCGCGGCGCTGCGTCGGATCGATTCCGTCCGAGCCAGGTGGCAAGGAAATCGCGGCGGCTGACCGATGCTTCAGGCATGAAGGAAAGGGGTCGAAGTTACGGCACCGGGGCGACCGGTGGCGGCGGCAAGGTGCCAATGACGTCCAGCAATGATCGCGATGACGGGATGTACTCGAGAGTCGCGTCGAGCGCATGGCACTGGAGGCAACTCTGCCGGGACGAATGCGTGGTCTTGATGGCGCTTGAGCCACCTTCGCCATGACAGGAAAGGCAGTTTTGGCGCATCCAGGTGGGATGGGGCAGCATGGGTGGAGCGCCGGTATAGGCGCGTGATCCCGTGCTCGTCGCGGCTAGGCCCACAAAGGTATTGTCGACCACTGCCATCGACATGGCCGGCGGCAGCGTCGCCCACGTCGACGTGGGGCCGCCGGATGGGGCATGGCATTGCAGGCAGCTGGTGTACGGCGGGTGGCTGAGTTGAGGGACCGTGATCGGGCCAATCCGGGTGGGCTGGCCGTGACACGCGAGGCAGGAGGCCGCGTGATTTTGATCGACGGGATGCGGGACGGAGGGCGGGGCGCCATTGAAGGCGCGGCGGGCGTCGCGTCGGCTGATCAAGGCGGCGAGTTCCACCCCGGAGAGGGGATGTACTTCGGCTGGTGCGGGTGGCGGGGCGAGGTCCGCAAGGCTGGAACTCCAGCCGTGGTTCGGTTGGAGCGTACGTGCGGCCAGATCTCGATAGCGTGGGGCGAGGGGAGCCTGCGGGCTGGGGTTCGGGGGCGTCTGGTCCAGCGTCGCCAGTTCCCGGATACGCCCGGCCGACGCGCCGGTCTGCAGCAGGCCCATGAAATAGCCACTCAAGCCGATGGTGAATGCCACGACGGCCGCGACCGTTGCCAGCTTGCGGCTGGTCGGGCGCGGCCGGTTGGGATCGGAGGGCCGGTTCATGGTACCTGGGTAAGGGCAGCGACGGCCGACTTCGCTTTCGGGCGCAGGACGCGCACGGCGCATTTCTTGTAATCGGGTTCCTTGGAGATCGGGCAGACGTCGCCGAGCGTGATTTGATTGATGAGTAGATTTTGATCGAAGAACGGCACGAACACGGAGCCGCGCGGCGGGCGGCCACGACCATTGAGCCAGACGGGCAGCTCGAGGTTGCCCCGGCGGGTTTCGAGTACCGCGATGTCACCCGACACGAGGCCGAGTTCCGCGGCGTCATCCGGATTTATCTCGACGTAGGCATTGGGCATCGAAGCGCGGAGCTGCGGAACGCGCATGGTCATCGTGCCGCTATGCCAGTGCTCGATCACGCGGCCGGTGCACAGCCAGAAGGGATACGCGGCGTCGGGCTCTTCCGTCGTGGCCTCGTACGGGTTGAACCAGATGAGCGCGCGATCGTCGTTGGTGACTGAATGATAAAACTGGATACCGCGACCCTTCTCGACGAAGGGATCGCTGAATTCAGAAAAGCGATACGGAGTCTCCTTGAAGGAACCGTCCGCTTGCTCGACGACGGGCCAGCGTAGGCCCCGGCTTTTCACCAGCTCGTCGTAAGGTGCGACGTGCTTGTGTTTCATGAACGTGAACCGGCGGTAGTCGTTGAACAGCGCGCGGTCGACGTTGATGTCCTGGTAATGGACGAAGTCCCACACGGGTACTTCGTGGCCGGCGTCGTCACGCAAATCGAAGAGGAAGCGGCCGTCCTGGTCTTTCATTCCCGGGTGGCCGAGTTCAAACAACCGCCGCGCGATCGCGATCGTCATCCACGTGTCGGGCCGGGCTTGTCCGGGTGGCTCGACCATCTTGAACCATTGCTGGGTGCGGCGTTCGGAATTGCCGAACATGCCATCCTTTTCCACCCACAGAGCGGCGGGGAGGATGAGATCAGCGAGTGCGGTGGTCGCGGTCGGATAAACGTCGGAGACGATAAGAAACTTGTCGGCGAGTCCGGCCTTGCCGTTGAACGTGCGGGCGAGATCGGGGAGGGTCTGGCCAGGATTTGTGACCTGCACGAGAACCGTGTGGATGTCGCCTCCCTGGTCGGTGGGCGTGCAAAATTTTTCCCAGAGCTGCACGGTGTGATAGCCTGGCACGGCCTTGATTCGGCCGGCGGGTAAATTCCAGAGCTTTTCGCTTTCTTCGCGATGCTTGGCGTTGGCGACGAGACGTCCGCCGGGAAGGAAGTGGCACATTGTGCCGACTTCGCGGGCGGTGCCGCAGGCGCTGGGTTGGCCGGTGAGACTGGTGGGTGCGTCGCCCGGTTTGCCGAAGTGTCCGGAAAGGAGATGGATGCCGTGGACCAGCCGGTTAATGGCGGTGCCGCGGGTGTGCTGATTCATGCCCATGCACCAGAGACTGGTGATGCGAAGGTCGCGGCGGCCGAAGAGATCGCCCAGCAGTCGAAGGTCTTTTTCGGATACACCGGAGAGCCTGGCTACATAGGCCGGTGTGTAGAGCGCCAGCGCGGCGCGGTAATCCGCGAAACTCATCGGCTGGCCCATCAGGGACACCGGCGCCGTATCCATCCGGAAGTTACAGTGTTGGCCGACGAACTTCTGATCCCACGTGCCGTTCTCCAGCAGCTGATGCGCGATGCAGTTGGCGATCGCGAGATCGGTCTGCGGGCGAAACTCCAGATAATGGTCCGCGTATTCCGTGGAACGCGTGCGCCGGGTGCCGAGGTCGATAAGCGTCACCTTTTCTCCTCGCGTGCGGCGGTCGATGATGCGCGAGAACAGCACCGGGTGCATCTCGGCGGGGTTGTTGCCCCAGAGAACCACGACGTTGGCCTGGTCGAGATCGTCGTAGCAACCAGCCGGTTCGTCGACGCCGTACACTGAAAGGTATCCCGTCACGGCGGACGCCATGCAGAGGCGCGCGTTGGGCTCGATGTGATTGTTGCTGAGGCCGGCCTTCATCAGCTTCTGCGCGGCGTAGCCTTCCGGAATGGTCCACTGACCGCTGCCGTAGAACGCGAATCCTTCCGGTTTCGCCATGATGCGGCGGGCAATCACGTCGATCGCTTCCTCCCAGCTGATCGCCTCGAGGCGACCGTTGCGGCGGAGCTGAGGCGTGGTTAGGCGGTCGCGGCCGTAAAGAATCCCGCCCACATGGTAGCCCTTCATGCAGAGCAGACCCTTGTTCACGTCGGCCAGGGGGTCGCCTTGGATGGCGACGACGCGGCCGTCCTTGACGCCCACGCGCACGTGACAGCCCGTGCCGCAGAAACGGCACGGAGCCTTGTCCCAACGGACCCCGTCGGGTGACACGGTCGAGCTGGGGGAGGTCGCGTAGGTCGGCAAACCGGCGGTGGGCGCGGCGCCGAGGCGCTGCGCGATGACGGCGGTGGCGGCAGCCATCGCAGAGCGTTTGATAAAGTCGCGGCGGTCCATGGGAGTAGAGGAGCGGTGAAAAAGAAGTGAAGGGGAGAAGACCGTGCGGGACGCATCAGGGGAGCACGGTGTTCGCGCTTGAAACTGCGGGGGCAGTCCTCACTGCGGACGGCTCGTCCGGGTCCGATTGCGGCGCAGTGACTTCAACGTAGACGACTTCGACCAGTTCCACGCCGGGAACGCGTTCAAAAGCCCGGAATGCGTCGCGCGGCGAGGTGCTCTCAAGTACGCCGGGGATCCAGCGCCCTTGATGTTCACCGAGCGTCAGGCCGGCGTGGGCAGCGAGTGTGGCTATCGCGGAGCCCTGGATTTCAGGTGCGGCGCTCAGAGTGAAAATCAGCGAACTGAGGGCAGGTTCGAGAGCGGTGGACGCCGAGGTCATGACCGGACCCTGCCGAGCCAGCGGGCCGAAAACAAGAATAAAAGAAAAGATTATCTTGATTTAGTTAAATGAGCTGCCAGACCGGGGTGCATCATGATGCCGCGGGCTCTAATCACCCTTGTTGTTTTGACCGTCGTCATTGCGGCCACGACGGCTTGGTCGAGTTACCGCAGCGCGGAAAAGACCGGGACGAAACGGGTGGCGACGAGTGCCAGCACCGCGATGGTCGTTCCGCCGCGTATAAATTCAGCGGATACGCTCAGTCCGACCAGAGGTACGAACGTCAGCGCGAGCACGCCTGTCGCCGCACGGGTCCAACCGGCTCGCAAAAGCGTGCCCGCCCATCGGCCGGCGGCCATGGGTCCCGCAGTCAACGCCGCCGTGGAAACCTATCGCGGTATTCCGGCGACCGTATCGTGCGCGACATGTCACTCGACCCTCCCGCAGAATCGCGCGACCGGGCAAAGCGACACCTTGCCCGCGGCGTTTCATGCTGGCCTGCAGTACCAACACGGCTCGCAAAGCTGCCTGAACTGTCACAACGCGGATAATTACGACACGCTGCGCCTGGCCAATGGCAGCGGGGTGCAGTTTTCGCAGGCGCAGCAATTGTGCTCCCAATGTCACGGCCCCCAGACCCGTGATTATCTTCATGGGACGCACGGCGGTATGACTGGATACTGGGACACCGCCCGCGGAGCACGTCAGCGCAATACCTGCACCGATTGCCACGATCCGCATTCGCCCGCGTTTCCCGCGATGCAACCGGTCTTTCCGCCGCGCGATCGCGGCGCCCTGCAGCAAGCCGCCCGGGCCGCCGCTGCGGTCGCTGCGCCGCACTCACCTTCGCAGTCGTCCACGCCATGATTCCGTCGTCTCCCTCACCGTCCCTGCCTCCACCCGAGGCCAATGAAACGCCGGAAGCGGGAGGCGCCATGAGTCGCCGCACCGCGTTGAAAGCACTCGGAGCCACCCTCGGCGCCGCGGCCTTTGCCAAGGCCATTGCACCCATCACGGAGTGGGCGGCTGATATGTCGCTCGACGAATTCCTCCAGAAGCACTATAAAGAACTCTCGCCGGTCGATATGGCGATGGTGCTCGCTCGCATCGAACAGGACACGAAGAGCGAATACGGAGTGGATGTCCATGTGGGTGATTACCGGCCGGAACCAGGGGTGAAGTTTGGCTATGCGCTTAACCTCTCGGTCTGCGTGGGCTGCCGGCGCTGCGCCGAGGCGTGTCACGTGGAGAATAATCACGATCGTCCGTCGGGGAATTCCTATATTCGCGTCCTGGAGATGCAGAAGGGTTCGATGGATCTGGCAAAGGGGAACGTAAACTATACCCACGCCGTTCCGCATCCCGACAAGTTTTACCTGCCTGTACAGTGTCAGCAATGCGACAACCCACCGTGTGTCAGCGTGTGTCCGGTCGAGGCGACGTGGAAGGAGACCGACGGCATTGTGGTTGTTGATTATAACTGGTGCATCGGCTGCCGCTATTGTGAGGCGGCGTGTCCGTATCATGCGCGGCGATTCAACTGGACCAAGCCACAGGTCCCGGCGGCGGAGATTAATCCCGACCAGGGGTATCTCTCCAACCGGATCCGTCCGCAAGGCGTGATGGAGAAGTGCACATTTTGCCTTCACCGCACCCGTCAGGGCAAGCTTCCGGCCTGTCTGGAGGCGTGCCCCACCGGGGCGCGTGTATTTGGCAATCTGCTCGATCCCGAGTCCGAGATCCGCTGGGTCCTCAAGAACAAGCGAGTCTTCGTCCTGAAAGAGGAACTTGGCACCAGGCCCAGCTTTTTCTATTTCTTCGATGAGTAATCCCGCCCCCCTTTCTCCTCCGGTTGCCAGTGCGGCTCCGTTGCCTCTCCCGGCAGCGGAGGCTCATGCCGTCAGCTACCGGCGCTTTCTCTGGCGCGCGGTGCTGGATGCGACCGACGGCTCGGCCTGGTTCTACGCATGGATGATCCTGCTCACCGCGCTGTCGCTGGTCGGACTTCACGCTTGGGGCGTGCAAGTGCGCGATGGGCTGGTCGTTACCGGCATGAACGACCACGTCTCGTGGGGCCTGTATATCGCGAACTTCACCTTCATGGTGGGACTCGCCGCCGGTGGCGTGATGATGGTGATTCCGGCGTACCTCTATCATGACCGCGAGATGCACGATCTGACGATTGTCGGCGAGCTGCTCGCCGTCGCCGCCATCGTGATGAGTGTCTGCTTCGTGGTCGTCGACATGGGACGCCCCGAGCGCTTCTGGCATCTGATCCCGGGGTTGGGCCGGTTCAACTGGCCAATGTCGATGCTGACCTGGGATGTACTGGTTTTGAACGGTTATCTGTTGATCAACCTGCACATCTGCGGTTACCTCCTGTATATGCGTTTCCGGGGGCAGCGCCCGAATCCCCGCTGGTATCTGCCGTTTGTATACCTCTCGATCTTTTGGGCGATCTCCATTCATACCGTGACCGCGTTTCTTTATAGCGGCCTCGGTGGACGTTCGTTGTGGAATACGGCGTTGCTGGCGCCGCGGTTTCTCGTGACGGCCTTTATTGC
>JBBQUU010000144.1:0-6556 GCA_038212175.1 Opitutales bacterium | reverse complement strand
GCGCGGTAAATTGCCGAGTTGAGTCTGGCCGTAGAGCAACGCCGCCGGGTCCTTTGCGCCTTTCGAAGCGCGTATTCTCCGGGTCCTTTAATCAGACCGCGGCGTGAGCCAGACGGCTTGGCCGCCGGCGGGAGGAAGTTTTCCCGTGATCACCGTGTCGGCGTTCACGTCCTCGGTGCGGAGACGCGTCGCCTTGGCATCCATCGGATCGTTCTCATAAATGTGAGCGGTGTAGCGGCGACCGCTGGGGAGAAACGTCAGCGGAAGGTTGACGTTGCGACCGCCGGCCGCGTCGCCGGTGATCGTACCGGCGAACCAGTCATCGCCGCTGCGGCGGGCAATGGTGACGAGTTCGCCGATCCGGCCCTCGATCACGCGCGTGTCATCCCAGACGGTCGGCACCCGATCGAAGAACACCAGTTCCGGGGCGCCGTCGAACTGTTCCGGTTTATCGTACCAATAGATAAGTTGAAGAGGACTATAGCCGGTGACCGCCAGGGCGAGCTGGTGAGCGCGGGTGGGCTTGATCCGGGGGTTATAGACACAGATTGTATAGTCAGCCGCGCCGGCCGGTAGGCGCGTAAAGGGCAGGGTGGCGTTGTGAGTCGCCGTCGGCATGTGCTCGTTGCCGCGGACACCCTCTTGCGTCAGGAGATTCGGATACGTGCGCGAAAATCCCGTGGGCCGGTAGGCGTCATGGATGTCGACCAGCAACCGGTGTTTCGCGGCCAGGCGGACGGCGTCGTGCACCCACGTCGTCCACTCCTGGGCGCCCACGTTGACGAAGCCGTACTTCACGCCCGCCACGCCCCAACTTGCGTATAAAGGAAGGAGTTCGTCGAGCTGGCGCTCGAGCGCGCGGCGATTGACGTAGAGGAAGATCCCGATGCCGCGTTCCCTGGCGTAGGCGATCACCGCCGGCAGATCGAGTCCGGGGTGATTGGGGATGTGGCCGACGCGTTTTGGGTCGAGGTTCACGCCGCGCGCGTCCGCGGCATCGTCGTATTCGTGACCGTACCAGCCGGCATCGTATAATACATAGCGAAAGCCACGCGCGACGGCGAAGTCGACACAGGCTTTGCCTCCGGGAGTGGAGAGCGACACCTCGCGGATGGCCTTGCCGGGTTTGATCCAGGAGGTGTCCGCGATCGCGTTCGGTGGGTTGAGGTTGAGCACGAGGTGATTCCGTTCGAGCAGATCGCCCGCTTTGTCGCCGACAATAAAGGCGCGCCAGGGAGTCGCGAAGCCCGCGTGGAGTGGAACAGTGGCCGGGCCGCTCAAGGCGCTGATGAGAGCGCCCGGCGTGAACGGTGACGGCGAGAGCAGCATGCGCGGGTAGCGGTCGAGGTGCGCCTCGACGAGACATGCAAAACGACCGTCGTCGAACTCAACGGTGAGCGGACGCTCGCAGTTGCGCGTGATCGCAGCGATGGGCTTCCGGTGGTATTCGCCTTCGGTGCCGTGCTCCTCGTAACCGAATGTGTTCGCGGGGAAACGGAATTCCGTGCGCTCCGCGGTGAGCGCGAGGACGGCGGCGATGCCTTTTTGAGGGTTGGCGGGAAATTCATAGCGAAGCGCTGCGCCTTCCGGATAGGCGCGTAGGACGAGATCCAGGCGCTGGCCTGAGGCGCGGTGGCGCAGCTCGACCCGGCGTTCGTGATAACGGTCGGGAATGATCTGGCGCTCGCCGTAGATGGGAGACCATTCACCCGCGTGCTGCGATTCCCGCGTGGCGACGAACTCGAAGTCGTTCAGCAAGTGTGGGCCGGTGGCGGACTCGAAACCGAGTCGCGACGCCAGCACGACGGGTTCTCCGCGATGGCTCACACTATAGTACGGTGTTCCGTCGGAGGGGAGTGAAAGCGTGATTGTGACCTCGTTTGCCGGAGAGCGGGCGAACCATTCCGCCCGGGTGCAAGGAACGATGAGGAACACGGCGAAAAGGAAAGACGAAAGTCGTGACACGGAGGGAAGCGGATTGTCGGTGAGGGACCGCAGGGCGGGGCTTGGGGAATTTGAAACAGGAGAAACCGCGCCAGTCTGATCGTCGAACCGCGGGCCGGGCGATCCCGCCCAACTATCATTGGGACCGAATGCGGCAGGTGGGGATCCACCTGCCGTGACGTGAACGACCCGCGCTATAATCACGCGGGTCGTCTCGGGTTTAGAACTCGAGACTCACGGACCCGACAAATTGGCGGGGCTGGGCAAAGGTGTCGCGATCGGCGCGATAGTGACGATCGGCGACATTGCGGATGACGAGGCTGAACGTCGTGGCGCGATTGAGGACGCGGGTGCGATAACTCGCATTGGCGTCCCAGCGTTTCCAGCCTTCCGACCAGCGAAGGGTATCGCCCTCGCGGCGGGGTGCCATGTAGATATAACTAAACCCCGTCCCGAGTCCCTTGAAGGCCCCTTCGGTGAATTCATAGCGGACGTAACCGTTGCCCGACCACTTGGCGGCGTTCGGCGTGCGGCGCCCGAGGAGCGAGTAGGGGGCGTTGGGCCCGGTGTTCGCAGCGAAGGTCAAGGCGAGGGGAGTGGCCAGCGTGGTGGGATTCACCGCGACGATCTCAGTTTTATTATAGAGACCGCCCCCGCCGATCTGCAGGTTGCGAATCGGGCGAATATAAAAATCCACATCAACGCCCCGGGCCCGTTCGGCGCCACTCAGATCGATGAAACCCACGGAGCTGTCGGGGTCGGCAGATGCCTTGGCGCGGGAGACATTCTCCTTATCAATGACGTAGTAGGCGACGTTGATCATGGCGCGGTTATTGAACAGATCGGTCTTGATACCGTATTCGAAACTGCGGCCGAACTCGGGTTCGAGCAGTTCGCCCCATGGCAACGCGTCGAGATTGGGTGCGGGCAATCCATCCTGACTGTAGCGGGCGAGGAGGGTCGTTTCCCGGGCGGCGGTTCGGGCCGGCTGGAAGGTGACGCGCGGATTGACGGATTGACTGTAGAGCACGTAGAGCGAGATCGGATCGGTCATGCGGTACGACAGGCCCGCCTGCGGGGTGGTGCGGGTCCGGGCGCCTTCGATCGAGCTCGTGGTGACGCCATCGAACGTGATCGAGTTGGTGCCGGGGTTCTTGGTGCTGTTGCGCGCGGAGACGTCGTCATAGCGACCGCCCACGGCGAGACGGCCCCGGTTTTTCATGAACGTGGCCGACCAATTGACGTAAAGGGAATTGCTGGTGAAGCGCTGGTCGTTGTTTGACCCGTTGCTGCGGAATTGATCCAGAGGGAGAACATTGCGGGCGGCAAAGGCATCACGAGCCGCGGTCGACGCGGGGCTGTAGATATTGTAGAAGTAATCCACGACGTTCGTCACCATGGTGGTGGTCCCGGGAATGTTATACAGCGTGGTGCCGGCGTTGCTGAGAGTGTTGTCGCGGACGAGCGTGCTGTTGTTTTCCCAGACCCGTTCCTGGCTATGCTCGAATCCGGTGAGCAAGGTGTTATCGATGCCGGCAAGCTTAAAGCGGGTCACGAGGTCGATCTGTCCGCTGATTCGGCGCTCGCGACGATTGTTGCCGATCCAGTTGGTGCGACGCCAGCCGCTGACGCCGGGAGTATAGGCGAGCGTGGGAACGGCGGGGTTGTAGGCATATGGTTGACCGTTGAGCAGGCGGGTGTCGGCCAGAGGATCTCCGGTTGCAGGAATGCCGCCGCGGCCGATAAACTCGTAACGATGCAGCGCTGCGGGGAAAGGATCGCCCCGGGTGTTGTCGATATTCCAGCTGTTAAAGCCGCCGAGGACTGCGATGGTGGGATTCGACTGGGTCCAGGGGTTGATCAAGCCCGTACCACCTTCGCGGATACTGGCCCGGGCGCGGCGGTGGTAGGCGAAGTTGAACCGCAGATCCATTTTGGCGTTGAGCCGCTGGGTAGCCTCGAGTTCCCAGACGATGGGCCGGTAATCCCGGTAAGACGCAGGACTGTCCTTGATGAAGTCCGGACCGGCATCATCGACCCACTGCGGGGAGCTGACGGGATCGAGCGTGTTGAAAGCGGTGAAATAGGCCGGATCGCCTCCCCGGTTAATGGCGCCGGTGGGCTTTAGCGCCAGCCCCTCGGCGGGCCGGATGTTGTCATGGGTGCGGCTAAAGCGAACGATGATATTGGTGTGCTGAAACGGTTTCCATTGCACCATCGGAGCGATGGCCACGCGATCGAGACTGCGCTGACGCTCGCCTTTCTCGACCGTATAATAAGTGACGCCGAGGCGGTAGTTGAGGGTTTTCGCACGATTGATTGGGCCGGTGGTATCAAGTTCGGCGCGGAAGAGCGCTTCGCTTCCGGCGCTGAGTCGCACGGTCGTTTTGCGGATAGGCGAAGGATTTTTGGTGATATAATTAATCACGCCACCGGGCTGAGTCTGGCCGTAGAGCAATGCCGCGGGACCTTTGAGCGTCTCGACGCGGGCGATGGACGTCATATCGGGCGTGGTGAGGCCGCGGACACCATTGCGCATGGCGGCGGAACTGTTGAAACCGCGGATGTTTACTTGCGGAATGAACTCGTTGAACGCCCGCGCGGTGCCGGGGATGACGTCGAGCACTTGCTCCAGATCGAAAAGCGCGCGGTCGGTCATGAGCTGTTCCGTCACCACGTTCATTTGCATGGGCAGATCACGGATGGCGACGTTGGTGCGGGTGGCGCCGAGGGTGTTGGCCGCCTGATAACTGCGATCATCTTCCCCGACGACTTCGAAAGGGGACAACTGTACGGCTTCCTCGGCGGTGGCGTTGGCCGCCGGTGAGGTTGGACGAGGTGCGGGGGCGGACTGGGCAAACGTGGCCAGAGCGAGCCCGAACGAGGCAAAGCTCAGTGCAACGGCGGGTGGTAAACGGAGCAGGGTTGAGTTCATCGCTTTTTAGGTCGGATCAATGCTGGGTGTGGGAACGAGAGTTCGGCGGACGCAACGCTGCGCGCGGCGAAACCCGGGGTAGGGGCCCGACTCTCTGAGGCGTGAACGAACGCGTCAAAGTCATCGGACTCCTAACTGTAGAATGGGACGATTGACGCGGATCGCACCCTCTGCCCTTTTGGCGCTCACGATGTCTGGCGCGCGTGTCACCTTGCGACAATTGGCGGAAGCGACGGGCCTGCATTTCACCACGGTCGGGCTGGCGCTGCGGCGGGATCGACGGGTGGCTCCGGAGACGATGGACCGCGTGCGGGCGGCGGCGGAACGATTGGGTTACCAACCCGACCCGATGTTGTCGGCGTTGTCGGCATATCGTCACGGCCGGGAGGTATTTCGCGGCACCATCGGTTATCTGCTTCCGGCCGCGTTCCGGCAAATCATGGACCGAAACGGCTACCGACTGGCGTATGAGGCGGCGCGGGCGCATGCGGAGGCGCTGGGTCTGAAGCTGGCGCTAATCAACGCGTATGTTCCGGAGATGAAGCCGGATCGTTTGGCGCAGCTGCTGGATGCTCGAGGGATCAGCGGACTGATTCTCGCCCAGCTTTTCGAGCCTGGTGATTATCTGCCGCTGCCGTGGGAACGCTTCAGTGTTGTGGCGATTGGCTATTCGATCCTTCGGCCGGCCCTGCATCGTGTATCCGTACAACACGCACGTTCGATGCGGATGCTGCTCGGGGAGCTGCGCTCGCTGGGTTATCTCCGGATTGGATTTGTGATTCACCGGGGCGGCGACGTTCGCACGGATCACAACTTTCTCGGCGCCTATTTGGCGGAGCAGCAGTGGCGTGAACCCGGGGAGCGGCTCCAGCCGTTGCTCTGCGAGACGGAAGTGCCGGCATTGGCAACGCTGGAGCGGTGGATGGCGAAAGAGCGGCCGGATTGTGTGATTGGTGCGATGCCCGAGACACTCGCGCAGTTGCGCCGCCTCGGGTTCCGGGTGCCGGAAGATCTCGGCTTCGCCATCATGGGAGTCCGGCCGCACGCGCCGAATCTGGCGGGTACCAACGAGAATTGGGAAGGGGTCGGTCGGGCGGCGGTCGACATGGTCTTTGCGTTGATGAAAAACCGGGAGGTCGGAGTGCCCGAGTTCCAGCGTTTTGCCCTGGTGAAAGGAAAATGGGTGCCCGGTCCGACCGTCCGTTCGGTGGTGGCGAAGTGAACGCAGGGGGGCCGTTCCAAGCCCGGCCAGTTTGCCCGTCGGCTGCCCCCGGCGGATCCACCCCGCTACCGACACGCCCTGGCGCCCATTCACGAAGCGACGGAGAACCAGTCCCCGGTTTCCGGCACAATGTCACTTAATGCGTGACAAACCCGGCGGCCCCCCCCCCGCCGCTACGAATTCGCCGGAGTGTCACGTAATGAGTGACTTTAAGCGGAGGCACGCGTGGGTTTCCGGCGGACGCGGTGGACTGGGCGCGGAGATCCACGGCCATCAGTCGGGCGAGTTGGGCGTCGGTGGCCGAATCCCTGGCGGAATCGCACTTGCTCCCGCCGTGCGTTCCGGTCTGCTTTTCCCTTTTCCCACGCTGCTCATGCCACAAACGATCGCCGTCCTGGACTTCGGCTCGCAACTCACACAGGTGATCGCGCGCCGTATTCGCGAGTGTCAGGTCT
>JBBQUU010000143.1:0-6842 GCA_038212175.1 Opitutales bacterium | reverse complement strand
CCGATCCGCAAATAACCTTGTTTTCTGGAACGACGAGCCTGGCGTCGAATGACAACTGGTCGACCGCGGCCAACGCCGCCGCGATTGCGACGGCTGCGGCCAGTGCGGGGGCCTTTGCGATTGATTCCGGCACGCGCGACGCCGCGATGCTGATCGAAGTCGGTGCCGGTTCTTACACGGTGGCGGTCAGTGGGGTGGGCAACACGATGGGCACGGCCTTGGCTGAGTTCTACGTGCTGCCTTGAACCGCGCCGGCACCGTGTCCGTTCTGCGTCGGGTGGGAGTTCTGGTGCCTGTGGCGTTCGGGTTCGCGGTTGCGATTCGGCCGAGAGCGAGGCTCGGACCTGGCGGTGCTACGCGTTCGGGTTGATGAGCATGTAGCCAGCGGAGCGAAGGGTGCGGATGAAGCGTGGATCTTTCGCGTCGTCGCCGAGTTTTTTGCGGAGCGAAGAGATGTGGACGTCGATGGAACGGTCGTAGACGTCGTAGTTGCGGTCGCGGATTTCATCGAGAAGCGCCTCGCGGGATTTCACGCGACCGCGGGCTTTCGCTAGACTGACGAGCAGATCGAATTCCACCGGAGTCAAAACCAGCGGGGTGTCGCCCATCACGGCGGAGCGCGCATCGGGATTGATGCGGAGCGGGCCGACCACGAGCTCGGTCGGAGGAGCCGCGCTGCCGGGCGTGCCGGTCGAAGCGGCGGCGGTCGCGGCGCTCCGGCGCAGAACGGCGCGGAGCCGGGCGAGGAGCTCGCGGGTGGAAAATGTTTTCGGCAGATAGTCGTCGGCTCCGACTTCGAGGCCGACAATGCGGTCGGTTTCATCGCCGCGCGCGGTGAGCATCAGCACGGGGACCTGGCTCGTCGCGCGGATCTTTTTGAGCACCTCGAAGCCATCCATTCCGGGCAGCATCACATCGAGGATAATGGCATGCCAGGTTTCCTCTTTGGCCGTCGCGCGTTCAACGCCTTCGGGGCCGGTGTGGACGGCGGTGACATCGAACCCGAGCGGCTCCAGATAGGTGCCGACGAGCCGCGCGAGTTTGCGGTCGTCATCGATCATTAAAAGGCGCGTGCGGCCGGAGGCGTCGGCGGTCATGGGGCGGAGTACGGCAGGGCAGTCGGACAGGCGCAATCCCGAGATCTTAACCGTGGCTTAACAATTCCATCGTTAGCGCCACACACAGGCTTAACGGCCGAATCGTAGACTGGGGCCATGCCTCGCGTGTTGCTCATCCTGATCGTCGCGCTCCTTGCAGGCCCGCTGGGCGGCGCGGAGCTGACGTTGCGGATCGAGCCGCGTTGGCAGAATGCGGCGCTGGTCGTGCCCTCGGGACCACTGCTCTCGAGCGAGGGCCAAACCGTGCGGGTCACGCGCTTCGCGGCGATCGTATCGGTAATTAGGTTACAGAGGCGCACGGGTGGCACGGTGCGGCTGGAAGGGCAGTTTGGCGCGATCGACGCGGAAACGGGCCGACTCGATATTGCGCTGCAGGGCGTGCCGGACGGCGATTACGTCGGGCTCGAACTGCAGCTGGGAGTGCCGTCGGAAATCAATCACGGGGATCCGGGGCGGTGGCCGGCGGGGCATGCGCTCAACCCGCTCGTGAATGGTCTGCATTGGAGCTGGCAGGGAGGATATGTGTTCCTCGCGCTGGAAGGACGCTGGCTGGCGCCGGCCGGGGAGGAACGCGGTTTTTTGTATCATCTTGGGACGGACGCCCGGCGGATGACGGTACGGTTTGACGCCGACTTCCGGGTGGAGTCCGCGACGTTGATCACGCTCGCCGTGGACGTGGCGCGGGTGTTGCGTGGCCATCGTTTGGCCGCCGATGACGAGAGTGAATCGACGCATTCGGGTGAGGGCGACCCACTCGCCCCGCGGTTGGCGGAAGCGACCGAGCGCGCGTGGTTCTGGCTTGGGGCGGAAGCGACGAGCCGGCGCGTGACCGAGGCCGGCGACGGGGTCGCGGCGCGGCGTCACCAGAAACTGGGTACGCCACTCGCGTTTACCGTCCCGGTGGGATTTCCGCAGCCGGCTTTGCCGGCGGATAATCTATTGATCCGGGAAGGCGTCGCGTTGGGCGAGACCCTGTTCTACGATGTCCGGCTTTCGGGGACGGGAACTCAATCCTGCGCGAGCTGCCATGAACCCGAGCGAGCATTCAGCGATGTGGTGGCGTTGAGTCGAGGGGTTCACGGCACACCGGGGATGCGCAATGCGATGCCGCTTTTCAATCTCGCGTGGGCCAGCGCGTATGCGTGGGACGGAGGGCAACCACGGATTCGCGATCAAGTGCTCGCGGCGATGCGAAATCCACTCGAGATGGATGCGAAGAAGGAGGTGATAGTGGGCGCGCTTGAAAACGACGCCGCCATGAACGAGACGTTCGCGGCCGTGTTTGGTGAACCCGGCGTGAGCCTGGAGCGCATCGGTCTGGCGCTTGAACAATACCTGCTCACCTTGGTGAGTGCGGATGCGCGGTTTGATCGCGCGATGCGCGGAGAGGCCGAGCTCACGGAGGAGGAAAAGCGTGGCTTCGAGCTTTTTCTGACGGAGTACGATCCTTCCCGCCGGCAGTACGGTGCGGATTGCTTTCATTGTCACGGCGGCGCGCTCTTCACGGATTTCGGCTTCAAGAACAACGGCCTCACTGCGAGCGCAGGCGACGGGGGACGAGCCGAGGCGTCGGGGTTGCCGGCGGATCGCGGCAAGTTCAAGACGCCCTCACTGCGCAACGTGGCGGTGACCGGTCCGTATATGCACGACGGACGCATCGCGACGCTCGAAGCCGTGGTGGCACACTACGATCATGGCGTGGAGCGTAGTGCTTCGCTGGATGCGAATCTGGCCAAGCACCCGGCAGGTGGAATGGCGCTCTCGAGCGAAGACCAGCGGGCGCTGGTGGCGTTTCTGCGCACGCTCACGGATGTGCGCTGGGAGCGCTGAACGGCGCCAGCGTCGGAGAGCAGTTGGCCGTTGGGCAGGTCTGCGACCTGCTTCGGCGGGTCACAGACCCGCCCCACGTCAATTCATCGAGCCGGACCTCCGCTCGACTGCGTTATTCCTCGCCGTCCCAGTAGTCGGTCTCGGTGGCGCGGAAGATTTTCCGCGGGGCGCGAAAGCCCCGCTTGTTCGAGTCGGGATAATGCCAGTGCTCCACCGGCGCGTTATTCGCGATCAGTAGGAACTCGAGTGTTTCGGTTTTGTTGGGATTGGTGATTTGGTGCGCCTCGCCTGGCGGATGCAGGACGACGTCTCCGGGGTGCAGGGTCCGCACAGCGGCATCGGTTCGCACCGTGGCCGATCCGCAGAGAATGAGAAATAGCTCCCATTCGGCGGCGTGGCTGTGAAACGGGCATCCGCAGTCACCGGGCGCGAGCCGGCTGAGTTCCAAGTCGAACGGGTGACCGCCGAGCCCCGTCGCGGTGTTGCGCCTGGCACCCAGAGCGATGGAGAGTTCCTTGCTGGAACCGCGAAACTTCCCTTTGGGCGACCGCCACTCTTCCCATGGCAGCGCGTCGGGATAGAGCAGGCGTTGGCTAAACGGAGACAGGCCCGCAGCCGTCGGGTAACCAGAAGGTTGATACGGCGGGGCGCTGGCCAGGGGCTGTTCCTCGCCGTCGAAATAGCCGGTTTCCGTCATGCGGAAATATTTCCCCGGCGGCCGCAGACCCCACTTGTCCGAGTCGGGATAGTGAAAGGCGTCGAGCTGCGGGTTGTCGGCGATGATGAGGACTTCGAGATCCTCGCCACCATTATTCGTCAGCTGATGGGGCTCGCCCGGAGGATGCACGAACACGGCGTCCCTGGCGACGACGTGGGTTTCGGCTCCGGCGCGGACGGTTCCGCTGCCGGATTGGACGACGAAGAGTTCCCATTGTGCCAGATGGGAGTGGAACGGGCAGATCGATGCGCCGGGAGGTATCCGCCGAGTTTGGACGTCGAAAGGATGTCCGCCGCACCAGGTGCCGCCATTACGGATGCCGCCGAGGGCGACCGAGATATTGCGGTGGAAGGAGTGAAATTTTCCGCCGGGCGAACGTTGCTCTTCCCAGGGTAATGAGGGGATGTGGACGTGGCTCATTTCTCCGGAGGTAGGAACGAATCAGACAAGTTCGGACCTTACCTTGAGGCGATGGGATCAGACGGGCTCGTTGATCACGGGGTTGGTGAGCGCGCCGATTTTCTCGATGTCGATGGTCACGGTATCGCCGGCTTTCAACCAGACCGGCGGGTTGCGCGCGAAGCCGACGCCGTGCGGCGTGCCCGTGAGGATCACGGTCCCGGGCAGGAGGGTTTTGCTGCCGCTCAGGAACTCGATCAGGGACGGCACATCGAAGACCATGTCATCGGTGTTCCAGTCCTGCATCGTTTCGCCGTTGAGGAGGGTGCGGATGCGAAGCTTATTGGGATCGGGAATTTCGTCGGGCGTGACGAGCACTGGACCGAGGGGGCAGAAGGTGTCGAAGCTTTTGGCCTGACACCATTGACCGCCGCCAAAATCGCGCTGCCAGTCCCGCGCGGAGACATCGTTGCCGCAAGTGTATCCAAGAACATAGTTCAGGGCATCGGCACGGGAGACGTTTTTGCAACGCTTGCCGATGACGACGGCGAGTTCGCATTCGTAATCGACCTTGGTGCTTTCGAGCTTCACCGGGAGCTCGATGGGATCGCCGGGGTTCTGGATCGAGGCGGTGTTTTTAACGAAAAGCACGGGCCGGGTGGGGGCGGGCAGATTACTTTCGGCGGCGTGCTTTTTATAATTCAGGCCGATGCAAAGAATGTTGGTGGGCGTGACCGGAGCGAGCGTTTTGCCGAGGGTGACGACGCGATCGGTGACCTGGAAGTCGCCGAAGATGTCTCCGGCGATTTCGCGGGCGGAGCCATCGGCTTGAAGAGCGGCGTAAGCGGAGCCGGAAGGGGTGAGATGACGGATGAGGCGCATGGGGACGAGAGTTGAAAGTTGAAGCTCGAAAGTTGAAAGACGGAAACGCGCAATAACGCTGGGAAGACGGAAATGACTTTGATCGCTGCGGATGGTATGAACGGCACCGTCCGACTGGCTGCGCACGACCCGGGATTGGTGAACATGGACCGCGATTTTCCACTCGCGCAGGGGACTCCTGGACGCGAATCTCACAGGGTTTGCCGCATGACTTTGGGTTTCCGCTCGCCGTGTCTCAGCGCGGAGATCTGTTCGTGGTCCCGTTGCTCAGCGATGAAAATCGAGTGGTGCCTGACGGTGCACTGAAAGTCTGGCGCTCGATCGACCAAGGGAGGACGTGGCGGGCGATGACGACCGGGCTTCCCCAAAAAGATCATCACGTCGGAGTGCTTCGTGATGCGCTGACGGCAGACGCTTTCTCGCCCGCAGGGATCTATCTGGGAACGACGAGCGGTGAGCTTTTTCATTCACGCGACAACGGCGAAACCTGGGATCGTCTGCCGGGTCAGCTGCCGCGCATCGCCTCGCTCAAAACGTGGGTGCGGCGACGATGAGAGTATACGCTTGAGCACACGATGCTGAACGCCGGCGTAGCGTTGACGTTGGCGGCGGGGCTAAGCGACCGTACGGGGTGACGTCTCGGCATACGCCTCCATGCCCACGCAGGAGCAGACGAGGTTGCGGTCGCCGTAAACATTGTCCACCCGGCCGACGCTCGGCCAGAATTTGCTGGTGCGGGTGTGGCGATCGGGGAATGCGGCGGTCTCGCGCGAGTAGGGATGTTGCCACTCCTCGGCGCAGACCACTTGCGCGGTGTGCGGCGCGTGTTTGAGCGGGTTGTTGGTCTTGTCGGACTCGCCGTTGGCGACGGCCTGCATCTCGCCGTGAATGGCAATCATCGCGTCGCAGAAACGATCGAGCTCCGCCTTCGATTCGCTTTCGGTCGGTTCGATCATGAGCGTGCCGGGCACGGGGAACGACATGGTCGGCGCGTGATAGCCGTAGTCCATGAGCCGCTTGGCGACATCCTCGACCTCGACCCCGTGTTTCTTCCATCCGCGGAAATCGACGATGCACTCATGCGCGATCAATCCGGCGTTTCCGCGGTAGAGGATGGGGAAGAATCGTTCCAAACGGCGGGCCACGTAATTCGCGTTGAGAATGGCGACCTTGGTAGCGAGCGTGAGGCCGTCGGGACCCATCATCCGGATATACATCCACGAAATGACGAGGATCGAGGCCGAGCCATGGGGCGCGGCGGAAATGGCGCCGATCGGGTGAGACGGCGCGGTCGGGCTCACATTCGAGAGCGGGCCGCGGACCAGCGGGTGACCGGGGAGGAACGGGGCGAGGTGAGCGGCAACGCCGATCGGACCCATGCCGGGGCCGCCGCCGCCGTGGGGAATGCAAAACGTCTTGTGAAGGTTGAGATGGCAAACGTCCGCGCCGATGTGACCCGGTGAAGTGAGGCCGACTTGCGCGTTCATGTTGGCGCCATCCATGTAAACCTGTCCGCCGTGCTGATGGATGAGCGCGCAGATCTCCTTGATGCCCGTTTCGAACACCCCGTGAGTGGACGGGTACGTGACCATCAACGCCGCGAGATCGTGGGCGTGCGTGGTGGCTTTGGAGTTGAGATCGGCGAGGTCGATGTTGCCCTGCGCATTGCAGGTGACCGGCACGACCTTGAAGCCGCACATCGCGGCGCTGGCGGGATTGGTGCCGTGCGCGCTCGTGGGAATGAGGCAGATGTGGCGATGGCCTTCGTCACGGGATTCGTGATACGCGCGGATCACGAGGAGCCCGGCGTATTCGCCCTGGGAGCCGGCGTTGGGCTGGAGCGAGACGGCGGCGAACCCGGTGATCTCGCTGAGCCAGACTTCGAGATCGCGGAA
>JBBQUU010000142.1:0-6867 GCA_038212175.1 Opitutales bacterium | reverse complement strand
CGGATCATTGAGCTTAAGTAAGGGACGGTGATGTAAGTCGCGGTGAATGTTGCCGCTTCCCCGTGTACCGCATGAGCGTAAAGCTGCACTCGGGCCAAGGTGGGTGGGACACGGGGAAGTGGCGGAAACGGGGAGTCGGACCGCGATCGGGGGTTGGGGGTCGGGGGCGGGGGTCGGGGGTCGGGGGTCGGGGTGCAGTGGATGTCTTCGGAAGTCGGTCTGCGGTCGGCGCCCGCGGCTACATCGCCAATCCTTGGGAAGTCGGACCGCGGTCGGCGCCCGCGGCTACATTTCCAGCCCTGGGGGTCGGACCGCGGGATTGAGCCCTGCTTTGCCGGGGCTGGCGTTCGTCACCCTCCGTTTGGGCATGGCTCTCTGTTTCCACTTTGGCGGATTTTTCGTGTCCATTGTGCGCTTGCTGGTGAAATCTCGTCAGCGTGCCTGCCTTGCATCAGCTCCACACCGATCTCTGGGTCTGCCGCGTGCCTTATCGGGTCATGGGTTTGCCGCTGGGACGGCAGATCGTTGTGGTGCGTCTGTCTGCGGGTGCGCTTTGGGTTCATTCGCCGGTGCCCATGACACCCGAACTCCGCCGCGAACTCGCGGCGCTCGGCGACGTGCGCCATGTGGTCGGGCCAAACCTCTGGCATGACGAGTGTCTGCGAGAGTTTCAGGCGGAGCACCCTGCCGCCCTCTTCCACGCCGCGCCCGGCCTCGCCGCGCGCAAGAGGGACGTTCGCTTCGAGGCCGAGCTGTCCGACGCGCCACATCCGGACTGGGCCGGCGTGCTGGAACAGCATTTCGTGCGCGGCATGCCAAAGATGAACGAGGTCGTGTTCTTCCACCCGGCTTCCCGCAGTCTCATCATCGCCGACCTGGCCTTCAACCTCGGCCCCGATGGTCCATCGTGGTTCGGCCGGTTGATGCGCGCCTACGGGGTCTGGAACCGCTTCGGACCGACGCCGCTGGAAAAGTGGATGATGAAGGACAAGCCCGCCGTGCGGGTCTCGCTCGACCGCATCCTGGCGTGGGAGTTCGATCGCGTCATCGTCGGACATGGCCGCAACCTCGAATCCAACGCCCGGCACGTCTTCCGCGAGGCTTATGCGTTTCTCTAAAACGCGCCGGAGGATCGCTTCAAGGAGCGGCGGCATGATTTAACCGCCTTCGGAAGTCTTGCCGCCGGGTGGGATGCCGGACGGCCTGTGGGTGCCACAACGGGCGGCTGGGGACAGCCGCCGCTACCCCGGACCCCGGCGATAGAAGTGGCGATCCTTCAATCGGCCCCGCCAGCGGCGAAATCGGACCGCAGTCGGCGCCCGCGGCTACACCGACGACCTTCTGCCTTCATCCTTCTTCCCCCTCCGTCTTGCCTTCGACCGGGCGGGCAACAATGTCGGCCGATCCCCGTTTGCGCCCCCTGCCCTCGCGCCCCTTCCATGCTTCCCCGCCTTCCTTTGCGTCTTGGTTTCGTTTGCCTCGCCGTCGCCCCGCTCGTCACGTTCGCCGCCCCGCGACTTCCGTGGACCACGTCCCGGATCGTCGGCACCCCCGAGGCGCCCGCGCCTTACGTGGCCGAGCTCGCGTTTCCCGGGCTCGTTTTCAACACGCCGGTGGATCTGGTGGCGGGTCCGGAAAGTTCCCGGCTGTATGTGATCGAGCTCAACGGGCGCATCCACTCGTTCGATACAGCGGTGGCCGCTCCCCAGGCCGAAGAATTCGCGAACCTGGCCACGGTCTTCCCGGGCGCACCTGCCCTCCACGTCTACGGACTCGCGTTTCATCCCCAATTCGCGACCAACCGCGAGGTGTACATTCGCGTCCGTCTCACCGAAGACACGCCCGATGGCTCGCGCGTTTTGCGCGGCAAAGTCCCCGCCGGGCCGGTGCCGCGCCTCGACCCCTCCTCCGTGGAAACCGTTTTGAACTTCCGCAGCGGCAGCCATTGCGGCGGCAACCTTCTCTTCGGCGCCGACGGACACCTCTACATCACGACCGGGGACGCGGGCCCGGCCACGCCGCCCGACATTTTCAACACGGGCCAGACGATCACCGATCTTGAGGCGGCCATCCTGCGCATCGATGTCGACGGACGCGACGCCGGCCTCGCGTATCGGATTCCTCCTGACAACCCCTTCGTGGGCGTGCCCGGCGCGCGCGGAGAGATTTGGGCGTACGGTTTGCGCAATCCGTGGAAGATCGCCTTCCGTCCCGGCACCTCGGACCTCTGGGCCGGCGACGTCGGCTGGGAGCGTTGGGAAATGATTCATCGCATCGAGCGCGGCGGCAATTACGGCTGGCCGATCACCGAGGGTCCGCAACCGGTGAAGCCGGACAACCCGCGCGGCCCGACGCCCATCCTCCCTCCCGTCGTCGTCCATCCCCACACCGAGGCGGCGAGCATCACCGGCGGCGTGTTCTACACCGGCTCGCGACTTCCGGAGCTGCGCGGCGCCTACCTCTACGGCGACTTCATGACAGGACGGATCTGGGCGCTATGGCACGACGGCGTCCGGGTCACGGAGCGCCGAGAGATCGCCCGCACGCCATACAAACTGGTCACCTTCGGCACCGACCGGGACGGCGAGGTCTATTTTACCGACTTCGGGGAGAATCAACCCATCCAGCGCCTGAGCCGACGTCCGGAGACGGAGGCACCCGCCGAGCCGTTCCCGAGGAAGTTGAGCGAGACCGGACTCTTCGCCGACACCGCGAACGAACGCCCACACGCCGGGGTCGCGCCCTTCACGATCAACGCTCCGCTCTGGCAGGATGGCGCGACGGCGACGCGCTGGCTGGCCATGCCGGCGGCCGAACCCGCCGGTTTGCTCGCAGAGCGACGGGGCCCGGTCCGAATCCTCCGCGCCACCGTGGCCGATGGCAGCGTGTTTGTTCGCACGATCGCTCTCGAACTCATCCGGGGCGATCCTGCCTCGCGTCGGCGCATCGAAACCCAACTGCTGCACTTCGATGGACGCGAATGGCACGGTTACACGTATCGCTGGAACGACGAACAAACGGACGCCGACCTCGTCGAAGCCGCCGGGGACTCGACCACGTGGACGGTGAAAGACGACTCCGCGCCCGGAGGCCAGCGCTCGCTGCCCTGGCGCTTCCACAGCCGCTCCGAGTGCCTGCAATGCCACAACGACGACGCCGGTCGCGCCCTCGGTTTCGTGCCGGGCAATCTCGACGTCCATCGCCTCCACGCCGAGGGCATCGTGAGCAAGGACTACCTGCCGGCCTCAGTCCGGGCCGCGCTGGTCGATCCGGCCGACACCCACGCGCCCATCGATCTTCGCGCCCGTTCCTGGCTCCACGCCAACTGCGCCCACTGCCACCGCTTTCAGGGCGGAGGATCCGGCATCTTCGTGGTCAACATCGAGGTCCCGCCCGAGAAGACTTTCCTGGCAACGAAACCGCTGCAGGGCGACTTCGGACTGCCTGACGCGCAGGTCGTCGCCCCGGGCGCACCGGAACGAAGCACGCTGTTTTATCGCATCGCGAAATCAGGGCCCGGGCACATGCCCCAGCTCGGAGCGACCACCGCCGATCCGACGGGTATGCGGGTGCTCTGGGATTGGATCGCTGGAGCGCCCTTTGCCCCTCGCGCCAACGCCTCCGTCGCCTCGCCCGCCGATGCCCTTCACGCCGTGCAGGCGATCGATCGCGGCGCGCTCGCCGACGACGCACGCGAGCGGCTCGTGACCGATGGCCTTGCGTCGGGCAACGAACTCGTGCGGGCGCTTTTTCACCGCTATCTGCCTGACTCCGAACGCGTCGCAACCCTGGGACATGCCATCGATCCGTACCCCCTGCTCGCGCTGCGCGGCGCACCCGACCGCGGCCGGGACGTCGCGACACGCGCCGCTTGTCTGACCTGTCATCGCATCGGCGACGAGGGCCGCGAGTTCGGACCTGACTTGAGCGCAATCGGACTCCGCCTCTCGCCGCTGCAGCTGGTGGAGAGCCTGGTCGAGCCTTCGAAGTTCATCGCGCCCGAGTACGCCGCCCGCGTCTTCGAACTAAACGATGGCACCGCTCACACCGGTTTTGTCGTCAGCCGCACGCCCGACGCCATCCGCGTGCGCACGCCATCGGCGGAGGTTGTGTCCTTTAAGCCCGGGCAGGTGCGAAGTGAGGCCACGTTGCCCGTCTCGCTCATGCCGCCCGGTTTGCTCGCTGGGCTCACCGCCCAAGAGGCCGCCGATCTTATCGCTTACCTCGCGTCGCTCGGGAAGTAGGAGACAGCGTCCCACGAAGTCCTCTTGAATTGCAGGCCGCGTGCCCTCACGCGGCGTCCAGGGTCGAACCCGCCCGGTGGGGCCTCATGGCATCTACAGGATATAACGAGTTCGTTCCTGGTCTTGATGGTGGGCCGCGTGGCCTCTGACACCTGTCACTGCCCCCTGCCGTTTAGCTGCGCTCGTTGATACCGGGGCTCGGTCTCTGTGGCCTCTGCGAGCTCCTGTGATAATTCTGAGTTCGTGTCGGACATTTGAATACATTGTTTTTTACAGGAGTTAACCGAGTTAACAGAGAAAGCCGTAAGCAACCCACGCCGAGTTGTTGCTTCGCAGAAGGTCACGGAGGAGAAAAATTAAGAAGAAAGATAAGACAGCGGACGCCCGGTCGGGGGACTGGGCTCCCCATTATCCTCTCCCCTCTATCCTCGCTGCCCCCTCGCCTGCTGGCGTTTGGCGGGATCGTGGCTATAGATACCTGACACAACAGCGAGGCCGGCAGGGAATACCCGCCGACTCGCCCGCTCTCACCCCCCGGACCGCAGCCTCCTCAACCGACGTCGCCATGCTCATTCGCTCCAAAAAAGACTGGGAATTGCCTGAATCCGCCGTCACCGCCGAAACGCACTACCGCAAACGACGCGAGTTTCTGAAAACGCTCGGCCTTGGCGCCGCTGGAGTCGCGTTCGGAGGGCCCTCGCTCTTCGGCGCCACGGGAGGTTTTCCCTCAAAGGAGAATCCGCTCTACCCCACGTCAGCGCTCAAGCCGACCGCTTACGATCTCATCACCAGCTACAACAATTTCTACGAGTTTGGCTTGGACAAGGCGGACCCAAAGGTGAACGCCAACAAGGGATGGAAGACCGAACCGTGGGCGGTCGAGATTTCAGGCTTGGTGAACAACCCGCTGACCCTCGACGTCAACGAGCTCATTGCCAAGGTCGGCGGCATCGAACAGCGGGTGTACCGCCACCGCTGCGTCGAGGCGTGGTCGATGGTCGTGCCGTGGGACGGATTTGCACTCTCGAAGCTCGTCGCGCTCGCCGATCCGAAACCAGAGGCGAAGTTTTTGCGCATGACGACGTTTCTCGATCCAAAAATCGCGCCCGGCCAGCGCACCGACGCGCTCGACTGGCCCTACGTCGAAGGCCTGAGGCTCGACGAGGCGAACCACGAGTTGTCGTTCATCGCCACCGGGATTTACGGCAAACCGATCCCAAACCAGAATGGCGCGCCGCTGCGCCTCGTCGTGCCTTGGAAGTACGGCTTCAAGGGCGGCAAATCCATCGTCAAATTCGAGTTCACCGCCCGCCAGCCGCGCAACACGTGGAACGTGATGGCGCCGCAGGAGTACGGCTTTTATGCCAACGTGAACCCCAAGGTCGACCACCCGCGCTGGTCGCAGGCCACCGAGCGCGTGATCGGCGCCGGCTTCTTTGCGGGCAAGCAGGAGACGCTCATGTTCAACGGCTATGAGAAGCAGGTCGCCGGGCTCTATGCCGGGCTGGACCTGAGGAAGAATTATTGATGCCCGTCAAAACCGGGAATCGTTTTCAACCACGGATGGACACGGATGCCGAACAGAGAACCCCAAGGTTGGGTGGGTCTAATCCGGTCTCAATCTGTGCAATCCGTGGTTAAAAAATCGGGACTGATTGAGCGCCTGCTTCGCTCAAAGCCGTTTATCGTGACCTCGCTCGTGCTGCCCGGACTGTGGCCGGCGTGGCCGATCGTGCGGCAGGATCCGAGCGTGCTGGCGGACCCGGGGAAATACATTCTGCACCACCTCGGCTTCGTTGCGTGTGTGCTGCTGGTCGTGGTGCTTTCCTTCACGCCCTTGCGCGTGGTGTTTCCGAAGTGGAAGGCGGCGCTCGCCCTCAACCGCCATCGCCGCCTGGTGGGCGTCACGGTCTTTGTCTACGCTCTGCTGCACTTCGTGATGTACCTGATCTACGAAGGCGGCTTCGGCACGCTGGCGAACGACATCTCCAAGCCGTTCATCCTCACGGGCGTGATCGCGCTCGTCCTGTTGTTTATCCTCGCCATCACGAGCCTCGATCGCGCGGTGCGGGCGCTGGGCGGGAAACGTTGGAAGAAGCTGCATCGCGTCGTCTATCTCATCGCCGCGCTGGTCGCGTACCATCAGATCGCCGCCAGCAAACTGTTCCCGGTGCAAGTCCTGTGGATCTTCGGCCCATTGCTGGTTTTGCAGGCACTGCGACTCGCGCGCCGACGCGTCGCCCTCTCCTGAGGACGGGAGAGAGGGTAGCGGTTAGAGAATAGAGGGTAGAGGGTAGAAAATTGTAGGCCCGGTCCCCCGACCGGGCGCTCCGCCCCGTATCCCATGCTCCACGCCTTTGCGTCTTTGCGTTAAACTCCGAATCGCAGCGGTGACCCGGTTCCAGCTGTCCGAACAGGACAGGCACTTTTCAACGCAAAGGCGCAAGTCGCAACGGGCTCCGAGACATGAACCCGAACACTCGTGGGTATGAACCGGCAGGATAGGTAACAAACAAACCGGGGTGATGGGTTACACATACGGCAATCATGCCGTGGCAAAATGTAACCCATATGGAAGAGATCACTCGATTTGTCCTGCTCGCACAGAGCGACCGTTTCACGA
>JBBQUU010000141.1:0-6904 GCA_038212175.1 Opitutales bacterium | reverse complement strand
GCCCTCGGCGAACTTGCGAATGAGGTATTCGTAGCTCTTGCCGATGATGTCGGCCTCGACGTCTTTGAGCCCAAGGCGCTTGGTGCTGATGGCCTCGATGAGGTTGGAGAGGCGGTCGTCGGCGATGTCGCGCTGGCCGTGGGTGGTGGCGTTGAAGTCGACGCGGTCGATGATGCCCTGCAGGAGCGGGTTTTCCCGGGCGATGGCCCGCATGTGGGTGGTGACGCCTTCGCCGATCTTGTCGGAGAGCGTGCGGATGACGGACCAGACGGGCTGCTCGGGATCCTCGGGTATCAGGGGAATGAAGAAACGCACCATGGCGTTCTTCTTTCCGTTCTTCGTTTCAGCCTTCTGCCAATCCATTCTGGCGATCTGGCAGGCCTTCTTGCGCGAGCCGACCTCCTTCGCGATGCGGTTGATCTCGTCATCGAAGACGTCGCAGAGGCGCTTGGTGAAGATCAGGGGGAGGATGAAGTCCTTGTACTTCGGCGCGTCCTTGGCACCGCGGATCGAGCAGGCGGCATTCCAGATCCAGGATTCGAGGGATTTGTGTGAATCAGCAGCCATAAGAACAGCCATTGCCCCGGGGGAATGCCTGATGCGCGGCCAGAAGCAAGGGATTGCACCAGCGTGAATCCTGAAACGATAATTCGACGGTAAAAAGAGGCGGGCAATGAACCGGCTGGGCGCACGTCATCGCCCCGATGGCAAACGGTATTCAACCCGACGGCGAGTGCGTAGTGCCTTCGTCGGGAGTTTTTTGCCACGAGTCGGAAGGGAATCAAACTGACTCCATGGAATCCTTCCCGGGCGTGGTCTTCCGTCCGCGTGTTTATGCCGGAACTGAAGGATCACCACGGCCGCCTGTTCGGACTGTTTGCGGAAGGTCGGTCTCAGAGCCTGGCCGGCGTGGGGCTTCCGGAAGGGCTGGCTCTGCGGATAGGTCGCTGGTGGGAACGGATGGATGCCTGAGGATCGGACGGGGTGTGGGTTCGCGGAATCCGTGGATAATGGGCGGGGCATCTCGAACCACGCGCGGAGGGACCCGCGCGTCCACCTGGGCCCGGCAAAGGTGGTCGAGAGTGCTAAAGGGTCAGCCGATAGGTGCAACTTTCGGTTGGGAATGCCCACGAGAGTGAGAGGACTGGGTCCTGCACTGCACGGAAGGAGCGTAGCTCGGTCAACTTTTCTACAAGGTGGGTAAAGGGCGGGCTATCTCGAACCACGCGCGGGGGACCCGTGCGTCCACCTGGCGAGGAAATGGTGGTCGGGCGAAAACTGCGGGATGCTATTGGGCCTGGTAACCCTTTTCCTCCACGCGGGGTACGGGCGGAGGAATCTCCAGTCCCCTTGCCGTCATGATTTCTTTTAGCACGGCGGCGGTTTCGAAGGAGGGCTTGAAGTTGCCGAAGCGGTGGCCCTCAGCGATGCGCAGCGGCGTCCAGCCGTACGCATTGGGTTGGTTCCACACTTCGATCTTCGCACCGTGTGTATCGAGCACGCGGACCACTCCGGGGAATTTCGCGTAGGCGGCGCCGTGCATCGCCGTCTCGCCTTTCGTCGTCACCACGTTCGGGTCGACGCCGAGGCCGAGCAGGTAGGAAACCGCCTCCATGGCTTCGTCGTTCGTGCCGGCCTCGTCTTCGTCGGCGCCGTTGCCGAGTCCGGCGGCTGTCATGAGGGACGTGCCGCCTTCGATGTTGCGCGCGTGGGGGTCGGCGCCGAGTTCGATGAGCAGCTTCATGTAAGCGAGGTCCGCGCGGTCGGCGGCGAGCAGAAGCGGTGTACAACCTATGCGGGCAAACCTTCCAGGCGGGGCGGGGCCTTCGATCAGGGCGAGGTCCACCTTGGCTCCCTTCGCCACGAGGTAGCGGATGAGCTCCTCACTCGAGAGACGGCCGCTGCCGTCGGGCGGCGGATCGCCGTTGCCTTCGCTGATGTCGGGCTTTCGCACCCACGCGAGCACGTGCAGGGGCGCATGACCGGAGCGGAGATCGTTGAGGTCGGCTCCAAGATCGACAAGTTCTGCGGCAAGTTCGAAATGGCCGTTCTCGATCGCGATGCGCAAGGCACCCGTCCCCGCGGGTGGTTGCTTGCCTTGAGGCTTTTTCTCCGGGGCCGTCACGTAATGCAGGTCGGCGCCTGCGCGCAGGAGCGCGCGCATCGTGACGGCGCGCCCGCTGCGGACGGCGAAGAGGAACGCAGTGTATCCGGAGGGAGTCGTGGCGTTCAGGTTGGCGCCCGCGGCGAGCAACTTTTCCACGACCTCGGTGTGTCCCTCGGCCGCAGCCCACATGAGCGGGGTCTGGCCATTCGGGAGCGCGTCGCTCACGCGAGCGCCCGCGGCGAGCAGCGCGCGGACGGGTCCGGGGCGGCCGGTGCGGGCGGCCGTCAGCAAGGGCGTCTCGCCGCCCGGCAGCGCGCGGTGAGGATCGGCCCCGGCGGCGAGCAGCTGTTCGACCAAGGCGGTGTTGCCGTTCTGGCAGGCAAGCGAGAGCGGCGTGACTCCGTAGCGGTTGGCCACACGCGGGTCGGCGTTCGCGGCCAGCAGCGCGCGCGCCTGGTCGGTCTCGTCATGGTAGGCGGCCCAGAGCAGCGCGGTCATGCCGTCGGGCTGCGTGGCGTTGACCTCGCCGGGTGCAGAGGCGAGCAGGCCCGTGAGCGCGGCGTGGTCCCGCTTCTCGGCGGCGTCGGCCAGCGAGGCGGGAGCGGCTGACAACGGTGCGGCCAGCAACAGGACGGCGCACAGGAGCGCGCGGCGCGGACGGGCAACCGGAGGCGACAGGGGATTCATCTCGCGTTGGCGGGCTGGCTCACACGCTCAGCGGCGTGAAGAGCTCGTGCGCGCGTCCGTTGCTGTCGGCAAAGGAATCGATTCTAACGCCCACCTTGTCGAGCAGCGTGAGGTGCAGGTTGGCCAGCGGGGTGGCTTTTTCGTAACGGATATGGCGGCCGTGCTTGAGTCCGGCCACGCCGCCGCCGGCCACGATGATCGGCAGATCGGTGTGGTCGTGGATGTTGGGGTTGCCGATGCCACTGCCGTAGAGGAGTGCCGAATGGTCGAGCAGGCTGCCGTCGCCATCGGGGGTCTGCCGGAGCCGGTCCAGGAAGTAGGCGAAGAGCGAGACGTGGTGCGCGTTGATCTTGGCCATGCGCGCGATCTTCTCCGGATCGTTGCCGTGGTGGGACAAAGGATGGTGCGGATCGGAGACGCCGATCTCCGGATAGGTGCGGTTGCTCGTCTCGCGCGCGAGCTGGAAAGTGATGACGCGCGTGATGTCGCCCTGCCAAGCCAGCACCTGGAGGTCGAACATGAGACGGGCATGGTCGGCGTAGAGTGCGGGCGCGCCAAGCGGACGCTCCAACTCAGGCGGCAATTGATCGGTCGCCGTGTCGGCCTCGGCGCGCTGGATGCGGCGCTCCACTTCGCGGACGGTTTCGAGGTAGTCGTTGACGCGCGTGCGGTCGGCAGGTCCGAGCGAGGACCGCAAGCTGGCGAGATCCTCGGCCACGAGGTCGAGCAGGCTGGCGCGACGACGCAGGGCCGCCTGACGCTCGGCGCGGCTGCCGCCCTCACCGAAGAGGCGTTCGAACACGACGCGTGGATGCGCCTCCGAGGGCAAGGGCGTGGTGGGCGACGACCAGGACAGGTTGTTTTGGTAAACGCAGGCGTAGCCGTTGTCGCACTGGCCGGTGGTCTGGAGCATGTCCATGGACAGCTCAAGGGACGGCAGCTGGGTTTCATGGCCGATCTGCTGCGCGGCGAGCTGGTCGGCGGTCGTGCCGAGGTAGTAGTCGGAACTCTCGGTGTGCTTCGCCTTGGCGGCGCTGAGGAAGGCGGCGTTGGAGGTGGCGTGTGAGCCCGGGTACGCGTTGCGCAGCTCGAGATTGGAGAGAACGGTGAGGTGATTCTTGTGCGGCTCGAGCGATTCGAGAATCGGCGGCAGGGTGCCGAGCGCGCCGGTCGTTCCGGGCAACCAACGGGTCTGGTCGCAGCCCATGGGCATGAACACATAGCCCAATCGCCGGACGGGACGGGCCGGCGTGAGCATGGCCGCGGTGGCGGCGGGAATCATGGCATCGAGCAAGGGCAGCGCCAGTGAGGCGCCGAGGCCGCGGAGGAAGGTGCGCCGGGGTAGTGCTTTTCGGGTAATGATCATGGGAGGGTCCTCAGTTGAAAGGGCGGGCTTCGGACAAGCCCGAGAATGAGCGCGGAAAGGCGGTAGTTGTCGGTGGAGGCCTGACGAACGATTTCACGAATGGCCGGGGCGTCGTGGGGTTCGACGTCGCGGCCCAAGGCGAAGATAAAGAGTTTTTCGGCAATATTGCCAGCGAAGAGATCGGGCCGCGCGAGCAGGGCGGCTTCGAGCCCCGCGACGCCGTCAAACGTGGAACCGTCCGGCATGCCGCCGGAGGCGTCCACCGGGTGAAAATCCTCCAGCGTGCGGTACCGGCCCACGGCGTCGAAGTGCTCGAGCGCAAACCCGATCGGATCGATCACGTTGTGACAACTGGCGCAGGCGGTGTCCGCGCGGTGGGCTGCAAGGCGGGCGCGGATGGGCAGCGAAGCCGACACAACGTTGTCATCCAAGGTGGATACATCGGGCGGAGGTGGGGGTGGCGGGGTGCCCAGCAGATTGTCGAGGATCCACTTGCCGCGCAGAACCGGCGAGGTGCGCGTCGCGTAGGACGTGACCGTGTGCAGGCTGCCCTGACGCAACAGTCCGCCGCGCTGACGGTCGGGGTCGTCCGCGAACGACACCCGCCGGAAACGCGTGCCGACCACGTGCGGCACGCCGTAGTGCCGGGCCAGGCGTTCGTTTAGATAGCTGTAATCTGCGCTCACAAGGTCGAGCACACTGCGGTCCTCGGCGAGCACGCTGCCCACAAACAGCTCCGTCTCGGTGCGCAGGGCCGCGCGGAGGTTGTCGTCGAAATCGATGAACAGGCGCTCGTCGGGCCTCACGGCATCGAGAGCCCGCAGGTGCAGCCATTGCGCCGCGAAGTTGGTGACAAGGTTCTGCGAACGCGGATCGGCCAGCATGCGCCGCACCTGCCGCTCGAGCTTCGCCGGCTGGCGCAACTCGCCGCGCTCGGCGGACGCGAGCAGTTCGTCGTCGGGCAGGCTGCTCCAGAGGAAGAAGGCGAGTCGCGTAGCGAGCTCCAGGTCGGAGATGGCGTAGACCGAGCCGGAGGGAAGGTTCGGCGGATCGCGCTCGACGCGGAAGAGAAAGTGCGGACTGACGAGCACGGCGGCCACGGCGCGTTCGACGCCCAGGTCAAAGTCGCGCTCAGCGCAGCCGTCGCGAAACTGGGCCAGCGGACCGGTAAAGTCTGAAGCGACCACAGGGCGACGGTACGCGCGGCGCATGAGAGGCGTCAGGATTTCCCGGATACGCTGCTCGTCGTTGGCGCCTTCGGCCACGGAGGCGAGAGGCGCAAAGAGGCGCTGGCGGCTGGGCGTGTCGCCGGGACCGCGCGGATTGAACGGTCCGGTGATCGTAACCTGATAGACGGCCGGGGCCGTGCGCGGATGGCGGAAGATGTTGAAGCGCGACACGTAGGGCTCGCGGATCGTCTCGAACAGCGCGTACGGCTTTTGCGGGAACGTCACGGCGAGTTCATGCGGCCCGGCGGCCACCGTAAAGCGCAGCTGCAGGTGCCGGTCGACCTCCTCCCAGTTCTTGTCCTCACCGGGCGGCTTGACCGTGAAGACCTCGAGCGGCGCGCGATCGAGCAGGATTTCCACGTCGGCCGGGGCGCGCAGTCCCTCCACCAACTCGTTGCGATCACGCACGAGACGCACGTTGACCTCGTACTCGCCGTCCTGCGGAAAATGATACGGCACCCGCACGCCGCCGCGCGTTCCGGGAGGGAGGCCATCGATCGCGTGTTCCTGCGTCACTTCGGGGCGCACACGGATCGTCTCGCCGCCGGGCGCGAGCGCGGAGGCGCCGACGGCCATCCGGGCGACCTTTTGCGCGGAGGTGACATAGCGATCCATCAAGGTCGGCGAGAGATTGCTCACCATGAGGTTGTCGAAGCCGTGGGCGGGCTCGTCCTGAGGCAGCAGCGCCGTCGCATCGATTTCGACTGCGAGCAGATCGCGCACGGCATTCTGGTATTCGGTGCGATTGAGGCGGCGAAGGGATTCGGTGCGGCCGGGATGCGGGTTGGCGGCGGCGGCGCGGTCGAGTTCGGCGGTGAGGAAACCCGTGATGTGCCGGTAGGTTGCCTCGTCGGGACGAGGTTCCTCCACCGGCGGCATCTGCCGGTGTTCGAGTTTGCGCAGGACCGTCTCCCACAACTCGGGCGCGTCCGAGGGGCGCGAGTAATCCAGGTTCTCCAACGACACCCCACCCTTCTTCACGCCCGCGTCGTGACAATCGAGGCAGTTGAGATCGATGAACCCACCCAGTTCGCGCTCAGCCGCAACCTGGCCCGCAAGGCGGACACCCAGCAGAGTGGAAAGAAGAAGAAAAACGCAGAAATTAAAACGCATCAGAGGGGCAAGAGGCCGGAAAAGGCGGTAACACGAAAAGGCAGGCGAGTACGGTCAGGGTAGACGCGGGGAAGGGTTTGCCGAACCGAGAAAGCGTCAATCCGGTGTGCAAAAACGTAATCAAACTTGTTCATTCGCCAAGTCATCTTGAGACTCGCCGGACGATTGCGTTTGCGGCTTACCGCGTGGCGAGGAGGAAACGCGACGCGGAAACTCCGAGGCTCGGCTCGGTCTCGGACTATTCCAGCTACTTCAATGCTGGGGCTCGAACGTTCAGGAAACTTCAATCCAACAGGCAGGAATGCCTGTGTCACGCTGTCCACGAGCAATCTTTGCACTCGGGGCTTTTCGCTTCGTCGCGGAGCGCGTAGGTTCTGTCTCACGTCTGCTCAACCCCTGCTG
>JBBQUU010000140.1:0-6954 GCA_038212175.1 Opitutales bacterium | reverse complement strand
TCTGCCTGCGGCCAAACCTTCTCTTCGGCTGTCCGGCCGCTCTCTCCACTTATCCCATGCTCCCTTCTGCTCGTTCCCGCTCCACCCACACCCCAGCCGAACGGTCTCCAGCTTTGACAGCTCTAGTGCCGTGACCGCTTCACCGCTTCTGCGGCAAGCTTCACCTTTTATCAGCAGGCTCGCCCGTCTGACATGCCGTATCGAGTTCACTTTCGTTCGGGACCAAGCTTCCGTCTCCGGCTGCTCCCCACCCCATGTATGAACCCCGATCTCTTTGGCTTCCACCGACGGCATAGTTGAGTGAGCTGCACCTCAAGGACTCACGCGACGTTTGAATTCGATATAATTACCAGTTGGAGTCACTAGGCGCTCGCCGTTCGCGTCGCGGTTTGGCTTTCGCGTAACATGTAACTCTGAGAGTTCTGTGTCGCAGCAGCCGACACAGGACTCGTGTTGAACAAGCCCGGGAATGACGGACGTGAGTGAACCACACGTTATGCGGTTTGTATTTAACAGGCAGACCCGGTGGATCGACTATCCCTTCTCGAAAAACCCGCAGCACGCCGCAACAACTAAAATCAGCAAACAACGGCCCCGTTGGCTCGTCCCCACCCCGGATTAAGTGTCACCTATCTCGCCGGTTCATACCCCATGAAGCTCCGGCACTGATGAAAGGGCGTGGAAAGCGGGGCGGTTAGAACCGGCCGCTGATGCCGACGTTGATGGCAACGCCGTTGATGATCGTGGTCTGCATACGGTTCCCGTAGCCGCGATAGAGCACCTGAGGTTCGTTGAAGACGTTGGAAACGTCAACGTTCAGGCTGACCGAGGGACGCACCAGATAAGCCACGCCAAAGTTCACCGTCTCCATTGCCTTGCGGTACGAATTGCGCGCCGGGTTCGTGGCATCGTACGAGGATAGGTAATCGCTCGTGAGATTGTAGAGGACCCGGGTGCTGAAGGCCCGGTAGCGCCAGGACAGCATGACATTCACTGTACGAGGAATGAATCCTGCGACTTGGCCTCCGCTCAGGCTGGTGGCCTGACCGAAGTCGCCGTGGGTATCGATCGTCGTGTAGTTCGCGGAACCGCTAAGGCCCTTCAGCACTCCGGGAAGGAAGGTGAATTGCTGCTGGTAGCTGAATTCCCAGCCCTGCACGTAAGCGGTGCCGGCGTTGCTGGACGTCAGGCGCTCAAAGCCCGCGTACTCGCCGTTGTAACCGTTGGTGAGGCCGGAGGCGACCTGGCCGGTGCTGATACCGCTGACAATGTAATCGGTGATCTTCTTATGGAACCAGCCCACGGAAATGTTGCCGACGGGCTCGAAGTAGTAATCGAGCGTGGCGTCCCAGTTCGAGGCCTGCTGAGGCAGCAAGGAAGGGTTGTTAACCGAGAGCGTCAGGGCGTTCTCGTTTGCGCTCTCGCCCGGCAGCGCCGTGGCGTAGCCGGGTCGCCCGAAGCCGGTGGACCAGCTGGTGCGGGCCTTCAGGTTCGGGGTGATGTCGTGCATGAGGTGGGCGCTGGGGAAGGACTGGGTGTAGCTGCCGTCGATCTTGCGATAGACGTAGTCCTTCGCCGCGGCCCCGGCCGGGTCGTTCAGCTTTTCGGCTGCCGTGCTGCGGAAATTGGCGCGCACCTGCACCCAATTGAAGCCCTCGGTCTCGGTCTTTTCCGTGCGGACGCCGGTGAGGAAGCCGGTGCGACCGAGGAAGCCTTCGCGGCCGAATTTGCCGTCTGCCATGATGTAGCCCGCCGACACGGTCTCGAGCAGCGTGCGAGGCACGTTGTATTTGCTCTGATAGAAGTAGTAGAGATCCTCCGACCAGAGGGAGGGGGTGATCAGCTTTCGCTCGGCCAGGAACATATTGGTGTCCCACTGCGGCACTTGGCGGCCGGTCTTCACCTCATCGAACGAGTTGCGATTTGGGTTATCGGGCAGGGGGCCGGTTCCGATGTAGTTGTAGCGGCGCTGGCCATCGGTGACGCTTGTCTGGACCAGCGTGTCGCGCCAGTGCAGGCCGGATTTCAGGTTAATCGGGACGCGGGTCGGCAACTTGTAGCGCACGTTACCCTCGAGGGTGCGGATCCGCTGGTCATTCATCTGGTCGCCGTGGACCAGCGCGGGGGAATCCGTCTTCGGGCGCCAGTTGTTCGGGTCGCGGAAATCAGGGCCAGCAGTTTGGACAAAGCTCGGGTAAAGGTCCGACTTCGTCCGATCGAGGATCCAGCCGATATTGGTGATCCGCATTGTCAGGTCGCCGCCTTGGCCCTGGCCGTTGTTGAGGTGGTTGTGGGCGTAGCGCGCGCTGTAATCAAATTTGAAGGGCCCGAACTCCTGATCGACGGTAATGTCGGCGCGACGCGTCCGGGTCACGTAGTGGTTGGGCCCGATCATTTGCATGTCGAGGGTTGAGGTGGGGACGGGCCGCACTTCAGTCACGAGGGAGGTGTAGCCGGGAACGATGCTCGACGTGGTGGCGTTGGGCACAAAGTTCTGGTTCTGGCTGCCGGTGTAGGCGCGCGTCCTCCAGCGGATGCGGGACAACTCTACGTTGTCGTTGCCCATGGTGTTGAGCGTGACCGTTGTGTTGGGCGACAGCTTGTACTCGGTCTTGACGCTCACCCCGATCTGCTTGCGGTTGTTGAAATTGTCCTGGGTCTGGTAGCTCCAAAGGTAGGCCGGGTCGGTGGCCGTATTCTGGAAGTCGCGATCGGTGCGGAAAAAGCCCACGCTGTTTTCGCTGTAGAACGTGTTGACGGCGACACCGAGGTTCCGATCGCCCCCGAGGACGCTGAAGACTTCCTGGTATCCGAAATTCAAAACCGGGTGGGAACGATGCCGTTCGCGCTCGGGAATCTGCTCGGTGAAGGACGGCGCCGTACGGACGGAGAAGTTGTAGGTCAAGCGGCGCTTTTCCCGCATGTTTAGGGTCGAGCGGGTCTTAAGATTAACGGAGCCGCCGAGGGACTCCGCGCTCTTGTCGGGAGTAAGACCCTTGATCAGTTCCAGCTGGTCGAACATCGCGCCGGAAAGGCTCTGCATCTCGAAGGCGCGGCTGAAGCCGAGCGAGGCCATGCGGGCGCCGTCGATGTTGATCGTGTTGAGCGCCGGGCCCATCCCACGGATGCTAAACTGGTAGTTGAGGCCCTCCTCCGTTGGGCTGCCCGCGACGCCCGGCAGGCGCATCAGCACTTCGCCCGAACTCATGTTGGGCAGGTTGCCGAATTGATCGACCGAGACCACGTCCTTCAGGTTGGTCGCGTTGCGCTTGGCGGTGATGGCGACCGCGGCGCCCTCGCGCTCCCCCGTGACCTTGAAGGCATCCAGCTTGTAGATTCCCGCGGTCAGATCGAAATCCCGCACCACCCGCTGCCCGTCCGTGACGGTCACCGGGCTCCGCATGGGGTCGAGGCCGGTGTAGGTCACCACGATCTCGTGCGTGCCTGCCGGGACCGACGCCAGGACATAATGACCGGCGCTGTCGGAGAGCGTGGAGAGGCCGAGCTGCGGAATCTCGACGCGTGCCCCCTGGAGGAGGTTGCCCGTCGCGATATTGCTGACGTTGCCGGTCACGGAGGCCGACTCCGCCGCCTGCGCCGAGGAGAATAACAAACCAAGGACCAGACCAACAATCGCCAAGGAGGCTCTCGTCGCCCAGCAGAGGGAATGAACACACGGGTGTAGTTTCATAGGGTATAGTCGCTGCCAGTGGATAGGGAAACTGCCTAATGTGCGTGCGCGCCCACGGCGAACGAACGCCGCGTCGCCCTCATGTTTACAGAACAGACACGAGGCTCACGATTTTTTATCCACTCCACAAGGGGAATGTTCACGCCCGCGACTCGTCTCACCGCCTATTCACGAAGGGAAACGTCGAGTCGTGCGTGCAGTCCGGTCTCGATACCCCAGTGATTGATATTCGCTGTGAGCCACTGCGCCGGCGACAGTTCATGTTTGGGCCGACTGGTAATCAATTCGACCGTTTACGACGCCTTGCCTTCTCGTTCCCGATGCACCCGCGCGGCTTGCGCGACCAGAGGAAAGCCGGCGAGTTCTCCGTCGAGGTCGCGTGCCATCAGGGTGCGTAGCGGAGCCGAACAAATACAAGGCCGTTGTTTGTTGATTTTAGGGCAGAGCTGCCGAGTTCAGCTTCGCCTGAGCTAACGGCGAAGAGAAAGACGGCGCGCCACGACGGCCGTTTGGAGAGGAAGGACTTGGTAAAACTGCCGGAGAGACTGGGCTATTGGGTAAAATAGCTCGATTTCAACCGGTCGGCCTTTTCCTATATGAAATCTCGGCAAAAAAGTGTGCGGCTAAAATCAACAAACAACGGCTGACTCCGTTGGAGTCACTAGGCGCTCGCCATTCGGATCGGGCCGCATGGCGCTAAGGTTAAGCGCAGAGTGAAACTATAAAAGTGGCCGCTGGGGCAGGAAGAACCTTTGTGCGGGAGCGGGATTTGGGTCAGGACATTTTCTCGCATGGAGCTTGAAGTCGACCAGGGCGGAGGCGAGGAGAGACCGCAGTTCACGGCGAGAGTGGTGTTTCCCGATTTTCCGCTTTTCCGATTTCCAACCTTTCTCAAGGCAGGCCGCGCAATCGCGAGCCCTTGTAGCAACGCCGCCCACGTTTGAAAAACCTGCTACCTGCCCGCGGTCTCAAGATCCCCGTTTGACCTGACGCAACCCGCTCCAGCATGGTCAGGGCGAATGACGCCCATTCTCGAAGTCTCCCAGCTCCGCGTCGCCCGCGGTCGCACGGACATTCTCCGCAATGTCAACTGGCGCGTAAATCCCGGCGAACACTGGGTCATCCTGGGCGCCAATGGATCAGGCAAAACCACCCTGCTCAAAGCGCTCACCGGGTACTTGTCACCGACGTCCGGCGGACTCGCCCTCCTCGGCCAGCGCTACGGCGAGTGCGACTGGCGCGAATTGCGCCTGCAAATTGGCGTCGTCACGAGCGCATTCGCCGCTTCGATTCCGCCTTCGGAAACCGCGGTCGATACTGTGGTCAGCGGTAAATACGCTCAACTCGATCTCTGGCACCGCGTCTCCAGCCGCGATCGCCTCGCCGCCCGAAAACTTCTGGAAGCCAGTGATCTCGCGGAGCTGGCCGATCGCGAGTGGGCCTACCTTTCCCAAGGAGAGCGCCAGCGCGTGTTGATCGCGCGCTCCCTCATGGCCCGGCCGAAACTGCTGATCCTCGACGAGCCGTGCGCCGGCCTCGACCCCATCGCGCGTGAAAAATTCCTGCGATTTCTCGGCACGCTCAGCCGCGGCGGCAGTCTCGCCGATCCGGCCTTGGTGCTCGTCACCCATCATGTGGAAGAGATCGCTCCGCTGTTCACCCATGCATTGCTGCTCCGTGACGGTGCCGTCCTCGCCGCCGGTCCGCGCGCCAAGGTGCTGACGTCGGCGCAGCTCACCGCCGCCTTTAGAGCCGACCTGCGACTGCGCCGCACGGGCGGACGCTACGGCCTCACGTTTGCGCCCGCGTGAATCCGCTCTCCGAAGTCATCGACGCTCTGGGCCTCACCCACCTCGGCACCTACCTCGCCCTTTTTTTCGCCGCATCCCTGTTGATGATGTGGCGGCTGGAAGCGCTGCAGCATCACGGGCTCGAGGGCACCGCCTTGGGCACGTTGATCATGCCCTATTGTTCCGGACTCGGGAACGTGATCTTCGTCCTCCTCGTCGCTGGCGGCCAAGGCGACGGCGCCGCGATTGTCACCAACAGCCTCGTTAACAACGTCACGAATCTCACGCTGCTTCTCGGACTCCCCGCCCTGATCTGGGGCCTGCAACTTCGCCTGCCGGGAAGAACCGCCCGCGGCGCCATCAACCGCAAGAAAGCCGCGGCCGCCGGCGCCGAACGTCAGCTCACCCAACTTTCCCTGCTCCTCACCTTATTCGCGGCCATCTTTTTTAGTGGCGTGACCTGGGCTCTGGGCGCCGACGGCCAACTGGGCGCGCAGGACGGTCTGGTGCTCATTGCGCTCTTCCTCTTTTGGCAGTCGTTTCAGGTGTTCGATGTGCTCAAGCACAATGTCCGTCAGCGCCGCACGTTCGGGCCAATGTTCTATTTCGATTTGCTCATCGTACTCGCCGGCGCGCTCGGTCTCTACACCAGCATCGACTGGTTGGTGGACTGGGCCGGCCGGCAAAAGGCCTCGTTCGTCAACGCGTCGAATCTCGGCTGGTTAAGCGGTTGGCTCATGGTCGTGCCCAACGCCCTCCTCGCCTTCTTTTACGCCGCCCGGCGCCGCGCCGACATCACCTATGCATCGCAGATCGGCGATGGCCATATCTGCATCCCGCTTTGTCTCGGCCTCGGAGCGGTGCTGCAGCCGCTCACGCTTCCACCTTTTTTCGAGACTGCCATCGCGATTCTCATCGGGGTCAGCCTCGTGCATGCCATCAGCATCGGTCTTGCCGGCGGTCTACCCCGGTGGATGGGCTGGCCGCTGGTGGCCGCGTATGCCTGGTTCGTCGGCACCGGCCTCCTCGCCTAAGCGCACCGACCGCGGGAAGGCCGCACGATGGTGCGGGTTGAGTTGCTGATCGGTGGACTGACCCGCGCTCACCACCCCACCCGACTGCTCAGCACAAAGTCACGTAATACGTGACATTGTGCGCGGAAGCCCGCGGGGTTTTCCGCGCGGTGAGAATTGATCCGCCTCAGAGCTGCAACGGATCCGCCCGGAATTTCTCGCTGAGATCGAACAGCACAGCCTGCGCCCCCAGCCACTTCCCGTCGGCCCGGATCTCATTCATCGTTTTCGCAGTGTGATTCAGCACGAGGAAACTCGCGGGGCCGACCTTCATGAACGCGTCATAACGCGTCTTCGCCGCGTCCGGCACAAATTCGAGATCACCTTCGGAAAACGGCTGCCCGGCCGCCCGTGCCCGCAAGGGTTCGGCGTCATCCGGTAACTGTTTTTTGAATACGTC
>JBBQUU010000139.1:0-6980 GCA_038212175.1 Opitutales bacterium | reverse complement strand
CTCCGGCGCGAGCCGCACGAGCTTCCACTCGTTCCGCCGAAGAGCCACCGCCGATTTGATTTTCCAATAGAGCGTGTCGTGCGGCACTCCCGTTCGCTCGCCCCGGAGAAAGGGTATCAGGTCAACGCCGTCCACCACCGTTGCGGCCGGAACCTCCGCTCCTGCCACCGCGCAGAGCGTCGGCAGGACGTCGTTCGCGATCACGGGGGCACGAAACACTGCTCCCGCTTGGAGTCGGGCCGGCCAGCGGACAATGAACGGTTCACGGATCCCACCTTCATATAGATCGGTTTTCGCTCCGCGCAGGGGCGCGGCCGAGCCTACGATAATTTGCGCCGGCCAGTCGGGTTTCCATCCCTCGATATGCGGACCGCCTTTCGCCGGGCCGTTGTCGCTCAAAAAAATCACCAGCGTGTTCTCCTCCCTGCCATGCTCCCGCAAAGCGCCAAGGATTCGGCCCACGCCGTCGTCGAGCGCCGCCACCATGGAGGCGTACAATTGGATCACTTCATGCGGCAGGTGGGCAAAGCGCGCCTGGTCCGTTTTCCTGCCCTGCCACGGGCTGTGCACCGCATTAAATCCCACATACAGGAAAAATGGCTTCGCTGCCTGCCGGCCCACGAACTCCGCCGCGTGTCGCGCCATCCGGTCCGTCAGATATTCGTCACCGGCGCGCTCCGGTCCCCAGCCTTGAGTCTTGCTGGAGCGCACCCCCACCCCCGACGTCGCACCGCTGCCAATATAACGGCCGTCGGATTGCGGCAGGTAATCCGATTCCCACTCGACCAGATCCATCACTTCGTCGAACACCGTCTCCGCCGGACGCACGATGTTCCACTTGCCCACCAGCGCGGTCGTATAGCCGGCCGAGCGCAGCAGCTCCGGCAGCAGTCGTTGCGTGTCCGGCAGCTTGTGCGCACTGCGATCGTCGTTCCACGTCATGCCGAAGCGTTGGGGATACGCTCCCGACATCAGACTGAGCCGGCTCGGCGCGCACGAAGGCGAGGTCACGTAGGCATCGGTGAACCGCACGCCTTCCCGCGCCAGGCGATCGAGATGCGGCGTGGGCACGGTTTTTCCGCCGTAGCTGCCGAGGTCCCCGTAGCCGAGATCGTCCGCCAGGATCAACACGATGTTCGGCCGGGTTGCCGGTGCCGCGATCATCGAACCCACCGCCATCAGGAATGCGCAGATGAATCTCATGGTGTGTGCGTCGTAGGCTCTCCGCGAGCGATGAGCCGGACTGGTCCGAACAGACCGGCTTCGATTGGCTCCAGGTCCTTCCACGGCTTGCGTTGCGACACGACGATATTGGTGCGCGTTTGCTTCGGCACCTCCCCGCGTGCTTCGCCCACGAGCCGGTTGTGCCACGTGCCGGAAACCTCTACGACGATTTCGTTGGCGCCCTCACGCAGGGCCGCCGTGCAATCGACGCGGTACGGCGGCGTCCACACCACACCCAAGGACGTTCCATTCACCCACACCTCGCCAATTGACCACAAGCGGCCAAGGTCGAGATCGACGGCTCCGGCCTTCTCCCGCCAGCCGGGCGGAAGCGTGAAGGTCCGTCGATACTTCGCATTGCCGGCAAAATATTTCACGTCCGCCGCCGTCTGGTTCGTCCACGGCCCCACCCGATCGAGGGACAACGACGCCGGCGCACCGATCGGCGAGGCGAACTCCACCGTCCAATCCGCATCGAGCGTGATCGATTCCGGCGGCGTTGCGCGAGCGGCAGACGCCGCGGTCGCTCCACCGGTTGCGGAAGACTGTCCTCCCTCCGGCCGAAAGATGACGAAGGTGGAGCCGTGGGGCGCCAGCGTAATGGGAACGTCGATACCACTCGCGGTGCGTTGGAAACCGCGTGCTGGAGTAATGGCACCGGTCTGCAGATTCCAGAATTCAGGCGCGTGACTCGAAGCACGAAACACCGCGCGTGTTGCGATGGGTTTCGCTTCGCGGTTGCGGACAAAATAAATCTCCGTCGTGCCTTCGCGCCGATGCGTGAAATCAAGCGCGGGCTCCGCCGTGAAATCCGGTGCAATGCCCAACTCGGTTAGCATCTCACGTTCCGTTTTTCCCCACCCGACGCGCCCGGTACCGAGGGTTCGCAGGGTCCGCGTGCGCCCGTCGAGATCTCCCCATAGCCGCGCCCCGATTTCCGCCACGCGCGCATCGCTCGAGGAAAAGCCTTCAAGGCCTGACGCACGCGTGGGCCTGCGGCCCATCACGGTGGCGCCAGCCCGGACCAGATTCTCGATCTTCGCGAGCACGGCCGGATGGATGTCGTCGCGGTCCGGCAGCACCAGCATCGCATAACTGGGACCACCGGGGACGGTAAGCCGGCCGTCGCGCACAGTCAGCCGGTTTAAGATCACGTCGGCATTGGTGACATCGTAGTCATAGCCGGGACCCAGCGTAGTCGGGTTGCGCCGCGGACCAACGAAGTTCATGCCGCCATCGCCGTAATAATAAAGTACGTCCGCCACGAACTGGCCCCGTTGCAACAGGAACGATCCCCGGGCCAGGTAATCGAGAAAGGGCTTGGCCTTTGACCACCACGTCACACTGCGACTGAGGTGCGTGCCCGCGCCATACACCAAGCCGGGGAACCCGGCATCGGGCGGCTGGTGCGTCCAGGTGTGCCAGACGAAATGATTGCCGCCCTCGGTGAAGACGCGGTCGGCACTTGGCTTTAAATCCTGCGGCCCTTCGGCCCAGTGGTGAAACGAGGTGAACGCCTCGAGATGCACGCGCGGCTTGCCATAAAGATGCGCGGCCGAAGCCGGCTCTTTGATTACATTGATCGCATCGTTATCGGGCCAGAACGGCCAAAATTCCCCCTGGACGTTGTCGACGGTCCCATGCGCCAACAAGGCGTCCATCGGCGGCGTGTGAATGGGCGGACCCGGCCCGCCCGCCTCCGACTTGACCTTCAGCCCGGCCTCGTGTGCCACATCCACCGCGGTCCTATAATAGGCGTCCACCACCACCTCCCCCAGCGTCTTGCGGTAGTCGAAAAGAAAGCGTTCCGTTGTCAGTTCATCCTGGATACGCGCGCCGAAGATCGCCGGCAGGTAGCGCGTGAGCTCATACCCGCGCCGGCGCTTGAACTCCCCGGCGAAAACCGGCGACCACACCCGGCCCACCACCTCGTAGCTCGCGAGGTAAAAATTCTCGATTCCACTCTTGGACAAATCCTGCCCGAGGCCGGCGCGCAGCTGGCTCACCACGTGATTCATGTGAATGCGAGTCGCCTCCGAACTTAAATGATCGCTCGCGAGTCCATCCGACGCGGGACTGGGCACCTTGAGTTTCTCGCCGGTGACCATGCAGACGTACCGCAGAATCGTCCAAGCCCCCGCGGGCGCGTTCCATTGCAGTCGACTTTCGCGGTCGACGTGCGACGTGACGTCAACGACGTCGTTCAAGCTGGGAAGGTCGAACGACGGCCTCGCCGCCGTGGCAAAAACCCCGGCCGCTCCGCTCCGCCCGCCATCATGGATCCGGGCGGCACTCCAGCTCGCATATGTGAGAGGAACCGGTTCACGCACGAGCAACGCACCCGAGCGAGCCTGATCCACGCGATGGGATGCGGCGATGTTGCGCCCGGCGGCGTCAAAGACCTCGAACTCGGCCAGCGTCCAGCGCGCACGGCTCTCGTCATGACCACTCAGCAGTTGCAGGCGCACGAACCGCGCCCGGGTGCCGGCCGGCAGGGAAAAACGTTGCGGACCCGCCACGGTTGCCAGGGTGCCGCGAGCGACCTCTGTGAAATCCGCGTCACGTGTTCCTTCCGTGGATACAGCCACGCTGAACTCGCGGACCGGTGTCATCGTGGCAGCGAGATCTGCCGGCGCGTTGGGCGAGCCCTGATCAAGGACGATCGCGGACAGATCGTGCAGACCCACCGGATCCAGCCGCAAAACAAACTCGTGGGCCGGCAACCGGCGCGGCGCGCGCACCGCGAGAACGGCGACATCCGTCCAGTAGGCCGGGCGTCCATCGGGCCCCAACGGCGCGGCGCGCTCCGGGGCCGGGAACGGCAGGGTCGTATCCACGGGAGCACCACCGTTCACTGTCGTTTCGGTGCTGTAGAGTCCCATGCTCGCATGCCGCGGTTCGATCCACGGCCCACCCATGTCCCAACTGCTGATGACCGACATATCGACCTGCATGCCGATCGATTTTGCGTGCTCGGTGACCACCCGCAGGCTCTTGACCCATTCCGGACTCAGAAACGCCGGACCGGGTGGCGGAATCGTGGCAGGATCGCCGCGCGCCCCCATTTCGAAGAGCAGAACCCCGCTGAGTCCGGCCTGCTTCATCGCCGTGAGTTCCTCAACCGCAGTCGGGAGGTGCACGTAACCGTTCAACCAAAGCCAGTAGGTGTGCGGTTGCGCGAGCGGCGGCGGAGTGCGAAAACCGTCGACCAACGAAATCGGCGCCGGGGTCGACGCAGCGGCCCCGCTTGGCAGCGCCGCGCCCAGAGCTGCGACTGCGAATAATGTCCGCCAAGTGCCCATGGCTATTTCTCCTGGTTGATGATCACTGTTTCGAGTCCCAAGGCTTCTCCGACCCGTCGAAGCGACTGCGCCCGGTGCCCGATGCCGAGTGCGAAATGATGGGTCGGGCCCTCTGCAACCCAACGCTTGAGGAACGTCCGCACATCGGGACGGAAGAAGTCGCGGGTGTTGGTGTTGCCGGTCGCAGGAATCGGACCGTGCACGCTTTCGCCTTCGGCGATGATGAATTTGAACCGGCCCTGCGCGGTTACTCCGATGCTGAGCATCGTGATCGGGCCTTCCTTGATTTTGAACTCGACGCTCGCGCCGCGTCCCGGCTTGCCGTGGTACTTGACTAGGCTGCGCAACACGGGCTTTCCATCGGCAATGTTGAGGTGGTGCGGGCCGTCGTGGCCGACGAGGACGAAGCCTTCACGAAAATCAATCGGATGAAACTCCGCAAAGCTGCCGCCGATGCCGAGGCGATCCATGATGAGCATCGCCACGCAGGTTTTTAGGTCGGACTCGCCGCACATGGGAAAACCCGCCGCCGTCAGGAGCGAGTTGCCCACGATTAAATTGGTGACCAGCTCGCGCAGCGGGCTCCCCGATTCACCCTCGTAGTAATAAGCCAGGCCGTCGAGTTGATGGTGAGCGATGAAGCGATCGAGCGCGACCGCGGTCCGCGCCGCGGTTTGCAGATCCTCCGCGGTCAGTGTGCGCGTGAGCGGATCCGCCTTGGGCTCCGGGGTGTCAAACAGGGCTGCGATCTCCGCGCTCTTCGCGGCGATTTCGTCCGGCGAAATATCGCGGCTCAGACGGAGCAGATCGTCTGCTTCCGTCTGCACCACGTGCAGCCCGAACGCCGCCGTCAGCGCGGTCTGATCGGTCTGCATGTCGAGCATGTGTTCGATCGGGTGGCCGAAATGCCCCAGCCGCGCGCGCTTCAGATCGTGCAACGCCATCGCGATCTCGCACCACTCGACCAGTTCGGCTTCCGCGACCGGATCATTCTCCAGCGTCCCCAGGATCACCTCCGGCGCACGCTTGCCCATGCGAATGGCGACGCCGGTGAACTCCGGCACCGAGCAGAAATCATCGTTGGCGAGCTGCATGTGCGTCGTGGCCCGCGCATAGTCCAGGGCGGCCAACGGCTGGAGCGCGACCAGCACGATCGGGACGTCGAGCCCGCGAATGATCGCCCCAAACGTTGCCGACGTCGCATACGTCACCATGTCGCAGAAAACCAGATCGAGGTCGGCGGCCTTGAGCTTTGGCAGCAACGCGTAGGCATCCTGCGCTTTGTCGATGATTCCGAAGTTCGTGACAGCCACGCCGGTCGCGGCCACGCGCCGTTCGAGCACCGCCATTTTGGCGTGCAGCTCGTCGAGCAGCCCCGGAAACTGGCCCCAATAAACATGGTAGCCCACGCCGAACAGGCCAATGCGCGCCGTGCGCGGCTTGCGACGGGGAATCCGGATGACGGGAGCGGAAGGAGCAGGAGGAGCGGACATGATGAATTAACGCAGCTGCGCGTGCCGGCGCAGGATGTACCAAGCGACCGGATACACGATGCCGGACGCGAGGAAGATGGGCGTGAACGAATAGTGGTCCACCACGGGACCGATCACGAGGTTTGAAAGCATCCCGGCGATCCCGCCGCAAAAGCCGGTGAGCCCGACCGTCGTGGCCACGTCGGCCGGCTGCACCGTGTCACCAATCAACGCCATGAAATTGGTAATCCAGATGCCGTGCGCGAACATTAGCACGCACATGAGCGCGATCGCAAAACCCGTCGTGCCCGCCAAGGCGACGAAGAAGGACGCGGGCGTCAGCAGCGCCGCGATGAGCATAAGGGTCAGACGCGCGCGAGGCCGCGACCAGCCCCGCGCCACGCACATGTCGGACGCCTGCCCCGACAGAAGATTAGCGACTTCGAGGGCGACGAAAGGGATCCACACCAACGCGCCGATCGCCGCCAGCGAGAGTCCGCGTTCCCGGGAGAGATACTGCGGAATCCAGAACATGTAGAAATAGAAGACCGGATCGAAACAGAACCGGGACGCCATCAGCCGGCGAACCTCTGGACGAACCAGTAGAGAGCCCCACGTGGACGAAGGCAGCTTCGCCCCGGTTCCCGGCCCGGTTGCGGGAATTCCCCGAAACGCGAGCATCCATGCGGCCAACCAGATCGCTCCGAGGATCGCGGTTGCCGCAAAGGCCCCTCGCCAGCCCACATGCGAGGCCGTCCAAACCACCAGGGGCGGGGCGATCAGCGAACCAAGCGACGCGCCGCTCGTGGTGAGGCCGATGGCAAGGCCGCGGCGTTTCGGAGGCACCCACTCCACGGTGCCTTTAATGGCACCGGGAATTGCCGGACCTTCGCCTGCGCCCAGAAAAAACCGCATCACTCCCAGCGAAACGGGCCCCGTCACGAAGGCATGCGCCGCGCTTGCCAGCGACCAAAAGGCCACG
>JBBQUU010000138.1:0-7221 GCA_038212175.1 Opitutales bacterium | reverse complement strand
TCGGGACAGTCCACCCGGGAAAGTCAGCCGGGTTCAGAACAAGGTAGTCGTTGCCAAGGGCGTGGTACTTGTGGAAGCGCATGCGAAAAGGCCGCGAGCCAAGCGGATTTTTGCGTGCCACGGAAGAGCGTAATGCGGAAGACGGAGTCGCCAGCAGGGGCCATCAGTCCATGATTTGAACAGAAGCCGCCACTTGGGACTGACTGCGATCCTCGTCGGATACGCGGTCGCGGTGGCCGAGGACGCTGCGGCCGAAACCCTGGAGGTCATATAAGGTTGTCTCTTGCGCCAGTTCCCCTCCCCGGGCGTCTGGCGAAAGGTTTTGGCTTCTTTCCGGCGAGAGAAGCTGCAAACGTCCAGAAACACCGATGCCTTCGCCTTCGAAACCTTCGACCAAATCCGGTTCTTCAGGAACGGTCACGGTTCGGAGCATCGCGAAGGCCGCGGATGTTTCGATCGGCTCGGTCTCGTCCGTTTTGAACAACCGCCACATCGAGCGGCGCATTTCGCCCGAAACCGTCGCTCGGGTGAAGGCTGCGGCACTCCGGCTGGGATACCTGCCCAACATCGGCGCGAGGCGGCTGCGCAGCGGTGCGGGAGCGAAGCGGACGATCGTCCTTGCCCTGATCACCAGCTACGAGGCGCCGCTGACGCTGGTGAATCATTTTGTGTCGGGCCTGCGCGAGGTTGCCCAGGAAACCAAGGGGCCGCTCGCGGGCGTGTCGTATCTGCTTCTCATCGACATGTTCGCGGCCGGGCACCTGCGGGATCTTCCCGGATTGACCGGGGGGGACCATTTCAATGCCGCCATCATGACCAACACGACGATGGAGGACGACGAGTTTCTCGCGCGCACGCATTTGCCTTATCCGGTGGTGTTGGTGAACCGACAGATTCCGGGTTACACCTGCGTCACGGAGCATACAGGGTGCGGACAGCGTGCCGCGGAGATTCTGGTCCGCATGAAGCGACGGCGTCTTGCCGTGTTGCACGGGCGTCCGCTCACGCAGATAACCAAAACGCGTGTGGACAGTTTTATGCAGCGTGCGTCCGAACTTACCGGCGTCGAGGCCATGGAGATCGAGGCGTCGGAACTCTCCGAAGGGGCAGCCGCTGAAGCCATGCGGAGGTTCTTGAAGAACCGTCGGGAAATCGACGGACTTTATACGGTGACGGATGGAAAGGCGCTTGGCGCCTACCATGCCATCAAGGAAGCCGGTCTTTCCGTGCCGGGAGACATCGCGGTGGTGGGGGTGGGGGATTACGACATTTCGCAGTACTTCGATCCGCCGTTGTCCTGTGTGGGCGTGCCGCACAGCGAACTCGGCCGGGCGGCCGCCCGGCTGCTCCTGAAGCGGCTGCGCACACCGGCCCTAGGCGCGGAGACTATCGAGTTGGAAATCGAGCAGCACCTGCGCGCGTCGACTGGAGGCTGACGCCGGTTCACGACAATGGTGCTCGGATTTTAACTAGAAGGTTCCGCGTTTTGGTATTTCTGATGAGGTGTGGTGGATTCGGAGCATAGTTTGATCGAAAATCGACTGTTTAGCATGTTTTGCTAAAACGTTTTTAGTTGACGCGAAATATGGGTGTGGCAAACGAAAAAACGTTTCAGCAAACCTGCAACCCCAGCTCTCCTCGATCCCCAGGAGTGAAGCATCCCTCATCAACCACCATGAATTCGTTTCCTCAACGACGCGCCTCCGCGCTTGCCAGAGGGCTGCTGTTCGCAGCCGGTCTGTTCACTTTCATTATTGCCCCCGCCCAGGCTCAAGGCACCACGGGTGTGATCACCGGTGCCATCAGCAACTCCGCCACAGGGCTGTTTTTAAAGGACGCCTTGGTTGAACTGCCGGAGTTGGGACGTCAGACGCTCACCGACGGAGTTGGAGCCTATCGTCTGATCGACGTTCCCGCCGGAACACATACTCTGGTGGTCACCTACATCGGCCTTGATCCGATTCGTGAATCGGTGACCCTCAGTGCTGGCGGACGCGTCAATCGCAACTTTGAGATGGGAACCTCTGTTTACGAACTGGAGCAGTTTACCGTGACGGGTGAACGCGAAGGTAACGCCGCCTCCATCACCCGACAGCGCAATGCCCCCAATGTAAAAACCGTCGTTTCGCTTGATGCCTTCGGAAATCTGCCGAACGACTCGGCGGGCGAGTTGCTCATCCGCCTGCCCGGTATTGTGGGCAACCTCGACGACGAAGGCAACGTGACCGGTGTCTCGATCCGCGGCGCCGCACCCGGTCTGAACACCGTCAGCGTCGATGGCAATATGCAGGCTAGTGCCGGTGGCTTCGGTCGTGATTTCCGCACGCACAACATCTCTGGTGCGCTCTTTGACGAAATCGAGGTTTCCAAGGCGCCCACGCCGGACATGGCCGCTGATTCACTCGGTGGTGCCGTGAATCTGAAGACTCGTTCTCCTTTAAACATGAAAGAGAAGCGGCGCATCACCTACCGCGCCGCCGCACGCTGGGCCGCCCCTTTCCTAGAGCACACGGAACTTCGCCGGGACCATCCGATCCATCCGCTGCTAAGCTTGGGGTATCAGGAAGTCTTCGATGTTTTCGGCGGTGAACGCAACCTGGGTGTGTCGCTCAATCTCTTTTACAGTGAAAACGTCAACAGCGTCGACCAGACCATCCTCGACTACCAGAACACTCTCGATCGCCCCGCCTACATTTGGGATTTTCGCCGTACCAACGCGTACAACAATCGCACCCAACGGAGCGCGACGCTCAAGCTTGACTATAAGGTCTCGGATCAAACCCGCGTCTTCCTGAATACAATTTTCAACGACGCTCCCGAAAAGTTCAACCGCCTTTACACGATCCGCGCGTTCTCCACGCAGTCGGTCGCTGCCATTGGGACCACGGGACAGCCCACCGGTGCAAACCCGATTTTGCCGGGCTGGACTGAGGATCGGACGGAGATTCGTCCGGTCAACAACGCCGTCGTTCAGCTCAACTCGACCTTGTACAGCTTCCTTGACAGCCAGCGGCAGGCGCATGCCGGTGTCGTCCATGAGTTTGATCGTCTGAAGGTCGACTACGATCTCAACTACAGCCATTCCAAGCCGAAACTTGAAAGCAGCTACCGCAACGGTGGTGCAGGCGGGGGTATCTTTACGATGGACGCGCGGAGCATCGGCTGGGTGGTCGACAAATCAGGCAATCCGGAGGAACCGACCTTCACCCAGACCGGCGGCTCGAGCATCTATGACGTCACCAGCTACAGCAACGCGATCCTCACCAACCGGAATAACAAGCGTTTCACCACCATCGTGAACGCCAGCGCGAACGCGCAGTACGCTTTGCCAACCGCCTTCGCCTCATCCATCAAGACAGGCGTGCGTCTGCGCGATGTGAAAATCGAAGAAGTTGCCGGTGAACGACGGTGGAATTATATCGGCACGCAATCACTCGCAAGCTTCGTCGACTCGAACCTCAATTTGAGCTACTTCGAGGATGTGGGCGGCGTGCTTCCCTTTGTAGAAACGACCCGAATCGGCGAGGACATCCGTCAGAATCCGCAGAACTGGCGGGAGGACCTTTACTACGCCACAGAGCGCACGTTTGTCGGCACGCGCAGCCTGAACGAAGAGATCAGCGCCGCCTACGTGCAGGGCCAGGCGCGCGTGGGTCCTGCCAGCCTGGTCGCCGGCGTGCGCGTGGAGCGCACGGAGGTGGAAGGCAACGGCTACATCGCCGCCCGCGTTCGTACGACCACCGCCGAGCGCACGGCCGATCCGGTGGGGTCGGCAATCAAGGATTATCAGGACGGGTTCACGGTCAACCGCGGCAAGTACACCGACTGGTTCCCGGGCGTGCATTTCGTCTACAAGTTCACTCCGTCGCTCCAGGGCCGTGCCAGCTGGTCCAACAGCATCGGACGCCCCCCGGGAACCAACCTTCTTCCGTCGCGGACGTTTAATGACACCGCCCAAACGGTGACCATTAGCAATCCGTCCCTGAAGCCCCAATATGCGGAGAACTTCGACCTGGCTCTCGAGTATTACTTCGAGCCGGTGGGCCAGCTCTCCGTCGGCTGGTTCCGCAAGGACATCAAGGACTTCATCGTGACCGTGTCTGGCGGGATCGTCGGCAGCGGTCCGAACAATGGATTCAACGGGGATTTCGAGGGCTACGAAATCCGTACGACCGGCAATGGTGGCCTCGCAGTTGTCGACGGCTGGGAGTTCAATTACCAGCAGCAATTCAGCTTCCTGCCGGGCATCTGGCAGGGGCTTTCCTTCAGCGCCAACTACACCAAGCTGGCGACCGACGGCGACTACGGTCAAACCGGCCCGCGTTCGACCAGTGAAGTGGCCCGCTTCGTCCCCGAGACGGGCAACGCCCGTCTGTCGTACAGCTACGGCAAGTACGGTGTTAACGTGCTCTATAATTATGTTGGACCAGCCCTGTGGACCTACAACGCCGCTGCCGCCCGCCTGCAGTACCGCGACAAGCGGGAAAGCGTCAACCTGGGTTTGAGCTACCGGTATTCCCGCACGATGAACTTCTTCGTGGACATCGCGAACGTCTTCAACAGTCCGCAGACGTTCCACCGCGGCTATGATGATCGTCTGGAGCGCGCCACTTACAATGGCACCGCGATCTCATTTGGTGTGAGCGGTACGTTCTAGTCCTCAAATCCACGCGACCATGATCAAAGAAGCCACCCTGTTTGCCCTGCTGTGCGCGTTGGTTCCGGCATATCTCCCGGCCCAGGGCGACCTGACCCGCATCAAGCACAACGATCCCGGCCTGCTCGTCGACCTGGGGGTCGGCCTGTGGGCCTGGCCGCTGCCGATGGATCATGATGGCGACGGGTTGGTGGACCTCGTGGTCGCGTGCACCGACACGCCTTATAACGGCGTGTATGTATTCAGAAACTCGGGGCAGGTCGATCCTTCGACCGGCCTGCCCATCTTTCATCCGTCCACGCGGATCAGTGCGGCGGTGCGCAACCCGCAGATCTCCTATGTCGACGGCAAGCCGATCATCACCACCCCGAATCATGTTTACCCGGACTTCAAACAGACGGGTTTCGCCAAGGGCGAGAAACTGCCGGCGCCGGACACCATCCATGTGGCCCCGGGTAACATCCGGGCGAACCAGTGGCGCTATGTCGATTTCGACGCCGATGGGCGTCTCGATCTCGTCGTCGGGATCGGGTGGTGGGGCGACTATGGGTGGGACAACGCCTATGATAAGGCAGGTGACTGGAAGAACGGGCCACTCCACGGCTACGTTTACCTTCTCCGAAACACCGGCACCACCGAGAAGCCGGTTTACGCCGATCCGGTGAAACTCACGGCTGGGGGCAAGGTGATTGACGTCTTCGGCATGCCATCGCCCAGTTTCGCTGACTTCGACGGCGACGGCGACCTCGATCTCATCTGTGGTGAGTTCCTGGATGGCTTCACCTACTTCGAGAACATCGGGACACGCTCCAAACCGGTGTACGCGTCCGGCCGGCGGCTGATGAACGCGGGGCGCGATCTCGCAATGGACCTGTGCATGATCACGCCGGTAGCCTTCGACTTCAATGGCAACGGTCACATGGATTTGATCGTCGGTGACGAGGACGGTCGCGTTGCGGTCATCGAACACACCGGCAAGGTGGTGGACGGTCTTCCGCAGTTCCGCGAGCCGCGTTATCTGCGCCAGTTTGCCGAGGACGTGAAATTCGGCGCCCTCTCATCGCCGGTCAGCGTAGACTGGGACGGTGACGGGCTGGATGATATCGTGACCGGCAACACGGCGGGTTATATCGGCTTCATAAAGAATATGGGCGGCAACCCTCCGCGCTGGGCTGCGCCCGTCTATTTAACCGCGGGCGGCGAGACGATCCGTATCATGGCCGGACCCAACGGATCCATTCAAGGACCCGCCGAGGCGAAGTGGGGTTATTCAAACATCAGCGTCGGCGATTGGACTGGTAACGGCCTGCCCGACATCCTCGACCTTGGGATATGGGGGCACATCACCCTTTATCGCAACATCGGCACGCGAACCGCGCCGAAGCTGACCAAAGGTGAAGTCCTCGAAGTCGCCTGGTCCGGGAAACCGAAGAAACCGGCTTGGAATTGGTGGGATCCGAAAGGCAATGAACTCGTGACCCAATGGCGTTCGACGCCGAGCATGGTCGATCTCAACGGCGACGGCCTGATGGATCTCGTGACGCTCGACACGGAAGGCTATCTCGCGTTTTACGAGCGCCGCAAGCGGCCGGACGGGAGCTTGGAATTGTTGCCGCCGCAGCGCGTCTTCTGGGGCGTGGGTGTCTCCGAATTCAACAGCGCGGGACAACCTGCGGGCATCGGCAAGGACCAGCCCGGCCTCCTCCGGATGAACGCGGGCGTCGCGGGCCGCAGCGGGCGACGCACCTTCTGTTTCGTCGACTGGGATGGTGACGGGGTCCTCGATATCATGGCCAACAGCAATCCGAACGCGACGTTCCTTCGCGGTCGCGGTCGAGATGCGCAAGGACGCTGGGTCTTCGAACATGTCGGTCCGGTGTCGCCGCAGCGCCTCGCCGGCCACTCGACGACGCCCACGCCCGTGGACTGGAACAAGGACGGCATTCCCGACCTGCTCATCGGCGCGGAGGACGGCTTCTTTTATCTTCACCGCAATCCGCGTTCGCGTTGATCTGCGGGGATTCGTTTCAAGAACGTTTTTCTTCATGTCATTACCGTATCGTCCCAGAGGTATTTATTCCGCTCAATGGATTCCGACCGATGTGCACGGCCGGCTTGATCGCATCGCGCTCGCTGGCCTGATCTCTTTTCAGCGGTTCCACGGGGTGCATGGTCTGCTGGCGCTGGGCAGCACCGGAGAGTTTCCCCAATTCAGCGTCGAAGAGCGCAAAGACGTGCTCGCTGCGGTCGTTGAACTCAGCGACGGCCTGCCCGTGATGGCCAACATCACTGATCTCCGCCCTCGGGCTGCGATTGAGATCGGACGCTTCGCCCGGTCGCTGGGAGTAAAGGCGGTCGGGCTGATGCCTCCGATGTTCTATCCGGTGTCGCCGGCTGATCAGCTCGCCTATTTTCTACATGTCGCCGAGGCCGTCGATCTGCCGGTGATGCTGTACAACTTTCCCGAGTTGACCGGTAAACGCATCGACCTGCCGACCATCGCCGCGTTCGCCGACCGTGCACCGATGTGCGCGATCAAACAGAGTGGCGGAGAATTCTCGTAT
>JBBQUU010000137.1:0-7227 GCA_038212175.1 Opitutales bacterium | reverse complement strand
CTCGAGTCAATGGTTTCGGCTGATAGGAAGTCAACCGGGACCAATAATCCACCGTCGGGACCGACTTCGCGGCCTGGGGCGTGTGCAGCACGAGCCGGTACTTGGTCTGGCCACTTTCGGAAAGCAGCACCTCGCCCTCCGCCTCGACGAGCTTTCGAATCTTGGGAAACGAATTGCGCAGATCGCGAATGGAGGCGGTGACGGGCATCGTGAGACGAGGTTGTATCACCCACCGGTCGACGTCAAGGCGCGCGTGGAGTCCGCGATGCGTCAATCGGAGGGGATGCTTGCGCGGCCCACCGCTGTCATGCTCGGCAAAAAGTGGGCTGGCCGGCGGCAAATTTAGAGTGGCACAATTCCGGCGCGACAAGTGCAGGTTGCGAGCAAGGACATGGACGTCGGTAACGCAGGGAACGGACAGGAATGTCCGTTTCAGTCGGCCGCTTGACGCCGCCGGACTCCCGCTCAAGCCCCACCTCCCTTGTCCATTCGGCACGTTGGTGGCGCTCCGCGACGATTGGTTCGCACCGGTCCGCGGCCCACTGCAAGGCTCCCGGCTCAGCCCCGGCGTTCATCCCGGTAAACTATGTCAGAATGTCGTGTACGACGTTTCCAAATACGTCCGTCAGCCGGTAGTCACGGCCGCCGTGGCGGTACGTGAGGCGTTCGTGGTCCATGCCGAGCAGGTGCAGGATCGTCGCATGGAAATCGTGCACATGCACTTTGTTCTCCGCCACGGTCGAGGCGAGTTCGTCCGTCGCCCCATATACGGTTCCGCCTTTCACCCCGGCTCCCGCCATCCAGGACGAGAAACACGCGCTGTGATGACCCCGGCCTTTCGTGCCGTCGACTCCCGGCGTGCGGCCAAACTCGGTCGTCCACACCACCAGGGTGTCCTCCAGCATGCCGCGCTGCTTCAAATCGCGGATCAGGCCGGCGATCGGCTGGTCGATGTTCTTCGCGTGTTCCGCGTGCTCGGCCATGTCGCCATGCTGATCCCAGTTCTTGCTGCTGCTGCCGTCCACCAGTTCGATAAAGCGCACGCCGCGCTCGGCGAGCCGCCGGCCAACGAGACATTGCCAGCCAAAGGACTTGGTGTCGCCGCGCTCGAGTCCATAGAGCGCCAGCGTCGCATCGCTTTCCTTTTCCAATTCGAACACTTCCCGTGCTTCGGTCTGCATATGGAACGCTGTCTCAAAGGTACGGATACGGGCCGCCAGATCGGTATCACTGACGCGGGCGTTGAGATGGCGGTTGTTGAGCACGTCGGCCAGCCCCAGCTCGAGTTCCTGCAGGCCGGCCTGCGTCGTGCGGCGGTCCAAGTTCGCGATCGGCTCCTTGCCGCCCACTACGCGCACGCCTTGATGATAGGCCGGGAGGAAATCGTTGTTGAAGATCTGCGTCCCGGCATATGGCATCTGCGGGGCGAGAGCTACGAATGAGGGCAGGTTACGATTGGTGGTGCCGAGTCCGTAGCTGACCCATGAGCCGATGCTCGGACGCGAGAAAAAGAACGAGCCCGTGTGCATGCCGAGCGTCGCATTATAATGCTCGTTGTCATCGCCCTTCATCGAGCGGATGAGGCAAATGTCATCCATACAGTCGCGCAGGTGCGGGAAGAGGTCGCTGACCATCGTGCCGCATTTTCCGCCGGGTCGGAATTCCCAGCCGGGTTTGAGCAACACGCGCTGCTGGTTGGAGAGTCCGCCGCCGACGCCGGTGATCTTGCCATCGGCCGCGAACAGCGCGGGCTTGGGGTCGAATGTATCCATATGGGAAACACCACCGTTCGAGAAAATGAAGATCACGCGTTTCGCCCGCGCGGGAAAATGCGGCTGCTTCGGCGCGAGCGGGTCGGCGGCGTTGGCAGCAGACACACTCGCCGCGGCCCCCGGACTGCTTTGCGCCAGCAGGTTCGACAGGATGCTCGGCATCAGCAGCGAGCCGCCGACAAAGGAGCGGAGGATTTCGCGGCGATGATACAGTCGGGGTGTGGTCATGGGTCGGGGCGGGTCAGTCGAGATAGACGAATTCGTTCAGGCGAAACAGCACGCGGGTGAACGCCTGCCAGGCTTCGGCTTCGGCGCGTTCTGCGGCCACGCCATCATTTCGCAGGCGGGCGCGCGCGGTGGAGAGAAACATCATCGCGGCGTCGCGTTCCTCGGGTGCCGCCGGCCGGCTCAGCGCGAGTTTATAGGCGTGTTCTATCCGCGCGCGGTCGTCCTCGCCGATCGCACGCATGCGCGCGGCGAAGCGTTCGGATTGCTCGTGTACGAGTGAATCGTTGAGGAGAAACAATGCCTGCAGCGGCGTGGTGCTGATCGGTCGCGCGGGTGTGCTGGTGGACGGATCGGCGCCGTCGAAGATGGCCAGGAACGGGTGTCGCTGAATGCGCTGCGTCATGAGGTAAACGCTGCGATGGGTGTGTTCATAGACCTCCTTGAAAGGATTATGCTGGGTATACTTCCACTCGTGCGGCGCGGGGAACGGATGGACGCCGGGCACGGCGAGGTCCAAGCTTCCGCCCAGGGCGAGGAGCGTATCGCGAATCGCTTCCGCATCGAGGCGGCGCCGCGGATAGCTTGCGAGCAGTTCGTTCATCGGATCGCGCGCGAGCGCATCGGGGTCGCGGGTCGAGGCGAGTTGATACGTGCGCGACAGCATGATGAGCCGATGCATGGCCTTGATCGACCAGCCGCCTTCGCGGAACGTGACCGCGAGAAAATCAAGCAGCTCGGGATGAGTCGGCGGTTTGCCTTGTTTGCCAAAGTCATTCGGGGTCGGCACCAGCCCGCGACCGAAATGGTGGTGCCAGATGCGATTGGCCATGACGCGCGCCGGGAGCGGGTTTTCCGGAGCGAGGATCCACTCCGCGAGCTGCGCCCGGCCACTGGACGTCGCCGTCGCCGGATCCAAGGTCGCACCGCCAAGCACGGTGAGGAAACGTCGCGGTACGATTTCACCCGGTTTGGCGGGGTCTCCTTTGAGCTGTACGGAGACATCGGATACGCCAGCCGCCTCGCCGACGGCGTAGGCGAGGTCGAAGGACAACGGCTGTTTCATCGCCTCCGTGACGACATTCTCAGCGGCTTTGATCTCGGCCTGACGATCCTTCTTCTCTGCTTCGGGCAGATCCTTCAAGGAGTCACGCAGCCGCTTTACTTCCTTCTCGAGCTGGGCCTGTTCCTGGCGGCGCGCCTTGAGGGTAGCCTCGGCGTCCGGGAGCCTGTCGGGCGTCACGAGGGGCACGAAGTCGCGCTGTTTCTTATCCAGCTCGATCCCGGGCCACGGATAACGCGTGCTATGGAAGATGCCATACATCGCGTAGTAATCCTTGGCGGTGATCGGATCGAACTTGTGATCGTGACAGCGCGCGCAGCTGACCGTGAGACCGAGAAAACTGCGGCCGACATTATCAATCGTGTCCTCGATCGTGAGGTGTTGCGGATAGTCGTCGACGCGGGAGCCAAACCGACGCGCGTTCGCGAGATAGCCGGTGGCAACGATGCGCTCCTGTTGTTCAATCGGCGTTGCACCGCCGCGCAAGTCGCCCGCGAGTTGATCGCGCACGAATTGATCATACGGCAGGTCGCGGTTGAACGCGGCGATGACCCAGTCGCGGTAGCGATGAATTTGCGGGATGGGATAATCAGAGTTGTCACCGGCGGTGTCGGCATAGCGAACCACATCGAGCCAGTGCCGCCCCCAGCGTTCGCCGTAGCGCGGCGACGCGAGCAGGCGGTCCACCACGCGGGCGAACGCCTCCGGTTGGTCGTCGTGCAGGAAGGCGGCAACGTCCTCCGGCGTGGGCGGCAAGCCGGTGAGATCGTACGTGGCGCGCCGGATTAGCGTCTGCTTGTCGGCGGCGCCGGCCGGGGTCAACTGGACCGACTCAAGGCGCGCGAGGATGAAGTGATCGATGGCGTTGACCGGCCATCCGGTTTGTTTCACCTCGGGAGGTGCGGGCTGGGTCAGCGGTTGAAACGCCCACCAGGTGCGGGCGGCATCCCAATCGATGATCTCCTTTGCGCGGACCGCCGCCACCGTGTCGGTGGTGCGCGGGTCAGGCGCGCCCATGCGAACCCACGTTTCGAAGTCCGCAATCACTTCGGGCGACAGCTTCTTTTTTGGCGGCATGGCGACATCCTCGCTCGTGTGGCGCAGGGCCTCGATCAGCAGGCTCGCATCAGGATTGCCCGGCGTGATTGCCGGGCCGGTGAAGCCGCCTTCTTCCACGCCCGCCCGCGAATCGAGCAGCAGGCCGCCCTTGATTTTGTCGGCACCTTCGCTGTGGCATTCGTAGCAACTCTCGACGAACACGGGACGAATCTTGCGCTCGAAGAATGCGATCTGGTCCGGCGTCGGCGCGTGCGCAAACGGCATCGCCACCGCTTCCGGGATCACGCCTTCGCCTGACCAGATTTCCAAACCGGATAAATTGGAGGCGCCATGGCTCGCGCCGCGGGCGGAGACGGTGATCTTGCCGTCGATACTCGAAGCGCGCCACGGACCAAGGCGCTTCCACATCCCGGCCGAGCCGCTGTGAAACTTCGACATCACGACCGCGGCGTTGACGAGCAGATCGAATTGCTCGTCCTGGTTGTCCTCCCAGACGTAAAGGAAAACTTGATACGCGCCCGCGGGCAGGTTGCTCACCACGACATCTATCTTGCCGCCGCCCCAGACGCTGCTCCGGATCATTTCGGTGCGAGCGGCGTCGGTGGGTGGCTTAAGGGCAACCTTCTGGTTGGCGAAGAGTTTACCGGTGGAGGTGAGATCGGGCGCACCGGTGCCCGCTTCCCAAGCGCGGCCGTCGATGATCAGTGCGGGACCGTTGAGGTTGATCCCGCGCCGAAACTGCGCCTCGGCGGCCGCCAGCGCAGACGCAGCCAGGAGCAGCCAGCTGGCGAAGCACGCGCGCAAGCAGGATCGAGAGAAAGGGTAAATAGCCACCGACAGGCTCATGGGAGGAAAGAGGGATGAGAGCGGGGCCGCAGTCGCCCCGAAGTCGGTGATTACGGAGGCGCGTGGGCCGTCCGACAAGGCGAATAGCTCTCTTTTCCTCCACGGCCCTCGGTACCGTCCGCTCAGGTCACTCGTGTACTATCATGGAACTTCGTAGACTTCCACCAGCGCCACACCGGTGCCGCCATCGGCGCCGCTTACTTGAATAGTATAGGGCAATGCGTTCAACGAAACCAAGAGTGCACTATCGGCGCGGTTGGCCTGAAGCGGAAAAGCCCCCGCGCGTTGCGTTGCAGCCAGCAATGCCTCGCGATCGCTCGCGCCTTGCCACCCGGTATTTTCGGCCACGACGGCTCCATTGGGAGACAACACGCGAATGCGAGGCCGTTCGAGGAAACCACTCACGTTGAACGCGGCGAGGCCCGGTCCAACTGCGCGGATGAGCACTAAACGCAAGGTGTTGGGAGGCGAGGAAGCGTCGGTCCCGAGGACCACTCCAGGAATTAAAATGTCCTGCCCGGTTCCGACAAAGGCGCGGGTGGAAAGATTGACGAGCCGGGCTTCACTGGTGGTTGCGGCGCTTTTGGTTTCATAGACTTCCACGAGGCCCACGCCCGCCGCGCCGGCGGATCCGGCGTTGCCGAGATGCACCGTGTAGCTGCCGGGCGCGAGGCTGCGCACCAACGCGGCATCTTTACTTCCGGGGGTGAACGCGAACGCCCCCGCCGCCGCGTGGAGGCCGGCTTCGGTGACGTTCCAGTCGTTGTTCTCCGCTAATTTCGACCCGCTTTGGTAGAGCTCGATCTTCGGATCGGCGAGCGCGGACGAAACTCCGAAACCGGTAAGCGCCGGGCCTGCACCGCGAATCAAAACCTCCTTCACTTCGCTTCCGCCGATCACAAACCCGGCGATCAGCACCGCATCGCCGTCGCCCGCTACCGCACGGGTGGCGACATTGATGAGCCGCGAGACCGAGGGGCGCGTCGTGAGCGCGATGGGCGCACTCGTGAGTGTCCCCAGTGGGTTCGTGACGCTGACACGATAAGCGCCTTCATTGGCGGCGGTCACGAGCGGAATGGTCACGGTGGCCGACGTCGCGCCCGGCAGCGCTGCGCCGTCCTTGAACCATTGATACGTCGGAGCGGGTTGGGCAATCGCCTCGACAAAAAAGCTGACGGTAGTCCCGACGGCGGCGCTGGTTCCCGCGGGAGCCCGGACAATTTGCGGCGCGAAGGGCGTGGGTGAACTCGTGGGCGTGGCGGTGACTTGGAGATCGTCGACCCGGTTGTTGCCGGATGAGCTGGTTGCGCCGGAAAGCGTATAGCGAAGCGTCACCGTGGCGGCATTGTTGAGCGTCGTTATAGTGGAGAAATTCACGTTCCGGTTGGAAAACGTGGAACTCGTGCTGGCGGTGTTGGCGCCGCCCATGGTCGTGAACGTCACCCCATCCGTGCTCCACGCCCAGGTGCCCGAGCTGAAGCCGCTGGCGGTGCCGCGGGTTTGAAATCCGACGGCGAGGTCCCGGTGGCCCGTCATCGAAAGGGAGATCAGGACGTGGCTGCCGTTTCCGCTATTGCCGATCAGGGCGAGCGCGTCACCGGTCACACCGGAGAAACTACTGAGCGTGCCGGTCCACGGGTCAAAGCGCAGGAGGGCGTTGCCGGACTCCGCCGGAAGTGGATTGGAAAACGGCGCGCCGGCGTCGAATCGCCACACGGCGGGCAACACGGGAAGATCGTTGAGCGTGAGGGTCGCGGTCTGGGAGGCATTGGGTACCACGGTGTATCCGGGACCTGGATGCAGCACGAGGGTGGCGGTTTCGGCCGGTTCGGGAATGCCGTCGGCGAAGGCCGTGAGCTTGATCGTGGCCGAACTCGCGCCAGCCGGAATTGAAACGGTGCCGCCGGGCGTTTGCTCATCATAGGAAACGCCCGCGCCGGACAGGACGTAATCAATGGCGGCGGCGGCCGAACCGGTGAGCCGGAACGCGATCTGGACGCCGCCGCTGGGGGCGGTCTGGACAAGGGTGACCTTGTATTCACCGGAGTAGGACGGCTGCTCGGACGCGTTGGCGACGGTGGCGTCGACGCGGACGAGCGGGTGGGTGCCGGCGGCGTTCTCGAGTGGGTTGCCCCAGATCAGAGCGACCCATTCCGGGTGATCGATGAACGGATTTCGGTTTCTCTGATAATCCGAGTAGATGAGATTGTTGCGTTGGCGTTCGGCGGCGGTGGGGGGCTCTTCCGCGTGCCAGCGCAGGAG
>JBBQUU010000136.1:0-7241 GCA_038212175.1 Opitutales bacterium | reverse complement strand
CCCGGAGGGACGGCCACCGCGAGGCGGGCGCAACCAACGGGGTCTGCCTTGCTGACCCCGTCCGACTCGCTTCCCTGGCTCATCTGGTCGCCGGCTCCTTCGCGATTTCCAGGCACCGAGTCACCAGGCTCGTCCAGCCCGTTTGATGGCTCGCGCCCAGTCCCTGGCCCGTTTCGCCATGGAAGTATTCATGAAAGAGCTGGAGATCCCGCCAGTGAGGGTCGGTGGCGAAGAGGGTGTTGGAACCATGCCAGGGGCGCTTCCCGGTGTCATCCCGCAGGAACAGTCGCGTGAGCCGCGTGGCGATTTCGCGCGCGACTCCGTCCAGCGTCATATAGGTGCCGGAGCCAGTCGGGCACTCCACCCGCAGGTTGTCACCGTAGAAGGAATGATAACGTTGCAGCGCTTCGATCAGCAGGTAATTGAGCGGAAACCACACGGGACCACGCCAGTTCGAGTTCCCGCCAAACATTCCGCTTTCCGACTCACCCGGTTCGTATCCTACTTTAAATTCCTGCCCATCGAGGTGAATCACACAGGGATTCTCGCGGTGCCAGCGCGAGAGCGAGCGCACGCCGTAGGGCGACAGAAATTCGTTCTCATCGAGCATTAAACGTAACAAGCGCTCGAGTCGCGGCTGCGACGGAATGGCCAGCAGACGGCTGTGATGCGGCAGCCCCTGCGGGGATTCCTCGCAATACGAAATATGCCGCGCGAGGTCGGGCCGGTTTCGAATGAGCCACTCCATGCGCCGGGTAAAATTCGGCAGGCGGTTCAGCGTCTCCTGATCAAGTACATCGACGGCGATGAGCGGGATCAATCCGACGAGCGAACGCACGCGCAGCGGTTGCGAGTGCTCGCCCACGTGCAGCAGATCGAAATAGAACCCGTCCTCCTCGTGCCACAGCCCGGTGCCGCCAACGGAGTTGATGGCATCGCTGATGGCTACGAAGTGTTCGAAAAACTTCGAGGCGATGTCCTCGTAGGCCGGGTTGTGGCGCGCGAGTTCGAGCGCCATCTCCAGCAGTCGCAGACAATAAAACGCCATCCACGCCGTGGCATCGGCCTGCTCAACCCGGCCCTGCGGGAACGGCAGCGACGAACGATCGAAAATACCAATATTGTCGAGTCCGAGAAATCCGCCGGAAAAAACATTCCTTCCGTGCAGATCCTTTCGATTCACCCACCAAGTGAAATTGAGCAGGAGCTTGTGAAACGCCCGTTCCAGAAAATTCGGGTCCCCGGCACCACGCTCCGCACCCATGCAATGCACGTGCCAGACCGCCCACGCATGCACCGGCGGGTTCACGTCCTCGAAGGCGAACTCGTAAGCCGGAATCTGACCGTTCGGGTGCAGGTACCACTCGCGCAGAAATAGAATGAGCTGCCGCTCCGCGAAGTGCGGGTCGATGCGGGCCATCGGCAGCATGTGAAAGGCCGTGTCCCACGCCGCAAACCACGGGAACTCCCATTTGTCCGGCATCGATAGGATGTCACGACTAAACAGATGCTCCCAGCTCTCGTTGCGCCCACGAGCCCGGTCGGGCGGCGGAGCCGGAAAGGCCGGGTCCCCTTCCCTCCAGTCCTTCACGACGTAATGATAAAACTGCTTCGTCCAGATCAGTCCCGCATACGCCTGCCGCATCACGTCGCGCTCCTCGAGGGAAAGGCCAGCTGGCATGCGGGCCGCATAAAACGTATCCATTTCCTCGATTCGCCGGTCGAACAGCCGGTCGAACTCGGGACCGAACTGCGGCTTCGACTCCTCCCCGTCGATTCGGCGGAGGCGCAGCCGCACGACGTGCCGCCCACCCGCGGGAATCTCCAGCGCGTAATCAAGCGCGGCCTTTGTGCCGGTGCGCTCCGGGTTGATGGCGTTCTCCCGTCCGTGCACCACGTATTCGTGAAAGGCATCCTTTACAAAGGTGCCGGGGTTGAGCGTACCGGACAAGCGGGCGAAGTTGGTTTCGTTTTCGGTAAACAACAGCTGTGGCGCCGGTGTGCTCTCCGTCACCTCCGCTTCGAGCCGGAACCGGCCGAGCGTCGGATGCTCCGTGTCGATCACGCCCAAGCCGTCGCCCGCAAAGAGTCGCGGCCTGGGCGGATGCCCCTCGCCTTCGCGACCCCAGGACCAGGTGTTGCGAAACCACACGGTCGGCAGCAGGCGCAACGTGGCGATCTCCGGTCCACGGTTCTCCACCGTGACCCGGATGAAAATATCCTCCGGACTCGCCTTCGCGTATTCAACCCTCACATCGAAGTAGCGGCGCTCCTCGAACACGCCCGTGTCAAGCAGTTCGAACTCCCGGTCATGCACCCCGCGGGCGGCATTCTCCGCCACGAGGCGGGCGTACGGAAACTCGAGCTGCGGGTATTTATACAGTGCTTTCAGATAGGAATGCGTGGGAGTGGCATCCTGATAAAAATAGTATTCCTTCACGTCCTCGCCATGGTTCCCCTCGGGACCCGTCAGACCGAAAAGCCGCTCCTTCAGGATCGGATCGCGGCCATTCCACAGCGCGAGCGCAAAGGCCAGCCGGCCCTTGGTGTCGGAGATTCCCAGCAGTCCGTCTTCACCCCAGCGATACGCGCGGCTTCGGGCGTGATCGTGCGTAAAATAGTTCCACGGGTTCCCTTCGGCCGAATAATCCTCCCGCACCGTGCCCCACTGCCGCTCCGAGAGATACGGACCCCAGTGTTTCCAATAGTGGTGGCGTTGCGCGTCCTCCTGCAGCCGCCGGGCCTCCGCGTCCTCCAGGGCAATTCGGTCGGTATCAGGTGCCATGCGTCATGAAAGTTGCGATGGACGGACGACACAACCTCCCCGTTCCGATTGTTACGCTACGCAGCGCCGGGAAAGCGCGGCTGCGCCGCAACCGGCGGTGGACGCGGACGGCTAATCCGAGGCGGCCGGTCCGCAAGAGGGTAATTCCTCTGCGAAAAGCTTTTCGCGCACGCGACTGATTTTTCCACGTGCAACGGATGGGCGAGCAGTAGTTAGTGGCAGCGTTCTTGCGAAGGCAACCTTCCACCGCGTGATTGACCAATTGAAGTCGGCCGCTCCGGCCAAGTTCGCCGCCGCGGGCAAGAAGCGCGGCGAAATGACCTTGGTGACCGAGGGCGAAAACTTCCAATGGTAAGACAAGCCCGCCGACAAACAGAGGGCCGGAAATCCGAAGAAGAAAACGACGAAGTAGTTCCGGGCGGCTCATCCAAACTGCGCTCTTCTGAATTCCCGATCCCCGGCGCTGGAGCCCGACGGCGCCCTGTTGCGCAAGGCTCGCCGGAATATCGTCTTGCCCGCGTGGCAGAGGCGTCATACTTTGGCGGCGCTATGGAAACACTCTCCGTCAAACTCCCCGAGCCACTGGCCAAGTGGCTGATCGATGAAGCCAGGAGCACCCGGCGCTCACGCTCAGACGTCGTGCGAGAGGCTCTGGAGCTGCGGCGCCAAGGCAATGGGCGGACGCCGAAGAAGCGCGTCACGATGGCCGATGCGATGGCTGACTTGCGAGGCACCATCTCAGGCCCGACTGATCTTTCGACCAATCCAAAACACTTCGATGACTTCGGCAAATGAGGGAGGTCATCATCCTCGATACGGGGCCAATGGTGGCCTGGCTGTGTGACACCGATCAATGGCATGTATGGTCGGCGGACCAGTTTGGTCAGTTGGAGCCATTGTTTATTACATGCGAGGCGGTGCTCACGGAGGCGTGTTTCCTCTATGCGCGCGGGGGCGGCGATCCGGCGAACATTGTAGGCAAGGTGCGTCAAGGCTTGCTGGATACGACGTTCACCCTCGCCACCGAAGCCGCCGCGATCGAGCTGCTCATGCGGCGCTACGCCGACACGCCAATGTCGCTCGCCGATGCTTGTCTGGTGCGGCTCTCCGAGATTCACAAGGACTGCCGCGTGCTCACGCTGGACAAGCATTTCAAGCACTACCGGCGCTACGGTCGGTCCGTGATCCCGCTCATCAGCCCCTGGTGATTTGGAGTTCATCTTTCAGTTCAACCTAAAAAAACGCAGCTGAACCACTGATTTTCACTGATGACCACGGATGCAAACAGAGTTGCACGATGGAGGCCGTTCACCCGGTAAGTGAAGGGAAAGTCTATCCCATCGATCGGGATCTATTTGATCAGTGTTTATGAGTGTTGATGAGTGGTTACCTCTTCTGCGGAATTTCAGCTCAATTCAGAGAACGCGCCATCCCAGCTCGATCGGATATTATGCTGTCGCCGAAGGCTTGGTCGGCGATGCCCATGCGGTTGAGCAGCGAGGGGTAGAGGTTGCAGGCGGCGCACCCTCACCGCGTGACGCCGGAGTGCTTGCCGATACCCAGTCCGCTCGCATCGTGAAGAAATGAAGTTGCTCCGACTCGTTACCGCCGTTTCCAGCGCGCTGCTCGTCGCCGCCTCCGACGCCGCCGATTGGCCCCAATGGCGCGGTCCCCACCGGGACGGCATCGCGTCCGGCTTCAAATCTCCCGCCGCGTGGACGACCGATACCCTCGTGAGAAAATGGTCCGTCCCCGTCGGCGAAGGCCACGCTTCTCCCGCCGTGGTCGGCGATCGCGTGTTTGTCTTTTCACGGGAGGGCGACCGCGAGTTCATGCGCTGCCTTGCGCTGGCCGACGGGAAGCTCCTCTGGCTCGATTCCTACGAGGCGCCCTACGAGATGCATCCCGCCGCGCTCCGCCACGGCAAGGGCCCCAAAGCCACGCCCACGGTCGCTGAAGGCCGCGTGTTCGCCCTCGGCATCAATGGCGGTATTTCCGCGTGGGAGGCCGCCACCGGCCGCGTCCTCTGGCGGAAATCGTTCACCGACGATTTCAAAAACACCTCGCCGGCCTTCGGTGCCGCGGCCTCACCGATCGTCGACGGCCCCAACGTGATCGTGCACATCGGCGGCAAGAACAACGGCGCCCTCACCGCCTTCGACGCCGCCACCGGCGACGTCAGGTGGAAATGGACCGGCGACGGCCCCGGCTACAGCTCGCCCGTCATTGGGACATTCGGCGGCGTGCGCCAGCTCATCACGCAGTCGCAGACGCGCTGCCTTGCGGTGTCGCCCGCCGACGGAACGTTGCTCTGGGAAATCCCGTTCACGACCTCCTACGAACAAAACACGGTCACTCCGGTAGTAATGGGTGACCTCGTGATCCTTGCCGGCATCGGTAAGCCCACGTTCGCCGTGCGTGTGGCCGGCACCACCGCCTCCACCGTGTGGGAAACCCGCGGAATCACGATGTATATGAGTTCTCCGGTGCTCAGCGGAAATCTCCTCTACGGCATGTCGGACAAATCCCGCGGCTCGCTTTTCACCCTCGACGCAACCAACGGTGAGCTGCTGTGGAAAAGCGAGGGCAGGCTCGGCGACAACGCCAGCATCACCGACGTGGGCAGCGCGCTCCTCGTCTTGAACACCGCCGGCGAGCTCACCATCCAGGACAAATCCGGCGACGCCCTCAAGGAAGTCGCTAAATACCAAGTGTCCGATACCGCCGTCTGGGCCTCACCTGCCGTCGCCGGAAACAATCTTCTGATCAAAGACGTTTCCACGCTCACGCTCTTCGCCGTCCGCGCCCCATAGTTCCGCCGCGCGCCGGGTCCAAGTCGGGACAGACGCTAGCGACGTGGCGAAAAACAGTTCGTCCAAATTCCATCGGTGCCGCGGTCATAGTGGGCAACCATTTGTCTCCTGATGTCCACCCCGCCCGCGACTCCGCGCCAACCCGCGCCCACGCCCGCCGAATACGAGCAGTTTGTCCGCCTGCTCGTTTCCCACGAATCGGCTCGGCGCTGCTATCTGCGCGCGCACGCTGCTCGACCTCAGCGGCGACTCGGTCCTCAACCGTCGCTTCACGCTCTTCTTTAGCTTGAGCAACCTGCACGACAATCCCGCCGTGAATAAAATCGCCGGACCGACCACACCCGATTACACGCGCATCCAACAATATCAGCGCTGCGGGTCGCTCTGGACCTCCGGCGTCAAGGGAACATTCTGACACCGTGATCGCCATGCGCCTGCTCGCCTTCGTTCTCGCCAGCTTCGCCGTCCTGCGCGCCGCGGAACCTCGGCTCAACCTGGTCTTCATCCTCGTCGATGATCAGGGCTACTACGACCTCGGCTGCTACGGCGCGACGGAGGTGCAAACCCCGCGCATCGACGCCCTCGCGGCGTCCGGCGTGCGTTTCACTGACTACTACGCCGCCGCGCCAATCTGCAGCCCGTCGCGGGCGGGCATCCTGACCGGCCGCTATCCGCGCCGCCTCGGGCTCGAAGCCTGGGTGCAACGCGCGGACTCCCGCCGCGGCATCCCGCCAACCGAACTCACCCTCGCGCAGCTTTTGCAGGCCAACGGCTACGCCACCGCCTGCATCGGCAAATGGCACCTCGGGTTCACGTCCGAATTTCGCCCGGAGCGCAAGGGCTTCGACCGGTATTTCGGCCTCCTGCACAACCTCGACGGGGTCGAGAAGGTTTACTTCAACGATCAGGGCGGTGTGCCGCTGCTGCGCGGCGACACGGTCGTGCAGCGCCCGGCCGATCCCGCGGAGCTCACGCGCCGCTACACCGACGAGGCGATTGCGTTCGTGGAGGAGAACCGCGAGCGGCCCTTTTTCCTCTATCTCCCGCACACCATGTTGCACGAACCGCTCGGCGTGGGCACCGAATTCAAGGGGCGCTCCGGCTGGGGACTTTATGGCGATGCCATCATGGAAATGGATCACCACGTCGGCCGGCTCGTCGACGCCATCAAACGCCTCGGACTCTCCGAGCGCACGGTGATTATGTATGTCTCCGACAACGGCCGCGGCCCCGGCCGCACGGCGGATCAACCGCTGAGGGGCAACAAACTCACCACGCTCGAAGCCGGTATCCGCGTGCCCGCGATCGCGTCCGGCGCGGGCATCCGGCGCGGCCACGTTTCGTCCGCGCTGGTGCACGCGATGGACTGGTTTCCCACCCTGGCGACACTCGCAGGCGTCGATGGTCCCGCCGGTCGCGTGCTCGACGGCCGTGATCTCGCGCCGCTGCTCGACGGCCGCACCGATGCCGTGCCCGATCCTGCCGCCGCGCTTTCGCGCAATGCCGCCGTGCCGCTGCGCCGCCCGTGGGCGCCGCCAGGCGAATGGGAGCCGCTCTTTTCCCGCACCGACTACCTCAACGCCTTTTTCTACCACGGCGCTGAAGGCCAGTTTGCCGCGGTGCGCTCCGGCAAATGGAAGCTC
>JBBQUU010000135.1:0-7255 GCA_038212175.1 Opitutales bacterium | reverse complement strand
GGCATGGAGCAGTTCGGGCTCGCTCCCAGCCCGGATCAGCGCCTCGTTGCTGCGGCTGAGCATGTGCAAGGCGCGGTTGGCCCGGGCGGCCTCATGCTCGGTCTGTAACCGTGTTGTCACGTCATGGGCCAGCACCAGGCGCGCCGGGCGGTCGCCAAAAGCAATATTGCTGGATGTGATTTCCACGTCGATGGGCGTGCCATCTTTCTTGTAGTGACGGTAAATCCCTTGGCGGCGGCCTTCCGCCTCGGCTTGTAGCGCGATAATGGCCTGCCGAAAGTCGGCCGCGTCATCGGCCGGCCGGATGTCCATGATTGTCATGCTGAGGAATTCCTCCTCGGTGTAGCCGTAGTGACTCCGGGCGGCCGCATTGACGGCTAGGAACCGGTGGGAGCTCCAGTCAAAGACCCACATGGGGTGGGGATTGTCGGCGAAGAGCAGGCGATATTGTTCTTCGGAGGCCTGCAGTAATTCGTTTGCCCGGTGGCGCTGAATGGTCGCGCCCAACGATTCCACGAGGATTTGGAGGTTGCCCATGTCGTGCTGGCTGAACGCGCGTGGCCGGTCGGACATGATCTTGAGCACACCGATGACCTGCTGGTCGGCGCGCAGGGGTGCGACCACCATCGAGCGCGCCCCAATTTGGCGACAGGCGGCGTGATCCACGCGGTCGTCCATCTCCGTGTCTTCGCAAAGCAGCGCGACGCCGTCCCGCACGACCAGGCCGGAGAGGCTGCCCTGCCGCGGCAGCCGCAGGCCGATGCTGGGCGCCGCGCGGCCCGAGGCAGCTTGGTAAACCATTGCCTCCCCCTCCACGAATTCGATGGCGGCCCCGGCGGCCCCGGTCAGGCTTTGTGCCCGGGTGGCCATGACGGTGAGGATTTCCTGCAGCGGCAGCCCGGAGGTCGCGATTTCCTGCAGCGCATCAACTATGCCGGACAGCATCTCGCTGTTGCGCCGCTGTGCTTCCTCCGCCCGTTTGCGGTCCGAAACGTCGCGCTCAATCGCCACAAAATGCGTGACTTCGCCCTGGTCTGAAAGAACCGGCACCAGGCTCAGCTCCACCCAGTATTCGGTGCCGTCCTTCGCATAGTTGACCAGTTCGGCCTGCACCGGCTCTTTTTGCCGCAAGGCGGTCCTGATGCGGTCCAGTTCAGCCCGATTGGTCTTGGGGCCCTGAAGGAAGCGTGGGCTGCGGCCGATGATTTCCTCCCGCCGGTAACCGCTCAAGCGCTCAAAGGCGTCGTTCACAAAGATGATGCGCGGTCCCGGCTCGTCGATGGGGGAAGCCTCCGTGATCATCACCGAGTCGTTCAGCCGCGCCACGCTGGCTTCGAGCAACCGGAGCTGGCCCTCGCGTTCATGGCGTTCGGTGATGTCCTGGAAAGCGCCCCGCACCTGCGTGATGGCGCCGGTCTCGTCCCGCACCGCTTCGCCGATCGTGCGGATCCACTGGCGCTGGCCGGAGGTATTGATGATTTGGAGTTCAAGGTCATACGGCCGGCCCTCTCGGGCGCAGGCGCCGAAGGCCTCGGCAATGACCGGACGGAATTCCGGGGCATAAAAGGCGACGGCCTCTTCGAGTGTATTCCGATGGCCGGGCGGCACCCCGTGGATGGCGCAGACCTCATCCGACCAGTCGGTGCGCATGTCCCGCAGGTCCACCGACCACCAGCCGATGCGCGCCAGCCGGCTGGCCATGTTGGCCATGGAGTGCAGCGACTCAAGCCGCTCTTCGGCGAGCTTCTGCTCGGTGATGTCGCGGGCCACGGCGAAGACCTGCCGGGTTTCAAGCAGCGGCCGGGAGCTCCAGGAAAGCCAGCGGAACGAACCGTCCTTGCAGCGGTAGCGGTTGGCCAGGTTGCGCAGCGGCCGACCCTGCTTCAGATCCTCCCGGGCTTGCAGCGTGCGCTCGCGGTCCTCGGGCAGGATGAAGTCGGTCGAGGGGCGGCCGATCAGTTCCTCGGCGGTCCAGCCGAGTGTCTTGGTCCACGCCGGGTTTGCTTGTCCCAGCGTACCGTCGAAGCTGATCACCGCGAGCAGGTCGTCGGAGAGGTTGAACAGGGTTTCGTGTTCCGATTGGGCCTGTTTGCGCTCGGTAATATCCAGCACGGTGCCGGTCAGGAGTACCGGTTGGTCGGACGGGTCGCATTCCAACTTAGCCTGCTCGTGCACCCAGCGCACGCTCCCATCGGGGCGGACGATGCGATGCTGGATATCCAGGTCGGCTGCGCCGGCGAGTACGCGCTTCTGGGCGATCTGCATGGCCGCACGGTCATCCGGATGGACCTTGGAGAAAAAGGCCTCGTAGGTTACGCTGAAGCCTTTGGGGGTGAGCCCGAAAATCCGGTAGGTTTCAGCGGACCAGTGTAACTGCCCGCTGGCGATCGTAAGTTCCCAGCTGCCCAGATGCGCGATCCGCTGCGCACGGCTCAGGCTCGCTTCGCTGGCCCGCACCAGCGTTTCCGCTTCCTGCTGTTCCTTGAGGACGCCAAGGAGGGCAGACCGGGCCAAGCTCATTTCGGGGGTCAGGCGGCGGAGCTGCAAGTGCACCATCACATGCCGGCTGAGCACTTGCAGGGCGCTTTGCTGCCAGGCTGTCAGCTCGCGTGGGACACCATCGATCACGCAAAGGGTCCCGAGGACATGGCCGGCGGGCGTAAGCAGCGGCGCACCCGCGTAGAAACGGATGTGGGGATCGCGGACGACCGAGGGATTGCCGGCGAAACGCTCATCTCGGGTGGCATCGGGCACCACCAGCATTTGCGGCGAGTTCAGCGCGTGGGCGCAGAAGGCCTCTTCGCGTGGGGTCTGCTCACCGCTGAGGCCCACCTTGGACTTGAACCACTGACGGTGCTCGTCGATGAGGGAAATTAATGCGATCGGCGTGCCGCAGATCTGGGCCGCAAGTGCGGTGATGTCGTCGAACTCCAGCTCCGGCGGCGTGTCCAGCAGGGCGTAGTCGCGCAACGCGGCGAGCCGGGCTACTTCATTCGGGGGTAGGGGGGCAGGCAACATGATTAAGCCGGGGTCATGCAGCTGACAGGGATGAAGTGTGCCGCAAGGCAGTGCTCCACACCGTTACGTTTCCAGGTCTATCCTTGGCGGCGCGGTCAGGTTTCCCGTTCGAGCTCACGCGAGGAGGTGGGCTTCGGCGGCATGATCCCGGCCCCCGCAAATAGCCTGGCCGGGTTCAGCTGCGGTCGGACGGTGATACGGCTGGCCTGGCGGTCGCGGCCGGCCATGGAGCTCGGCCACCATGGCCGGCACGAGGCCAGCGGCTGAAGAGCGGACCTTCGAGGGGGACAGTGGGTGACGCATGGGGATGAGTGGCGGGACGGTGAAGGGACTAACGGTTGCGAGGGACTTCGAAGCAGCCAAGTGGCCAGAACGCCCCATGGTGCGGCAAGCCGGTCACCATAATGAGGAAGAAGGGCTCGACGTCGAGCTTGGCGGAGCTCGGTCCGCCCGGACCAGCCGTCGGACATCAACCAAGGAGCGCAATGTCCGGGTTGATTTCGGGCAGCCCAATGGGGTTACGGGCACCACCGCGGCCTCAGCGCGCGGGGCAGTCCGATTCACGAAATGTGGTCGAAGCTGAAAGCGCCGACTGAGCGGGGTGTCGTTCCCTTTGGAGAGGTTTGTCGTACGCGAACCTTAGCGGCTCAGCACGACGAGGCGGTCGTTTGCGGTCAGCGGCCACTGCGAATCGCGAGGGGGATTGAGATGGATGCCCCCGCGAACGCTGTTGATCTCATCCACTTTAAAGACGCCGAGGGCGACATCGCCGACGGACCGCGCTTTTGTCTGCAATTCGGCAAAACTTCGAGGTCCTGCACTGAGGCCGTAAGCAGCCGGATCACGAAAGCCGATCTCGGTTTCGCCTGAATTGAACAGTTCCTGGAACACGGCATTCAACTCGCGCCGCAAGGCCACCTGAACCAAAATGTGATTAAGGATGTGAGGAGAGAGCAGATACTCGCACTCTTCGGTCGCCACCAAGGCTGCATTCAATTCATCGAGCAGTTCGAGCAGCACGCGGGGCCGCGGACCCTCCCGCGGGAGGATGTCGCGCAGCACGGCATTCGCCACAATGGTGCGGGCATCGGCCTCCTCATCGGAATCAGCCATGTCGCTCGCCAGAACGAGGACGGTATCAAACTCGGTGGGTTTCAAGGCGATCAGACGTTCGGGAATGGTGTAGTCCGACGCGACCTGGAAAACTTTTACCCGGGCCAGCGGCAAACCGTAATCGGCGATCTCGCGCTCGCGTTGGGCTCCATCCATGCGGCTCGCGATGACCACTTCGAACTCCTGTTGGGTGTAGCTCTCGAATTCCGCCAGCAACGCGGGCACCCGCCGGGACCAACCCAACACCAGAACCCGGCGGCCCGTGTAGGCACGAGGTTTCGGCCGGGATCCCGGCGCGGGCCATTTGGGCGTCGCCGGACGCACTTCGATCGTCCCGTCCTCCCAGTCTCTCGCGATGTAGACCAACTTGTCGCCGGTTTGAAGGAGGGTGTCGGCCGGTGGATCCAGCAGAGGTCGAACACCGGAATCGGCCGGTCGGGTGAGTCCGATGAGGATCGCCTTGGGCCAGCATTCGGCCAGTGCCCAAAAGGGAGTGCCGGCGAGATGGGCCGGGCAATCGCGGGCGAAGATTTCGTTGCCCGAAGAGGGAGTGAGCAGTTCGCGAAAGACGCGGCTGATTTGGGGATGTCGCACCATTTGCGCCACCATCCGGCTCACGACCTCGTCTCCTGCGACGACCTCGATCGGACCTGCGTAGCTGTGCAGCGCGACCGGAATTTTACGCGCATCGTAAAGTTCTGCCACGAGCATGGGAGGCGTGCGCCCGGGCGCGGCCAAGCGCATGCTGTGCGAGATCGCGAGGAGGGTCTTGATGGCAGCGTTGTCGGATTGAGACGCACTTTGCCCGGTGCTGCGATCTCCCGCAGGCACGACGATGGAGGCCGCCCGCAGGTAATCGACGCGTTGCAAGTGATCCAAGCGCAGGGGAGAGCCTGAGCGCAGGATGATGTCTCCAGCGCGCCAGTCGCGTCCAAGATGTGCCCGTAGTTCAGCGGAGTGCTGCGGGGAAACTTCCTCGACGAGCAGCACGAGACGCAGCCGCCTCGCGCCGAGGCGGCGCAGAAAGCGGATCACGCGTTGTTCCGAGATGAGCAGGTTGCGCACGATTCCCGGGAGCCGGTTTGGCCAGCCGAGCAGGATCACGTGGTTGCGCGCGCTGATCGGGGTCAGGCCACGCTCAAGCCGGCGGATCAACTCGTTCAAGCCTTGGGTGAGCACAGCCACCAATACCCCGAGGAAAAGCACGTAGCCTGCGAGGGTGACCAACGTTGAGACGATGCGAAGGCCCACGCCCTTGTCGTCGCCGAGGTAACCTGGGTCGGAAAGCCGCAGGAAGGCCCACCAGATGGCGTCCAGCGGATTGGAGACCGACGCGTCTGCGCGTCCTGCGACGAAATAAGCAGCGAGGCCCATCAAGACCGCCACCAAGGCGATCAATCCTGCGGCCACGGCCAGCCGGGCCGACGTGCCGCTGAGCAACATGGACTCAACGATAAATTGCAGCCGGTTGCGCAAAGGACTGACCACCATCCGAGGCAGATTGAGCAAGTCGGCGAAATCTGGAGTTCGGAAAGAACGCTTTTTCACGGGCAATATCGACACTACGCGACACTCGGTTCGGGTGGGCAAGCTTCGTCGCCCAAGAATGGCCGTGTCTAAACTTTGCTTTAGATTCGATCCCTCGTTCCCAAACGCCCTCTTACGCCAAGGCGATCGAGGGCATCTTACGTCGCGAACACTTGATCTGCCTACGCTCGTCTCCGGCTTTTGAAACATGGCACGATCTGGACACCAGTCGGATGAGGCGGAACAAGGGGGCACTACTTTATCTTTGCGGTCAGGCTCCTCGTTGCCGCGCGGCGCGGGTGTCCGCCCGCGCCCACGGTTCGGCTTCCCCTCGCAGCCCGCCCGACTACGATGCGTTACCCCGGTTATGGCTTTCTCAAATTCTCTGCCGCTCCTCGCCTCGCTGATTGTGCTCGGTCAGGCCCCCCCTTCCGCGCAAGGCACCACCGCCTTTCCCGCTCCGTTTAACAGCGGTGGAAACCTGGCCCACTCTCCGGTGTCCGCGCCCGATGCCGCCGCGACGCTGAAGCTTCCGCCCGGCTTCAAGGCCACCGTCTTTGCGTCCGAGCCCGACGTGCAAAACCCGATCGCGATGGCATGGGATGCCCAGGGCCGTTTGTGGGTCGCGGAAAACTATACCTACGCCGAGCGCGCCACGAAATTTGAGATGCGCCTGCGCGACCGCGTGCTCATCTTCGAGGATCAAAACGGCGACGGCCGTTTCTCTTCGCGTCACGTATTCACGGATGACGTACAACACCTCACCAGCGTTGAGCTCGGTCACGGGGGCGTCTGGCTGATGTGTCCGCCACATCTGCTCTTCATTCCCGATCGCAACGAGGACGGCGTCCCGGACGGCCCCGCCGAGATCGTGCTCGATGGCTTCACGATTCCGACCGACAACTATCACACCTTCGCGAACGGACTCCGCTTCGGCCCCGACGGCTGGTTGTACGGCCGGGGCGGCGCCTCCAGTCAGGGCGAACTCGGCCTCCCCGGCACGCCCAACGACGCCCGCGTGCCGTTGCGCGGCACGATCTGGCGGTATCATCCGCAGAAAAAGACGATCGAAGCCCTGAGTTCCGGCACCACTAATCCGTGGGGCCACGACTGGGATCGCCACGGCGAGCTCTTCTTCATCAACACGGTCAACGGCCATCTCTGGCACGGCATCACCGGCGCGCATTACAAACGCCCCCACACCATCGATCCCAATCCTCACACCTACGAGCTCCTCGAGCAGCACGCGGATCACTGGCATTTCGATACTGCGCAAAGCTGGACGGAGTCACGTGACGGCGCCGCCAATTCCCTCGGCGGCGGTCATGCCCACGCCGGCATGATGATCTATCAAGGCGACAACTGGCCCGCGGCGTATCGGAATAAACTGTACACACTCAACTTCCACGGCCGCCGCGCCAATCAGGAGATCCTCGCGCGCCGCGGCTCGGGCTATGTCGGAAGCCACGGCCCCGACTTTTTCCTTTCCGAAGACCCGTGGTTTCGCGGCATCGAAATCAGCTCGGGACCCGACGGCGGCGTGTTTGTCCTCGACTGGAGTGACATGGGCGAATGCCACAACGCCCTCGGCGTCAGC
>JBBQUU010000134.1:0-7330 GCA_038212175.1 Opitutales bacterium | reverse complement strand
GTGACACGATTCGGCGGACCGGTCCTTACTTGGACCTTGTCACGCGCTTCCCCGTCCAAGAAACCTCTAGCGATGATACTGAAACCCAAGGTCCGCGGATTTGTTTGCGTCACGTCTCATCCCGAGGGATGCGCCGCGCATGTGCAGGAATGGATCGACTCGGTGAAGTCGAAGGAGGCGCTCTCCGGCGGACCGAAGAAGGTCCTCGTGATTGGCTCCTCTACGGGCTACGGGCTCGCCTCCCGGATCACCGCTGCGTTCGGATCGAATGCCGCCACCTTAGGGGTTTTCTTCGAACGCCCATCCGAAGAAGGCCGCCCCGCTACTCCCGGCTGGTACAACACCATTGCATTCACCAACGCCGCTCATGCCGCAGGACTCTACGCGAAAAACATCAACGGTGATGCTTTTTCCGATGCGATCAAACAGCAGGCGCTTGACCTGATTCGTGCTGACCTCGGTCAAATTGATCTCGTCGTCTATTCACTCGCCTCACCGCGCCGAACGCATCCCAAGACCGGAGCCGTCCACAAGTCCACGCTCAAGCCCGTGGGCGCGTCGTACACCAACAAGACCGTGGACACCGACAAGGGAATCGTGACCGAGGTGACGATCGAGCCCGCGAATGAACAGGAGATCGCGGATACGCTCGCAGTGATGGGTGGCGAAGATTGGGAGATGTGGATGAACGCCCTCTCCGACGCCAACCTCCTCGCTCCCGGCGTGCAGTCCGTCGCTTATTCCTACATCGGACCCGAAGTGACATGGGCCATTTACAAGAACGGCACCATCGGCTTGGCCAAGAACGATCTTGAGCGTGCGGCCAAGAACATCGACTCCCTTTTGAAGCTGAAGCGCGGTGGACGCGCGTTCATCTCGGTTAACAAAGCGCTCGTGACCCAGGCCAGTTCCGCGATTCCGGTCGTTCCGCTCTATATTTCGATTCTTTATAAGATCATGAAGGCGGCGGGCACGCACGAGGGCTGCATCGAACAGATTCAACGGCTGTTCTTCACCCATATGTATAACGGGCACACGCCGACATTCGACGAGGCCGGTCGCGTGCGGATCGACGACTGGGAAATGCGCCCGGAAATCCAGCAAGCGGTTCGCGAAATCTGGCCGCGCGTCACCACGGAAACCCTCGCCGCCGAGACCGACATCGCAGGCTATCGAACCGAGTTCTTGAAGCTCTTCGGCTTTGGGTTGGCCGGCGTGAATTACGAGGCCGAAACGGAACCGCATCGGTTGATGCCGTGATGCGCGCTCGTTCGGCGCGACGGCAATCGGCTCCGCCCCGCCCCGCTGAGAACGATGCGTTTCATCTTCTGAAGTCATGCGCGCAGTGATTCAGCGCGTCTCGTCAGCCCGAGTTACGGTGGCTGGCGAGACTACAGGAGAAATCAGTCGGGGATTGTTGATTCTGCTCGGGATCGCGCCCGGCGATACCACGGCCGACGTCGAGTGGCTGGCCAACAAAGTTTGCGCCCTGCGGATTTTCGAAGATCGGGACGAGAAAATGAACCGGTCGGTCGTCGAGGTCGGCGGTGGTCTGCTCGTCGTCAGCCAGTTCACCTTGTTCGCGAGTACACGCAAAGGCACCCGCCCTTCATTCAACGACGCGGCCAAGCCGAACGTCGCGATTCCCTTGTACGAAGCATTCAACGCTCTCGCCTCCGCTTTGTTGGGACGTCCTGTTGCCACCGGACGCTTCGGGGCGCGAATGGACGTGGCGCTGGTAAATGACGGCCCCGTCACCTTGATCATCGACTCGCGGCTCCGCGAGTGAACGGCGCTCGAAAACGATTGCTCGCTCGACGGCTACGTCCGCGGATGGCACAAAGTGGTCCCAGATGATTCAGGTGAATAGCGGGTTTGGTCCAGTCGGTTGTCATGACTCTTAGCTGTGAAATCAAGTTTGCCTTCGTCCCTCCCCAGCCGTGCCGCCCCCGCGGTCGACGCTCCCGCTATCGTCATGTCTGACGAGCCCGAGGCAGGACGGGACTTTGCCTCTCTTTATCGGGCCACGTTGGCGCCACTGCGCCGTTATCTGACGCGGCTGCTGGGGAGCACGACCGAGGCGCAGGATGTGGCTCATGACGCGTACGTGCGCGTGTTTCCCCGCTCTGAACGACCCGCACCCGCTCATGCGGAAGCGGTGCTTTACACCACCGCTCGCCGGCTCGCAATCAACCGGCTAAAGCGGCGGAGCATCTCCCCGATCACGTGCGAAAACAATGGATACGACAACGCGGCCTCGAGCTCTCCCGGCGTCGCCCAGCAGGTCATGGCTCGGCAGGAACTGCGCTTGCTGGAGGAGGCGATCGCCGGGTTGCCCCCAGGATGCCGTGCCGTTTTGCTCCTGCGCAAAGTCGAACTTCTTTCCCATAAGGAAATCGCCGAGCGGCTCGGCATCGCGATCAGTACGGTTGAAAAGCAACACATTCGCGCCCTCCGTCTGTTGCGGGCCGCCTTCCCCGCCGAAGCGTCACGCCAGACACGGTCGAATGCCCCTTCGTCATCCGCCAAGGTTATCTCATGAACGCTTCTGACGCTCACCCTCGTTCGGTCGTCGACGAACAAGCCGCGTCCTGGGCGGCTCGTCTTGACGGTGGCGTTCTCGACACGCCCGAGCGACTCGCTCTCGAGGTTTGGCTGGCCGAGGATCCGGCCCATCGCGCCGCACTTTCAGACTACTGCCAACTGTCCGCCGATCTCGAAGAACGGCTGCCCGAACTTGTCGCCACCGGCGCGTTTACTCTCCCTCCTCCGTTCCGCGGACAACGGCGATGGATGTCGCCTTATCTCGTGGCGCTGACAGCTGCGGCCGCAGCGGCAATCGTCGTGGTCACATCGTTCACGCGACCTGCTCCGGAGGTGCAGAATGTTGCGACCGCGGTCGCCCAGCGACACGCTCTGACGCTGGCAGACGGCACCCGGGTCGAACTCAACGCCCACACCAGTCTGCGCTTCGAAAACTCACCGGACGAAAGACGAGTCCGGCTCGGCAGCGGTGAGGCGTTGTTCTCTGTCGCCCAGGACGCTCGTCGTCCCTTCATCGTGGAAACTCCGAACGGTTCGGTCCGCGTCACCGGCACGGTTTTCAACGTGCGTCACGAAGCTGCCGGAACCGATTTCGAAGTCACGGTGGTCGAGGGCTCCGTTCAAGTGCGCCCGAACAGCTCCACGGATACGCCCGGTTCCGGGCTGTATTCACTTGGCAAGGACGAGCAACTCACCGCGGGCCCCGGTGGGGTCGCGGTCCGGATGCTAACCCGCGATGCAGTGGAGAACACGCTCGCCTGGCGCGAAGGCGCGGTTGTTTTTGATGGAGTTCCACTGCATCTCGTCGCCGCGCGATTCGGCAGCTACCACGGCCGGAGGATCTCCGTGTCACCGGCCGTGGCGAACGAGAGCGTGGGCGGGCGTTTTGGTTTGGATGATTTCGCGGCGTTCCTCGCTGCCCTCGAATTGGCGCTACCGGTGAAAGTGAGCTACGACCTGAACGGCGCAGTGTCCATCGCTCCTCGCACCGGTAGCTAGCCACTCGAGCCGTGCGCCTGGTTTTCCACCTTCCTCTGAGTGTTGTCGCGTTTCTTTGCGCCCTTGTCCCCGGGTCGCGGGCTGCCAGCGGAGCCCTCGAGACGCCCCCCGGCGGAGTCAGTCGCGTGGATGTCGCAATCGACTTCAACCTGCCCTCCCAGACCGCTGCACACGCGCTGCTCGCATTCTCCAAGCAAACGAAAATCGAGGTGCTCTTCTCGTTCGACGCCCTGCGCCAGGTGCGGTCCACCGCGGTGCAAGGTCGTCTTGACCCGGTGGCCGCGCTGAAACATCTGCTGCACGGGACCGGCTTCAGCCCTCGCTCCAATGGTCGGGACCGTTTCGTCGTAATCTCGGAGGAAAGGCCCGTCGGCACAATCCGCGGCACCGTGCTCGGCGCGGATGGATGGGGAGCCCCCGGCGTGCGAGTCACACTTCATGGCACGCGGCACGTCGCGCGGACGGATGCGCTCGGTGCGTTTGAGCTCAGCGCGATCCCGCCGGGCAACTATCGACTCATCGCGATCGCCACGGGTTTTCAAGCCTCACAACTCATCGATGTCCAGATCGAGGCCGACCAGGTGGTAACCTTGCCGGCACACATCTTGCAGGCCGCCCAGGACCCCGCGAAGCTCGCTCCTTTTGTGGTGAATGACAAGGCCACGCGGCGCGATCCGTTCGATCGCAGTGAAGCCCAAGCGGGACCACGGGTGGCGGGAGGAAACCTGGACCTTGCCCGCACCGAAAACGACGCACTCCCGTTCACCATTTACAACCGCGATCAAATCGCGCGCAGCGGAGTGGTCAGCCTAAACGAGTTCCTGCAACGCGAGTTGCTGGACGGCGACGCCGCCATTCGGCCACCCGAGCAGGACGGGACTGCGCCCACGTTTACCGCCGGAAGCACCAACCTCAACCTGCGCGGCTACGGCTCCGATCAGACGATTGTCCTCGTGAATGGTCGCCGGCTGCCGGAAGCCTTGACGAGTCTTTCGGGCACCCTCCCACCCGACGTGAATTTCATTCCGCTGAGCCTGGTGCAACAGGTGGAAGTGCTTCCTGTCTCCGCCGCGTCGCTCTACAGTGGCAACGCGGTCGGTGGCATCATCAACATCGTGTTGCGCCCGGGGGTCGATGCAGAGGCAACTGAGGTCGCTCTCACCTACACCAACGCGATCGCCGACTACGACGCGCCGCAATCGTCCGCCTCCGTCATGCACGCGCGCTCGCTGTTGCGCGGGCAGCTGCGCGTCCGCTTCAACGCCAGTTTCACCAAGGTCACGCCGCCTACTGAAAATGAACTCGGTTTTCGGCAGGCGCGTCCGCCGCCCGCGCTTGCCTTGCAGGGCTCGCTTTACCGCGCGACGCCGAATGTCCGCGGCGCGTATCCGATAACTGATGACGAGGAGATCAGGCCGATGCTTCCTCCGCCCCTCTTTGGTCCCGGGACGGCGTCGGTTACCTCTGTGCCTCCCGGCGCCGATGGGACGGGTGGCTTGTCCGCGTTTCGAGGCCGGGAAGGTGTGCGCAACTTCACGCTCTTCGACGCGCCGGCGGGGCTGATGTCGTCGCTCGACAGTGTGGACTCCCCGTACGGCCGCGAACAGCGGCGGACCGCTTATTTTGGCTCCGCCGTCTTCGACGCCACCCCCTGGCTTCAGTTGGCGTTCGACGGAACGTTCACCCAAACCGTCATTAATCGTGGATACGACGTGCTGGCGGCGGACCTGCGCCTGCGCGCGGATTCTCCTTTCAACCCGTTTGGCCAGGAGGCGTTGGTGTCGTTGAATGAAGTCGCATGGAAGCTCGGGGAAAAATACAGCGAAGCCCGACTCGAGTTCGGCTCCGGCGTGCTCAGCGCCCTGCTGCTGCTGCCGCGTGACTGGCGTGTCCTGCTCGACACCCAATACGGTCGAAACATCGCCAAGTATCGCGGACTGGCCGGCGCGGATTACAACCGGTGGCAGGACTTGGTGGATGCCGGCCGTTACCACCCGCTGCGTGACACCCAGGTGCATCCGCCGCCCCAGGAGTTTTATGATCAGGTCCTGATCCACCGGGGACGTCCGGGACGCTTCGTAACCCTCGGCGATTACTCGGCCATCGATGCGGCCGTGCGTGCGACCAATCACGCGCTGAACGGACCCACCGGGACCGCCATACTCAACCTCGGCGCCGATTATCGCCGCAATGAACTCCGTCGCTTCACCGATGAACGCCGGTACTCCGATCACACCCTCGCCGCCGAGCCGTTGCGCTTTCAGGGACGCGCGATCGAGCGTTACAGCATCTTCGGTGAACTCCAGGCGCCGCTGCTGCCATCACGCTGGCGGCCGTCGAGTATTCAAAAACTGGATGCTAACCTGGCCGTCCGGTACATCGCGGCGAACCAGTCGCGTGAAACCAACCTGGCGCCGACCTTCGCGCTCAAGGCACAACTGCCCGCCGGATTTACAGTTCGCGGCAGTGTCAGTACCTCGAGCCGTTACCCCAGCCCGCAAATGGCCCGCCTCGCCCTTGTCCGACCGGCTGGCGGTGGCGCTCCCATTGGAGTGGATCGGACCGACGTCTTTGACCCGGTGCAAGACGACCGCTACCGGGTCGGAGAGGAGGAAGTCCTCAATCCCAACCTCAGCCCCGAGGGCGCGGTGACGCAGACGGCCGGGGTCCTCTTTCGTCGCGGCGAGGTGCATCGCTTCCGGGCAAGTGTTGATTTCGTGGATACAAACAAGGTGAACGAACTCGTGCACCTGGATGCCCAGACGATTCTGAATCTCGAACCCTTGTTCCCGGACCGCGTCTGGCGCGGGCCGCCCACGGCGGAAAACCCGGATCGTGAAGGGGTGGTGACAACCGTATTCACGGGATCCATCAACGCCGCCTGGCGGCGTTCGCACAACTGGAACACCTCGCTCGACTACGCCTGGACCGACTGCCTCGGCGGTACGCTTGAGCTCTATGCCCGCACGATCTACTTCTCACGTTACACCCGCCTGCTGGTCCCCGGCGCCAACATTGTCGACGAACTGGAACATCCCGAAGGGGGAGCGAATGGGTTGTTGAAGATTCGCGCCAAGATGGGGGCGGGCTGGTCCAATCAAAGCCACGGGTTCGGCGTGGACGGCCATTACTTTCATTCGCGCATGCTCCCGGTGGTGGAACACCGGAGCCACGGCAGCGATCGCATTCGCCCTTATTGGCAATGCGACGCCTACGTGCAGGGCGAACTGGGCCGCTGGGTTCCGTGGCTGCGCGGCGGGACGCGACTGCAACTGCGGGTCAACAATGTGTTCGCATTCCCGTTTCCCCGCTACGAGCATGCCGCAGCCGGAGCCGGGGTGCAGGTTTACGGCGACTGGCGGGGCCGCGTGTATTCACTTTCCCTTACGTCCACCTTTTGATCCGAGGTTGCGCGGAAGGCGCACGGGTCATGGGCGGATGACGTCAGGTGAAATTCGACGTGATTGACGCGGCGGAGTAGCGGATCAGCGCCCGGTGATTGTCATGACGGATGACGATCTGTGAGCGCCATTCATAACTTGAATACTTTGGACGATCCACGGCTGCGCGATGCACTCAAGCGGTGTTCCCCGGCGACCTACTACGCGGCGTGCAAATTTCGCCAAACGGGTGAGGCGCGCGACGCTGCCAGTGTCGTGTGTGGTGTGCTGGAGCACTATGTCGACCGTGATCTGCGCCCCAAGCTCCTTCATGCCGCCGGGCCGTTGCTGCTACGCGAAGACTTGGGAATCGATTCTCTAAGTATGATGGAAGCATTAATGATCGC
>JBBQUU010000133.1:0-7356 GCA_038212175.1 Opitutales bacterium | reverse complement strand
TGATGATCTTTGGGGGGTAGACACCAAACCGGTGCGTGCGTCCAGTGGTGCGGTTGCGGGACGCATTGCAACGCTTGGCTCATGACATTTCCGTCAGGTGGGGAACAGAAGCCTCACCGGCTCGCACCCTCGAAGGACTCGAAGGCTGACCGACGGGTACAAGTCCGTGAATTGTTAGCCTCCTCATCAGCGATGGGCGGCTCATTGAGAGATGAATTGCGATTCACGGACTCACCCCGTCGGTCAGGTCCGCGCCTTCATATTCCAACCGGAGTTTTCGTGCCATGCCCCTGACCCCTTGCGTCACAAATTCATAGCAACTGAACCAGTGCAAAGCGCAAAGTTTGACCCCTTTGATTGATCCCGCTTGCACTCATGCCAAGCCGCGCCTTCCGGATCACCACCTCCCGCGGTGTGCCTGTGCGCTTCACGTCACCGGCAAAGGTTCCTAGCAGGTCCGTGTTGATTTCCGCGGGCACGGTCACGATGAGTCCGAGCGCCGCCCATAGAGGACGAGCCACGACGCGCTCCTTGCCGTGCTGGGTGGCGAGCGCCGCCGTCCGGCTGCGATACGGTCCGGCGTGGGTAATTCGGTCTTTTCCTGTCATTGGGGTTGTTCATTCGGTGTTGTTCGCCATACACCATCGCGATACCGGTAACACTGGTTCCCTTCGATCGCCCAAAGGTGTAGCCAATCATTATCGAACAGTTGTTTTACCTCCGGGTTCTTTTCCAGGACGGCGGCGATCTTGGCGGGAGTCGCTTCGATGTAGACCGCCAACCGCCGGGGTTCGTGGACAAATCGCTCCCCGTCATGGACGGATTGCAACGGTAGTCCGACTTTCAGGTCGCCGCCGTTGCCTTCCACCACGCCCAGACCGCCCACGACGTTGTGCAGAACTTTGTTGCCCGATCCGTAGCGCACGGGATCGATGCGCGAGGCGTAGTATTGCAGATTGATCCAGCTGGCGACAACGACCGGGGCGCAGAGAATGAGAGTGAGCACTTTGCTTTCGGGGTCCGCCGCCGAGTCGTAATCGTGGAGGAAAACGCGGCCGTCGAGTTTGAGTTTTGCCGTGCGGCGGCGTGGTGCGGCGACGATTGCGGCATTGTTGGCGAGGCCCCACTCCGGCCGGACTTGGGCGATGTCGACCGCCCGGGCGCGCACGGCGGCGTCGATGTAATCTTCGGCCAGACCGGACAGGCCCAGCGAGGGCGCGCGCTCGCGACGAGCGGCCGCACCCGCGACGGCCAGCGACCGTCGCAGATTAACCAAATCGACCAAGTGACTGCCCGGCACGGTGTGGAAATTGAAAAGAATGACGTCGTCCGTCGTGGTGTTGTGCAGTCCGGCGAGGAAGAAAGTATCCTCCGGAATCACCAGCCCCTCTTGGGCGAGCGAGACGCGGACCTCCGGATCATTGAGGGTGGCCGCAGCTAGGCGCGCATTAATGTCACCGGCGTGGCCGCCGCATGCACCGCAGTCGAGGCCGGAGGCATAGGGGTTGTTCGCGCTCTGGCTGCCGTGACCACAGATGAGCACGGTGCGGGCGAAGTTGCGAACGAGCCCCATGTTCCTGAGGGCACCGGCGGCAAGCCCTGCGCGGGTTCCGAGCGGGGCGGATTCGAAGTCGGGCGCGACCCGCGAGCACAACGGGCCGCTGAGCTTGCGGGCCCGGCTCAACGTTGCGCCGAAGGCGAGGCCGGCCGATTCGACGAACGAGAAGCAGGACGTGGCCGAATTTTGGAATGCTTTCCACGCTCCGGCCTCGGCCCGGGCAGAGATGGCGGCGGCGGCGGCCGCAGCGGACAAAGGCTCACGGGTGTTGACCGGCGGAACGAGCAGCACGGGACAGCGCGATGCAGCCGCGGTTGCCCCGGCGGGTTGATGTGCCACGGGAAACCCGAAGAAACCGGCGAAGCCGATGGTCTGCGTGCCCGGTAGCGCCGCCTCCAAGTGGCGGCGAAAAACCTCCGAACGCACATCGATACAGAACACGGCCTGAACAGCGGGTCGGGCGGCAGAGTCCACCGCAGGCTGAGCGGCGAGGGCCAGCCCGAGACGACGCTGGTAGCCAGTCTCGTAAGCGAATTGCCAACGCGCGAGCGCGGCGTAGCGCTTCAAATTCAAACCATGAACTGCGTGCCGGCTCCATTCCGGCTGAACATACGCGTCGAGGGCAAAGGCCCGGAACAGCGCCGCATCGTAGGCCAGGCGAATGGCGAGAAGTTCTTTGAGGGCGGGATTAGGACGGCCTCTCAAGGCGTCTTCGCGCACCAGATATTGCACATAGCCCGCCCATCCCGCGATGGTGGCCAACTGACGGTGAAGGAAGTCGGCGAGTTCCACGGATTGCGGCTCGAGGATAGCGAGGCACTGCGTGATAGCCGCATCGGTTTCCACCGGCAGCGAAGCCACGAAGGACCGGAATCCAGATAGGCCGAAAGCCTCCGGGTTGTAATCATGCATCGCGGCCTCGCGCCATGCGTCATAGAGGCCGTTCGTTTTCCAAGGACTATTCCAAGTGGTCTGATTCTCGTCGAAGGTCACGGCACACCACTTGGAAATCTCCTCGACGACGAACACACTCCAGTGAGCGCGCGGGCGGGATTGATCGAGCCAATCGGCCACGGTGGCAAGAGGCGCGGGTATGGTCTCACCGCTCGCCTCGTCCAGGGCCTTGAGCAGGGCGGCCGAGGTCCACTCGGCATCGCCAGCGGCATCGAGATCGGCAGCGGCGATGCGGCCCTCGTCGAAGGCCCGGCGGTAGTCGGCGGGACTTTGCAGCGGGGCCGCGCCCAGGCTGCGTTGCAGCAAAGCGCAGGCGACAGGAAAGGGTTGGTTGACGAGACCGACGAACGGGTTGACCGCCACGAAATGACGCAGGGGCCAGAGTGGAGGAATGCGCGGAAGCGCGGCTTCGAGTGCGCCCGCAAGCTCGGTGTTTAAGACCGAACTATTCGGCTTTGAGGGGGACTTCATGATGGACATGGACGGAGATGGTGCCGGCAGTTTGTTGGACATGGAGGGAGATGGTGCCGGCAGTTTGTTGGGCATGGACTGAAGATGGGGTGGATTGACGCGGCCAGAGCCGGCTAAGGATTCGGTTGAAGACAGTGCCAATGTAGAATCCGTTCAGGGCGTGAACGTAGAGGCGACGGCCGACCGGGTGCTGATTCGTCCGCCACAGCAGGGACTGAAACAGGAAGAGTCCGGCAAAAATCATCCCCACCGCGACGAGCAAAATCATGGGCGTATGGATCACCGGCAAATTGGCAAACAGAGATGAGGCGACGGCATGTAGGCTCAAGCTCAACCCCGTGATGGCTGCGCCCGCGATCAAGCTACGCACGATGGTGCGCGCTCCTCCCCCGGATGACCAGGCGCGCGCAATGCCGTAGGCGACAGCGAGCGCAAGGACGACGCCGAAAACACGCGGGGTTGTCGGCATCGTGGGCGCGAACACATGCGCCGCCGTTGCGCCCAGCGCGACAAGGAGTCCGCCCACGAGCAGGCCCACGGTGAGCGCAGGCGTGCGCAGAGGCACCGCCGCCCGCGGAATCGCCCCGATGGTGGAACCGGCCGTGAGAAAAGCGTGCGCCTTGTAGAGCGAGTGCGCCGCGATGTGCAGCAGCGCCAGCCCGTAGGCGCCCAAACCGCATTGCAGGATCATGAATCCCATCTGCGCGATCGTAGAGTAGGCCAAGGCCCGCTTCACACTCGGTTGGGCGAGCATGACGATGGCGCCAAAGGCCGCAGTCAGTGCCCCAACAACGGCGAGGAGATGCGAGGCTTGCGGGGCGTGCGCGAAGATCGGAGCCAAACGCACCACCAGAAATCCACCGGCGTTGATGATGCCCGCGTGCATGAAGGCCGATACCGGGGTCGGTGTCTCCATCGTATCCGGCAGCCAGCTGTGAAAGGGAAATTGCGCCGACTTCAACATCGCGCAGCCAGCCAACAGCAGACCGGCGGACGCGGCGCCCTCGGTCCGGCCGTTAACCACGCCCGCAAAAATAGATTCGAGATCGAAGGTATGATGATGAGCGTGCAAGATCAGCGCTGCCCCCAGCAGACACGCGTCGCCGAGCCGGCTGACCACAAATTTCTTGCGAGCGGAAAAAACCGCACCGGCACGCTCGGGGTAGTGCAACAGAAGCCGGTGCAGACAAAGGCTGGTGGCTATCCAGGCAACCAGCAGGAGCAGCAGGTGACCCGAGAGCACCAGCACGACGACCGAGCCCAACGTCAGGCTCATCCACGAAAGAAAACGGGCTTGGTTTGGATCGCCCGCGAGGTAGGGCTGCGAAAACCGCAGCACCACCGACCCGAGAAAGGTCACGAGCGTGACCATGAGTGCCGAGACGGCATCCAGCCGCAGCGCGAACGCGAAGGCCGCGTCCTCACCGAAGGGCGCCCAGCGGGCGGTCTGCGGCCCATACAAAAAAAGCAGAACCCCGGCCAGAACCGCCAGACCCACCGCGCTAACGGCAGACCAGCGGACCAGCCGGCCCGCGAGGACAGGTTGGTGACCACGAGCGATCAATCCGGCGGCGATGGGCAGACCCGGGAGGGCCAGCAGAAGGACGTAAACATACGGTGTCATCGGTGCGGATAATAGCTGCGGCTTGTGTTTTAGTCTATTACATGGTTTTTAATCAGATGTTATATTTAATTTAACCTACTCTAGCATGCCCGCCTTTTTGAATTATCATCACCTTCGCTATTTTCGAGTCATCGCGCGCGAACTGAGTGTCACCCGCGCCGCTGAAAAGCTGAACCTCTCGGTGCCGGCCCTCAGCATCCAGTTGAAGAAGCTCGAAGAGAGTTTGGCGCAGAAACTGTTTGACCGCGGGCGCGGCGGAATTCGCCTGACTGAGGCGGGGCGGGTCGCGTTCGAGTATGCCGAGACCATCGGCCGCGCCGGCGAGGAATTAATGGATGTCATGCGAAACCGCGCGCCCGGTGCCGCACGGCAGGTGCTGCGAGTGGGCGCTGTGGCAACTTTGTCGCGTAACTTCCAAGTGGAGTTTCTTCAGCCTGTCCTTCATCGGGCGGAGATCGAGGTCGTGATCCGCTCCGGTGCGCAACGGGAATTGCTGATCGCATTGCACGCCCACGATGTGGATTTGGTTCTGTCCAATTCACCGGCGCGACGCGACGCGGAGACACCCTGGCACAGTCACCTTCTCGCGGAGCAGGCGGTCGGCTTGGTCGGAGTGCCCGCATGGAAAAAAAAGCAGCTGCGCTTTCCGCAAGACTTTCGCGACGTGCCCGTGATCCTGCCCAGCATGGAGAGCCATACCCGCGCGGCTTTTGATCGCCTGACGGCTGCGGCGGGAGTGCGTCCCAGGGTGATGGCCGAGGTGGACGACATGGCCATGCTCCGTCTGTTGGCGCGGGAGGGAGAGGGTCTGGCGCTGGTGCCCCCCGTGGTAGTGCGCGACGAGATTGAAGACGGTGTTCTGGTCGAAACGCATCGGATCATGGAGATTCGTGAGACCTTCTACGCCATCACCCCCAGCCGTCGGTTCCCCAATCCGCTGGTCGGGGAGTTGGTGAAACGGATGGCGAAACAGAACTGGGAGTGACGGCCTACTATCAAAGCATGGGCATCCGACGCTCGCTTCGCTCGTTTTCTTTTAGCGCAGCCAGCCGAGGGGGTCAGGTTGCCAGGGTCTTTTGTTTTGAGCTCATTTGGAGCGGAGGAGGCGAAGGCAAGCGGCAGGGTTGGAGTAGAGCTGTTCCTTGACGATGGGGAGGGGGCAGCTGGGGAAGTGACACGGCAGGAGGGTGAGCAGGGCGCTGCGCAACAGCGCGAGATTGGCGAGGGCGTTGGGGTTGCGGGTGCGGGAGCGATCTTCGCCCCAAAAGACATCGCGCTGCCAATGGTTGCGGATTTCGACCCCGGCCCAATGGCCGCGGATCAACGCGTGCCAGTGGGCCGGGCGGCGCTCCCCGGGTTCCGCACTGGACAGATAGAAACGGCTTTCGCGGGAAGTCTGGCCGGTGGCTTTGACGGTGCGCTCGCTGCGCACGACGATCAGGCTGCGGGCGAAGGGGAAGTCGGCTTCGAGCGGGTCAAGGGGGAAGGCATACACGCCGCGGTGTTCGACCCGGCCGTGGCCACAGGCGCTTTGAAAAAAAAGGGGGTGTTGGGCAAGGCGTCGAATGCCTTGGCATGCGCGAGCAGTTTGGGCTGGTTGCCCTTGATCTGCAGCAGATACTCGCCGCCTTTTTCCACGATGGCGCGCGCGTTGGGTCGCAGGCAGTGCAGCGCGTCGGCGGTGATCGTCTTGTTATCCAAGGCGGGGAGCGACGCGAGGAGCGACGCGAGGAGCGCGGTGGCGACAGTTTGCTCGCAACGCGGCGTGACCTCTTTCTGATCGCAAATGGCGACGGCTTGGGGCGCGCCGGCTTCATGCTGAGCCAGCGTGAGCAAACCAATGTGGTCGCGGATCAACTTACCGTCCAACGCGAGGGCTTGCGGCAGCGCGTCGGCGTGGGTTTGCAACCATGCGTGGTGGTGGGCGGCTAAGGCCTCCGCGTCGAGCCGCGTGAGCAACGCGTAGACGACCGAATAGGTGGGCACCTCATAAAACGCCCGGGTGGTTTTCTTGCGGGGCAGGCCGAGCAAGTGACGTTGCTTTTGGCTGAGCGTCGTGGCAAAGCGGGCGATCTCCGCAATCTCGCGCCGCCCGGCGAGCAGCGCCATGGCCACGATCGTCAGCACCGGGCCGGAACGAAAGCGGGTGTTCTTGGCCCGCGGATCGGGCGCCAAGCGCAACGCCTCCAGCAGGGAGAGCATCGGCGCTTGGGGCAACGGCAGCACGCCGCCGGGCGATGGCGTCAGCCCCGGCTGACACGCGGCGGGCAACTCGGCCGCCCGCAAATGCCGCCGGGCCTGCGGGTCGAGTTCGCGCAGCCACAAACGCTTGGGCCGATCGTTGGCCACGTAGAAGTCGGCGCGGTGCCGGCTGTAGCCCGCGCTGAAGCCCACCGCTTCCCAGTTACTCGCCTTGTAACAAGTGCCCGCATACGCCTCCGGATCGGTGAAGCTCTCGGCCAGCAGCGGCCGGTAGCCGAAGCGCTCCTGCCATTGCCCCGGCAGCGCCCGCAGCGCCGCCCCCATGGCCTGCGAGGCGAGGTTGGGCCATTGTCCCTTCTCGCCGAGGACAAGGAAACGGCGGTTCTGCACGATCAGCTTCAGGCGCTCCACCCGTTGATTCGCGCTCCAGCCGATCCACCGGTCCCGATCCTTGAGCGCGTAGCACGCCGGGCCCCACACCAGCAGCGCCGCCACCCGGCCCCGCACCTTCACCACTTGCCGCAGGTAGTCGCCCACCGACCGGCCC
>JBBQUU010000132.1:0-7717 GCA_038212175.1 Opitutales bacterium | reverse complement strand
GTGGCCGATTTGGAATCGAGTTTCCCATCAGAATTGTCATCTCCGTTTCAGTTACGATGCCCACCCCACGATTTCCCCGGGCCATCCGCCGGCTGATTGTCTGCTGCGCCGTCGCCGCCCCTGCGCTCGGCGCCGAACTGGCTTCGCCGATTTCCCCCCAGCCCGACCAGCCCGCGAAGAGGTATCCGCGCGACGAGCCAACGCTCGCGCAGGGGAAGACGCTGTTCACCCAGCTCTGCGCGTCGTGCCACCTTCTCGGTGGCGATGCCATCGGCCCGCCGCTCGGTGGCGTCACCGACGTTCTGACCCGAACCGAGCTCCTGCAGCACATCCGCAATCCGGCCCAAGTCATCGCCGACGGGAATCCGCGCGCGAACGCACTCTTCCGGCGTTACAAGGTCGTGATGCCGCCGTTTGAAGCTTTGCCCGAGGAACAGATCGTGGCGATTCTCGCCTACGTCGACCGCCAGGCGGAGGTGGCCAAGCTCAAGCCCTTCGCGATCAGCCTCGAGCCGGCCGGGCCCGGAACCCCGCTCATCCGGGCCGTGGCAAAGTCCGGCCTCGTGATCGAGTTGGAGGATTTCGTGCAGATCCCGCTCGCCCCGAATCGCCGTCCCGAGAAGGGCATCGCGACGTTGCGCACCAGTCCGAGAAAGGACGGTGCGATATTCATCAGCGACCAGATGGGTATCATCTACCGCATCCAGGACCGGATGATCAGGGTCTATCTGGACCTCCGCGACCAACTCCCGGACTTTGTCTTCGAGCCGGGTATCGGCACCGGGCTCGGCAGTTTTGCGTTTCATCCGGAATTTCTGAGCAACGGGCTCATCTACACCACGCATGCCGAGTCCGACAAAAAACAACCGGCGATCAACGACGACTTCTACGAAGGCGTCACGTTGCTGGAGAACAAACTCCCGACTCTGCACTGGGTGGTATCGGAGTGGCGCGCGACCGATCTCGGGGCGGAAGGTTTCGTGGGCACGCGCCGCGAGGTCCTCCGCGGCAAGATGCCCTCCACCACTCACGGCTGGGGCGACCTCGCGTTCGCACCGGTGACCGACCAGCGAGATCCCGACTACGGGTTGCTCTTCATCGGCGTGGGCGACGGCGGTGCGGTGAACATGAAGATGCCACACCTGGCCGACCACCCGCGTTCGTTGCTGGGCACGCTCCTGCGCATCGATCCGCGAGGCACCAATGCGGCCAACGGCCACTATGGCATTCCCCCCGACAATCCCTTTGCCAACCATCCCGACCCGAAGGTGCGAAGGGAGATCTGGGCCTATGGCTTCCGCAATCCCCACCGCATGTGCTGGGATCTGTCCTGCGGAAAACGACTGATCCTCGCTGACATCGGCGAAAGCAACGCCGAGGAGGTAAATCTAATCGAGAAGGGCGGAAACTACGGTTGGAACCGGCTCGAGGGCACGACTTTCATCGACGTCTTGGAGGATGCCAAGGTCGTCCGCGCCGCGACCGCGGCGGAGCTCGAGGGATACCGTCCTCCTCATGGCCAATATGACCACACCGACGGCCGGGCCATCAGCGGCGGCTTCGTCTACGACGGCCCGATCAAGGAACTGCAGCACAAATATATTTTCGGCGACATCGTCACCGGGCGGCTGTTCTTCATGCACATGGAAAAGAGACCACCGCGTCGCGCGTTGGCTGGTTTCTCACGCGTCGATTCCAGCTTGATGGACCCATGCTCCGCCGAGCGATTAAGGCGACATTTGCCCGCCGGCAGACGGCGTTGCCGATTTGGCCGGACCCCTTGAACGACGCGCGTTCACGAACCGACGACGAATCTGAGGGTCCTTCGGATTGCTGCGTAAAACGCGGGCGACCACTGCTCGCTTTCGCGCGGAAAGAAGACCTCATCGCATGAGCCGAAGTCGGGCGGCTGGCGTCCGGTCTGGTGGCGTGGCTGAGAAGCCGGCACTCGCCGATTTCCGGATAATGAATTGACCCTCTTGCCGGTAGTTCATTTTTTTCGAGGCACCCCCGACCGCGGGCCACCCACCTGAGACCATTTTCAACCCATCAGATCGCGCTTCGGTCCGCCGATCACCCCCGGCGCTTCGTGAGCGTGAGCAATCGATCCAAGACGATCCATGCTGTTCAACTCGCTGACGTTTGTTGTGTTTTTTATCGTCGTCGTCGCCCTTTTTTGGGCGATCCGCTCGTGGGGGGGTAAGAAAAATCTCCTGCTCGTCTCCAGCTATGTGTTCTACGGCGCGTGGAATCCGCCGTTCGCGCTGCTCCTTCTTTTTTCGACCGTCGTCGACTATTTCGCCGGCGCGGGGATGGCCGTCGAGACGTCCGCGATTCGCCGGCGCGTCTGGCTTGCGATCAGTCTCGTCGCGAACCTCGGGCTTCTCGGGTTCTTCAAATACGGCAACTTCCTCACCGAGAACTTCGCATGGTTCCTCGTCCAGGTCGGAATCGAATACCGGGCGCCGCACATGGATATCATCCTGCCGGTCGGCATCTCCTTCTACACGTTCCAGACGCTTTCCTACACGCTGGACATCTACCGGGGGAAGCTGCAGCCGACGTCCTCGTTCCGCGATTTCGCGCTCTACGTTTCGTTCTTCCCGCAGCTCGTCGCCGGCCCGATCGTGCGCGCCGTCGACTTCCTCCCGCAATGCGTGAGCCCGACGCGTCCGCACGCCGGGCGGTTCGGCTGGGGCGTCTTCCTGCTGACGCTTGGCCTCTTCCAAAAGGTCGTCCTCGCCGACACGCTGCTTGCGGGTGCCTCGGACGCCGTGTTCGGCTACGGCGGGAAACTGGCCATGCTCGATGCGTGGGCGGGCGTGCTTGGATTCTCGGCGCAGATATTCTTCGATTTTTCCGGATACTCCACGTGCGCGATAGGGCTCGCATTGTGCCTTGGGTTCTACCTGCCGGATAACTTCCGGTTTCCCTACGCTGCGACGGGCTTCTCCGACTTTTGGCGACGATGGCACATCTCACTCTCCACGTGGCTTCGCGACTACCTTTACATCCCGCTCGGCGGCAACCGCGTTGGAAGTTTTCGCACGGGAATCAACCTTGTCGTCCTGATGTTCCTCGGCGGGCTCTGGCACGGCGCGGCGTGGACGTTCGTCGTGTGGGGCCTGATCCACGGCTTTTACCTTGTGGTCGAGCACACGCTGCGAAACCTGTTCGGCGATCCGCGATTCTTCTCCGGGGTGTTTGGCAAGATACTCATCGCTCTCGCCACCTACGTGGCGGTCTGTTTCGCGTGGGTCTTCTTCCGTGCGACCGACTTCGGCACCGCCATGCGGATCATCGAGTCGATGGTCGGCATCACCGGCTCCGGAGACTTGCTGCTCTCCACCCGGGAAATCCTTCAAGTCAGCCTCATCACCGTCTTCCTGCTCGGCGCCCACTGGCTCATGCGGGACCGCTCGATCGAAGCAGTGGCGACCCGCACACCCAGGTGGGCCCTCACTGGCATCTGGGCCTTCATGCTCATCTCACTCATCGTAACCCAAGGGAGCGCCAATGCCTTCATCTACTTCCAGTTTTGAACGAATCATCCCCGCGGCTGCCTGGGGTCGGATAGGGATCGTCGCAGCGCTGCTCACCGCCGCGTGCACCGCCGCATGGGAGGTGCACGCCCGCTCGCGCGGTTATCTGGCGGACGTCAATGACACGACGGATGTGTGGGCCGACCGCCGCGCGGCGGTCGAGTCCGACTCGATTGTCATCATCGGCGATTCGCGTCCGTTGTTTGACCTCGACCTCAACACCCTCGAGGCGGGGCTCGGCAAGCGCCCCATACAACTGGCGATCGCGGGAAGCTGCGGCTACCCGATTCTCCAAAACCTCGCCGACGATGAGGAATTCAAGGGCACCGTTATCTGCAGCATCCTGCCCGCGCTCTGGACGGCTCCCGGCGGTCCGTTGCTGGCCGCCTCCATCGATGCGCTTGAGCGCCACCGGACCCGGAGTCCGGCGCAGCGATTCGGCCATCACATATCGATGTTTCTCGAGGAGCGGTTCGCTTTCCTGAACGCGGAAGATCTGAACCTCGCCAACCTCCTTCTCGCTCTGCCGATTTCCAACCGGCCTGGAGCACTCGTTCCCCCGAGATTTCCGCCGACTTTTCAGACGATGGACCGCGAGCGCAGAACGACCATGCTCGACGCCTGCGTGCCCGAGGGCAGCCCCATGCAGAGGGCGGTAAAGGCGAGCTGGCAGCGCCTCTTTCTTCCCCCGCCGCCACCAACGTGGATTCCGCCCGAGCAGTTTGGCGCGATGATGCAGCAATCCCTTGAGGCGCGTTTTGCGGGCACTGCTGCGGCCGTGAAAAAGATCTCGGCCCGCGGAGGAAAGGTCGTGTTTGTAAGGTTTCCGCACACGGAGTGGATCAAGGATGTGGAGAGACAGGCGACGCCGCGCGCCGCGTTTTGGGACCGGTTTGTCGCCGAAGCGGGCAGCCCCGCGATTCACTTTGAGGACTACCCGGATCTCGCCGGATTCACCTGTCCGGAGTGGTCGCACCTGTCGGGTCCGGACTCGATCGAGTTCAGCAAGCGGTTCGTGCCGCACCTGAAAAAAGCCCTCGCCGAGTATCCCCCGGCGGGCTGACGCCACGGGGGGGGTTATCGAACCGGACGGGGTCGGGCCGAGCCTCGTCACTTAGTGAATCTCCCGGTAGGAGTCCGAAAAAGTGACAAGGCTCGGCCCGCCCCCCCTTTGCTCGGTGGCCGCAGCGCAAGTGGCTCGAACGTATCGGTAAGCAGCTCCAAAAGGAGTCCGGCATCGACCGAGAATCCTTCAACGAGGGCCGCTGGCGCGACATCGGAGGCTTCCGACGCCGCCAACCGTGTCTTTGACGGCAAACTCGAATCCCTCCTCGCGATTTACAGGCTGAAGTCCGGCACGACACCGCTTAGACCAACGGCATTGCCAAAGGAAGCGTTTTGCTTCCTTTTATCCACCATGCCAACGCTCGTTATCAAGTCCGTGCCAGCCAAGCTCCACGCCCGGCTCAAGCGCACCGCCGCCGCCCATCGACGCTCCGTCACGCAGGAAACCATGGTACTCCTCGAAAAGGCCCTCGCCGCCGAGGAGGCTGCCCCATCCCCCCCGCCGCGCTCCGGTCCTTCCTACTGGGCGACTCGCCCCCTGCAACCCGCCTACGCGTCCGCCCTTGCCGCTGGTGCGTTTGCCGACGGGCACGACTCGACCGCCGCGGTCTCCGCCGAGCGCGACGAGCGATGATCGCCGCTTACTTCGATACTGCCTACCTGCTAAAACTGTACCGGCCAGAGCCAGGTTCCGATGCCGTGCGCGCCCACGCCGCCACCGTGGACGTGCTCGTCTGCTCCCTCCACGGCCGCGCCGAACTCATCGCCGCCGCCCACCGCAAAGTCCGCGAAGGCACCGCCACCCCCGCGCACGTGGAGGCGTTGATCGCTCAGCTCGTCGCCGACCACTCCGCCGGTGCCCTCGACTGGCTGCCCATCACCGAGGCCCACCTTGACCGCGTGACCGCCGTGTTTCGCCACGCCCCCGCCACCGTCTATTTGCGCGCCGCCGACGCGCTCCATCTCGCCAGTGCTGCGGAGGCGGGCTTTCCAGAGATCCACTCCAACGACCGTCACCTCCTCGCCGCCGCCCCTCTCTTCGGCCTTCGCGGGATCGACGTGATCGCCCGCTGAGACAGCTGGCTGTAAACACAGGGGGGCCGGAAAAGGGGTCGTGCCGTTACACGTTACAATCTCTTGAGATCGATCAGGTCGGGTCAGGTCTTTTGACCCCGCTCACCCCGGGACTGTTTGGGATAAGCTCGCGCCGAGTCTGCAGCCTCGTCCTCAAGTTCTCCTCCGACCAGCAATTGAACGGCTTTCCCGGCCGACCGGCCATCCCGAACTTCCCATCGCGAATCACCCGGCGGCCCGGCAAGGGGGCATCCCTCCCCCGCTTCAAGAGCCACCTCCGCCCCGCCCTGAATCAGCCACCAAAGCCGAGTTTGTTACGTGTAACGGCATGACCCCGTTCGGGGTTCCTGACCCCGTTCGGGGTTCCCCCCTGCGGCATGCCGGTTGCCTGATAGCGGCCGCTTTCCGGTGCGGGATGCGGGACCGGTGGACAGCGCCTCGTAGCCGGATATCACATCAAACAGCTCCTCATCGATGCCACTCTGGCGCAGCCGGTGAAAATTGCCGTGCAGCGTCTCCAGTAGGTCGTCGATGTTCTTGTCGGCCCGCTGCATGGCCGCGAGCCGGCTGGCATTTTCGCTCGCGAGGGACTCGGCGCAGGCCCGGAAGAGCGAGATGAAGAGATACTCCCGAAGGAGCGCGCGCAGGATCGTCGTGCCGTCGCCCATAACCTCGGGCGGCATTGAGGTCGGCCACGGCTTTTTGGCCAGACCATCGGCCCAAGCCGCGTCGAGCGGCAGCAAGCGCTGGCTGACCGGCTCGTAGAGGGCACCGGCCTGCGGGCGATTATGGAAAATATAGAGCTGCGTGTACTCGCGTTTCGCCCGATGCGTTTCACTCTCGAGCTGAATTTGTCCGACAAGCGGCGCGATCGCCTTGACGGAATTTGGCACCTCAAAGAGGCCGATCGGCGTCACGCCTGCATCTGCCAGCCGCGCATGCACGCGCTCGCCGACAGCCCAAACGTGCGGTTTGCCGGGGAGCGCGGCGAGGGCCTCGATCGCGAAGTCCGCGACGAGGTCGTTGAACTGACCAACGAGCCCCTGATCCGATCCAAAAACCACCGCTCCAATCACAGTCGCTTCACCGGGCCCTGTCCTTTTCACGCCCGGAGTCACAGGCTGGCTGGTCCGAAAGCACGCGCCCAGCCCCAGTTCGACCGTGCGATAGTAGTCGCCCAATGCATGGACCGATTTCTCGTATTGGCCGACGCTGGACGCGGCCAGGGCTTTCATCGTGCGGACAACTGATTGGAGATCTCCCGCGCTGCTTATTTTCCGGTGCAGACTCGCCGTGGTATCGCTCATGGCTTCTCCGTGGCGGCCGGCGTAGCATCGGCTTTGGATTTGATCTCAGTTGGGAGCACCGGTTCGGGTTCGGCTTCTGGCCCGGTTCTGGGTTTTGCTGCGATCTTGTCTGCTGGTTTAACGTCGGACTTGGAGTCCGGTGGGGGTTGGGGTTCGGCTTTTCGCACAGGCTTGGGGTCGCCGGGCTTCGCGGCGGTTTCCGGTTTCGGTTGGAACGGCACGAGCGCCTGGCGGGCAATGTCGATGATCGCTTTGCGATCCTCGTCGCTCAACTTGTCGGCGGTTTCAAAATGCGCCGACACTTCCGGAGGAATCTTTGCCGCCGCTTCGCGGACCGCTTTTTGAGCCTCGGTCATCTTGTCCAACGGCATCGGATCGAAGAGATCCGCCGTCAAGGCCAGCAGGATGGCGATTTGTGCGGGCACTGACACCGGCGCGAACTCGGGTTGCTTGAGGCACGCTCGGATACGCCGGCCGTGCTCGATAATTTTGCGCGTGTCGTCGTCGAGCCGCGCGCCAAAACGGGCAAAGGTTTCAAGCTCCTCGAACTGTGCGTAGGCCAGCTTGAGGTCGCCGGCCACGGCGCGGTAAGCGGCGCGTTGCGCCTTGCCGCCGACGCGCGAGACGGACTTTCCCACATCAACCGCCGGCAACACGCCCAATTCAAACAGCGAAGGCGAGAGATAGATCTGGCCGTCGGTGATCGAGATCAGATTCGTCGGAATGTAA
>JBBQUU010000131.1:0-7934 GCA_038212175.1 Opitutales bacterium | reverse complement strand
AGTAGCCCGTATCCTCGACGGTGATACTCTCTGGTTTGGGTAGTGCGGCGGTGAGAGGCGGGGTGAACGCCGTCGCGGCCGGGCTCGCCGCTTGCAGCGCGAGCAGCGATGCGTCCAACCAAGCTGAATACGCCGCTTCGTAGTCGAGATCGCATTCGGCACGCGGGGCGATGCGGGTGGCGCCGAGTTGCTCCAGCCAGGCGTCGAAGTCCTGACCGCATTTGCAGAATTGGATATAGTTGGTGTCACCGAGGGCGCAGACGGAAAAGCGAAGCGAGCGCAGCGGGCGGCTTCCGTCGGAGGCGGCGGGGCTGGCGACCGCGGATGCGAGGGCGGAATGAAGTGCCCGGGCGTTATCCGGGGGTTCGCCGTCGCCGTACGTGCTGGTGATCACGAGCACATTTTTTTCCTTGGCAAGTTTGGCCAGATCGAGTGTGGCGAGATCCATCACCGTGGCGGCGAAACCGTGCTGGCCGGCTGCTTTGGCCGTCCGTTTTGCCAGTGCTTCGCCGGTGCCGGTCTGTGACCCGAAGAGGATGGTGAGCGGAGCCAGCGTCGTAGCCGCGGCGGTCGGTGCCGGCACGGGCGTCCCTTGCGCCCGCGACAGCATTCCCGCCAGAAAGCCATTGAGCCAGGCCCGTTGTTCGGAGCTGAACGGAGCGGAGTCAGGAACGAGCGGGAGGGAAGGCATGGGAGGAGGAAAGGTGCGAGGGGCTCGAACGAGTGAGGTTCTGGTGCGTGGTTGGAGTCGGGGGTGCCAGCGGGTCGGTGATGTCGGCGGAAGGAAGTGGGGTGGGGCGGGAGGTCGGATGCGGGTAATTTATTGCCCGCGCCTCGCTCCGGTCCCTCAGCTCGAAAACATCTCCTGCAGTTCCTTGACGCTGTGGCGGCGGGTCCATTGGACGAAACTCTCGCCGCGCTGTTTGCGGGCGTCGAAGACGGTGAAGCAGCGTTCCACGAGTGTATTCACTTCGCTGGCACGCACGCCGCGGAAGATTTCGCGGGCGATCCCTTGTTCCTGGTCCATGCCCCCGCCGAGCACGACGTGGTAGCCCTCGGTGCCGTCTCCGAGCTTTGCGCCCACGAGGCCGACATCGCCGCAGTAGTGTTGGGCGCACGAGTGCGCGCAGCCGGTGAAATGGATGTTCACCGGTGCACTCACGGCGGCGCGGCCCTCGAGGTATTTCATCAACGAGAGCGCGTGGGCCTTGGTGTCGGCCGCGGCGTATTTGCAGCCGCGGCTGCCGGTGCAGGCGATGATGCCGCCGGTCGCGAGCGAGGCTTCGGTGAAGAAGCCCATACGCTGGGCGCCGCGCCGAACGGTTTCAGCGAAGGCGTCGGAGACGTGCGGCAGGAGAAGATTCTGCCAGACGGTGAGGCGCAGTTCGCCGGTGCCGTAGTGCGTGGCGAGATCGGCGAGCGCGTGCATCTGCTTGGCGGACATCCGACCGACGGGAATGCCGATCCCGACGGAGTTGAGTCCGCGCTGCCGCTGTTTGCGCACGCCGAGCCAGGCGTGTTTTTCGACGGGGCGACGCGGCTCTGATGCTTCGAGGGGGACGCGGGTGAGCGGAAAGGCGAGTTTGCGTTCGGTCTCTGCCAGAAGTTTTTCGACGCCCCAGTTTTCCAGGAGGTATTTGAGCCGGGCTTTTTTTCGATCGGTGCGATAGCCGTTCTCGGCAAACACGCGGATCATCGCGACGGCCACGGCAACCGCTTCGGCCGGTTTGAGCAGCAGACCGGTATCGCAGGCGAAATCCTTGTGTCCGGTGATGCCTCCGAGTTGAACCCGGAAGTAAACGCCTGGCTCATGAGGGCCGCCGGTAGGCGGAGCCGCTAGACTGGCCCGGGATTTCTCCGTGATCCGGACGGCGATGAAGCCGATGTCGTTCGTGTCCGCGGCGACGGACATGCTGCCGCCGTTGTCGAATGCGACGTTGAATTTTCGCGGCAGCCCGAACAGATCGCGGTGATTCAGGATGTAGTGATGCAGGGCCTTGGCGTACGGACGCACATCGATCAGCTCGTCGGGGGCGAATCCACTATCTGGAGACGCGGTGATGTTGCGGATATTGTCGGCGCCTGCGCCATTGGACGTGAGGCCCAGTTCCTGCACGCGCGTGAGCACGGCGAGGAGGTCACGCGGTTTGAACTCGCGGATCTGCAGGTTGCCGCGGGTGGTGATATGGGCGCAGCCACCGCCGAGTTCGTGCGCGAGATTGGCCAAACCGTGGAGTTGCACCGCGCTGAGTTCGCAGCCGGGAACGCGCAGGCGGATCATGAAGCTGTCTTGCGCCGGCGCGACGTAGAACAACCCGTGGGTTTTGAAACGGTAGGTGTTTTCGGCGTCGGGTAGCTTGTCTTCCTCCGCGTGTTTCAAGAGGCGGTCCCAGGCGTCGAGGGGGTTCTCTTCGTGTTTCCAGCGTTCCTCTTTGCACAGGTCGCTGATCGGAGTGCCGTACACCATCGGTTCCGCGGGCGTGGCCGCGAGGTTGAGAGGCTTTCCGTCAGGTCCAGTCGATCCGCCCGTCGCGGGACTGGCGGTGATTCGGCCGGCGGGATCCGTGCCGACAAACGGTTCGATTCCGCTGGCATTCATCCCGGCGAAGAAGCCGGCGAGATACTGTTGCTGTTCGGGAGTAAACGGGCCGCCGGCCGAGGAAGGATTCTTAGAAACGGGCGGGATCATGCCCACGCTGGGAGCAGTCGTGGTGCCATCCCCGACGTTTCGCGGAATGAGGGTGTTGAATCCTTTTTGTGGCGGCCATGAGGCAGACTCATGGTTGGCCGACACGCCTGCTGCCGATGCGGGCGCGACGGCGGGTCAGATGAGAGTGACGCTAAGTTAAACCAAAGTGGCAGAGCCGTCCCGGCTCTACTTACAGCGGTGGGACGCCGCTGCCACTCTGGAAACCAGCTTTAACTTAGCGTCATTCGGGTCAGATCACTTGTCGGGCTGGCATCTGCAGACGGGCGATCTCGCTCATGATGCGCTCGCTGGCGATTTGCGCGCGTTCCTTGCCGGCTTTGGGGTCATCATAGACCGAGGGTGGGATCGGTCGGCCATATACAATCGATACGGGGGTACCCAGGTGCAGGCCTCGCCCTTTGCCGTAGGCTTCGAATGAGCCGAAGATCCGCACGGGCACGACGGGAACCTGGGTCTTGCAGGCGATGAAACCGACGCCCGCTTTCGCGGATTGGAGGCTGCCGTCGATGGTCCGTGTGCCTTCTGGAAACAGAATGAGACCCCAATCGGCCTTGATGGATTTGAGGACGCGTTTGATGGCGCTTACGTCTTGGCCGCCATCGCGATCGACGGGAATGGTTCCGACGGAATCGAGCCACCATGTTGAGATGCCTCCTTTCCACAAGGTCTTGCGGGCGAAGTAAGCCACTTGTCGTGAAATCTGGCAGCCGATCATCGGCCCGTCGAGGAAGCTGGCGTGATTGGCCGCGAGGAGAAACCCGCCGCGCTTGGGAACGTTTTCCACGCCCACCACATCGCCTCGAAAAAACAGGTCGAACATCACCCGCAGCACGTAATGGCAGAGGCCATACACGGGCTGCATCTGCATCTGCGGAAAGGCGCGGCTCATGTTGGTGCGAGTTTTGGGGCGATACGTGCGGCCATCGTTTCCACGACCTCGGGTAGAGTCAGGTGCGTGCTATCGATCGAGATCGCGCCTTCGGGACAGGCGAGAGGGGACGTCTTGCGGGAGGAATCAAGCCGGTCGCGCTCGGAGATCGAGTCATCCTGGCCCTCGTTGGCGCGACGGCGGGCACGTTCGACCGGATCCGCGTGCAGGAAGAATCGAAAATCGGCCTCGGGAAAAATCACGGAACCGATGTCGCGGCCCTCCATCACGAGCCCTTGAAACCCCCGGTCGCGCGCCACGTCGGCCTGACTGCGTTGATAGGCGAGCAGCGCGTTACGCACCTCGGGAATGGCGGCGAAGTGGGAAACGTGGGCGTTCACTTCCCGGCTGCGAATCTCTTCGCCCGCGACGCGGCCGCCGATCTCCATCTGGGCCGAGCGGTCCTGGACGCGGGTGCCGAGGTTGAGCTGATCCAAGGCCTGTTTTACCGCGGCCGGATCGTCTGCATTCACGCCTTGCCGGAGGAGTTCGGCCGTGAGCGCGCGGTAATACGAACCGGTGTCGACATGCAGCAGATTGAAGCGCTCGCTCAGCGTGCGCGAAGACGAGGACTTGCCCGAAGCGGCGCCGCCGTCGATGGCAACGAGGATAAAAGCGGAGGTGGCCATCAGCGGGCCAACGAATTTTGGCGCAACGACTCCAGCAACTCAAAAAAGTTGGGAAATGTTTTGGCGCAGCAACCCGGGTTTTTGATCGTGAGCCAGGGACGGCCATCGCCGTGGAGGTCGTGACAGCCCAGAATGCCGAAGCTCATCGCGAACCGATGATCCTCGTACGTCTCGATGACTTGCCCGGCGAGCAGCGGACGGGGCGTGATCGTCAGTGAGTCCTCGTCTTCCACCACGTCCTGGCCGAGCCGCTTGAGTTCGCGGGCCATGCCGGCGACGCGATCCGTTTCCTGTTTGCGCGTGTGCGCGATACCGGTGATGCGGGTCGGTGCATCGAGCAGCGGCGCGAGCGCGGCCAAGGTGAGAAATGTATCCGAGAAGGCACTAAAGTCCTGCGCCACGCCATGGCGCTCGAGCGGCGAGCCGGCGCTGAAGGTCACGCCATTGGCAGCGGTGTTGCCATCGAGTCCGACGCGGTAGAGCACCTCGATAAACTGGGCATCACCCTGCAAGCCGCCGCGCAGATTGGGAAACGTGAGAGCGCCGCCGGCGACGAGCGGTAGCGACAGGAAGTAACTCGCCGCGGTCGCATCCGGCTCGATCGCGAACGATGCGCCGGGCAACGCATAAGGCGTCCCTTCATTGATGCGAAACGCGTTATCCTCCGTTTCCTCGAGCGGCGGCTGGCCGAACTGCTCCATCAAGCGGGTCGTCATGCGCACAAACGGCCAGCGCACGCCATCGAGGAGGACAATCTCAACGGGTTCACGGGCCAAAGGCGCGACCATCAGCAACGCCGAAAGGAGCTGGCTGCTCTCCTTGGCGTCGAGTGTGACCTTGCCGCCAGCCAGGCCGCTCGCTTGAATCTCAAGCGGAAAAAAACCTTCTTCGCCGGTACACGTGATGGTCGCGCCCAACGAGCGCAGCGCCTCGATAAGTGGACGCATGGGGCGCTGTCGCATCTGCGGCACGCCATCGAGCCGGTAGACTCCAGAAGGAGCCGCCGCACAAAGGGCCGTCAGAAAACGCGCCGCCGTGCCCGCCAGGCCCACCAACAGGTCGGTTTCCGGCACGGAGAAGCCGCTGGCCTGGCCCGAAACACGCACCGTAAGTGCGGTCGCATCGTCTTCAATGGTGAAGCCCAACTGCCGCAGCGCCTCGACCATGAGCCGCGTGTCTTCACTGAAAAGGGCGCCGGTCAGCAGGACCGGTTTACGGCATAACGCGGCCAGCAGCAGCGCGCGGTTTGTCAGGCTCTTGGAGCCGGGCAGAGTGACATTCCCGCGCGCGGGACGGGTAAATGGCTGAATCGGCAGCAAATCGGGCAGAGGCATGAGTTGCGTACTCTCGGGAAAGCGCTCTTCAGCGCCAAGTTGTTTTTGCAGCAACGATGTCCGCTCGGAAATTTCCCGTTCCTGTTTTCGCCTTCGTCCTCCTGTCCGCGCCTGTGAACCTGGAACCCGCAGTTGGATCCACAGATTGGTTCCTCGCTGTTTCCGGTGTGCACAGAAGGTAACGGAGGAAACGAAGATCCAATCCTCCTGGCGCACACCTTCGTTTTCTTCGTTACCTTCTGTTCAACCTGGATGCAGTTGAAGCCACAGATTCCACAGATGAGCACAGATTACCAGGCCATTATAAATTACAGTCCCTCACCTTGCGGGTGAATTGCGGCTGGGTGCCTCGCTATCAGTAATCCTCTGGATCCGTGCAATCGGTGTCATCCGTGGTTAATCTGAACCACCGAATTTAGGGTGAAACACCCCGTTCCCGTTGAATTCGCTCAAGCCGGTTTCGTCAACCCGGGGGAAACTGGTTCCGGTAGCTTCGGCCGTGGTCGATCCGGGCCGCGACGTCCGCGAAATCGCGGTTCGCCAATGCGACCTGAAACGCATGCAACTCATCCTGAAACTGGCGAAGGGCGCGCAGCACTTCGTCGCGATTCTGCTCGAGGATCGAGCGCCAGAGTTGCGGGTCGCTCGCGGCGATCCGAGTGGTGTCCCGCAGGCCGCCTCCGGCATGCTGACGCCACGCTGGATTCTTGGTGGCGAGAAAGGTGCACAGGCTGGAAGCGATGATTTGGGGAAGATGGCTGATGTGTGCGACAATCTCGTCGTGCTCGTCGGCGCTGACCGTCGTGACGTTCGCACCCAAGGCATCCCAGAATTCCACGACGGCAGCGACGGCCAGCGGATCGCTCTCGGCGAGGGGAGTGACAAAGCAGGTGCGGCGCTCGAACAGAGCGGCGCTTCCATGTTCCCAGCCGGTTTTCTCGGATCCGGCCATCGGGTGGGCTCCGACAAAGTGCGCCCGACCGGTCATCGCGGCGGCTCCGAGCCGGGCGATGTCGCCTTTGACACTGCCCACGTCCGTGACGATCGCGCCTGGATCGAGGGCCGGTGCGATCTGCTGGGCCAGCGGCACGATCTTATCGACCGGCGCCGCAATCACCACGAGTCGGGCGCCGCGAACGGCCTCCTCCGGTGTATCCGCAACGGCATCACACCAGGATTGCGCGCGCAAACGCAGCCGGACTTCGGGCCGGCGGGCCCAGATGACAATGCGTTCGGCGACGCCGCGCGCCCGGGCGGCCTGCGCGACCGAGCCGCCCAGTAAACCGGGCGCGAGAATCGTGAGTTGGGCGAGTGGCGGCATGATCGCAGGCACGCAAAAACGTCAGGGGCTGTCGAGCGGGGATCGCCGGACTGGCCGGCGCCGCGACTCCGGTGGAGTCGTCACGCGCTGCCGAGTTTGATGATTTGCTCGAAGACTTCAGGAGCGAGCGGCATGACGGAAAGCCGACTCTGCCGGATCAGGGGAATGTCCTTCAGCGCGGGATGCGCTTTCACTTGCGCTAGCGTGACCGGCTTGGCCAGTGGCGCCACGACCTTTAATTCGACGGCCACCCAACCCTCCTCGTCCGCGGTGGTATCCGGAAAAGCCGCACGGGTGACTTCCGCGATGCCGACGACGGCCTTGGTGGTCACGCTCTCATAGAAGAGGACGCGATCCTTGGGGCGCATCGCCTTAAGATGAAGCCGCGCGGCGTAGTTGCGCACGCCGGTCCAAGCGGTGCGGCGGTCGCGAACGAGGTCGGAAAAGGCGTAGGCGTCAGGCTCGGATTTCACGAGCCAGTATTGCGTTGTCATACGTGGGTGGCTTTGGTCGGCTGCACCGAAATGGAACCATCCGAGGCTGAAAAGCTAAAAGCCCGTCGCATGCAGTTAATCCTGTATGTTTTAATGGCGTTGATGATTGGAATCCCGATCGCAGTCTTCGTGGTGGTTTCACGCTGATCGCGGCCCTTGTTCATGGATAATACCCTTCTTCCCATCCGCCTGGTTTTTGTTTCCCTCTGTGCCGCCGCTGGATGGCTGGTGTCGTACACGGTTTTCGCCGGAGAAACCCATCCCGCGATCGGGCTGGCGGTGGGTTTGTGCCTCGGCCTGCTGGTTTTGCTCGTCGACATTCTGTTGAAAGGCTTTTCGTTGCGCGGACTCTCAGCAGTGACGTTTGGGATTGGAGTCGGGGCGTTGATCGCGCATCTGGTGGGCTCCTCGCCTTTATTAGAGCAAGGGGATGCGCCGACGGTATATATGGTGCGGGTGGGCTTGTTCGTCGTGTGTCCTTATCTGGCGACGGTGATCGCGCTGCGGGGCAAAGATGA
>JBBQUU010000130.1:0-8001 GCA_038212175.1 Opitutales bacterium | reverse complement strand
CCCGGGATGGAACTCATCATTCCAGATCCGAAGTAGAGCAAAGATAGCGTCGGGCGGTTGCGAGCCGAACGCACCTCACGTGCCTAGCAGTTTGCGCCTTGCGAATCCACACGCCCGTCGTCCCAGCTCGAAGGCTACGCGGCGCAACACTGGCCGGGCTACTGCGGCATGATCAAGCGGCTCGACGAAGCGCTGGGACGCGTGGTCGACGCGCTCCGATCCCTCGGCCAGCTCGACAACACCATCATCCTTTTCACCTGCGATCACGGCAACCATTTCAAGACCCGCAACGACGAATATAAACGCACGTGTCACGACTCCGCTCTGCGCGTGCCCACCGCTTTTTCCGGGCCAGGCTTCAACGGCGGCGGCACCCTTCGCCAACTCGTCAGCCTCGTCGATCTGCCACCCACCTTGCTCGCGGCCGCGGGCATCCCTGTCCCCGCGCATATGGCCGGACACTCCTTCCTGCCCCTGCTGGGCGGACGTGCCGCCCCGGACTGGCCCGAGGAGGTGTTCGCGCAGATCAGCGAAAGCCAGACCGGACGCTGCGTCCGCACGCATCGATGGAAATACAGCGTGGTGCGGCCCGAGAAGGACGAGCAAGGCGCGTTTGTGTCGCAGGAGAACTCGGACGTTTACGAAGACCAGTTTCTCTACGACCTGCAGGCGGATCCGTGGGAGCTCAAGAATCTCATTGGGCTCACCACCCACCAACCCGTCGTGGACGTGATGCGGCAACGCCTCATCCGGCATATGACGGCGATCGGCGAACCGTCGTTTCGGTTTGTCGACGCGCCGCCACGTGCTCCGTTTCAAGAACGCGTCACCGTGGACGAATACCAGCAGTGATCCCAGCAAACAGGACGAGGGGACTGCTGGATGCCGCCATGACGAAACGCTTGCGCGCGTGCTTGCCTCGCTCTGCCGCGGGCGACATCAACACTCCCCATGTCTTCGCTTCCCATCGAGTTCGCCGGTGTGACGGTCCACACCAAGGCCAACGTTTATTTCGACGGCAATGTCGTCAGCCATACCGTTCTATTCTACGACGGCGCCAAAAAGACCCTCGGTCTGATTCGCCCGGGCACGTATCATTTCGGCACCGGCGCGCCTGAACGCATGGAGATCGTCGCCGGTCATTGCACGGTGGTGCTCGACGGCGGCGCCGCCGAACAAAGCTACGGCCCCGGCACGTTTTTCGACGTCCCCGGGAACAATGGCTTCACGATCACGGTGGCGAGCGGCCTCTGCGAATACATCGGTTCGTTCCTGTAATCCGGAGCAGACCGCCCACGCGCAGCATGCAAAAGGCTGACCCGGTCGAGCCCCCCGGCGCGAGCGCGCAGCGCTCGGCGGGTGGCGCAGGTCTTACAGGAGCGGCGCTTCGTGCGCGAGACTTCGCGGACAGGGTGCGCCGGCGGGGTCGCACTCTTACGGCACGCAGGCCCGTTCATCCCGGAGCGAAGCGGAGGGTGCGCCGAGCGGAGCGGCAGGGCAGGCCGGAGTAGGACAGCAGACGGCGTGACACGGGCTACCGCGCCGTGTGCCGAATAGTTCCGCGTTGCAGATGGGGGGCGAGTGCAAAGTGCAAAGTTTGACCCCTTTTTCGTTCCCCATACTGGAGTCGCCACTCCCGGTTCCTACCGTGCGGGAAGCTGTCGCACCACGCGCGCCGGGTTCCCCACGGCGACCGAAAAGGGTGGCAGATTGTCCCGGACCACAGCCCGCGCACCGACAACGCTGCCTTCGCCGATCGTCACCCCCGGCAGAATGCAGGCTTCGAAACCAATCCAAACATTCCGCCCGATGATGACCGGCCGGGCGCGCCCACAACCGCGGCGGCAGTCAATCACCAGCGCGCCCCACGCGATCATTGTCATTTCCCCGATCATCATCTCCGAGTCGGCGATGAAACGGGCGGATGAAATCAAGGCTCCCGCCCCGATCTCGATCCGTCCTCCCTCTCCCACGTCGAGCACGGGGGCATAAAGTGCAGCTCCTTCGCCGACTAACAGCCCTGGGCTCCGGCGGCTGCGATAACGGAGAAAACTATAACTTGTTTCCACAAAGGCGGTAGGGGCGACCTCGATATTTTCCGGGAGCCTTCCGTCATACCAATCGTTTTTGATGGAAGTGATGAATCGCTCAGATCTCATCGTGCCCTCCCTCCACCGTTTGGGCCGGATTTCCACTCATAAGGGCACCGGCCGGGACATCGCGGGTGATCACCGCACCCGGCTCGATGACAGCACCGGCCCCGATGGTCACCCCTTTCAAAATCACCGCGAGCGGCCCGATCCATACGTCGTCGCCCACGTGGATCGGGCTGTTCTTTCCGAGGATGCGCTTGCCGTCGCCGGTCGGTGAAATGGCGCGGACATCGATTTCCCGATCGGCGGGTGCGACGGGATGCAGGTCGGAATCCACCAGGGTCGCATGCCAGCCGACGGTGACCCGATTGCCAATCGTGACCTCCTCCTCGGCGATCAAGTAGGCATCGTAAAGTCGGCAGCCATCGCCAATGCGAACGATCGCATTCTCGCCGAGGTTGAAGGCGACGCCGTCGGCAATGGTGTCGGAACCGATCACGAGCGCGGGCGACCGTCGGCTGCGGAAACGGGGAAATACGCCGCGGCGCGTGATTTCGTCGGCCACGATGGCACTGTTCTTCCCGAGGGTGACATTGGCCGGGGCGGAAACCTCGCTGCGGCCGGCCCCCCACGGGTTTTCGTCGTTGGTCGGGTTCATTAGCTTCGGGTGGTTGCCGGTCCGGCCGGGTGGAGGTGTCCGTTTTCGAAATGCAATCGAATGTCACAGTTCGCCAAGGTGTTGAGCCGGTGCGCGATCATAAAGGTGGTCCGGCCTTTCATTAGTCGGTCCATGGCCTGCAAGATCGCTGCTTCGCTGGCAAGGTCCACGGAACTGGTCGGCTCGTCGAGAATCAAGATCGGCGCGTCCTTGAGAAATGCCCGCGCAAGCGAGACGCGCTGCCTTTCACCGCCGGACAAGGCCATGCCGCGCTCGCCCACTTCGGTTTGGTAACCGTTGGGAAGCTGCCGGATGAAATCATGGGCGTTGGCTGCCCGTGCCGCGTCCTCGATTTCCCGCGGGCTCGCATCCGGTCGCGCGTAGGCGATGTTTTCCGCGATGGTGGTGGAAAATAGCAGTGGCTCCTGGAGCACGATCGCAAACTGCCGGCGAAGGTCTGTCAGCCGGTATTCCCGCAAGTCCACCCCATCGAGCAGGACGGCTCCTTCAACCGGATCATAAAAGCGCGGGAGCAAACTGACCAATGTGGTTTTCCCCGAGCCGGTCTTGCCCGAGACGCCGACCTTCGAACCTGCCGGGACGCTGAAATTCACGTCTGCCAGCACCGGCCGTCCCTCCACATATTCAAACCGGACGTCCCTGAATTCAAAGGTTCCCTCGGCCCTGCCGAGTGGCCGCGCACCGGACGTTTCGGGGACGTCGGGGGCCTCATCGAGGAGTTCTGCAGCGCGTTGTCCACTGGCCAGGGAAGATTGGAGCGAGGCGATCTTTTTACTCATCGTCTCCACCGGCCGGTAAAGTTGCGCGAGATAGCCCATCACCAGCAGAAGCGAACCGAGCGTCATTTCCCCAGCTCGCACCTGGCCCACGCCGATATATAATACCAGCGCGGTCCCACTGCCGACAATGGCGGCCACAAGAATCCCAAAGCCACTTTCCAGAAAAACCACCCGCATTTGTTGGGACAAGCTGAGACTGGCGTGCTGCAAAAACCGCTCCTTTTCCTTGTGCTCCTGGCCGAACGCCTTCACCACGCGCAAAGCCCCTAGGATTTCCTGAACGACTCCCATCGCCCGGCTTTCCCGGACTTTAACCTCTTCCCACCCGAGCCGGACACGCCTGCGGTAAACTTCTCCCAACACCACGAGCACGGGCACAATCGCCATCGCCACCAATGCGAGTTGCCAGCTGATATACATCACTACCCCGAGCATCGCCACCACCGTGAGCAAAGAGGTGAGCAGAGGCATCAATCCCTGGATGAGGATGTATTGAATGGCCGGCGCGTCATATTGGATTCGATAGAGCGAATCCGAGGTGCCGCGAGTGTCGTGATAAAGCAGCGACAGGCGCTGCACATGCCCCAGCAATCTCGCCCTCAGATCCAAAGCCAATCTCTCTCCGGTATAGAGCTGGAGCAGCCAGCTTCCATAGCCTTCCAAATTCTGCAGCAAGGCAATGATCACCACCATCACCGCGGCCAGAAACAGCAGTGCACTTGGATCGGCTGGAAGATATTCGGCCAAGGATGCGGGCATGGCCGCGTCACCCAACACATAGTCCACCGCTATCTTCAAGGGCAGCGGCGTCAGCAGGGCCAGCGGTGCCGCGATCAAACCCAGCAGGAAAACAAATGCCAACAACTTCCAATACGGCCGGGCATCGCGGAGCAGCCGGCCGATCAGTGCCACATCGGTGGCCGCTTTCGCCTCCTTCATGGCATTTTAGGTTCCACTTCGTCTGCGGCGGGAGGATGCGAGGCGCAATGGAGGGCGGCCAGCGCGCGTCCGGATTGCAGAAATGCCGCCAGCAACACCAGCAGGAGAAAGATCCCGAAGATGGAGGCCACCAGCCATTCCGTGGCCAAGACCGCCAGCAGGACCAGAATAGCCAGAAAAACCACCAACACTCGCGCCGCCTGACGCAGCCGCGGCCAGAACCGCAGCCGCACATACTGCGAGCCCCCGCCGTGATCCTCCACACCCATCATCGAACGCGCACTCCCGAAGATGCCTCCTAATACCTCAAGGTCCCAGCGGTCATAGTCACTTCCATGACGGACGACATTGCGCTTGGCGACGAGGCGGTCGTTGAACTGCGCCAACCGCTTTTCAGGTTCCTGCCAATCCTCCGTCCATTCCGCGGTCGCCGATGAGCGGGGCATGACGAACCCCGCCTGGCCGCGGTGGCGCCACGCGTTAAGGCCACCCTTTTGCCTTCCCATCAGCCGGGCGAGAGGCTGGATCAAATGGAGATAAGCGATCTTCACGCGGGAGGCCGATTTCCCGCCACTTGTTCCGGGGAGCTGCGCCCTCCATGCCTCCGCGGTGGCATGGATCAGCGTGAGCGCCAGTGCCCCGATCCAAAGCGGAGCGAACAGAAACAGCGGCGTCCAAAGCAGCCCCAGCAGGGATGCGCCCGCCACCAACAAAATGAGAAGATACCACTCTGGCATGAGAGGCAGGACGCTCCAGATGCCGCCCGACGAAGTCTCATAAAGCGATTGGAAAGGAGCGAAGCCACCATGGCCGTGATAGACCGCACTGCGCCGGAACAACGAACTAACCACACCATTGCTATAAATCCGGCCTTTGAACGTATGATGCCCCGCCGAGTTATATTTATCCGGCCACTTTTTCTCCAATAAGGCCTCCGCCTTCCCATAGCCCAACTGCTGCTTCCAATATGCCCGGCAGCCCGAACGCCGGTGGTGCCAGACCACGGCTCCCGCAACGAAGCCGATCGTTTCTCCCGTCGCCAGAATCCGCCAGCACATGTCCACATCGTCGCCCGCCGCGCGAAAAATGGGATCGAAGCCCCCCAGACCGAGAAGGAAGTCGCGGCGGATCGCAAAATTGCAGCCTGGAATGTGCTCCGCCAGCTCATCTGTGATCATGACGTGCTTCGCTCCACCTGGCGCGCGATCCACGCTGACTTCCGCGCCGCGCGGCACCGGCGGCAAGCAGTTCGGCCCGCCCAGTGCGACGTGACTCGTGGTCAGAAATCCGTGTCCGAGAAAATAGAGCCAGTGAGGATCGGGCGACGCATCATCATCGATATATGCCACGATTTCCCCCGTCGCCTCCTCGCAGCCACGAGTGCGCGCGGCACTCAGGCCGCGGTTTTCCTGAGATATCAAACGGCAGGAAAACTTGCGGGCGATCGCCGCAGTGCCATCCGTGGAACCATCGTCGATCACGATCACCTCGTAGTTCGGATAGTTGAGAGCGCAGGTGCGAGACAGCGTGTCACGGATCGTCTTTTCGCCGTTGAAACTGCAGATCACCACGGAGATTCGGGGCCAATCCTGGCGCGGAGTGAACGGTGCCTCGTCATACATCCGCTTCACCACAGCCAGCGCCGGTTTCGCCTGCCGGTCGCGATCAGTGATCCCGAAGGCCCAGTCATCCACCTCAGCGCCCGCCCGATGCCATTCATCCGTCCACGAAAAAATCACCGCACCCACGCAGCCTGCTTCGAATACCGTCCGAACCTGCCATACCAGCACCTCCGCCTGTTTCTCCTCGCCATTGCGCATGGCATCCAGCCCCACCTCGCTCATCAGCAAGGGCCGGTCCCCTGCCAGAGTCTGGAGCCGCGCCAGATAGACCTGCAGTCGGTCCTGTTGCTCCAGATATACATTGAAACTAAGGAAATCGAGGAACGCCAGATTGAGGTATTCGGTGGAAGGATAGTTGACATAAGTCACCAGCCCATCGGGATCCACCTCCTTCACCGCACGGTAAATCCGCTCCAGATAGCGCTCGATTTTCGGCCCGCCCAGCCAGCGGGCCACCGATGCGCCGATCTCGTTGCCGATGCCGTAGCACAGCAGCGCCGGATGCCCCGCCACCGAGCGCACCTTTTCCCGCACGATTCCCAAAATGTCGGGAGCCTCCTTGTCCTCGTCGATCAAATAGCCAACATATTGCTCGGCGGAAAGCCCCACCATCACCTGCAGACCGTGCTTTTCAGCCGTGTCGAGCAGTGAAACCGGCGGCATGGTGTGCGGAATCCGGACGGTGTTGACCCCATTGGCAGCCATCAGCGCGAAGTCCCGCTCGATCAAGGCGTGGTTCCAATACTCCAGTTTCCGCTCGTCGGGTCGGAATGCGCCGTAGCTGACGCCTTTGATCAAAAACTTTTCCTCGCCCTTGAAAATGAACTTGCCCCTGATTGTGGGGCGCGTGGTGAGGGGCTGTTGGCCGAGTCGGGCCGGAGATAGCTGTCTGGTCTGAAACGAAGGCTGAGGCGTCACAAGGATGACAGCTCCGGGGCGACGCGTTCGATCCGGATAAAGGGAAAGGGTGAATTCATGATCATGATTTTTCGTTGGGGTGAAAACTGCCGGTTTTCCCGCCGCCGGTTCTGGCTCGCGGCGTCCCGACGTCAGCACCCGGCATGCCAGTAGCCTGCCGCCGCTGAACAGGCTCATGACCATTGAGTTGTGTCATAGGCCCTCCAGTTCTGCGCTCCGGGCTGGGCGTTTACACCCACGGGTCACTGAAATGCACTGGGTGCTCTGCCCCAACCCCGCTCGCCAGCGACAAACTGACATCCCTAATCTTCGCGCGTCGCCATAACCGGGGGCGGCACCAAACGCGCCTTTGCGATTTCCCCTTGTCGGACGCGTCTCGCCGGAGATCGGGGAGATCGGGGAAAACCTCAGGCCTTACCCTTTACCTTTTGGAGAAAAGGCCGCAGGGATTCAGCAGGCATCTGTCGAACTATTCTACCATGAGAATGATCGAAGGCGGCCCGGCATCGGTGAGACGACAACCATGGCCAATGGCTCTGAACCAAGGGTTGTAGATTGCAGCCTCCGTAGGACGATATATTTAAACGGAGGTAAAGGGTAAGGCCTGAGGTCTTCGGGTGGGTTCGTCGAGCCGCCCCTGCGCGAGCGCGCAGCGCTCGGCTGCCGGCGCGGGTCTTACAGGAGCGCCGCTTCGTGCGCGATTCTTCGCGCACAGGCCGCCGCCGGCGGGGTCGCACTCTTACCGCACCCAGGCCCGTTCAGCCCGGAGCGAAGCGGAGGGTGCGCCGAGCGGAGCGACAGCGCAGGCCGGGAGCCGATCCCAGGGGGTCGGAGCCGATCCCAGGGGGTCGGAGCCGATCCCAGGGGGTCAGTCCGCTAGAAGTTAATTCCTCTGCGAAAGGTATACCCGCACCGAGGCTGGTTTTCCCATGTGCAACTGGTGGGCAAGCCAGCCGTAAGGGGGTGTCACT
>JBBQUU010000129.1:0-8289 GCA_038212175.1 Opitutales bacterium | reverse complement strand
GCCGAAGTCCCAGAGCTGCTGCGCGCCGGCAAACCCGGCCGCCTGCGGGTCGCAGGTGCAGACGAGGCGGGCGTGGTGCTTTTCTTCCAGCCGCCTCACCGCCTGATGGTGCAAGCCGGCGTATCCGCCCATGCCGATGATGCCGATGCGGATGGGCGGCTTCACACGATCTTGAGTTTCGGCAGGTCCTGCCCGTCAACCAGGCCGACGGGTTGGCCGCGGCGATTGACGACGATGAGATCGTCGATCTTGTGCGCCTCGAACAGGCGGAGCGCATCGACGCCCAAAGCATCGTCGCGGATCGTTTTCGGTTGGCGCGTCATAAAGGTGGAGACGGGTTTCGAGAGAAAATCGGGGCCGGTCAATGCGCTGCGGCGAAAATCGCCGTCGGTCAGGATGCCGCTGAGTTTTCCGGTGCGCGGTTGCACGAGGGCGATGCTCCCGCTTTTGGCGCGCGTCATGGCGAGGATCGCCTCCTGGGTGGAAACGGTATCGGGCGCGACGGGCAGACGTTCGCCCGAGCGCATGATGTCTTTCACGCGCAACAAGAGCACCCGCCCGAGATTGCCGGCGGGATGAAATTTGGCGAAATCCTCACGCGTGAGCCCCCGCGCCTCCAGCAGCACCATGGCCAGCGCGTCGCCGAGCGCGAGGGCCGCCGTGGTGCTCGCTGTGGGGGCGAGGCGCAGCGGACAGGCCTCCTTGGGGACAACGTAGAGCAGGCGCAGGTCGGCGTTGCGGGCGAGATCCGAGCCGGGTGTGCTTGTGCAAGCGACCACCGTGACGCCGAAGCGGCGAAGCAGGGGCAGCAGGCGCAGGATCTCCTCGGACTGGCCACTGTTGCTGAGCAAAATGGCAACATCGCCTTCGGCGCAGAGGCCCACGTCGCCGTGAAGCGCCTGCGTGGCGTCGAGAAAACACGACGCGACCCCCGTGCTGTTGAACGTTCCGACCAGCTTCTGTGCGATGTGCGCCGACTTGCCGACGCCGCAGAAGATCAGCTTGGCGCCACCCCGCACCGCCGTGTCGATCGTCTGCGCAACCTTGACGAACTCTGCGTCCAGCGCCCTGGCACTCGCGGCGAGCGCGTCCATCTCAATGCGGATGCAGGCGCGGGCGCGGGCAAGCGCCGATTTGGGTGCGAGAGCCATTTAGAGTTTGAGTAGCAAGTCGGAGTGCGAAACTTAGGGGAGGGTGGGTTGCATTCAACCCCCTTTTCCCTCGCCGATGCGGTTTCAAGTGCAGTCCCTGTTTGTCCTGCTCGCCCTGCTGCTGCTGCTGGCGGCGGGCTGCGAGCGTCCGCAAGGGGTGGGCATGACTGCGGAGATCGACGATCCGGACCGCACGCGCGGCATCAGTCTGCTTCGCAGCGGCCGAAACCAGGAGGCGCTCGCGGCCTTTCTGCGGGTGATCGAAAAGCGCGGTGGCGACGCCCCCGAATCCCATCTGGATGCGGGGCAGATCTACCATGAGCAGATTCGCGACCCGCTGGCCGCGATTTACCATTACAAGAAATACCTCGAGCTAAAACCCAACGGCCAGAAGTCCGACCTGGTGCGCGGTCGTATTCAGGCTGCGACGCGCGAGTTCGCCCGTACCCTGCCGGCGCAGCCACTCGAGAATCAAGTCGTCCGCAACGATCTCTATGAGGTGGTCGAGAACCTCAGGCGCGAGAACACCCAACTGAAGGAAGAGCTGGCGCGCGCCCTCGCGGGGGTCACGTCTCCCGCCCCCCGCGGTACCATCGCCAACCTCTCCGCTTCCGAGGCGGCGGCCGCTGACGGGCGCCCGGTCGCGCGGCCGCCGCTGGACACCGGCACTGTGACCGCCACGGCGCTGCCGACGCGGCCCCTGGCCGCACCCACGCCACCGCCCGCGGCGCCCGGTCGGAGGCATGTCGTGGCTCCGAAGGACAGTCTCTACAGCATTGCCCGCCAGTATTACGGCACGCCGACCAATACACGTATCCAGGAACTTGTTGCGGCCAACCGCGCCGCGTTGCCCCAGGGCGTCGATTCGCCCCTGCGTATTGGGATGGAATTGGTGATTCCGTAGATTCCCATGCTTAAAACCAGATCGGTCTGGTCCGACTGATCGGACCGATTTTCCAGGCCGGGCCAGAACGAGAACGATTACGAGAACGACGCCGATCAACCCGGTCCGGCGCAGTGCGTTTTCGGCCTGCAGCGCAAAATATGCGCAGCCCCCGCCAAACCCCGGTGAGCCGGGCTGTCAGCCTTCTGGCATCATGGACTTTGCTGCAACGCCATGATTCTACCGTTCGACTCCCGTCCTTCCGGCTCCGACCTCTTGAGCGAAGCCGCGCCGCTCGATCTCGATTTGATCCGCAAATACGCGATCCCGGGGCCGCGTTACACCTCGTATCCGCCGGCGACACGCTTTCACGCGGGATTTGGAGTCGACGAGGTGGAGCGATCCTTGGTCGACGACAATCAGCCGGGGGCGGGACCGCTTTCGCTCTATTTCCACCTGCCGTTCTGCGAATCGCGGTGTTGGTACTGCGGTTGCCACACCATCATCACCCGGCGCAAGGAAGCTGCCGATCGGTATTTGGATGATTTGGAGGTTGAGTTGCGTTTAACCGCCGCGCGCGTGGATCCGGCGCGGCGCGTCACCCAGCTTCACTTGGGCGGCGGGACGCCGACCTTTCTCACGGCGGACCAGCTCGGTCGGCTGCGAGATCTGGTGCGGATCCATTTCCAGTTCGATCCGCAGGCGGAGATCAGCGCCGAAATCGATCCCAGGCGGCTGACGGCGGATCAGGTCGATGCGCTGCACAGTTTCGGACTCAACCGCGCCTCGCTGGGCGTGCAGGACACGAATCCTGCGGTGCAGCTCGCAATCCATCGCATCCAGCCGCAGGAGATGAACGCCCAAGCCTTCGCGTGGCTCCGGGCGGCGGGAGTGGGGTCGATCAATGTGGACCTCATTTACGGTCTGCCGTTGCAGACGCCGGACTCCCTCGATCGCACCGTCGATGACGTGCTCGAGCTCGGGCCGGATCGTTTGTCCGTCTTCAGCTACGCTCATGTGCCGTGGATCAAGCCTGCCCAGCGCATCTTCGAGCAGCGCAACCAGCTTCCAGGCCCGGAGCAGAAGCTCGCGATGTTTGCGCTCTTGCACGACCGGTTGAAGGCGGAGGGTTTCGTCGACATCGGGCTCGATCACTTCGCACGCCCTGACGACGAACTCGCCCGCGCGCTGGCGACCGGGACCTTGCATCGCAACTTTCAGGGTTACAGCACACACGCCGGCGCTTCGCTGTACGGGTTCGGCATCTCGTCGATCTCGCAGACGGCCGACACCTACCGCCAGAACCACAAATCGCTGCTCGACTACAAAGGGAGCCTCACGGCCGGACAGCTGCCCGTGGAGCGTGGCTATCGGTTGACCGACGACGACCGCCTGCGTCGCGCGGCGATCATGCGCATCATGTGCAACCGCCGCCTCGATCTCGCGGTGCTGGCGGAGGAAACCGGCCAAAACGCCCGTGAATTGCTGGCGGAGTCGTGGAGTGCGCTCGAATCGCTCGCCGCCGACGGCTTGGTGCGCGTCGAAGGCGGCCGCCTTGAGGTGCTTCCAGCCGGGGTGCCGCTCTTGCGCGTGATTGCGATGAAGTTCGACTCCACGCTGATCGCCGGCCCGCGCCGGCACGCACTCACGGTGTAGCCACGGCCGTGTCGGCCGTGTTCCCCCAGACTGGAAGGGCTGATTCATTTCTGCGGATTCTTCGCTGTAGCCGGGCGCCCCGCCAAAAGCTGAGGCCCTCCGCAGGTGGACGGGGTTGAGCCCGGACCGAGGTCAGCGCCCTCGGCTACACCCTGAGACCTCAGTGGAACAAGCTCGCGCGAATGGCAGAATGAATCAGACCGGCGCCCCGACTGGACCCAAACCGGTCTGCTGATTTGCATTCGCAGGCAGACCCCGCTTACGGTTCGGGTTCTTCCATGTCCGACCTCACCGATCTCTACCAAGCGGTCATCCTCGATCACAGCAAGCGACCGCGCAATCGCGGCAAGCTGCCCACTGCCACCCGCGTGGCGTCCGGGGATAATCCGACGTGCGGTGACAACTGCACGGTCTACTTGCGCATGGATGGCGATCGCATCGCCGAAATCGGCTTCGATGGCTCGGGCTGTGCGATTTCGCAAGCGAGCGCCTCGCTCATGACCACGCTGATCAAGGGCAAGACGGCAGAGCAGGCCGCCACGCTCTTTGGAGAATTCAAGGACATCGTCACGACGGGCAAAGCCCCCGAGGAACTCTCTGATATCGCCGCCTTTGCCGGCGTTCACGCCTACCCGGCCCGCATCAAATGTGCCACGCTCTCCTGGCATGCCACGCTTGACGCTTTGAAGCAGCCGGACCGGATCCAGTAATCGCGCCCATGTCCTCCTTTCCCGATGTCCGTTCCCATTTTCCCGCGCTTCACCAGACGGTGAACGGGAAGCCGCTTGTCTATCTCGACAATGGCGCGACCTCGCACAAACCGCGGGTGGTGATTGACGCCTTGGTGCGTTACTACGAGCGCGACAACAGCAACGTCCATCGCGGACTGCATGCGTTGTCCATGCGTTCGACCGACAGTTTCGAGGCCGCTCGCGTACGGACCGCGAAGTATATCAATGCCTCCGACCAGGCGGAGATTGTCTTCGTTCGCGGCACCACGGAGGCCATCAACACCGTGGCGGCCGGGCTCGCACCGCGCATCGGTCCGGGTGACGTCATCCTGACCACGGAAATGGAGCACCACTCCAATCTCGTTCCGTGGCAGCAACTCGCCAAGGCGCGCGGCGCCACCCTGCGCTACGTGCCGGTCGTCGGGGAAGACGCGGAAGGTGGACTGGATCTCGCCGCCCTGGATTCGCTGCTGACGAAGCAGGTCAAGATCTTCGCGTTCACGCATATTTCCAACACGCTTGGCACGATCAACCCGGCGCAGGAACTCTGCCGCCGCGCGCGGGCGGTTGGCGCGTTGAGCGTCGTCGATGCCGCGCAGTCGGTCGGCCACGACGTCGTCGATGTGCAGGCGATGGGCTGCGATTTCCTCGCGTTCTCCGGGCACAAAATGTGCGGTCCGACCGGCATCGGCGTGCTCTACGGGCGCCGCGAGCTGCTTGACGCAATGGAGCCGGCCGAGACGGGTGGCGGGATGGTGGTGAGCGTAGACTACGAAGGCGCGCGCTGGAAGCCGTCGCCGGAACGATTCGAAGCCGGCACGCCCAACGTGGCCGATGCGGTTGGCCTTCACGCCGCGATGACCTATCTCGACGAGCTCGGCCGACCATCCATCGCCGCCCACGACCACGAACTCGCGGCCTACGCTTATGCGAAGCTGAGCGAAGTCCCCGGCATCCGTATTCTCGGACCGAGGGCGGGCGTGACGCGCGGCGGCATCTTGAGCTTCGCGCTGCACGATGCGCACGCGCACGACGTCGTCACGTTCGCCGATCAGGACGGGATCGCGCTGCGCGGAGGCCATCATTGCAATCAGCCGCTGATGAAGAAACTCGGGCTGCCGAGCACCGCGCGGGCGAGTTTCTACGTGTACAACACGCAGGCCGAGGTCGACGTGCTGGTGAAGTCGATCCAGCGCATCCAGGTGTTCTTTGCGGGATAGTTAGCGACTGCGTGGACGAGGCTCATCCGAGCCTTCATGCAGCCCATTTCCTGCCCTGGCTGGCGTGGTCGAGGATCAGGCCGAAGACCTCGCCGCACTTGGCTTTGAACAGCACGCGGTCGTAGGTCTCCGGAAGATGTTCGTGGAGGACTTCTTCGACGGCGGTTTCGACGCGTTTCTTGGATTGGCCGTCCTTGAACCACTCCTGCACCAGCACCTTGGGCTGGGCTTGGGTGAGACGTTCGAGCAGCGACTTGGCGGCAAGTTTCACGCGCTTTTCCTCGGCCTGCGTCATCTTGTCCTGTTTTAGCAGATCGTAGATTTCCAACTCGTCTTCGGTGAGGCCCTCGCGGACGTGACGTTCGGATTCGGCGCGCAGATCACGGGTGAATTTGAGGAGTTCGTCGAAGTAGCTCTCGTTGGAGACGCCGCCGGCATTGTAGTTTTCGATGATGCCGCGCAGGCGCTCGGCAAAATCCGTGCGGGTGGCGTTTTGCTTCAACATCTCCGCGAGTTTCTTTCCCACGAAGGCGCGGAGGTCAGCGATCTCGATGTTGCGGTATTCGGTCTGGCGGAAGTCTTGTTGGAGCTTCTCGAAATCAATTTTGCTCAGGTCCCAGATTTTGCCCTTCTTGGTGATCGCGAAGGTCTCACCGGCCTCACCCTCGGCGACGCGGGATTTGTCCACCACGACGCTGGCGTCCAGGAGTTCCCCAATTTTGCGGGTAACGTCATCGACGTCGGCCTCGTCCACATGGACATCGAGCACACCGCGCAAGTATTGGAAGGCGGCCACGCTGCGCACGACGGGCTTGCCGAGCACCTCGGGTTTGCAGGCTTCGTAGAGGCTGGTGACGGTGTTTTCGAAGACGTTGAACGCCTTACGATGTTCGTCCTTCGCGAGCAGGAGGTTGGCGTAGTCGTCGAAGGCGGTGACCTGTTTGAAAATATCGTCCGCCGCCGCGATCTTTTCCAGGTGGACGCCGTGGCTGCGACAAAAGGCGAGGCCGAGCACGATGGCTTCGTCGAGGAGGCGGAACAGCTCGGACTTTTCCTGCACGGTGGGTTCGTCGTCGGGACTCTGGCCCTGTGCGTAGTCCTTCAACGCTTTTTCCATCCGGCGGAAGACGTTGTAGTAATCGACGATTTCGCCGTTCCGTTTTTCGACTCCGTTGATTTTCCACGAGGTCACGCGGTTGGCGCGCGCGATGGTCTGCATGAGGGTGTGGTCCTTCTGCGGCTTATCGAGGTAGAGGGTCGATACGGTCGGCGCGTCGAAGCCGGTCAGCCACATGGCGCAGACGAACACGAGCTGCAGTGGGTGTTCGGGGTCTTTGAAGTTTTCCTCGATGTCGTGGCCTTGAGCGTCGAGCGCCAACATGCGCTTGCGGTGGCGAGCGATGTCGAGTTTCTGGGCGGCGAATTTTTTGTCCTCGTCGGCCTCCTCGCTGACGACGACGGCCATCTGGGTGCGCTTCATCCAGTCGAGGCGGCGTTTGAGCACGGACTTTTCAGCGTCGGTGGCGGCTTTGGCCACGCGACCGGTGAGCGCCTTGATTTCCTCTTTCCAGAGGCGTTCGACCTTATCGAACATTCGCACGGCGGTGGGCTTGTCCAACGCGATGAACATGGCCTTGCCGAGGTAGCCGCGGTTGGGGAGGTGGGCTACAACGTCGCGGGCGATGGTTTCGAGACGGTCGTCGCGCTTGATGACCTCGAGCTCGGTGGCGAACTGCTTTTCGAGTTTTTCCTGCTTGGCCTCGTCGAGGTTGGCCTCGTCGAGCAGGTCATAAAAGTCGTCGCTGAGGTCGTCGTTTTGAATGAGCACCTCGGGCACGCGTTTTTGATAAAACAGCGGCACGGTGGCGCCGTCATCCATGCTCTGCTGGAAATTGTATTCGGAGACGTAGTCGCCGAACCATTGGTTGGTTTTGCGGTCGCGCCCGAGGAGAGGCGTGCCGGTGAAGGCGAGGAACTGCGCGTGCTTGAGGCCGGCGCGCATGTTTTCGGCGAGATCCTTGTATTGGGTGCGGTGGGCCTCGTCCACGATAACGATGACATCGCTGCGTTCGGTGAGCAGCGGGTAGGTCTGCCCCTTGGGCCAGCGGAATTTTTGGATGAGGGTGAAAACGAGGCGCTTTTGCTGGCCGAGGAATTTGCGCAGCTCCTCGCTGTTTTTCGGCTGCGCGGCCTCGGCTTTGGACACGGTGCCGGTGTCGAGGAAGTTGCGGTAGATCTGGCCGTCGAGGTCGTCGCGATCCGTGACGATGACGAAGGTGAAGTGGCCGCCGAGTTTCCGGGAAATCTTCCGTGCGTAGAAGATCATCGAGAAACTTTTGCCCGAGCCTTGGGTGTGCCAGAAGACGCCGAGCTTGCCGGCCATTTCGTCGCGGCGATTGAAGACTGAGAAGGCTTTGTTTACCCCAAGGAACTGGTGGTTTTGGGCGATTATTTTGGTGCGGCCGCGATGGAAGAGGATGAAGTTTTCGACATAGTCGAGCAGGCGGGCCTTGGGCAGGAGACCGGCGAGCACGCCTTCGAGGCTGGTGCCGTCGCGTTTGATGGCGGCACGATCGATTTTCTCTTTTTCGTCGTCGGCGCGGAGCCAAGGGAAGAAGAATTCCCAATCGGCGGAGAAGCTACCGACG
>JBBQUU010000128.1:0-8305 GCA_038212175.1 Opitutales bacterium | reverse complement strand
ACGGTCGAGGTGGCCGTGCACGTAGTAGTCGTAGAGATACAGCAGTTCCTGATCGAAATCCTGGGCGACGGGGCGTTTCATGGGTGGAATGGGTTGAGGTTAACCCCACGAGCCTGACCGGCTACCCTTCGGTTGCAAGCGCGGCCTGCGGCCTTTCCCGCCCTACCCAGCGCCTCTTCGCGAAGACATCTAACCCGGAGCACGTGGAGACCGCAAAGTGAGAGGCAGTGGTGGTTGATGGAGCGGCGACACTCTTGCCGCCGGTTTGGATGCCGGACGACCTCACGCTTGCCCTGCCTGCATAAAACGAGTTCGCACCCCGTTGCATTCGGGACCGGCATGGCTAAGCTTTTGGATGGCGCTCAGCTTTGCCCGCCCCGGTTTCGACGCCACGATCAACCTCGAGGCCGAGCGTTCCCGTTTGCGCCAGCATCGTCGTGCGCGCGGGATCCCTTTGCGACGCAACGACCGCCTCCTGCTCGCCACCTGGAACATTGCCAACCTCGGTACGCAGGACCGCGACCCGGCCGCCTACGCCTTGCTCGCCGAGGTGATCGACGGCTTCGATGCCGTCGCCCTTCAGGAAACGCGCCGCAACCTCGTGGGTCTGCGGATCCTCCGGGCCCACCTGCAAAAGCGCTGGCGTATTCATATGACCGATACTTCCGGCAACGAGGAGCGCATGGTGCTGCTCTACGATGGCAACAAGCTGCGCCTGCAGGAGCAGACCGGGGAGATCGCCATCGCACCGTCGCAACACCGCCACATCCGCCTGCCCGGCGTCACCACGGAATTTCGTGGTTTCGACCGCAATCCGGCCCTCGTTTCCCTCCGCTGGGGCGACCTTCCACTGACGCTCGTGAACGTCCACTTCTTCTTCGGCAGCGAACGACCGGCGGACATCCAGCGCCGGCAACTGGAGGCCTTCGCGGCCGCCAGGTGGGCGCGACTGGAGAACACATCGCCCTTCGCCTACGACCCGCACGTGATGCTGCTGGGCGATTTCAACCTGCCCTACATGCAACCGACCGACCCGATCCTCACCGTCCTGAGCCAGCACGGCCTTGTGCTCGCGCCCTACGCGACAGAGATCGGGACCACGTTGCCGAGCGAAACATCACGGGGGACAGCCGAGACGGTGCGTCACTACGATCAGATCGCTTTCTTCCCGGGATTGAGACGCTACCTCACCGGTGCCGTCGGCGTCTTCGATTTTGACAGCGTGATCTTGCCCGACCTCTGGAATTCCCGTGGCCGCAAAGACTTCAATAGCTATTTGCGCTATCACTTCTCGGATCATCGCCCCCTTTGGGCCGAGTTGCACGTGCCGCCCGAGTAGGTTGCTCGGCCAAGGACGTTTACCCCAGGGTGCGCGGGTCGCTTTGCGGCCTCCCGTTAAGCGCCTTGTTGAATGGGCGCTGCTCCGCCGAGGTCGCGTCGACAGCGGGCTTGCTTTGCGCAGGAAAATCGGCCTTCGTCGCTTCGTTCGCATGACGTCTTTCTCTCACAACGCCCCCGCCATGATTATTGGCATGATGATTATCATCCGCCGCCGGCCCGGGCGTGGAGACGTTGCATGATCGCATAACCAGCGAACAACACGATTTTCACCGATGCCCCGGGCTTTCCGCCCGGGGCTTTTTGTTTTTCCACCCATGAACTCATCCCTCCTCACCCTCGAGTCCGTCCGAGACGCCCATGCGCGCCTCGCCGGCGGCTTGCGTCCGACTCCGTGCGCGATCTCCGCGCCGCTCAGCGCGCTCACGGGGATGACCCTTGTCGCGAAGCACGATTACCAACAGGCCACTGGCAGCTTCAAGGAACGCGGAGCGCGCAATGCATTGCTGTCCCTCCAGCCGTGTCAAAGGCACCGGGGCGTCGTCGCCGCGTCGGCGGGCAACCACGCCCTTGGGCTCGCCTGGCACGGTCGCGAGTTGGGCGTCGCCGTCACCGTCGTCATGCCCCGCACGGCCCCGCGTGTAAAAGCCGGACGGTGCCACGCTCTCGGCGCCCGGGTCATCCTGCACGGCGACACCTTTGAGGAAGCTACAACTCACGCGCGCGCACTGGAGGAGGCGGAAGGACTGACTTGGATCCATCCCTTCGACGATCTCGCCGTGATCGCCGGACAAGGCACGCTCGCATTGGACATCCTTGAAGCCGCGCCGCGGGTCGACGCCTTCGTCATCCCGGTGGGCGGCGGCGGCCTGCTCGCCGGCGTCGCCACGGTGGTAAAGGCCCTGCGACCCGATGCGCTCGTGATCGGGGTCGAGCCGGCGCACGCCGCCGGTTTCAACGCGGCCGTGCAGGCGGGACGTCCAGTGCCGGTGCCTCTGCTTCCCACGCTCGCCGATGGTCTCGCGGTCGCACGGGCAGGTCACCACACCTTCGCCGCCGCGCGGCCGCTCGTCGACCGGCTCGTGACGGTGAGCGAGGATGAGATCGCGCATGCGATGCTGGTTCTCGAAGAAACGCATGCCGTGATGATCGAAGGCGCGGGAGCGGCAGCACTCGCCGCCTGTTTGTCGGGACGCCTCCCGGAACTCGCCGGCCGCCTCGTGGCCGTGCCCTTGACCGGCCGAAACATCGACCCAAGCACCCATGCGCGCGCCGTCCGGCGCGCCCGCGCGTGGCGCGCGGAGGAAACCACCCTGGTCGCCTGAGAATCGGCCTAAGCCGATTCTCCGAACACCGCATTGACGTAGTTGTCCACGCTGAAGGGCTGCAGATCCTCGGCCTGCTCGCCGAGTCCCAGGAAAAAGATCGGCAGCTTGAGTTCGCGCCAGATGCCGACGATCGCACCACCGCGACTCGTGCCATCGAGCTTCGTCACCACCAGTCCGGTCAGGCCGAAGCTCTGATGAAACGCACGCGCCTGCTCGATCGAGTTGGTGCCCAGCGAACCGTCGACCACCAGCCAGCGGTGCTGAGGGGCGTCGGGGTCGTGCTTCTGGAGAACGCGGCGGATCTTCGCCAGCTCCTCCATGAGATTGTGCTTCGTATGAAGCCGCCCGGCGGTGTCGATGAGCAGGTAGTCGCGCTGACGCGCCTTCGCGGCCTGCCAGGCGTCAAAGGCCACGGCGGCGGCGTCCGCTCCGGTGTGGCTCGCGACCACATCGAGTTCGAGACGCGTGCCCCAGATCTTGAGCTGCTCGACGGCCGCGGCCCGGAAGGTGTCGCAGGCGGCGAGCGTGACGGAGCGCCCTTCCTGCTTTAACTTCCAGGCCAGTTTCGCCGAGGTCGTGGTCTTGCCGGAGCCGTTGACGCCGATCAACGCGATCACCATGGGATTGCCCGCGCCCGTTGGCTTCGAAAGTTCGCCTTCGGACCCCGCCAGCACCCGGCGCAAGACGGCCGCGCCGATTTTGGCTGCCTCCTGTCCACGCAACTCCTTCTCGCATTTGTAGGCCGCCTTGATCTCACGGATGATCTCCTCGGTCGTCTCGACCCCGAAATCTGCCGTGTAAAGCGCCTCCTCCAGTTCATCGAGCGACGCGGCATCGATCGTTCTTCCGCCAAAAAGCCCCTTGGTCTTCTGCGTGATCACCGAGACCGTTTTCGCGAGACCGTCTTTGAATTTCTTGAAGAGTCCGAGCATCGGAAGAGGTGCTGGTAGTGAGTGTCGGGTGGCGGGGAGAGACAAGATTCCTAAGCCGGCGAAGCCGGAAATCCCAAATCACAAATGCCCAAATCTCCAACAAAAGTGCGCCGCAGGCACTCTCGCTCGTTTGGCGTTTGGACCTTTGGCGTTTGAAATTTCCCGTCCATTATCGTCTCAAACCTTATCGTTGTTCACGGGTGAGGGACTAAAGAGGCCCGCTACCCCCTAACTCGCTACGCGCCACGTTGGGACTCACTCCGCCTTGCGCGCATCGCGTCCCAACTGGTCCTTCACGCGGTCGAGGATGCCATTGATGAAACGTTTCGCATCCGCATTGGAGAACTCCTTCGAAAGATCGATGGCTTCGTTGATGGTGACGACGGGCGGGATGTCTTTGCGGTAGATCATCTCGAAGATCGCCACGCGCAGGATGGCGAGGTCGATGCGCGCGATGCGCTCGAACTCCCAGTTGTGCGCCAGGCCGCGAATGCGGCCGTCGATGTCCTCGAGGTGATCGATCGTGCCGTGGATCAGCTCCTCGCCAAAGGCATAGGTTTCCCGGGGCTGCTCGAGGTTTTCGAAGAAGGTGACCAGATCCTGCGCAAGATTGGCAGGTTTGTTCAGGCTCCAGGCGTAGAGGAACTGCATCGCGGCCACGCGGCCGGCGCGACGTTGGGCAAATTGTGCTTTGCTCATGACGAAAGGTCTTTCTTGAGCGCGGCCATCTCGAGCGCGGCGCGCGCGAACTCGGCTCCACGGTCGATCTTGCCGAGGCAGCGGTCCTCCGCCTGCTTCAGATTCTCCGCCACGACCACGCCGCTGATGACCGGCACCCGCGCATCGAGGCTGACCCGCATCAGGCCTTCGGACGCAGCCTGCGCCACGAGTTCGTAATGAAGCGTGCCGCCGCGAATGATGACCCCGAGCGCCACCACGACATCGAGCCGGCGCCGGTGCAGCAGCCACTGCACGGCCGAAGGCAGCTCGTTAGAGCCGGGTACGCGGGCGACGACCAGGCGTTTCTCCTTCACGCCCGCGGCGCGGAGACCGCCCGTGACCTGACGAAGCAGCGCCTCGACCAGGCGGTGATTATAACGCGCCGCGACGACGCCCACCGCGAAAGGCGAGCCGTTGATGGACAGTGGCGAGGGAGCGTCGAGACTCATGACAAAGAAGAATAGGGAGGTGTGCGCGTTGCCCGACGGCGGCGCAACCTCTTTTCCACGGAGCTTCTGACCGCTTATAACGTGACCTGTTCGACGATCTCCAAAGCGTATCCCTCCAACCCGACGACTTTGCGCGGCTTGTTGGTGAGCAGACGAATCTTCCGCAGGCCCAAGGCCCCCAGAATCTGCGCGCCAATGCCATAATCGCGAAAGCCCATCCCCGGGCCCGCTTCGTCCGGTCGATGATCGAGCCGGCGGATGACATCGGCGCCACCCTGCGCATGCTCCATGTAAAGCATGACGCCGGCACCCTCGCGCGCGATCGCCTCGAAGGAGGCCCCCAGGGCATGCTGCCCCTCGGTGCCCTTCTGGCGAAAGACATCGCTGAGCAAATTCTCGCTCTGCACGCGCACCAAGGTGGGCTCGGGGCCCAGCACCCCCATGGTGAACGCAAGGTGGTGGCGTCCGTCCGTGCGACTGCGGAAAACATGAAGGGTGAAGTCGCCAAACTCGCTGGGAAACGGGCGGGTGCACACGGACTCCACCAATTGATCGCGGCGATAGCGGTACTCGATCAGCGCACTGATCGAGATCAGCTTTATCCCAAAGCGTTGTTTGAACTCCACCAGCTCGGGCACGCGTGCCATCGAGCCGTCTTCGTTGAGGATTTCGCAGATCACGGCGCTCGGGTGCAGCCCGGCCAGTGACGCCAAGTCAACCGCCGCTTCCGTATGACCCGCGCGTTCGAGGACGCCGCCATCCTTGGCCCGCAAGGGGAAGATGTGACCCGGTTGCACCAACTGCTCGGGCTGGGAGTCGGGATTGGCGAGGATCGCCACCGTCCGGGCGCGGTCAAAGGCGCTGATCCCGGTCGTGATGCCCTCGGCGGCGTCCACCGAAACAGTGAAGGCCGTTTTGTAGGACTCGCGATTCTCGCGAACCATCTGGTTGATGCCAAGCCGTCGCAGCTGCGCACCCGTCGTGGGAACGCAGATGAGTCCGCGGGCATGGCGGATCATCATGTTGATGTTCTCCGGGGTCGCCTTTGCCGCGGCGATCACAAGGTCCCCCTCGTTCTCACGTCCCTCGTCGTCCGTCACGATCACGGGACGCCCTTCGGCGATATCCTGAATCGCGGACTCAACGCTGTCGAAAGACGAAGGCTCGGCGGGCATGGCAGGCAACGCTCACCATCGCGCACTCGACTGTCAACGCGGCGGGTGCAGGACACAATTTGTCGCAGCGACAATTCACGAAGACATTTTACAGGAGTACGCGGAGGGCGCAGAGGGTCGGATGAAGGATGAAAGGAGTGGGCTTGAATCGACCCGACCAACCTGCTCACCCGCGTGATAGCAGGGTTAAGTTGCTTGTCGGTCCGCTCTGCCAGATTTGACCGACTCCGCGCCTCTGCGGCCTCCTGTGATAATTCAGGTGGGGCGAAAACGTTTTCCGGCAGGTGTCATCGATTCGTCCGCGCTCCCCCTCGTTTACTCGGTTGCCAAGCAGGACTCCGGGCCCTTTCTCTCCTGCTGCGCGCCCATGCTCTTCCGCATCACTCACCGCACCCGTTATCGCTATGCAGGCACCGCCTCGGAGTCGTTTATGGAGGCGCGCCTGGCTCCCGTGCACGACGAGCGGCAGGATCTCATCAGCCATCGGCTGAACACCTCCCCTCCCTGCAACCTGCACACCTACACCGACTATTTCGGGAATCAGGTGGCGACGTTTTCAATCGTGCAGCGCCACCAGTCGCTCGTGCTGGACAGTATTTCCGAGGTGGATACGCATCCGATCGAGCCGCCATCCATGGCGCTCGACGTCAGCGTTTCCGAGGCGCGTCAGATCTTTCGCAGCGAACGACTCAAGCTTTACGAATTCCTCAGCGCATCGCCCGCCATCCCGTTCTCGCCGGAGGTGCATGCGCTGGCCAACCGTTTCTTCAAGCCAGGCCTCCCGCTCGGCGCCTGCCTGCTGCATCTGAACCGTTGGATCAAGGAAACGATGAGCTACAAACCCGGCTCCACCACGGTCCGCACGCCCGTGACGACCGTGCTCAAACAGCGCGCAGGAGTCTGCCAGGATTTTGCCCAGGTCATGATCGCCGTGCTGCGCTCCGCGGAAATTCCCGTGCGGTACATCACCGGCTACATCGAAACCGAGAGCCAGCGCAAGGCGAGCGAGGCCCAGCGGCCCGCGCGGTTGATCGGTGCGAGCGAGAGCCATGCCTGGGTCGAGGCTTACCTGCCCGGAGGGTTTTGGTGGGCCTTGGATCCCACCAACGACTGCGTGGCCGGAGAACGCCACGTCAAGGTGGCGTCCGGCCGAGACTACCGCGACAGCACGCCGACCACGGGCGTCTTCAAGGGCACGCATACCGACGCCCTCAAGGTCGCGGTGGTCATGCAGCGCCTCTAAGCGGAGGCACCGACGCTCTCAGTTTTCCGCCGGAACGACGTCGTCGGCAAGCTGCACCTGATACGACTCCACGACCTCATCCTTGTCATCCACCAAGGAGAGGAACACGACGAAGGTCCACGGTTTGCGGACGACGCGATTACCGGTGAGCGAGAAGCCATCGCCCGACGGATTCAACACCGCCCGTTCGGGGGTGGCGACGGTCGGCCGGTTCCAACGCGCCGTGGCCCGCGCGATGTCGGGCGCCGTGGGATTTTTCTTCGCGTTATAGAACGTCAGACGGAGATTGAGCCCATCCATCGTGAGACCGAGCCACGTGCCGTCCGGTCGTGCCAAGGCGATGCCTTTGACCTCGCCCTCCTCCTCTTCCTCACCTCCGGCCGCGAACGGTCGCGGCGGATTCGCACGCACGGGCACCTGTGCCAAAACGGGGACCACCATGCCAATGGACGCGGCCAAGAGCACCGATTTCGCGAGTGCGGCGTTCAGCTTCATGACTTTACCATAGCGAAGACTGCAAACGCGGCAAGCGCCTTGGCGTAAACATCGTGTGAACAGTCCGTGGCGAACACCTGCCGGAGTCCGGACGCAAGGCGCTACTTAGAGCCTGTCCCAAGTTCGTTGATTTTCGAAAGCAGAGTATAAATTGACACCACGGTGGCGGCAGGAGCGCGGCGAGACGGGGCGGAATCAGGTGTTTTTGAGCCTGGAGCAGGGTCAGCGCGATATCCTTCAAAAGCACCCAGTCGACCGGGAAGTGGATGTTCGTCTCCAGGCACGTGGTGTCGACCAGACACACTTCGGTCGCCAACGCCGTCGCCAGCCCCAGTTGCCCGGCCCGGTCCTGTTCCCCGCTCATCTCCGTGAGCACCTGCCCCATCCAGCGCACCTGCTCCGCAGTGAAGAACTTCGAGGCCCGCTCCACCACGCTCTTGGAGACCCCGGCGATCCCCTTCAGCGTGCGTGCGCCGCAAAAATCGGCCAAGAGATCGCTTGAGGCGATGGTCTGCGACAGCTTCCGGTACGCCAGGTTGCCCAAGAGCATCCGCAGGACCTCGATGCGCAGCGCCTTCCGGGCGAACTCCAGCCGGTGACGCACCTGTTTTGTCGAGGCCTCCTC
>JBBQUU010000127.1:0-8317 GCA_038212175.1 Opitutales bacterium | reverse complement strand
CGAGGGAAAGATGTTTCACCCGATGGCCTTCACCGTCGTGACGGCGCTGGTTGGCGCGCTCATTCTTTCCGTGACTTTCGTTCCCGCGGCGGTGGCGATTTTCGTCAGCGGCAAGGTGGCCGAAAAGGAGAACTTCCTGGTGCGCGGCGCGAAGCGAGTTTACCTCCCGGCGCTTCGATTCGTCATGAGCGTACGCCCGGCGGCGGCGCTGGCCGCAGTGGTCCTGATGGTTCTCTCCGGCCTCCTCGCGACTCGCATGGGAACCGAGTTTATTCCGAATCTCGACGAGGGCGACATCGCGCTGCACGCGTTGCGCATCCCCGGCACCAGCCTGACCCAGGCGATCAAGATGCAGACGGAACTCGAATCGCGTCTGCGCCAGTTTCCGGAGGTCGACAAAGTATTCGCGAAGATGGGCACCGCCGCGGTGGCGACGGACCCGATGCCGCCCAGCGTCGCGGATACCTTCATCATGCTGAAGCCGCGGGCGTCATGGCCCGATCCGCGAAAAACCCGCGTGCAGCTTTTTCAGGAAATGGAAGCGGCGGTCCTCAAGGTTCCGGGCAACAACTACGAGTTTCTCCAGCCAATCCAGATGCGTTTCAACGAGCTAATCGCGGGCGTGCGGTCCGAGGTCGCAGTGAAGCTGTATGGCGACGACCTCGACACGCTCATGGCCTCCGGGAAGGAGATCGAAGCTATCGTCAATTCCGTCCGCGGCTCCGCCGACGTGAAGCTGGAGCAAATCACGGGGCTGCCGCTGCTCACCGTGCAGATCGATCGCGAGGCGCTGGCCCGTCACGGACTCGCGATGGAAGAAGTGCAGGCCGTGGTCTCGACGGCGCTTGGCGGCGCCACCATCGGCCAGGTATTCGAAGGCGACCGTCGCTTCGATCTCGTCGTACGCTGGCCGGAAGAGCTGCGGCGCAACATCGAGGCGTTGGGTGAACTGCCGATTCCGTTGCCGAAAATCGACGAGCAGCAGGCCGCGCGAATTCTGCCGACCTCGATGCGCATAGGAAGCGGTGCGAAGGAAACCGAGACGATGTCTTTCGTCCCGCTCCGCGACCTTGCGCAAATCGAAGTCGCCCCCGGCCCGAATCAGATCACGCGCGAAAACGGCAAGCGCCGCGTCGTCATCACGGCTAACGTGCGCGGGCGCGATCTCGGCTCGTTCGTTGCGGAAGTCCAGCAGCAGCTAGCCCGCGTGGAAGTGCGGGCCGGTTACTGGCTCGAATACGGTGGCACCTTTGAGCAACTAGAATCCGCCACGCGGCGGCTGCAAATCGTGGTGCCGGTCGCGCTGTTTCTGATTCTCGGTTTGCTTTTCATGAGCTTCGGCAATCTCCGCGACGCGTTGCTCGTGTTTTCCGGAGTGCCGCTGGCGCTGACCGGCGGCGTGTTCGCGCTGTGGTTGCGCGACATCCCGCTGTCGATTTCCGCCGGCATCGGTTTCATCGCGCTCTCGGGCGTGGCCGTGCTCAACGGCCTCGTAATGATTTCCTACATACGCTCCCTCCGCGCGGATGGCGTGGCGCTCGATGCTGCCGTGGAGGAAGGGTGCCTGACGCGTCTGCGCCCGGTGCTGATGACGGCGCTGGTGGCGAGCTTGGGTTTTGTGCCGATGGCGATTGCCACTGGCGCAGGCGCCGAGGTGCAGCGCCCGCTCGCCACGGTCGTCATCGGTGGAATCGTCAGCTCCACGTTGCTGACCCTGCTGGTGCTGCCGGCCCTTTACCGCATGTGGCACGGACCAAATGAAACGCAGGAGAGCGCCGCGTGATCTCTTGGCTGCGCAAGAAACGGCTCTCGCTCCGCGCGCCACGAAAACCAACCACAACCTGACATTCCTACGAACGAATTCCATGGCTGAAATCGGCACTCACTATCGAAAATATATGCCCGCAAAGCTTATCCTCCTTCTGATCGGAATGATCGTCCCGAGCACGGCGTTCGCACATGCGATGTCCACTGCCGACCAGGAGGCCGCGCTGGCAGGGGGAAATCTCGACTACATCAAACTCGGGGCCACCCACATGCTGACGGGTTACGATCACCTCCTGTTTCTGTTCGGCGTGATGTTTTTCCTCACGCGTTTCGGCGAAATCGTGAAATTCATCACAGCATTCACCCTCGGGCATTGCATCACGCTCGTGTTCGCGACGCTGCTGCACATCCAGGCGAACTACTTTCTGATCGATGCCGTGATCGCGCTGACGGTCTGTTACAAGGCATTCGACAACCTGGACGGCTTTCGTCGCTGGATTGGCACGCAGCCGCCAGCTCTGCTCGGCGCAGTGTTTACCTTCGGCTTGATTCACGGCTTCGGCCTATCGACACGGCTGCAACAACTGCCGCTCGGTCACGAGGGTCTCGTCCTGCGAATACTTTCGTTCAACGTCGGAGTAGAAATCGGACAAATCCTCGCTTTGGCCGTGATGGGAGTGATCCTGGCGGGCTGGCGAAAAACTCCGTCCTTTGTAAAATTCAGCGCGGTCGCAAACGTCGCGCTCATGACCGTGGGCGGGTTGTTGTTCGTGATGCAGCTGCACGGTTACCAGCACACGCGCTTCCCCGACGAATTCGCGGCCCACGAGGACGAGCATCGCCATGAAGGCCAAGCCTCCGCCGGCTTGACGCCTTCCGTGCAGGGGCATTCGCACAACACCAAGACTCCCGGCACCGTCGCGGAAATTTGGCAGACGATCGAGAAGCGGCAGGACCAGCTTCGAAAGACCATTGCGGCAAAGAATCTCGACGATGCGCACGACTATGCTTTTGCGATCCGCGACTTGGCGCAGGCGTTAATCGACAAAGCGCCGACGGCGGAAAAGGCGGCGGTGGAATCCGCCGTGAAGACCATTTCCGTGCTCGCTACGGCCATCGACAACTCATCTGCCGCGGACGCCCAAGAAGCAACTGAAGCCTGTGCGCGCGCACTCGACGGTGCCGTGGTCACGCTCAAGACCGCTTTTTCTCCCCCAAATTAACCTCATCGACAGCCCTATCCTCCAATGAAAATAAAAAACATCCGATCCCTCGCGTCCGTTGCCTTCGGCCTCCTTGCCTTTTCTGCCTTCGCCCACGAAGCGGGCGGTCCGCTCACTGCGGCGCAAAAGACCTACCTTTCACACTATGAAAGCATCCGCGCGGCGCTGGCGGGCGACGACCTCGCTGCCGCCAAAAAGGCGGCGGCCGTTTACGTGGCCACGCCTCAGGAAAAGGCCGCCAATGAAGCTGATGCCAAGCGCGCCGCCACCAGGCTTGGCGCGGGAAAGAAGCTCGTCGGGGCGAGTTCGCTCAGCGATGCGCGCGACGCCTTCAAAATCCTGAGCCGGACGGCCGTTCACCTCGCGGAAGGGCAGAAGGGTTATTACCGTTACATCTGCCCGCATGTCCCCAACGACGAGGGCAAGTGGGTGCAAACGGCACAGGAGGTCAGCAATCCCTACGAAGGGAAAGCCATGCCCAAGTGCGGCAAGGAGCTGGAGTGATCCGGACGGGGCTTATGGCGGGCGGCAGGACCGGGCCTCGTGCCGCCGCTGATTTTATCTTCTTCCGCAGAGCGTGATGCCGTGACTCATCTTCGCGGCCCGCTCTTCGGTCTCTTGGCGGCGGCGCTCTTCGGTTTGAGCCCGCCACTCGCGAAGCCGCTCATCGGACACAGCAATCCGCAGTTGCTCGCTGGACTGCTGTATCTCGGTTCGGGCTTGGGCCTTGGTCTGGTGATGCTGATTCGGCGGATAGCCGCACCGGAACGCATAAATCGGGAGCTGGTGCGCGGTCGCGGATGGTTGTGGCTGTCGGGAGCGATCCTGTTCGGTGGCGTGTTCGCACCGGTCCTTTTAATGACGGGATTGGCACGCACCGAAGCGACGACCGCGTCGCTGCTCTTGAACCTCGAAGGGGTGTTTACTGCGTTGATCGCCTGGTTCCTTTTCCGCGAAGGTGTCAACCGACGCGTGGCGATAGGTTTCCTCTTGATCCTACTCGGTGGCATCGCGCTGAGTTGGACGTCTGCCAGCGGCTTCCGATTATCGCCCGCCGCGTTGCTCATTGTCGCCGCCTGCGTCTGCTGGGGCATTGACAATAATCTGACTCGAAAAGTATCGCAGGCCGATGCGTTCTCCACCGCGGCATTAAAAGGGCTGGTGGCAGGTATGGTGAACGTGGCGCTCGCTTTGGGAATGGGAGCGAACCTGCCGTCGGGCGGAAGCCTCGCCGCCGCGCTGACCCTCGGTTTCGTTTCTTACGGCCTGAGCCTTGTGTGTTTCATCATCGCGTTGCGCCATGTCGGTGCCGCGCGCACAGGCGCCTATTTTGCGACGGCTCCATTCATCGGGGCGTTGGTTGCGGCGGTCTTTTTCCATGAGCACCTCACGACGCACATGTGGGTGGCGGGCGCATTGATGGCCGTCGGCGTCTGGCTGCATCTCACCGAAAACCGCCAGGACACGGAAGACGCGTTGAAGAACGTGCACTAGCAGACCGCTCTGCGGGCTCCGTTGCTTTCGTGTGCTATGAGAACCGTAGAGCAGCCTATTATACCAATCGCCCGCGATTTTTGGACTGTCATTGCGAGAAGCGAAGCGACGAAGCAATCGAGCTGGATCGCCACTGCGCGCTAATGATGACAATCGTCTGAAATTATACGGGCAATTGGTATTATTGGTCAGGAGTCGTGGCCTTCGGCTTCTTTTCTGCAGGGGTTCGTTTGATGATCAGCACGAGGCCCATTTCGTTGAGGCGTTTGGGATCGATCCCCTCGATTTTGTTTAATTGGTCGAGGCTCTTGAACGGTCGCGCCGACACAATTTTCTGCGCCAGTTCCGGTCCGACTTTGGGAAGTGCTGCGAGGGTCTCGAGACTCGCGGAGTTAACGTCTGCGGCGGGTCGGTTAGTAGTGTGAGTCACCCGGGGCATCTCCTCCCGGACTCCGCCCTGAAGAACTTCAATCGCCGCCTCGGGCGGTATTGTCGCGGGCGATACGGTAACTCTGGTCCGGATTTGCTCCAGTCGTTCGGCGGTCAAACCCCGCAGGCGGTCGAGTCCATTGATGGAAACAAATGGCCTCGCGGCAATAATGGCGCGGGCGCCGTCCTGGCCGATGGCCGGTACGGCTGCCAGTGAGGCCTCCGTCGCGGTATTTAGGTCTAGTTTCCTTTTCTCGGCTGTCAGGGCGACGTCAGCTTGAGCGTGATCGTCCGGTGCCTTCTTCGAGCCAGCGGCAACCAGCGGCGACGCAAGCGTGCACGCGAGCATGACGGGTGAGCAGGTCAGGCGAATGAGAGAGGCGAAATGCGTTATCATAGTCTCATTGACCCGGCGAACTTACCGAGGTGGCGAAAGCAATTTAAATGCCTATCCTGGCGAACCGCTCCTACACGGTGTCGCCGTCCAGCCGCATCACCACGGCGCGAAGCGCACCTCGCAATGACGATCATGGCGTGTACAGTCACGTCGCGAGCGCGCCCGCCTCCTCTCTCACGTGCAGACTTGCCGCGATGAAGGTCCGACTTTCTCATCCGGAAATGCCCCACCCACTCTGCGTTTTTCGTTTTCACCTCCGCGCACTACCGCTGGCTCTCCTCGCGCTCTGCATGCTCAACAGCCGCGGCGCGACGCCTCCGGTCAATGCCGATTGGGCTACCTACCTGGGCGACAAGCAACGCAGCCTTTATTCACCCCTTCAGCAGATCAACCGCTCCAATGTGGCCCAACTGGACGTTGCCTGGACCTATGACACGGGCGAAAACGGAGAATATCAGTCCAACAATTTGGTCGTCGCCGGTGTGCTCTATACGGCGACCACCAGCCGTCGCGTCATCGCGCTCGATGCCGCTACCGGACGCGAACTCTGGACGTGGGATCCGGCGACTACGCGCGCCGGCACGGGCGCCCGACGTCAACGCGGCCTCGTCTTCTGGCAGAATGAATCGGGTGGCGAACAGCGCCTCTTCACCTCTGTTGGCAACTATCTCTTTGCCCTCGATCCGAAGACCGGCCGTCCGCTGCCCGACTTCGGGTCCGGTGGCTCAATCGTTCTGAGTTTTGAAAACGAACTCGAGGGCACGCACCGCATCGGCCTCAATACGCCGGGTATCATTTTCCGCGATACGCTGATCATCGGCGGGTTTGGCGGTCCTGGCGCTGTCCGGGCGCTTGATGTCCGCACCGGCGCGCGTCGGTGGATTTTTCACCTGATTCCGCGCCCCGGAGAAGTAGGGCACGACACCTGGCCTGCCGATGCCTACAAGACCGCCACGGGCGTCATGCCTTGGTCGGGTCAGTCGCTCGACGAAGCACGCGGCATCGTCTACGTCGCCACCAAGACCGCCAATCCCGACTTCTACGGTGGCGACCGAATCGGAACGAATCTCTTCGCCAATTCGCTCGTCGCTCTCGATGCCGCCACCGGCAAACGCCTCTGGCATTATCAGATTGTGCATCACGATCTGCTCGACAAGGACCTGCCGTGCGCACCCGTGCTTCTCACGGTCACGCACCACGGCAAAAAAGTCGACGCCGTCGCACAAGGCACGAAGCATGGACTGCTCTTCGTCTTCGATCGGGTCACAGGCGAACCGCTCTGGCCGATCGAGGAGAAACCGGTGCCCGCCTCCGATCTGCGCGGAGAACAGGCGTGGCCGACGCAGCCGTTTCCAACCAAGCCCGCGCCCCTCATGCGTCACGGTTACACGGAGGCGGATGTCTCCACGATCTCACCCGAGGCCCGTGCGCTCACCACCGACCGCATCAAACTCTCGCCCAATTTCGGACCGTTTCCCGCGCCCAGCCTGAAGGAGACGATCATGTTTCCCGGTTTCGACGGCGGCATGGAATGGGGCGGAGGTGCGGCCGATCCCGAGGGGGTGTATTACGTCAATATCAACGAAATCCCCTGGATCCTGCAGATGGTCGAGACGCGACGCCACGATGGCACACCACTCCCCCGCGGCGAACGCGATTATCTTGTCCACTGTGCCGCCTGCCACGGAATTGACCGGACGGGTTTTCCCCTCGCCGGTTTTCCGTCGCTCATCGACCTCGAGAAACGTCGCACGCCGGCGGAGGTGTCAAAGCTCACCAAAACCGGATTCGGCCGCATGCCCGCCTTCGATCGCATGCCCGAAGGACAACGCGAGTCGATCCTCGCGTATGTCTACGGCCGCACGGAGGCGGTGACCAGCCGTCCCGATGAAGCCGCTCCCAGCCAGAAGAAGGGCAAGGCCGTCGACCCCACCGTACCGCCGTATGCGTTCGGCGGTTTCCGGCGTTGGACCGATCAGGAAGGGTATCCCGCCATCAATCCGCCCTGGGGCACGCTGAACGCGGTCGACCTTAACACGGGGGAGCTAAAGTGGAAGGTTCCCCTGGGCGAATACCGTGAACTCACCGCCCGCGACATCCCGCCCACGGGCACGGAAAACTACGGCGGCCCCGTCGTAACCGCCGGCGGCTTGATCTTCATCGCCGCCAGCGCCGACGAAACGATTCGCGCGTTCGACAAAGAGACGGGGGCGATTCCGTGGCAGCACCGCCTGCCGTTCAGCGGCAACGCCACCCCGAGCACCTACGCCATTGCAGGCCGACAATACGTCGTGATCTCAGCGGGCGGCGGGAAATCCGGTCGACCCGCCGGCGGCAGCATCGTCGCCTTCGCCCTGCCCGCGCCCTCACGCTGATGGCTCGGTGCTGCTGCTGGAGATCACGGATTCCTCCTCCGCTCCGCTTCAATACAGCCACGAGACTCGCCGGAGACCGGTCCGCGCAGACGCGCGGATCTCCCTACGATCCCTGCCTCCCCTCAGGTCGAGGTCTCGTTGTAATATAATTACTTCCGCACGGGCAGACGCGCATCGACTCCGCGCAAGTACTCGTCCAACTGCCGGCGCAGGTCCCGGGCTTTATCCGGCATCCGAACCGAAACGTCGTGCTGTTCCGAAAGATTGTCCGCGAGATTATATAGCTCGTCGCGCCCATCCTCGTAGAAGTGCAGCAGCTTCCAGTCCCCTTGTCGGATTGCGGACTGCGGACGCGTCTGGCTGACCGCGAAATCGTCGACGCCGATCCGGCGCTGCGCCTCCTCGAACCCCGCTTCGGGATGATAGTATGGAAAGTGCCAAAAGAGGAAACGCGGCGCTTCAGACGGGGATCCGCCCCGCCAGACCGGCAGCATATTCCAGCCGTCAAGAACCACTCCCGATGAAACCGGTTTCCCTGCCACCGCTGCCAGCGTTGGCAGGAGATCCACACCGCTCATCGGGCTGTCGTTCACCTTCCCCGCGGGCACCATGCCCGGCCAGCGAATGATCCA
>JBBQUU010000126.1:0-8457 GCA_038212175.1 Opitutales bacterium | reverse complement strand
AGAGCCTTTGTCCGAAACTTGAGAACCTTGGGGGCCGGCCCGCCGGCTCGCCACGTCCTCCGATCATTTTATCCGCGCCGGTGCCCGCCGGGCGGCGGAGGCAAAGCTGGCGTCGAGCACCTTTTGCGCCATCACGCCCGCGCCGAAGTCGGGTTGATCCTGCACGCCCGTGCGGACTGCCTTGATGAAGCGTTGGTGATTGTTCGGCGTTGGTTTGCACGCGACGTCCTTCCACGCCGTGGCGTGCACGTCGGCATCTCGGCTCACGCGATACGCGTCCGTCGCACGCTCGGAATCGATCTCCACCGCACCCTTCGTGCCGGAGATCTTGAGATAGAGACGATTGCGATGCCCCGTTGACCAACGGGTGGCGTGGATCGCGCCGAGCGCGCCGTTGGCAAACTCGACGTTGAGCACCGCGGAGTCATTGGCGTCCAGAACGTAGTCGCCCACGCGCTCGCCAGGTGCCTTGGGGAACGTCTTGAGCGAGCAGTACACGTCGCGAATCGGACCGGCCGGGAACATGGCAAAGTCAACGATATGCACGCCGATGTCGCCCAACACACCCTGGCTGCCGTGCTTTTTCGAGAGGCGCCAGAGCCACGCCGGCGAGGTGCGCCAGTCACCCCAGTAGTTGCCCACGAGCCACGATTGCAGGTAGCTCGCCTCCACGTGGCGCAGGTCGCCGATCCCGCCCGCGCGCACGAACGTCGCCACCGCCTGCAAGGCGGGCCAGTTGCGATACGACAGGTTGACCATGTGGATGCGGTTCGCCTTCACCGCTGCGGCCAGCATGCGCTGCGCGTCCTTTTGGTTCAACGCGAGCGGCTTCTCGCACATCACGTGCTTGCCCGCCTTAAGCGCCTGCAACGTGAGCGGCGCATGGAACGGATCGGGCGTGACAATGCTCACGGCGTCGCACTCCACCTCCTTCAACAACGTCGCGAAATCACCAAACGACCGCGGAATGCCGTGCTCGGTCGCGAAGGCCTGCGCCCGCGCGAGGTCGACATCCGCACAGGCGACGAGCCGGCAACCGGCGATGGTCTTGAACGTAAGCGCGTGATGACGGGCCATGCCGCCCGTACCGACAATCGCGACGCGGACCGGTCCTTTGCGGGCAGAAGAAGAAGCCATGGGGAAAGGAAAGGAACTTAGTCGCAACAATTCAGTGTGAGAACCACGAATGGACACGAATAAACACGAATTTGGAGCGAAAAGTAAGGGGTTCGGGCAAGACCTCCAGAGTCACCAGCGAGTGATCCGGGTTCGGTATTGTTTCCTCACGGTTTCTCATTCGTGTCGATTCGTGTCCATTCGTGGTTGAACTGCATGGAGCCGGTTTAGCGATGACCGACGGTGGGGCGGACGTCGGCCTCGGGGTCGGGCGGCAGCGGTTCCAACGGCTTGGCGTTCGGGCAGACATCCGGGATGCGCACCGTCGGACGCGCCCAGCGCACGGCGTTGGCGATCACCCGCTGCACCTGGGTGTGGTGATAAGTTGGATACGTTTCGTGCCCGGGCCGGAAGTAGAAGATGCGCCCGTTGCCACGGTACCAGGTGGCGCCGCTGCGGAAGACTTCGCCGCCGGTGAACCACGAGATGAAGATCAATTCGTCGGGAGTCGGGATGCCAAAGGGCTCGCCGTACATCTCCTCGTTGGGAATCTCGAAGTACTCCCCGATGCCCGCCGCGATCGGATGGGAGGCCATGACGTTCCAGAGACGCTCCTTGTCGGTGGACTCGCGCCACTTGAGCGAGCAGGTCGTGCCCATCAGCGCCTTGAAGATCTTCGAATAATGCCCCGAGTGCAGCACGATCAGACCCATGCCCTCGAGCACGCGTGTCTTCACGCGCGCGACCACGTCATCCTTCACCTCGCCATGGGCCATGTGGCCCCACCAGACGAGCACGCCGGTCTTGTCCAGCACCTCCGCGGTGAGCCCGTGCTCCGGCTGATCGAGCGTCGCCGTTCCGACCACCAGGTCGGCTTGCGTGCGCAGGAACTCCGCAATCGTCTCGTGCATGCCCTTGGGATAGTGGGCGGCGACCTTGGGATTCTTTTTTTCGTGGCGAAATTCGCCCCAGACCGTGACGCAAACAGGTGAACTCATGGAGGAAGGATGAGGGATTGGGTTAAAAAACGGGCAACGTCGCCCCGGCCAGCGAAGCGAGCGCCCACGATTGCAACAGCGGCCGCTGAAATGCAACCCCGCGTACGACCCAAACCTCCTCTCGCACTCCCTATTCAAGGAGACACCCAACCCGGCCAAGCCGGAAATCCCAAATCGCAAATGCCCAAATCCCAAACAAAAATACACCGCAGTCGGTCTCGATCGTTTGGCGTTTGGACGTTTGGCGTTTGGAATTTCCCGTCCATTATCGTCTCAAACCTTATCGTTGTTCACGAGTGAGGGATTAACCGGAGCACGCGAAGGCCGCAGAGAGAGGAGGAGAGAGTAGCGGGTAGTGGCGACACTTTAACCGCCTTGGGAGGTCTTGCCGCCGGTTTGGATGCCGGACGGCCTCACGCACGCCGGTCCCGCAACGAACCCGGCGACAGGAGTGTCGCCGCTCCTTCAAGGCCCCCGGCTCACGAATCGGCGCTGCTCCTCTTCTCAGAAAAATGAGAAACGTTCGCCGTCACGCTGGTTTGGGCATAGACTGGCGGCAAAGGTGAATAATTGTCCGCAGCGTGGCGTCTCACCAAGAGATCGCCTCGCTTTTGGCGCTCTTCAACCCCGCCCGCACCATGACCCCACGTACCGTCCTTTTCGCCCTCGGTCTGGCCGGTGCATGCATGGCACCCGCTCAGCAGCCACTCGAAACCTTCTCCACCACCGAAGTGGCTATCCGGCTTTCACCCGCGGAGTTGGAAACCTTGTTCGCGCCGGTCGCGCTGCATCCGGATGCCTTGATTGCACTGGTGCTGCCCGCAGCGACCAATCCCACCGAGATCGTACTGGCAGCCCGACGACGGTCCGCGAACGCCGATCCCGCTTCGTTGGAAGCCGAGCCTTGGGATGACAGCGTCAAGGCTCTGGCGCGTTATCCCGACATGTTGACCTGGATGGACGAAAATCTCGATTGGACGCGCCAAGCCGGAGCCGCCTTTCTGGCTCAGCCGGCGGACGTGATGAACGCGATCCAGCGCCTGCGCGCACAGGCCCGCGCCAGCGGCACGCTCGTCGACACTCCCGAACAGGAGGTGGTCGTGGTGGAGGAGCACATTCGCATCGTGCCGGCGCGCCCGGACGTGATCTACGTGCCTCGCTACGATCCCGCCATCGTTTACGTTTCCCGGTCCTATCCCCGCCCGGTGAGTGTCTTCAGTTTCAGCGTCGGTTATGCCGTGGGGTCGTGGCTGGCCTACGATTTTGACTGGCCCCGCCGCACCTTCTGCATCGTGCCGCCTCCGCATCGGGTGACCTACTGGCACGAGCGGCGCGATTGGCGGGCGCCCGTTTATCATCCGGGCACACCGGGCTTCCGGGATCACCGCTGGCACACGTGGCACCCACGGACGTCGCCGACGCGTTCGTCTTACGTGGATAGCCGGCGGCCGTCGTACTCCCCGCCACGCCCCAGTAACTTTGCTCCAAGCCTCAGGCCCCCGCCCTCACGTTCGGACGCGGGAAGGTCTTCGCGCGACGCGTCGTCGCCGCGACGGGATTCGTTTGCGCCCTCGCCCGCCGGACGCACGTCCAGCGCATCGTGGACTCAAACTCAATCACCGCCTCGAACTGATCGCACGGTACGTCCCCCGCCAGACCGCGAGCGGCAAACTCCGTCCGCCTTCTCACGGTTTAATCCGCCTCGCCCCACGCCGCCGATTCCCGCTATTTCCCCAAGCACACCCCGCTCGCCGCGCGGGGAAACGGACGCCAGCCGCGACAACCGGTCACGCCCGTCCACCGGCCAGTGGAGCACGGAACGCCGCGAATCCAATTGGAGGCCCGGGGCAATGTCGCCATCGCGTTCGTCCGAACGGTCACAAGACAGCGTCCGGTCCCGGCCGGCCTCCAGCGGGAGCAACGAGGGCAACCGGTCGTATTCGCCGCGATCCTCGTCGGAATCGCGGCCGTCGGCGTACCGAAGTGCCAGCTCGAGTTCCGGTAATCGGGGAAGCTCGGATTCCGGACGGAGCGAGCGCTCGCGACGATAGGTTGTAGTCGCTTGTCGGAATTTGGCGGTGGACCCGTGCGGCGCCGATTCGTGAGCAAGGCCATATGCTTGATGACGAAGGGGGCCGGAGGAATTGATAACCCTTTTGGACACGGGCCTCTTTCCGCCTCTCTCTCTGCGGCCTCCGCGTGCGCCTGTTAAGTGTCTTCGTGAATAGCCGCGGCCCGGGTACCCACGACGTTCTTCGGGCTTTCCTTTATTCCCGCTCCCTTCTCCATTCTCCGGCGTTGGCGCCTGCGCGCCACGACGCCATGACCACCGCCGAGATCGCCTCCTCCCTGCCCGCCCAAGCCCGCACGTCCATCGACGGACTGCCCTTCCCGCACCTCGCCTCCGGCAAGGTGCGCGAGATCTTCGATCTGGGCGACGCCCTGCTGCTCGTCGCAACGGATCGCCTCTCGGCCTTCGACGTGATTTTGCCCGACGGCATTCCCGGCAAAGGCATCCTGCTGACGCAACTCAGCAACTGGTGGTTTGCCCAAACCGCGCACCTCATTCCCAACCACCTCCTGCCCGACCAGGCGGGCGAGTTCGCGCGCCGCGGCCTGCATGACTGCGACCTGCAACTGCGCAGCATGATCGTGCGCAAGCTTAAGCCGCTGACGATCGAGTGCGTCGCCCGCGGCTATCTCATCGGCAGCGGCTGGTCGTCCTACAAGAAGACCGGCGAGGTCTGCGGCCTCCGTCTGCCGGCGGGCCTGCGTCAGGCGGACCGCCTGCCTGAGCCCATCTTCACGCCCACCACCAAGGCCCCGAAAGGCGAACACGACGCGCCGATCAACGACGCTCAAGGCGCCGCCGCCATCGGCGCCGAACTCTACGACCAGGTGAAACGGTTGAGTCTCGCGCTGTATCAGTTTGGCCACGACAAGGCGCGTGCCGCCGGGATGATCCTGGCCGACACGAAATTTGAGTTCGGCACCGACACGAACGGAAAGCTCATCCTCATTGACGAGGTGTTGACCCCCGATTCGTCCCGCTACTGGCCAGCCGCCGAGTACCAGCCCGACTGCTCGCCGCCGAGCTACGACAAACAGTTCGTCCGCGATCACCTGCTGGCGATCCAGTGGAACCAGCAGCCCCCCGCCCCCCGCCTCCCGTCCGAGGTCATCGCGCGCACCCAGAAAAAATACATCGCCGCCTTGAGAAACCTCCTGGGGTAGCTCCCGCCCGTTCGTTCTCGTTCTCGTTCTAGCCGCAGTGGCCGACCGCAGATCCGGAAGATCCCCTCTCTCAAATCGTGTACGGCACCCAACCCCCGGGCGGGAGAAAAATTAAGGGAACGGTTCCGAACCCCTCAGCGCCCCTCCGCGACCTCCCGTGAGGGCGGACCGTCGCCTGTGATTGATTGGCGCCGGCCAAACCCGCTACAAGGCGCCTCTCCGGCGCCAGACGTGCAGCCCGTTGTAGCCGCGGGCGCTGACCGCGGGGCTCGAACCGCGCCATCCTCTCAAATCAACGGCGCCCCCTTCGGCACGCGCACGATCGTCGTTCCAGCGATCTTATCGTGCCAGGACTGACGCTCCTCGTCGAATGCCACCCAAATAAAGCCGAAGCCAGCCACGACGAGCGAGAGGAACGACGCCAGGCAGCGCACCAAGGCCACCTTCCAATCCATCGGACGCTCATCGAGACGAACCACCTTCAGCCCGCAGATGATTCCGCCGACCGTGGTGCCTTTGAGCGCCCACAACGTGAAGCAGTAGATTGCGAACAAGGGCACGAAGATGATGCCGAGCAATGACGCGACCATGCCCACGAGCACGAAGTCGAGGGCGGTGGCACCGAGGCGAATCCAGAAGCCGGCCCGCGGAAGGGTCGTCATCGCAGGCAACGCGGCGTGTGTAAGGGGAGGAGCTTCGGATCGGATCGTCGGACCGTCTTCGGTCAGTCCGGAGTCGGACGCGTATCCGGCACCGGGAGCGACCACGGACATCGGCGTCGAGGTGAACTGCGACGACGACGCTGGCACCGGTGGCGGCACGGGCCGCGCCGCGCGTTCGCGCTGCATCGCGAGAATCACCGTATACACCACCATGCCGAGGCCGAGCACGCCGGTCGCCTTCCACACCACGAATCCGACGTACGGAATAAGGTAGAAACCGATCAGGATCACCCCGCCGATGAACGTGGCGAAGAACGGCATCTTTAATCCGAGCGGCAGCGTGAGGCGCCGCCCCATCCACGTAAGCAAGGCAGCCTTGCCGAAAAGCGTTCCGGCCATCGCGGCCAGGGCGAGGATGAAGGGACCGATGCCGGTCACCGCGAGCAGCACCGTCAACACGGGCAGGAGGAGCATCGTGAGCACGCTCGCGACGAGTGTCAGGCCCGGCCGCTTCTCAAGCGTCTCCGCACAGGTCTCCACCGCACGCCCAAAGACGAGTGAGAGCACCAGGTAGAACGCCAGGAACCCACCGGCGATCGCCCAGGCCCAACCCACCCCGTCCACCAGTGCAAGCGGACGACCCATGAAGAAACAATGGCGAATCCACGCCTTGAGGCCGTCGAGGGCGGGCAACTTGGCGTTGCCAAAGCCGATCTGGTTGACGCCGCGTTGCACCACCGCGCCCGGAGCGCGATCGATGCCGCCCACGATAGAGACGACCTCGCCGGTCACGACCGCGTCGGGCCCGAGCTGTACGCCGCCGAGCACGGCCACGACGTCGCCATTGACCCGGCCGTTGATGGTCACGTTGCCCAACACGGCGACCGCCTCCCGCGACTCTCCGTTCACCGTGAGATCGCCGAGAATCGCGACCGTGTCCCCATGGGCGATGCCATCCACGATCACGTTGCCAAAGATCGAGATGACCTCCCGGGCACGTTCGCCGGCCGGCAGGAGCGCGTCGTTTCCGAGCATGAAGATTTTGCGGTTCGAAGACGGCTCGGCGCGTGTCGGCGCCGCAGGCACGTGTTCGACCGGCGGCATCGGCGTCGCGGACGCTTCAGGTGCAACCGGTGCGTCGGCCGATAGCGGCGCCTCCGCCGGCACGGCGGGAGCGGCGGGAGCGGCCGCCGAAGTCGGCGGGGGCGCCGATTCGGGTGCGGGAGCGGTCGGCAACTCCTGTGCAGGCAGCGCCGAAGCGGCGGCCAGGAGCGCAACCAGGAGAGAGGTGGTAACAATTTTCATGAGTGTAAGTTAAAACATTAGCGCCGGGCCCAAAGCAGGCGGTAGGCGGCTGCTCCCAGACCGAGCAGGGTGGCGTACGAGACGGCGCCCACGCCGAGGCCGACGTAAATCCAAAAGCTGGATACCGCAGGAAGCCATTCGCCGACCAGGCCCGCGAGCACGGCACCGGCGGAGCGCAGCTGGGTCCACTGTTCGAACAGGGCGTCCACCGGTGCGCTGACCCACGGCCCCGCGCCACGCAGTCCGGCGATGCTGGCGACGATCACGAGCGCGACCAGCACGGCCGATATGGCAAGAAACGCACCCTGCACGGCGGCGGGCCAGTGGGTGTAACTCCGACGCCACCACGGCCGGGCGTCACGCGCGGCCAGGGCGGCGAGCACGCGGTCTTCGAGCGACGCGGGTGCGTGGTGCGGCGGCAGGTCGCGCAGCAGGCGGTCGATGCGGTGTTCAAGGTCGTCGGGCGGAAGGCGGTCCATGGGAGGTCAGGATTGAAAGGTTTCGTGGGAGGCTCCACTGCGCGCGAGGATCTGCGCGAGGGCCGTGCGGCCGCGGAGGATGTCGGTTTTCACCTTGGCGAGGGAAACCCCGAGCAGGCGGGCGATCTCGTCGTAAGGTCGCTCTTCAAAATGAAACAGCACCAGAGGCACACGCTGGTGTTCGGGCAGCTGACTGAGGGCGCGTTCGACCCAGGCCCGGCGTTCGGTGCGGTCCACGTCGGCGAGAAAATCGCCGTCGGGCGCGGCGAATTCGACCGGAGGCGTTTCGCCCTCCTCGTCCTCGCGTTGGAATTCGGAGAAAAAGCGCCAGCGTTTGCGATAGCGTTGCAGGTGGTTGAGGCAAAGATTGGTCGCGACGGTCTTGAGCCACCCCCCGGCCGTCGGACGGGTGCGCAGCTCGGCGAACCGCTCGTAGGCCTTGAGAAACACCTCCTGCGACACATCCTCCGCCTGCGTGGGGTTGTTGAGGATCCGCACCGCAGTGGTATAAACCATGTCCTGGTAGTTGCGCATGAACGTCGTGAAGTCGGCCGGGATCATCGTCCCCGTGGAATGAGCGTGCACTGGAGGGTCATCGTTCATGCGCAGAACCCCCGCGGCCCGCCGGAAGTTGCAGGAATGTGCCTTGGCACGGGGCGGCGA
>JBBQUU010000125.1:0-8482 GCA_038212175.1 Opitutales bacterium | reverse complement strand
GGTTGCAGGGAGGGGATGCACCAGCCGATTGATCGGTTATGGCACCTCCGGGGTTGTGCGCGGCTCGGGGCCGACGCCGCCTGAGTCGACGCGGCTTCAAAGCCGTCGCAGAGCATAAAGGCTGAGCGGTGGCCTGGGTATCCCCTTTAAAGGGGATGGAAAGAATGAACCGGGCATGCCCACATTGCCCCCATTCCCATTGCTCCGCGAAGCAGAAGCGCATGGATCGAGTCACCCGCGACGTGGCGATGTAAAATCAGCACCGTGGAAAGTCGCGATCGCCGCGCACCTCAAAGCGACGACCGATGTATCGAATGGATGGCTCGCTCAACAACTCGGCATGGGATCCGCTTGCTACCTGAGCAAGCATGTGGGCGGTGTCGGATTGACTGCATCCGAAGTGATGGCAATCTGTTGGCATGACGCGCACGCAAATTCAACTGCCCGACGACGTTTACGACCGCGCCCGCAAGGTCTGCAAGCGCCGCGAAATCTCCCTCGCCGAACTCGCCCGGCGCGGACTCGAATACATCCTGAGCGTCTATGCCGCCGAACCCGGAGCGGGCGGCGACTGGCAGCCGCCCAAGCCCCGCCGTCTCGGCTGGAAGGGACTCAGCGACGCGCAAATCAAGAAGCAGGCGCAACTCACCGCCACCGAGGCCGCCGCCACCCGCCGCCGCAAAAAGTGACGCGCCATGCTCTCGATTGACACCAACTTGCTGCTCCACGCCTTCAACGAGGATTCGCCCAGTCACCCGGCCGCCTACGCCTGGCTGACCTCGCTTCAAGATAGCGAAGACGTCGCCATTTCCGAATTCATCCTCGCGGAGTTCTACGGCCTGCTCCGCAATCGCGCCGTGCTTAAGCACCCGATGGACGCCGACGAAGCGGTCGAAGTCATCCAGACCTACCGCCGGCACCCGCGCTGGCGGCTCATCGGCTTCCCGGTCGAGAGCCGCCCGCTGCACGACGCCCTCTGGCAGAAGGCCCGTCGCAAAGACTTCGCCTTCCGCCGCCTCTACGACGCCCGCTCCGCGCTCACCATGACTGCGCAAGGCGTGACCGAATTCGCAACGGCGAACGCGAAGGACTACGAGGGCTTCGGTTTTCGGAAGGTGTGGAATCCCATCGCCTAAAACAGAGCAGCAAAGTTATGCCCGCAACAAATCCGATTTCAAAACAGACGCCGGCCGGTTGATCGGTCGTGGAGCCGAGCCTCTTGGGGATTATGCGCGGGTCGGGCCGACGCGGCTTCACAGCCGACCCAGAGCATAAAGGCTGAGCGGCGGCCTGGGTATCCCCTTTAAAGGGGATGGAAAGAATGAACCGGGCATGCCACATTGCACGCCCCCCCCACTCTCATTGCTCCGCGAAGCACCTAGCGTGGAGCGACATCTCCGTCGTTTGCCATCGCCCCCTCCTTCGTTTCCCTCCGACTTATCCTGGCTGCATGGTTACTCTCGCAAAACTTCGCTGTTTCAGCTGCCTCGCCGTGGCTCTTTTCGGACCGGGTGTGCGCAGTGAAGCGGCAGACCGGGCGGCGCTGGTACCGAGCGTGATCATCGAGTCATTCACCGCCGGAGGTCGCGAACAGTCCCTGACTCCGCAAACGCAAACCTCGTCGGATCGACGGGATTCAGGAACTCAGGGAATGCATTTCTATCAACCGCTCCGCATTCCCGTGAGTGCCCAGGCGCTGGATTTTCGCATCGCGCCAAATCCCGAATCACGGAACGAGCCGGCACGGATTCAGTTCCGCCTGGAAGGCTGGGACGAAGACTGGCAGGATGTCGAAGGCATCATGTGGTTGTCGGTCCGTTTTCTCGATGAGCACGGTAACCGGATCAGCAGCGCTTCCCTGCCCCGAACCGGTCAGAGCCCAGGCTGGACAGGAAATCCCAACACTTCCCGTTTTCGTCTCTCCTCCGAGATCGTCGTTCCCCCTCCGCGCACGCGCCGTCTCCAGATTTTTCTCACCTCCGGAGGCTCCCCTCGCACGACGGGGATCTGGCTCGTGAAAAGCCTTCGGATTATCGTTCCCGCCGCGAAAGACCGGCCGGAAAGAGTCCTCTTGCAGGAACAGATTGAGCACGGTGACGGACTGGACTCACCCCAGGGGGCGCCGAAAAACTGGCGGCGTGATGGGACGAACTCGAAAGCGCCCCAGGTTTTCACGTTTGCCAGGCAGAATGGCTCGCGCGCCCTCGCCCTCATTGATGCGGATATCCGCGCGAGTGGACGCTGGACCGCCCAGGGGAAAAACATTGTCGACGTAGAACCTGGCATCCCGGTGCGAATCGAGGCAGAGGAAGCCTTTTCGGTCGGCGGAGGCGGCAACTATACCGGATCGTATAACAAGCTTCCGGCCGGCCGCTATACATTCCGCGCTATTCCCGTTGATGAGTTTGGAACCCAGTCAGGTGTAGGCTCGCTCCTGCCCGTGGTGCTAGTGCCCCCGTTTCATGCCAGTTGGTGGTTTTGGTCGATGGTCGCCGTGGCCGGGGTCGCCGGACTCACGGGCAGTGTGCGGTATGTCACCTGGAAACGAATGCAGAGTCGGCTCGAGCAGTCTGAACGTCGTCATGCCGTCGAACAGGAGCGGATGCGGATCGCCCAGGATATTCATGACGACATGGGTGCGCGTCTGACGCAAATCTCCCTGGTGAGCCGGCTCGCGCTGCGGAACACCCCCGCCGACAGCCCCAACTTTACCGAGTTGAAGCGCATGGATCGAGTCGCCCGCGACGTGGCGATTGCACTCAACGAAATTGTCTGGGCCGTCAATCCAGCCCACGACACCTTGGAGGGGCTGGGCAATTACATCAGCCAGTATGTGACGGAGATCGTGGCGGAAAATGCCACGCGCTGCCGGCTCGCTATTCCAGCGCTGCTGCCAGCGCGCTTCATTTCCAGCGGCGTAAGACATCAACTGCTCATGGCCGTGAAAGAGGCGCTCAACAACGCCCTCAAACACGCCGGTGCCACCGAAATCCGGGTGCACCTCGCGTTCACCGACCCGACGCTCTCGCTCATCATTGCGGATAATGGGAGCGGTTTCGATCCGCGCCACGCATCGGCCGGCAACGGCATGGCAAACATGCGCCATCGCCTCCGCTCCATCGGCGGCACGTGCGAGCAGCAGAGCGCACCCGGCCAGGGCACAACCGTCGCCTTTTCGATTGAGTTGAAGCGGGAATCTCCCGGCCCTTGATTTCCAACCCCGGGAGCAACCGCCGTCCTCGATGGTTCTGCCCGCAGAGCCTGCCTTGCATCCACAAACCTAATACCTTTATGCGTCAAATTCTCCCCTTCGTTGTCGGCAGCCTGGTGCTGCTGGGCGGACTCACTACGCCAGGTTTCGCGGCGGACAATCCACCCAATGTCATTGTCATTCTCGCGGACGATCTGGGCTATGGTGATCTCGGCTGCTACGGCCACCCGCACTTCAAGACTCCGCATCTGGACCGCCTCGCGGCGACCGGTGCGCGTCTCACTCAATTCAATACGCCGGCACCCTTTTGCGCTCCGACCCGCGCCTCGCTGCTGACGGGGCGTTATCCCTTTCGCGCGGGTTTGACGGGGAACCCGGCCCCCGACGGCCGGCCCCCGGAAAACAGCCTGCACTTGCCGGAAAGCGAAATTACGCTGGCCCAGATATTCCGCCAGGGCGGGTACGCCACTGGCATGGTCGGGAAATGGCATCTCGGCCACGCGCAGCCGCAGTGGCTCCCAACCCGCCGCGGGTTCGACGACTACTTGGGCATTCTTTATTCAAACGACATGCGCCCGGTGCAATTGATCGATGGCGAACGGGTCATCGAAGATCCGGTGGTGCAGGCCAGTCTTACCCGCCACTATACAGAGCGGGCGTTGGAGTTTATCGAACGCAATCGGGCCAAACCCTTCTTCCTCTATCTGGCGCACGCGATGCCACACAAGCCGCTGGCGGCCTCAGAGGCGTTTTATAAAAAATCGGGTGCCGGACTGTACGGCGATGTCATCGCCGAACTGGACTGGAGCGTGGGACAGGTGCTCGGAAAGCTCGACGAACTCGGGCTGGCCGCGAACACGTTGGTTGTCTTCACCAGCGACAACGGCCCCAGCTCCGGCGGCAGCACCGGCGGACTCCGCGGCGCCAAGGCCAGCTCCTACGAGGGCGGCTACCGCGTGCCCTTGATCGCACGCTGGCCCGGGAAGATTCCACCCGGACACGTGAATCACTCCCCGGCCGTGATGACCGACGTGTTCACGACCGTCTTGAAAGTGGCAAACCTCGCGCCGCCGTCGGATAGGGTGATCGACGGACGCGACCTCATGCCGCTGCTCACCTCGGCCGCGCCGAGCTCGCACGAAATTATCCTCGGACAGCTCGGCGCGGACGTCGCCACCGTCCGCGATGCCCGGTGGAAGCTGCATGTCGTGCCGGCCCGGGACGGCCGGGCAAAGTTGATCGAAACGAGCGACACCTGGGTCGACCCACGCGGCCCCGACGGCGTCACGATCCTGGCGCCCCCTGAACAATATAAACCGGTGTCCCACCCGGGTCTGGTGACCGGGGCAGCGCCCGCTCCCATGCAGCTATTCGATCTGCAATCTGATCCCGGTGAACAACGTGACGTCACCCAGGAGAATCCCGCCGTGGTCGCACGCTTGCGCCGACAGTACGATCGTTACCTCGAGAACGCCCGATAGTTTGTCCGGCGAATTTGGATCTTCCCGATCTCCCACCGTCTTTTCCGATTTCTCGCATTAGCTTTTTAATCTTCCGACATTCGAATTTTTCGGCAGCCGCATCCCCATTTAAGGGGATGGCACTTCGACGCGACATGCCCTAGTCTGTAAACCCCAGTCCGAACAACTCGCGAAAAATCGCTCTCGTTCCTCCGTGATTTCAAAAGCCTCCAACGACCCTGTCCCGCTCATGACTCGCAAGGTTGCCATCGTGGAAGACGACGCGGGCATCCGTGACGATCTTGTTGCGCTGCTCACGGCCACGCCTGGGTTCCGCTGTGTGGGCGCGTGCAGTTCGGCCGAAGAAGCGCTCGCCGATATTCCATTTTGGCGACCTGAAGTGGTGCTCATGGACATCAATCTGCCGCGGATGTCCGGGATCGAGTGTGTGACCCGGCTCAAGGCGCGCATGCCCGACTTGCTGGTCCTGATCCTCACAGTCTATGATGACGGCGACAGCGTTTTTCGCGCTCTGAAGGCCGGTGCCAACGGTTATCTCGTGAAACGTCTGGCCAGTGACAAACTCCTTGATGCGATTCAGGAAGTGAGCACGGGCGGCGCACCGATGTCCTGCCATATCGCCCGCAAGGTCGTGCAGTTTTTTCATCATGCGGGTCCGTCTGACGAAGTCTCCGAAAACCTTTCGCCGCGAGAATTGGAGATCCTCGATCTCCTCGTCGCAGGATGCTTCTTCAAAGAAATTGCCGAGCGGCTCGGGATCAGCGGGGAAACCGTGCGTACCCACGTGAATCACATCTACCGCAAGCTGCACGTGCGCAGCCGGACGGAAGCCGTCGTCAAATACCTGCGCAAGGGAAGCTAATTGACCAGTCCGGCCTGAATGAAGCCCACCCCATTCGTCTCGTTGCTCCTGCTCACTCTGCTCGTCCCGCCCACCCTGGCGACAGCGGCGGTCCCGGAGCGCCGGCCCAACATCGTCCTCATCATGACGGACGACCAGGGCTACGGTGATTTCGGCATCATGGGTAATCCCGTCCTGGATACGCCTCATCTCGATCAACTCGCGCGGGAGGCAGCGACCATGAGCACCTTTTATGTCAGTCCCGTCTGTTCTCCCACGCGGGCCGCCTTGATGACCGGGCGCTACAATTACCGTACCCGCGTCGTTGATACATTCAAGGGACGCTCGATGATGGAGCCGGAGGAAGTCACCGTGGCGGAAGCACTGGGGGGCGCAGGCTACGCCACCGGCATTTTCGGCAAATGGCATCTCGGCGACAACTATCCCCTGCGCCCTTCCGATCAGGGCTTCGAGGAATCCCTGATTCATCGCGGTGGCGGCCTCGGCCAGCCTTCCGAGCCGATTGAGAACAACCGGCGTTACACCGATGCCATTCTTTTTCGCAACAACGAGCAGGTGCAGACCAAAGGCTATTGCACCGACGTCTTCTTCTCCGCCGCGCTCGAGTTTATCGACCAGGCGGCGGCGCAGGATCGTCCGTTCTTTGCCTATATCGCGCCGAACGCCCCACACAGTCCGTATCACGACGTGCCAGTTGCGCTCTACGAGAAATACCGACGTCGGGACCTCGCTCCTGTGTTGCTCGGTGCCACGCAGGACGCCGACACGGTCGCACGCATCTACGCGATGGTGGAAAACATCGACATGAACGTCGGCCGCCTCGTGGACGCACTCGAGCGCCGCAATCTCACCTCCCGGACCATCGTCATTTTCTTGAATGACAACGGCCCCAACACCCGGCGTTTTGTCGGTCCGCTGCGTGGCATGAAGAGCGAAGTGCATGAGGGCGGCATTCGCACGCCATTCTTCATGCGCTGGCCGGAACGTCTGCGCGCGGGAGCCGCCAGCGATCGGATCGCCGCGCACATCGATGTCATGCCGACCCTGCTCGATGCCGCGGGCGTCGCGAAGCCCGCGGGAACGACGTTCGACGGACGCAGCTTCCTCCCGCTGCTGGAAGGCAAACCTGTCGACTGGCCCGACCGCCATCTCGTGCTGCAAACCCATCGCGGCGACACCCCGCTTCCGTTTCACCACGCGGCGATCCGCAACCAACGCTGGAAATTACTCCACCCGTCCGGCTCCGGCCGGGAAACGATGCCGCCAAATATCCCGTATGAGCTCTACGACATGGAGTCGGATCCGGGCGAGAGCGAGAATCGCGCGGACACTCACCCGGAGGTTGTAAACCAACTCCAGCAAGCCTACGCCGCGTGGTACAAAAACGTTGCGACGACCCGATCCGACAATTTTGCGCCGCCCCTCATTTTGGTGGGCACACCTCACGAAAAGGAGACCGTGCTCACCAGTCAGGACAAACGCGCCGTTGAAAACGCGTGGCTGCTGCGCTTCGCCGACTCCGGAACCTACGACGTCGAGTTGCGTTGGAAAGACCCCTCACCGGCCGCCACCGTGGAAGTGCGAATTGGCGGCGATGCCCGACAACTACCCATCGCGGCGAGGTCCACCTCCGCGCGGATCGAGAGCTGGAAGATCCCGGCCGGAAACGCCGCGCTCTCCACCACCGTGCTATCGGGATCCAAAGCCGCCGAGCCCTATCACGTCATCCTCCATCAGGCCTCGCGATGAAATTATAATCCGCAGCCATCCTCCTCGCTGAACGTCAACCAACCCCTCCCATTTCATTTGTGATCGCACTCCACTCCCTCCCCCTTTCTCCGTCTAACCGCCAGACGTCCTTTAAAAGCAGCATAGTCGGGGCTCTACTTGCCGGCGTCATCGTCCTGCTGGGAACGCTAAACGCCAGCGCTGCCACCCCGGCAGCCCCCGCGGCCAACCGCCCGAACATTGTCATCATCCTCGCCGACGATCTCGGCTACGGCGATCTCGGCAGCTACGGCGCCACCAAAGTCAAAACGCCGCACCTCGACCGCCTCGCCGCCGAGGGCATGCGTTTCACGGATGCACATGCCGCCGCGGGCGTCTGCGTGCCCTCGCGTTACGCGCTCTTGACCGGGCGGTATCCGTTTCGCAATGACAGGGACTGGAGGCAGGGAACGGTGATCGAAGACGGCCGCACCACGATTGCGTCTCTGTTAAAGAGCCGCGGTTACGCCACCGCCATGGTCGGGAAATGGCATCTTGGTTTCGAGAACGGCATCGCCTTCAACTATGCCCAGCCATTGCGCGGCGGTCCCGTCGATCGCGGCTTCGATTCGTTCTTCGGCATCCACGCGTCGACCGACATTTCTCCGTATTTCTATATAAGGAACGACCGCGTCGTCGCCGCGCCCACCGATAAAATCGAGGCCAACAGTTCCCCCGGCTGGAGCCCGATCCAGGGCGCTTTCTGGCGGGAGGGCCCCATTTCGCCCGATCTGAAGCTCGAGGCTGTCATGCCCCGCTTCACCCATGAAGCGGTGAACTGGTTGGCGCAGCGTCCGTCCGGCGGGACGAACACCTCACAGCCCTTCCTCCTCTACGTGGCGTTCACGGCACCGCACACGCCGTGGCTACCGACGGAAAAATTCGCGGGCACCAGCGAGGCGAGTATGTATGGTGATTTTGTCGCTCAGGTGGATGAGTCCGTTGGACAAATTCTCGCGGCCGTCGAGCGGGCGGGAGCGAAGGAAAACACCCTCGTGTTTTTCACCAGTGACAACGGCCCGGTCTGGTATCCCGAGGACACCAAGCGGCTCGGCCATGCTTCAACTGGATCCCTGCGCGGGATGAAAGGCGATGCCTGGGAAGGCGGGCATCGCCTGCCGTTTCTCGCCCGCTGGCCTACTCGAATCAAACCGGGAAGCG
>JBBQUU010000124.1:0-9294 GCA_038212175.1 Opitutales bacterium | reverse complement strand
GCAGTTCAACTGGATGAAAACGGTTCGGAGCGCCTCTTCCGTGACCGCGAGACATCTCTCCAATGTATGCGCTCCGTCCATGAGAACCTCCGGCTCAACAATGGGGACAAGTCCCGCTTCCTGACACAGCATTGCGTACCGTGCCAGGGCATGGGCGTTGGCCTCGAGTCCGCTGCGACTGGGCAGAGTATCGCTCACGGCGATCACGGCGCGCCACTTGGCGAACCGCGCGCCCATCTGGGCATACTCCCCTAATCGATCGCGCAGGCCGTCGAGTCCCTCGGTTATCTTTTCTCCGGGATGGCCGGCCAACTCTTTCGCTCCGCAGTCTACTTTGATACCGGGAATAATCCCTGCATCGGCGAGGAATTTGACGAACGGGACGCCGGTGCTTGTCCGCTGGCGAATCGTTTCATCAAAAAGGATTGCGCCGCCAATGCTCTCGCTGAGACCGGGCGCCGTAACAATCAACTCCCGATAGGTCCGCCGCATTTCCTCCGTCTGGGGAATCCCCAGTTTTGCGAAGCGTTTATCGCAGGTGGATGTGCTTTCGTCCATCGCCAGCAAACCTTTGTCGCCGGCGACCAGGGCGTGGGCCGTGTCGCTTAATGAAGGTGTTTTCATGATGAATGACTGCCTTTCCAATTCTGAATCGACCCTACGCATCCACTCCCCCGCTGACTTTAGTTCCCCGCGCCATGCCACACTTGGGGCAATCGCCGGGCCGGGCCGACTGCGCCTCAGGGTGCAGCGGGCGAGTATGGACGGGGCCGTTTTTTGAGATCGATTGGTGCAACATCGTTATAGGAAACCGCCCCGAATAAACCAGCCCGCACAGCGGCCAATGCGTGACACCGTGGTCATACTACCCCGTTTGGCGTGTTTCGACTATGGGGTGTCGCCCTACTTGGAGCTTCAGGGCGCGGTCCTCGGATCGGCAGGACTATGCCCCATTTCAATCGCACGGTTCTAGGCGCATAATTGCCGTGTCGTTGAACCAACACTTCGCAGTGCGTTATCGTTCCATCTTCGACTTGGGGTCGCTGACTTCCTCTCCGAGGAAGCGCTCGCCCAGCTTGATCGGCTCCTGCGCGGATATCGACATGGGCCGCCACCGTGTGGACAAAGTGCTCCTAAACAAAGTCACGCCAGCGGCTCCGACGATTGACGCCACGCCCTGACGGGTGCGACCGCGCCGATTGAAGGCTTGATTCAATGACCTCGTGATGGTCGGATGAACCCGATGCCCCGCTTCCGCGTAGTTCTCGGTTTGGTTCTGGTCGTGACCTGGATCACGACCGTGTTCCATGCCGGGCTGGAAGCGAACGGCCTGATGCTGGATCACCAGCACCAAGCCACGCACACTCATGCGGACGATGGCTCTGAGCATCCTGCGTCCCCCGCAGGGGATGCGGATCATGAACCCGTCATTGCGCGGAGCAGCATACAGGATGGGCGCTCGATCTCCTGGCTGTTGCTGCTGTCGATCCCGGTTTTGGGTCTGATCACATGTCTATGTTTAGTCCTGCGTCCGCGACTCGCGGAGGTTCGACCTCCGCCCAGATGGCGTGAGGCACTAGCTATTTCCAGTTGGCAGTTTGTTTGGCGTTGCGCGTCGTTTACGACGGCTCCGCCAGCGTTGAGCTGAAGCGATTCGCTCCCGTGGAGCGATCACTGGCGCGATTGCGCCTTTCCGGGCTGTGCCATGCGCAGCCGTTCCCTGGCGTCCCCGTGCGGATGCTTCACTTCAACGCCTTGCCTCGATGTTTCTTTTCAAATTTTCACTTCTTTCCGTCACCTGTGGCCTCGCCGTCCTCGTGCCCCGCGCGGTCGCCGCCGAGCCGCTTACTCTTTCGGAGGCGCTGGCCACGGCGCTGCAAAAAAATCCCACCCTAAAGGTTCATGCCTTTGGCGCTCGCATTGCCGAGGCGAGTATCCTGCAAGCGAGCCTCAAACCCAACCCGGAGTTATCCGTGCAGGCCGAAAACTTCCTCGGCACCGGCGCTCTCTCTGGCGTCAAGGGCCTTGAAACCACCCTGCAACTCAGTCAGGTGATCGACCTCGCCGGTTCACGCACCCGCCGGGTTGAGACTGCCACGGCTTCGCGTGAGCTTGCCGATGCCGACTACGAAACGCATCGCATCAACATCTTCGCGGAAGTCGCACGTCGCTTCACGGAAACCGCCGCTGACGCGCAGCGGTTGGTTACCGCCACTGATGCACGTAAACTGGCCGCGCAAACCGTCGCCGCCGCCCAGACCCGCGTCGAGGCCGCCAAGGCTTCGCCACTCGAACTCAACAAAGCCCGCACCGCCCTCGCGCTCCTCGAGATCGAAGAAGAGCACGCCAAGCACGAACTCGCCGTCTGCCGCCAGTCGCTCGCCGCCATCCTCGGCGAGTTGGAGCCGACCTTCGGCGAGATCAACGCCGATCTGCTGATCCTGCCTTCCGTGCCGGAGTTTTCCGTGCTGGCTGCCCGGTTGGAAAAGAGTCCGGTGCTCGCCCGCTACGCGGTCGAATCGCGTTGGCATGAAGCGCAGGCCCGCCTTGCGCAAAGCCTCCGCCGCAGCGGCCCGCGCGTGAGCGCTGGGCTGCGTCGCGTCGAAGCGACCGACGATTTCGGGTTTGTTGCCGGGGTTTCACTACCGCTGCCCATGCGCGACCAAACCCAAGGCAACGTCCGCGAAGCTCGTGAACTCCGCGCTCAAACCGATGCATCGGGCGAGGCTGCATTCATCGAACTGCGTGCAACGCTCTTCGCCGTTTACCAGGAGATGTTGCACGCGCGGACGGCGCTTAATCAGCTTCGCCAAAAAATCATCCCCGAGGCCAAGTCGTCCTTAAGCCTCGCTCGCCAAGGCTACGAGACGGGCCGCTTCTCGCTGTTCGACCTGCTCGATGCCCAGAAATCGCTCATCGAATTGCGCGGCGCAGTCGTCGCCAACGCCGCCGCGTTTCACCTCCACGTGATCGAACTCGAACGCCTGCTCGGCGCTCCGCTCACCGCCGCTCCATCCGCCCAACCCTGATTCCCTTTCAAAATGAAAAAACAACTTCTCCTTATCGCTCTTCTGCTGGCCGGTGGCGTCGCTGCTGCCGTCGCCGTATTGAACATCCATCCGCCAACCGTCTCGTCGGATGGGCACGGTGCAGCCCCCGCCGTCGCCACCGACTCCACCAAAACGGTGCCCACCGAAGGCCCGCATGGCGGAAAGCTCCTTCGCGGCGATGGCTTCGAAATCGAAGTGACGATCTTCGAGACCGACGTGCCGCCCGAATTCCGTCTCTTCGGCTACCGCAACGGTCAGCCGATTCCGCCCGCCGAACTCAAGGTTGCCGTCGAACTCCATCGCCTGGACAAGAACGATACCTTCGCCTTTCAACCGCGCGAAGACTACCTGATCGGCAACGGCGTCGTGAAGGAGCCGCATTCTTTCGATGTCGTCGTTCGCGCCGAACACGCGGGCAAGACGGCCGAGTGGACTTATGAGTCCTACGAAGGCCGCGCCACCATCGCCCCGGAATACGCCAAAGCTGCCGGTGTGCAGGTGGCGCAGGCCGGTCCGGCGACGATCAAGGAAACGCTCACGTTGCACGGCGTAGTCTCCGCCGATGCCAACCGCGTTGCCCGCGTCGGCGCGCGGTTCCCCGGCATCGTCAAGGCCGTGCGCAAACAACTCGGCGATGCAGTCGCCGAGGGCGATGTGCTCGCCGTGGTCGAGAGCAACGAGAGCCTGCAAAGCTACGAAATCAAAGCCCCGCAAGCCGGTCTCGTCACGGAGCGCGCTGCCAGCGTGGGCGCGGTCACGGGCGAAGCCCCGCTCTTCGTCATCACCGATCTCTCCACCGTGCTGGTGGAGCTCAACGCGTTCGCCGCCGATGCGCGCAAACTCTCCGCCGGTCTGCCCGCCACGGTGCGCAGTTCCGATGGCGCCGTCTCCGCCGAGATTGTGCTGACGCCGTTTTTGCCCACTGCCACCGGTGCCAGCCAGACGCGCATCATCCGCGTGTCGCTGGACAATCGTGAAGGCCAATGGACGCCCGGCCTGCGTGTGCTCGCGACCGTGCAACTGCCGCCGCAGCAAGTGCCGTTGGGGGTGAAGACGACCGGGTTGCAGAGCTTCCGCGATTTCACCGTAGTGTTCGCCCAAGTCGGGACCACCTACGAAGTGCGCATGTTGGAGCTGGGCCGCACGGATGGTGAAATGATCGAGGTGCTGGGCGGCCTGGATGTCGGCGAACGCTACGTCACCGCCAACAGCTTCCTCATCAAAGCCGATGCCATGAAGTCCGGTGCTTCGCACGACCACTGAGCCGGAGGCGCAACATCATGCTCGAACACATTCTCAAGTTTTCCATCCGCAACCGCTGGTTCGTGATGATAGCAGCCGTGGGCCTCGCCGCCCTCGGCTTTTACAATTACCCGCGCCTGCCCATCGACGCAGTGCCGGACATCACCAATGTCCAGGTGCAGATAAACATCGAGGCTCCGGGTTACTCTCCGCTTGAAGCCGAGCAGCGCCTGACTTTTCCGGTCGAGACCGTCATGACCGGCCTGCCGAAGCTCGACTATACCCGGTCGATTTCGCGCTACGGCCTTTCGCAAGTAACCGTGGTTTTCCAGGACGGCACCGACATCTACTTCGCCCGGCAGCTCGTCGCCGAGCGCATTCAGGAAGTGAAGGTGCAACTCCCCGAAGGCATCGAGCCCTCGATGGGGCCGATCTCCACCGGCCTCGGTGAAATCTTCATGTTCACGGTCGAGAACAAACCGGGCGGGACGCACTCGCCTACGGACCTGCGCACCGTGCAGGACTGGATCGTCCGCCCGCAACTACGGCAGGTGCCCGGTGTGACCGAGGTCAACACCATCGGTGGCTACGAGAAGCAATTTCACGTGACGCCCGATCCGGTGAAGCTCGTGCAATTCCAACTCACGTTGCGCGACGTGCTCGACGCCCTCTCGCGCAACAATGCCAACGTCGGTGCCGGCTATATCGAGCGCAACGGCGAGCAATACCTGATCCGCGCTCCCGGCCAAATAGCCACGATGGAGGATGTCAGCCAGATTGTGGTCGCGCATCGCGACGGCGTGCCCATCGCCATCGCCGATGTGGCCGACGTGCTCCTCGGCAAAGAACTTCGCACCGGAGCTGCGATGGAAAACGGCCAGGAAATCGTGCTCGGCACGGTCTTCATGCTGGTCGGCGAAAATAGCCGCACGGTCTCGAAGCGCGTGGCCGATAAACTGGAGGCCATCAACCGCAGCCTCCCGGAAGGCGTGGTCGCCAAGACGGTTTATGACCGCACGAACCTCGTGGAGAAAACCATTGCCACGGTGAAGGCCAACTTGGTCGAAGGTGCGCTGCTCGTCATTGCCGTTCTCTTCGCGCTGCTCGGCAACTTCCGCGCCGCGCTCATCACCGCCTTGGTGATTCCGCTCTCCATGCTCTTCACGATCACCGGCATGGTCGGGTCGAAAGTGAGTGGCAACCTGATGAGCCTGGGCGCGCTCGATTTCGGCATCATCGTGGACGGCGCGGTCATCATCGTGGAAAACTGCATCCGCCGCCTCGGCCTGGAGCAACATCGCCTCGGGCGTTTGCTCACCCGTGAGGAACGTATGCACGTCGTCTTCGAGGCGACCAAGGAAGTCCGCAAGCCGACGCTCTTCGGCGAATTGATCATCATGATCGTTTACCTGCCGATTCTCACCCTGAGTGGCGTCGAAGGAAAAATGTTCACCCCGATGGCGTTCACGGTGATCGTCGCCCTCCTCGGCGCGATGCTGTTGTCGGTCACGTTCGTGCCGGCGGCGGTGGCAATTCTCCTGCGCGGAAAAATTTCCGAAAAAGAAAACTTCCTCATTCGCGGAGCAAAGGCGCTTTATTTGCCGACGCTGCGCGGGGCGCTCGCCCTCCGGTGGGTCGTCGCCACGGCGGCTGTCATCCTCGTGGTGCTGTCGTCCCTTTTATTCACGCGTCTCGGGCGTGAGTTCATCCCGAGTCTCGACGAGGGCGACATTGCGCTGCACGCGTTGCGTATCCCTGGCACCAGTCTCACGCAGGCGCTCGAGATGCAGGGCATGTTGGAAGCGGAGCTGCGGAAGTTTCCCGAGGTGGAGACAATTTTCTCGAAGCTCGGCACCGCCCAAGTCGCCACCGATCCCATGCCGCCGAGTGTCGCCGATACGTTCATCATCATGAAATCGCGCGAGGACTGGCCCGATCCACGCAAGACCAAGGCCGCGCTCGTCGCGGAAATGGAAGCGGTGGTGAATCGCATCCCCGGCAACCGTTACGAATTCATCCAGCCAATCCAGATGCGCTTCAACGAACTCATCTCCGGCGTGCGCAGCGATGTCGCAGTGAAGCTCTACGGCGACGACCTCGACCTGCTCCTGGAGAAAGGCAAAGAGGTCGAAGCGGTGCTGAACGAGATCGCTGGCGCCTCCGACGTATCGGTGGAGCAAGTGACCGGCCTGCCCATCCTCAGCATCGAAATCGAACGCACCGCCCTGCGCATCCACGGCCTCAACATCGCCGATGTGCAGGACGTGGTGTCCATCGCCCTGGGCGGCAGAGTCGCCGGACAGGTGTTCGAGGGCGATCGCCGCTTCGACCTCATCGTGCGGCTGCCGGAAAGATTGCGCAGCGACCTGCGTGCGATGGCGGAAATCCCCGTGCCGTTGCCCGCAGGTGGTTTCATCCCATTGCGCGAGGTGGCCAAGCTCAACGTCGCGCCCGGCCCCAACCAAATCAGCCGCGAAAACGGCAAACGCCGCGTCGTCGTCACCGCCAACGTGCGCGGTCGCGACCTCGGCTCCTTTGTCGAGGAAACGCAGGCCGAGGTGCAAGCAGCGGTGTCCTTGCCCGCCGGCACCTGGGTCGAATACGGTGGCCAATTCGAGCAATTGATCTCGGCGACCAAGCGCCTGCAACTCGTGGTGCCGGTGACGCTCGCCCTGATTTTCCTGCTGCTCTTCATCAGCGTCGGCACGGTCAAGGACGCGTTGATCGTATTCACCGGCGTGCCGCTCGCTCTCACTGGAGGTGTATTCGCACTCTGGTTACGCGACATCCCGTTTTCCATCTCGGCGGCAGTCGGCTTCATCGCCCTGTCCGGCGTTGCGGTACTCAACGGGCTCGTGATGATCTCCTTCATCAAACGACTGGTGGAGGAGGGCGCTGAGGTCACTGCCGCGATCGTCGAAGGATCACTCGCTCGCCTTCGTCCGGTGCTGATGACCGCACTCGTCGCCAGCCTCGGCTTCGTGCCCATGGCGCTGGCGACCGGCCCCGGTGCCGAAGTCCAGCGGCCTTTGGCGACCGTCGTCATCGGCGGCATCATCAGCTCGACGCTGCTCACCCTCGTCGTGCTGCCCGCGCTCTATCGTCTCGTGCACCGCAAAGAAACCGAAGTTCCTGAATCCATCTAACTTTGTCCAAACCCAACCTAGAATCCTCATGAAATTCCTTCTGCTCCTCGCGACGTTAAGGTCGGTCCCGGAAAGGGGTCGTGCCATTACACGTTACATTCTCTTGAGGTCGATCAACGCATCCCGCGACCAGACCGATTGGGATAGGCTCGCGCTGAGCTTGAAGCCTCGTCCTCGAGTTCGCCTCCCGCCAGGGATTGATCGGCTTTCCCGGCCGACCGGCTACCCCGAACCTCTCATCGCAAATCAACCGGCGACCCGGCGAGGGGCCATTCCGCCTCGTTTCAAGAGTCACCTCCGCCCCCGGCCGGGAATCAGCCACCAAAACCGAGTGTGTTACGTGTAACGGCATGACCCCGTGGATCGGAACTGCTATTTCCCCTGCAACCACTGCCACATCTGTGGGTCTGTCTCAATGGTGCGCGCGATCCCGGCGGGCGTGCCCCCAACCCAACTCGTTCTCCGACTATGGCTGTCGTTTTTGAAAGGATTCAAACAGAAGGAATTGCTGAACTGTCTTACCTCATCGGCGATGACAGCGCAGGCGTCGCTGCGGTGTTCGACCCGACGCCGGATGTGGAAAAATATCTCACGCTTGCACGGGAAAAAGCGCTCTCCATCACGCATATTTTCGAAACCCACATTCACGCCGACCTCGTCAGTGGCTCCCGTGAACTCTGCGCGCGGTTGGGTTCGGCCAAGATTTTCGTCAGTCACGAAGGCGGGGCCCGCTATGGCTTCACCAATGAAGCCGTGAATGACGGTGATCGCTTCGAATTCGGGAGTATCGTCGTCACCGCGAAACATACGCCAGGCCACACACCGGAACACATGAGCTACGTGCTGGCCGAGAAGGAGCACGTTGGAACCCCGTGGGGCGTCCTCACAGGCGATTCGCTCTTTGTAAATTCCGCAGGACGGCCGGACTTGATGGGGAAAAAGACCGACAAGCTCGTCGAGCAGCTCTTTCACACGCTGCGCGCCTACTACCTTGCCTTGCCGGACGGAGTGATGATTTACCCGGCGCATGGCGCGGGCTCACCCTGCGGTGCAGACATTGGAGACCGCCTGGAGAGCAGCATCGGTTACGAGCGGAAATTCAACCCGTTTCTCCAGTATCCGGAATTCAATGACTTCAAAGACTACGCTCTCCGCACCGCTCCGCCGACCCCGACGTATTATCCCCGGATGAAGAAGGTGAATGCGAAGGGGCCGGTCATCCTCGGCAATCTTCCGAAAATCCCCGCGCTGCCGCCCAAGACCTTCAAACAAGCCATCGATGAAAAATCCGGCGTGTTGATCGATACGCGCACGATGCTCGCCTTCGGTGGAGGCCACATTGCGGGAGCATTGAACATCGGCAGCTCGCCCATGCTCTCGATCTGGGCCGGCTGGCTCCTCGAGCCCGACGAGCCGATCCTGCTCGTACTCGAAGAGGACGCTGAAGTCGAAAAGGTGCTGAAATTCTTTCTGCGAACCGGCTACACCACGTTCGCCGGCTATCTCGCGGGTGGCATGAAGGCGTGGGACAACGCCGGGTTCGGGCTCGATGAGATCGGCGAGATGACGGTGCGCGAGATCAAGGCCGCGAAGGGCCGTTTGCAGGTTGTCGACGTGCGATCACCCAGCGAATGGGAAGAAGGGCACGTGCCGGGCGCCATGCACATCTTCCTTCCCGAACTAAGGGAGAAGTCCCGCAAGCTTTCGAAACGAAAGCCGGTCGCCGTCTATTGCGACAGCGGGTATCGTGCGAGCCTGGGCGCGAGTATTCTGAAGCAGGAAGGTTTTGAAACCGTGAGCAACGTGCCCGGTAGCTGGCAGGCGTGGAAGAAGGCGAAATTTCCCATCGAGGGGAA
>JBBQUU010000123.1:0-9394 GCA_038212175.1 Opitutales bacterium | reverse complement strand
GCCTGTTCAGCGCGGTGGTCCGGTTGTTCGAGCGCGCGTCGGAAATCGCCCTCGATCTGCTTCTTCACCTTTTCCAGTTCCTCTTCGGGAAAGGCGGGCTCGCGAAGCATCTCGGCGAGCAATGCGATGACCATCGGGAGGTCCTTCGTGAGGCAGCGGCCGCGAAGATTGAGCATCGAACCGTCCACGCTGAAGCTGAGCGAGGCACCGACGCTTTCCAGCTTCTCGGCGAGGGCGAACTTGTCGTGGCGCCGCGTGCCTTGATCGAGCATCTCGCCGACGAGGGTGGGGACCGCGAGGTTGTGCGCGGGGGCGAAGCGGTCGCCGGCGGGGAAGGCCCCCCGGAGGGTGACGACGTTCTCCACGCCGGTCGGATAGGCGATGAGATCGATGCCCGCGACCGTCGAGCGCACGGCGCGTTCGGCGACGGACGCTGCCCGGAGGGACGCCGCGGCGGCGAGGATGAAGACCACGCAGAGACGGAAGACAAGGGTCATGGAGGCAGGGTGGATGAGGGGTGCGAGAACGCCGGGGGATCGTGGCGCCGGGGCGATGTTAAGGAGAGGAAAGGGGGATGAACCAACCGGTGGTACTGCGGTCTTCGATCAGGTAGGTTTGCGCGACGCGCTGCACGTCGGCGGGCGTGACGCGCTGAATGGCCTCGTCGAAGGTGACGTAACGTGTCCAGTCGCCGCTCGCGATGTACTCGTTGAGGGTGCTGGCCATCGCGAAGGAGCCGTCGCGACGGTAGGCGGAGTCGGCGAGGGTCTGGTTGATTGCGGCGGCGACTTCGGCGGCGGTGACGCCCTCGGACTTGAGGCGTTCGATCTCGGCGAGGACGGCGTCTTCGGCCTGCCGATGGCCGACGCCGGGAGCCAGGTTGACGTAGATCTGGTGGAGGTGAGGATCGTGGTGCTGTCCGGTGCTGGCGTAGACATTGCTCGCGAGACTCTTGTCGACCACGGCCCGGTAGAAGCGACTGCCCTTGCCCGAGGCGAGGATGGCGTCGAGAATCTGCAGTGCGGGCATGTCGGGGTGGGCCCGCTCCGGAGTCTTGAAGGCAAGGCCGACGACCCCCAGCTCGCCGGCGCGCTTGAGCGTAACCCGGCGAGGTCCCGATTGGGCCGGCTCCTCGGTGTAGGGCTGCGGGATCGGGTGGGGGGCGCGGGGATGAACGCCGTAGTACTGCCGGACGAGGCCGAGCGCCGCCGCCGGCTCGAAGTCGCCGATGATCGTGACGGTGGAGTTGTCCGGCCAGTAGAAGATGTCGTAGAATCCGCGTAGTTCGTCGATGGATACGTTCTCGATGTCGCTGCGCCAGCCGATGGTCGAGTGGCGGTAGGGATGGGCGATGTAGGCGGCGGCGGTGATCTCCTTGTCGAGGGCGCGGATCGGGTGGTTTTCGCCCATTTCGAACTCGTTGCGCACGACGGTCATTTCAGGCTTACGGTCGGATTCGCGCAGCCAGAGGTTGCGCATGCGGTCGGCTTCGATGGCGATGTAGCCTTCGAGGTGCTGGCTGCCGATCGTGGCGTAGTAGTTGGTGCGGTCGAGCCAGGTCGTGGCGTTGAATTGCGCGCCGACCCGTTCGAGGAATTGGTCAACGCTGTTGCCCTTGGCGCGGTTGAAGGCCGGCGTGCCCTTGAACATGAGGTGTTCGAGCAGGTGCGTCGCGCCCGTGGTGCCGCTTACCTCGTGGCGCGAACCGACGCGATAGGTGATCATGAACGTGACGGTCGGCGTGGAACGATCGGGCAGCAGAAGCACCTGAAGGCCGTTCTGGTCGAGAGTGTACTCGGAAATGCCGCCGAGGGTGCGCACATGGGTGAAACCCTCCGGGACGGCGGAGCCTGGCGGCGACGACGCGCGTGCGAGCAGGCAGGAGAGGGCGAGGACAAGGAGCAGGCTGCGCCGGAAGTGCATGAGACGAAAGGGGAACCGTAGAGAAAGTTGCGCCGAGTGCAAACGCGGGCGTCTGGCGCCGTGGGTGACCGGTGGTGGTGAGTCCTTTGGCGCGTCCGGCGCATCGTGGGCGCCCAGTACGGCGAAAGGCGTCCGTGTCTGCGGCGCAAGACAAACTATTGGCTTCAATTCTGCAATCTCCGTGCTTTAGTTTGGCCCTTCCATGCTCTCTCTCTCTCTCTCTCTCTCTCTCTCTCTCTCTCTGCAAAATAGTAGCAAATACTCGGGTGGTACAGGGGACGGGTTCTCAGCAGCCCAATAGATAATACGAACAAGGCGCCGAAACAGGGATATAGCGTCCAATCAGGGACCGCATATGACCGGCGGAGTGGATCACGACAAACCGACCCAAGTCGTGCTTGTGGTAACGCCGCGTCGATTCGAGGCCGAAGCGCTCATGCAGGCGGCAAAAACTGCCTATCCGCAGTCGGTGTTACTGCTTTGCCGCGATGGTCGCAATGCATGCACCCTTCTCGAAACGTATCCGGTCTTTCTCAGCCTGATAGCGTTGGAATTGCCCGACATTGACGGACTCGATTTGAGCGCGTCGTTGATGGAGAAAGCCCAGGTCGACCGGATCCTGCTGATCCTCGATCAGGTGACCGAGATGACCTGCGATCTTATCTCCCAAGAGATCGTCAGCGGCTTCTTCGATTCCACCGAGGAACCGGACCGGCGGCTGGCCGAGGCCATCGGCAGTGTCGGCGCAGGCTTCGCGTACGCGTCGTATCCACTTCGCAAAGCGCGATCCCTCGCCTGCGCCGGGCGTACGCCGCTCGACCGGCTGCTCTCCGCGGCGGAGCGGCTCGTTTTCGCCGCGATCGGCGACGGCTCCGACGACCTGGCTGCCTCGGACCTGCTTGGATTGAGTATCCATACTATCCATACGCACCGGCGGAACATCATGCGCAAGCTTGGCCTGAAGGTCCGCGCCGAGCTGCCCCGGGAGGCCGTGATCCGCGGTGTCGTACGGTTCGGGCCGGAGGGCGTCATTCGCCCCGGGTTCGAACGCCTGCTCGCGAAGTTCGCGGGGCGGCCTGCCAGATTCGCCGCGGTTTGACCTTCGCTCCACCGCGCCGGATTTCCGCTGCGTCCGCCGGTGGCGGCACAAAGCCCTTTCCCGAGTGAGACGGCGAGGCCGTCGTCAAGCTCTGAGTTTCACCAAATTAGGTGAGAGCGCTCACCTAATTTGGTGAGACTGACCGCTTTTCACGAGGTGCCGAAGCGGCTGGAAATTCGGCGCGCCCGTTTTGGGCGATGCACTTCAACCCTGCCTGCCCATGAAAAACGCCGTCGTCGCCTGGTTTGCTGTCTTGTCCTGGACTTTGCCGTTATCGGTCCTCGCGGCCGACGAGAAGAAGGAAGCGCTCGCCGAAACCCAAGCCGAGAAATCCCCGCTGCTTGAGGCCTCGAAGATGAGGGAGCAGCTGGCCACCGCGATCATGCGAGGAGGGGAGGATATCGTGTCGGCCCTCGTACGCCTTCGGGCGCATCCTGCGCCGACCGGCTTGGGGCTGAGCCGGGAGAGCGAATACGCGTTCGCCGTGGTCGAGATCGGCCATCGGCTGATCGCGGCGAACCGTCCGAAGGAGGCCGAGGCTTTCTTTCGCGAAGCGGAAGCGGCCCTCGGCAGGGCACTGGAACCTGTCTCAGAAGAGAAAACGCATGAACGCGTGCTGATCTTGCGCAAGCGCGCTCTGGTGAGAAGCCAGTTTCTGGGCAAGGGGATCGAAGCGAAAGCGGATTTGAAGGAGGCGATCCGCCTGCGTCCGGAGGACCAGTCCATCATCGAGCGCCAACGCGACTACCAGCTGAGCGGCTACGGGGAGCTCAACCGCCCCGAAACCCGGAACTGAACGAATCACCGTCATGCGCTCTTACATTTTTCCTCTACTTGCCTGTGCCGCGTCAGGATTCGGATTCGCCGCGGAAATCACTCTGCCCCTGACGCCGGAATCGTTGATCCATTGGCAGCAGTCCGGTGACGGAATGGAACCGCGTCCAAGTGAGCCCCCCACGCTTGCGGCGGGCGCGCAACTTTCGCGTTCCTTCGCCTCGGAGTCGCTCACCGTCGGGTTGATCTCAAATCCCCATTTTGCGATCGAGCCTGAGAATTGGCCCGTGATTGAGCTGGGTTCCGCCGTCTTGATCTTCGCCCGACACGACAACATCGGATACTTGGTTCTTGCTGTCGGTGCCGAGAACATCGCCGTGCACCCTTCCACGGTGCCGCTGGCCGACGATGAGCGAAGCCAGGAGCCCATTGAAGCGTTTCTCCATCGTCACGGTTCGACGGTCTCGCTGGTGACCGCCGACACGAGAATCGAACTCGCCGCCCCCGGCGACGAGTTGGTTACCGTCGTCGTCGCGGCCGGCGCCTCCCATTCGTGGACACTTGACCGTCTCGCAGTAACCCTGGCGATCCCGGATGAAGTGATCCCTGCAGACTTGCGCACGGGCAATGATTCTCCCGACGGCAAGGCAGACTTGGCCGAACGTATCGCTAATGAACGGGTGGCGAAGGGGAGATACGGGCCGGGTTCCGCGGGCGATAACTTAGGATCCGTATCCCGGCGGCCGACGGTTGCGGCGAGTCAAGGGCGACCCTTGGAAATCTACACACCGCCTTCGGTGCGAACGCACCGTGCCGAGCAGCTCAAGGCCGCCGTTATAGCCCTGCGAAATCAGTGAACCCTCAGCGACGTCCCCCCATGCATAAGCTCCTGCTTCCCTTGCTTTTCCTGCTGTGCGCCGCCTCGCTTCGTGCGATCGCCCCCGTGCCCTACACGGTAGGCGTAACGTTCTCTCAAAAGGTTCAAATCTCCGGCACAGGCGAGGCGCTCGCATCGTTCTACGCCGAAGGCGGTACACCGACCCTGTGGCGCAATTCGACAGGGGAATCCAACGTGGATTTCGCCTGGATGCGGCCGGGCAAGAAATACTCGATCAATTATTATGGTAACGGCGTCTCGGACTACTGGCTGAGCCTGACTGCTCCCGACGGCTACGCGCTCTACATCGATGGGTATCCCACCAACTTGATCAGCCTGACCGGGTTGGGCGGCGCGGTCTTCGACGAAACCGTGCAGGTGGAACTACGACCTCTCTCTGGCGGCGGCGCCCTCGATTTTGGCGCCTTCACCGGCATCGCTGTCGGTCAATCGGTGAGTTGGGAAATCGGTTTGGGCAGGCTGGCGATGGAAGGCCGTCCGGCCGGTCGTCTCGTCTTTCGAGAGTTCGATCTGACCGGATCGCCGGTAAGCAGGGACCGCTTATATTATGCTCCGCCGGGAAATTATGGACATATCCATGTCGTGACCGACTGGTGGGGCACGCAAACCCCCAGGCAAATCAGTGTGCCGCAGGGAGTGGTGGACCTGGTCGATGAAACCAACGGCTACACCCTCAAATTCTATACTCAGGCGCAGCAAACTTGGAACATTGTTACCTCCCGGTACGACTTTTCCGGTTCTCCTTGGAAAACGGTCCGGGTGGAGTCGCCAGGATCGAACCAGCTCAAGATTACCGAGACCGAAGGGTCGGTTTCCCGGGTTTCGCATCTCTCCCTCACTGGCGGGACCGTCTCCACCGGCGCCTACGTCTGGACTTTGCAGGAAGGTGATGGCTCTACCTGGCTGCGGACGACCACCCATACGAGCACGGTTCCCACATCCGGCGAAAGGGAAAATGTGGAAATCGTGCGCACCAATGGCACCGGAGGGACAATTGTGGCCAAGACCAAGCACCGTTTTGTGGACAAGCCATGGGGCGAAGAACTTTATCAGGTCATCGCCGACCCCGACACGAATGCGCTCACCACGACCTACGTTTATCACGAGACCGCGCCGAATACGTCCAACGAAGATCACCGCGGCAACTATCGCCGGGTGAAGTCTGTCACGGCGTCAACGGGAGGATGGGCGGCCTACGAATACTACGACGACTGGAATCGGCGCGGGCAGCTCAAATACCAATTCCAGCCCTACAAGGACACCCCTTCGACGGCCGCAGGTGCCTCGACCACCAGTGGTCTCGTCACCTATTTCGAATACGCGGCCGACTGGACGGGTCGCCACACTCGGCCTACGTTGAGGGAAGAGAGAATCGACAACGTAGTTACAGGAAAAGCCACGCTCTCGCACGGGGACGCCACCGGTTCAGGCTGGTCCCGCGAATACTCGACCACGAATGCCTATCGCGATGGCAGCAATTCCCAGGCGACTTACCTCGACCGCTATCGGGGAGACGCCGGGTTCGACCTGCCTTTCCGTCCCTATGACCAGCGCAGCCCCGACGGCTCTCGCGCAGTTAGGTCGTATGCCGGCGGCACCTTCGACTACACCAACCGCACCTTTGGGAGTATCGGCGGCAGCCCTGATATTCGCGTTCTGACCGTCAATGGTTCGACGTCCAGCAGCGGCGCCGACTTGCGCTCCGGGTTTGGGAGTCAGTCATTTGAAGCGATCTACCTGGTGCCGAACAAATCCACCGTTCAGGCGGTGATCTATGGCGCGTCTGGCCTGGTCGTCCGAACCGAGACCCATGTTTACGGCGGCTCAAACAACTTCTTCTTGGTCGCTCACGAGGATTTTTATTATGATCAGGCAGGGCGGTTGACGGAGCGAAAGGCCATCAACGGCGCCCGAACCGAATACGGCTACGTCAATGGCCGGTTGGATCGCATAACCGGCGCAGACGGGACGAAGACCGAGTTTACCTACGACGGTCTCGCACGGGTGCAGACAAAAATTCGCGTCGGGGCGGATCCGATGAATGCCGTGATCACCGGCGGCTATACGTACCCCGCACAGAGTGCCATCGTCACCACCTACACCTACAATGGCCTCAACCGCGTGACTCAGGAGGTCGTTTCCGGTGGTACGCTCTCCCAGACAACCACCAGGGCATACGACCTTGCGGGTCGCCAGACCCAGCAGGTGGCGTTTTCAGGAAGTGCCAACGCCCTGACCACCGGCTTCGGCTACACTTCCGGGGGCAAGGTCGTGACGACGACCCTCCCCGGCGGCGCGACCCGCGTTGTCGAAACCCATCTGGACGGCCAGGTAAAGAGTGTCTCCGGCTCCGCGAACGTTGCTGAGAACCACAGTTATTGGATCGATGGCGGTTCAGGAAAGCGCGGCCGCCAGTCGGTCTATGGCGGGAACTATTCCGCCTGGGTTAACAGTTCGTGGGATTGGCTGGGCCGCCAGGTGGAGGAATGGGCGCCACGCTGGGACGGCAATGCGTGGGGCCGGCTCTGGTACTACAACAACAAGGGACAACTCTGGAAATCCACGCAGCCCGGAGTGGCCGCCGCCCTTTACGAGTACAACACCCTCGGTGAACGCATCCGGGAAGGGTTGGACCTCAACGCCAACGATGTCCTCGATCTTGCGGGTACCGATCGCGTCAAGACGGCTGACGTTCAGTTTTACAGTGACGGCAGTGATTGGTGGTTGCGATCGGGCTCCGGCACTTACGGCACCAACGGGAGTGGATCTCATAACCCACTCGCCACGGTCTACAATCGCCTTACCGGTTTTGGCACGGCGCTGGTGCGGGAGACCCACACGTACGACATTTTCGGGAATCGCACAATCGAAGTCGTTAATGTGGACCGGACAAACAAGCTGGTGCAGCTGACCACCGACACGCCCGATTCGAACATCAACGGCCTGCAGATCGGCTACAATGGCCGCTCGGTCGAGTCCCGCGACCCGGTTGGTGTCACGATGCGCGCAGAGTACGACGCTCTTGGGCGCACGTGGAAGTCGATCGATCCGCGAAAGGGCACAACGACCACCGCGTATATTGCAGGGACAAACTTTGTCTCCACGGTCACCGATCCTGCCAGCGTGGTCCAGACAACCTACACCTATGATTCGGCCGGCCGGGTCGCCAGCGTGAAGAACGCCCTGAACAAATACGCCTATTACGCGTACAATGGGCGTGGCCAGAAGCTCCAGGAGTGGGGCGACACTACTTATCCGGTAGAGTACGGTTACAACAACCTCGGACAGCAAACCACGATGAAGACCTACCGTGGAGGGTCAGGCTGGGGCGGCAGCACTTGGCCCACCGTCACGACGGGCACGGCTGATACCACCACGTGGAACTACCATGCGCCGACCAATCTGCTTTCATCCAAGACCGACGCCGCTGCCAAATCCGTCACCTACACCTATACCGTGGCCGGCCAGGTGCTGAAACGCACCAGGGCTCGCGGCGTCGAGACGACTTACGGCTACGGCTCGACCACGGGCGAGCTGACCTCCGTGGGATATTCCGACAACACCCCCAGCCTCGCCTACACCTACAACCGCCTCGGGCAACTGGCTACTGTCACCGATCAAACGGGGCCGCGCACCTTGGACCACTGCCTCTGCGGAAAATTAGTCGAGGAGACCCTTTCTTCTTTTTTTGGGAGCCGGAAACTGACTTATGATTTGGCCACGACAGGTGTAGTCGGGCGCACGCTGGGTTATTCGCTTTCGGGCGCGAGTGGAGCAGGCGTAGAGTTCGAAGTGGATTATACATTCAAGGCTGATGGGCAGCTCGACACGATGACCCAAGGGGGGTACCCGTTTGCATATAATTATCTCGCAAACACTCACCTCGTCTCATCGGTTTCGGTCTTTGCCTACAGCGACACCCGGACCTACGATCCCTACAACGACCGGGTTGCGAACCGATCGACCCAGATATGGAGCCACGTCGTCGCCGGCTTTACCTACAATCGCGATACCTTGGGGAGGGTAGACACCATCACCAAAACCGGTGAGGTCTTCGACCGGTACGGAAATGGTGCGCAGGGCTTGCTCACCGATTACGCCTACAATGACCGCTCTGAGTTAATCGGTGAGGTCACCTACCTGGCCAACAGCGGCTTTACCGACCTCACCGGTCGCAACGATGCCTATGGCTACGACAATATCGGCAACCGGATGAGCACGACGCATAATGGTAACTCTGCCAGCTACACCATGGATACGTTTGGTCCCAATCAATACAGCACCAATCGTTACAGCCAACGGACGGTGCCCGGGATCTACGACGTGGCCGGGGCGGCCGGGACCAGTGCGACCGTGACGGTGAACAGTTCATCCAGCGGAGTGGTCCGCCACGGAGAATTTTTCTTCAAGGGGCATCCCATGACAAACACGCCAACGGCAGCTTATGCCACCTTGGCCGTCAGCGACGGCACGACCACAACCAACGTGCCCGCTTTCGTCCATAAGACTCCGGAAGCGTTCGGCTACGACGACGACGGAAATATTACTTCGGACGGGCGCTGGAACTACTACTATGATGCTGAAAACCGGCTTTTTTGGGTTCAGAACAACGGGGAGTATGATGCTGGCGTGCCGTTTAAGGCCTTCCATATTTACTACGATTATCTCGGCCGGAGGGTACTCACACACCACTATGATTG
>JBBQUU010000122.1:0-9865 GCA_038212175.1 Opitutales bacterium | reverse complement strand
CGCGAGGCCGGCTCGTGGCGCTGGGGCATCGGTCAGTTTTTCTTCATGTCCGCCTTCGCCTATTTCGCGTCCCTCGCGGTCTATCAGATTGGCCGCCTGCTTGGCTTCTGACCCATGGACTGGCAAACGCTCACCGCCCTCAGCATCGTGACGATCACGCTGACGTTGTTCCTCGTGCGCCTTTCCCGTCGCCGGAAAAAACCGGGCTGCGGCCACGGCTGCGGCTGCGATAGAAAACCGTGAAATGCCGCATCGGCATCTGTCGCGCCAGTATCCTTCCCCAGAGCGCCGACGAGAACGCGGTCGCTCCCCACGGCCGCCACAGATACGCCGGGGTTGTCGGAATCCGCCGGAGTGGATTGGTGAAAGTGGCCACTCGCGGCGCGGCAGTCATCGGAGCGACGAGCGGGGACAGACCCCGAACCAGAAAGGCGCGGGATTGCCCATTGAACAGGCCCTCACCCGTAATGGCGGAGCCATCAGCGGAGATTCCCCGTGCGGAAGTCAGCGTCCAGCCATTGAGATTCAAGCCACGCGACTGGAGATAGCTGCTCAGGTTCACCATGCCCAGCGCCGGGGTCCAAACGAAGGCGCGGTCGCCATTGGGCGAGGTGCTTGACCCGACGACCACGGAACCGTTGGCATTGATGCCCCACGCCACCGAAAAGTCTCCTCCCTCCCGCACCCCCAAGGACCGCATCCCTCCGCCCGCGGTCCAGATAAACGCACGGTAGTTGGTGTTTTCAAACTGATCGCCGCTGTAACCCGCGACCGTCCCACCGTCGGCGCTGATGTCGAACGCGTTGGCGGCTACGCCCGCGTTGAGATTCCGCATGCCGGTGGCGGCCGTCCAGCGGAACGCGGTGGGGCCGTTGAATCCGGAAGTATAGCTAAAACCGACGACGATCGAGCCATCGGCGCTGACGGCATTGGCAGCCGATGCCGCCCCGGTTCCCAGAACTCCCGGGCTCTGCATGCCCGAGGCGGCGGTCCAGCGGAAGGCGCGGTTGTTGTTTCCGGTGCCCGCGCTGATGCCCACCACTACCGAGCCGTTGCTGCTGAGCCCGCTGGCACTCGAATAAGGGCCGCTACCCAGAATGCCCAGATTCTGCAATCCGCCACCGGCGGTCCAACGGAAGGCTCGACCGCCGCCTGAAGCGCCACTGCTCCCACCCACGGTTGAGCCGTCGGCGCTGATGTCGTTTCCGAAGGCTCCACTACCCCCGGCGAACACTCCAAGATTGGTGATGGTAGGCTGCGCCAGGGCGAAACCGGCAAACATGGCCGCGAAAAGAAATGTCGCGCAGGCAGTCGCTCGGAATGCTTGGCGGTTGAATGCTTTGGATTGGTTGGCAAAGAGACCAGCAGGGGGAGATGCCTTCATAAGGTTCTTCAAATTTCTTCGTTTTGGGGCTTCTTTCGGGAGGAGCGGGTTCGGCGGAGCAACTTTTTTTCTGTAAATTTGTCATGCGTGGTTAAGGCCGGCGCAGGCGGTATTCATGGCCGTCTAACCGGCTGCCTTTCCAGAGGTTCAGGCCAATCCGACGCTCGAGAGCAAATTTCCCTGCTCACACTCAAGACTGGCGTCCAAGGGATGGAGACATCCGGCAAACTATTTGGTGTCATCAAGGTACCTGGTAAATTGCATGTTCGGCCTGATGGCTAGCGCCGCAGCCGGAAGAACATCGCTCCGGGTGCCGGGGAAACGGGCAAGGTGGTCATTCGGTTCGTCCCTTCATCCGCAGAAGCTTCAATTACATAGGTCCAACTGCCATGTGCCAGGGTGGGACTTTGTTCCAACACATAGTCATGGGCATAACTCGGCCATGAAATTTTCACGGCGGCAGCGGCCGCGGCGATGGCGAGCCGTGGGCGCACGTCGAGGCTGAACACCGTTGAGGGTTGGGTGTCAGCATAGGTTCCACCGTAAAGCGTCGTGCCGGAAAACACGAGATCACCCACGGGAAAGCTGTTACCCTCGAAGGTTTTGATCACATGGTAGCCGGTGCCGTCGGTGTTCACCTGGAAAATACCGCCTGACGGACTGGAGTCATGCCACGCCCCGAGTAACTCAGAGCCTGTCCAGGTGAGAATGTTGCCGAACCGTGAACCGGGGGGCAGTTGGCGGATGATCTGGAAACCGGTGCCATCGGTGTTGATCTTGTACAGGCTGGAGAGAGCGTCGCCGGTCTGAGAGGACCAGCCCGCACCATAGAACTGGTTGCCCACCAGCGTCAGGCGGCCGCTGCCCAGCACCGAAAATGTTTTGGGGAATGTGTAGAGGGCGGCAAAGCCGGTTCCGTCCAGCCCAATTTTGAAGAGCGGTCCTGAACGCGTGCCCAATTGGGTGAACGCCGTTGTCCCGTACAAAGTGCTGCCGATGAGCGTCAACTCCGCTTCCGGTTGCGCTCCATTGATCCAGTCAAACGAACGGATATTTCGATAGCCGGTGCCATCGGTGTTGATCTTGAAGACGACTCCATGGTCGGAAGCGCCTCCCTGTCCTGCTGTGCCGTACAGCGTGCTGCCCGAGAGGACCAAGCCGGACGACGGCCGGTAACCATCGCCGCCCGCCTTGTTGAATCGTCGCAGGACGGTGAAGCCGCTCCCATCGGTGTTCACCCGGTAGATGATGCCGTGCCCCAAGGTGTCGCCGGCATCCGCTCCGGCGTTGCTGCCACCATAGGAGGTTACTCCATAAAGCGTGTTGCCGGACACGACAACTCGCCCAACGGGACCAAATCCCTCGCCGCCGCCCGTGAATTGGTGAACCACGGTAAAACCGCCGCCATTGGTGCTGACCTTGTAGACCGTTCCGCCCGTGCCGTAGAGCATGCCGTCACTCAGCGTCAGGCCGGTATCGCCGCCAGCCCCGCCCTCGCGAAAATCGGTAAAGCTCTTCAATGTTGTCAAAGTCTGGGCGCTGGCCGTCGTCGTGGCCCCGAGAACTACTGCGGCGAGCGTGGCCATTGCTGCCAGCGATGATCTGGGGTTCCCTGTCATAATCTGGTTTCGGTGGTCTGCATTGGTTTTCGCCCCGTCTTTATCGTGTCCCACCCCGACATGCGCCAAAACCCGGCAAAAAGGCCCACGCGATTTATTGGTTAGTGAAGATTGGTTTTCATGAATTCGTATTTGAATCGGGATGTCGATGTTACGGCCTGTAGAGCCGGAAAAATCGACGGCCGGTCAGTGGACTCACCCGGATGAAATGGTTTGTGCCGTCATGGCTCACGGATTCGATCGGCGTGGTCCAACCGGCCGGGTTCAGATCGGTGCTCTGCTGCAAGGCGAAACCGGTGGAGGGAAACGGCCATGAGATGACCGCGGTGCTGGGGCCGGTGAAGGAAATGGTGAGCTGAGGCGGCGGAGCTGAGGGGGTGCCCATGATCAGCATCCTCCAGTTGGAGGTGCCATCGGTCGGAACCCACGAGACGCCGGCGTTCTCAGTATAACTGCGCCCCAAAGTTCCCGCTGCCCCGATGGGGATTATGGATGTGGACGGCTGATAGGCAATTCTGCCGCTTTCGACGCTCAAGACCGCCCAGTAGCATTGATTGGCCGAGAGACCGAACGGCTCTGAAGGAACCCAGGTAAACGGGGTCGAGACATTGCCCGCGGCAAGGGTGATGGGGTTGGTTGTCCCGGAAAGGTTCATGACCGGTCCCGTGTGGGTGGAAGGTCTGCCCGTGGCGGGGTTATGCGAATAGATCTGAAGCCGGACCGTGCTCTCATGGGGACGGCCACTAAAGTCCCCGCTGTTAAGAAACAAGGTCACGGAATCGAGCGAGTAAGCCTGCGATCCGGGGCAGAACTTTCCCGCCATCCAGGAGACCGTGCTGGCGGCCCGCTGACCATTCGAGCTGCCGCTGCTATTATCAAACAGGATGATGGGCTCGCTGGGAGTTTCTTCGACGTTGAGTGACCAGAATCCGCCGGTGAGTGAGAAATCCCCGCCGGCCATCGGGGTGCCCGCGTCCGGCTGGCCGACGGTGCCGCGGAGGGAATAGTCCCCGCCTGTGCTCGTGCCGCCTCCGCCCTCCGTGGTGAACCAATCAATGGAATAATTCTGCGCGGATACGGTCAGCGTCGTCACGTGCAAGAGCAAGTAGAGGGACAAACCGATGAATCCTGGAATGTGTGTGTTCATGTGGTTCGAACTAATTACGCCGAAGGCATATCTGTAGGTTTTGAGTATCGATATGTAGAGAAATCAGAACACTAAAATATAAAATGATATATCAATTAGTTCGTCAACGTTCTCTGTGGATTGGAGAGAAACGAATACGTGATTGGGGCCCGCCGCAGGCACTGGACCAGAAGCCACAGTAACACCGCTATAGCGAGGTGTAACGGAAATGAAGCGGTCGTCAACTTTGAACCCGAAATCAATAAAATAGTTCCCAGGTTTTGTTCTGGTGACCGTAATGCCGCAAGGAGCCGTGGTTGCAGCATCACCACTCAGGTTGGAGTTATAGCCGCGAACGACGTATTGGTCAGCCGGGAGGAATGGGTCGATGAAGGCCATGGCCTTGACGAAACCGCCTTTATCGCGGGCCTGCACGGCGTTTCCCTCGGCATAGACGGCGGCTCCTTGGGCGCTCTGGCCGTACACGCCCACTCCACCCGCGCCGGTCGCTTTGCCATACACGGCCGCCGTGTTCGCCAGCGGGGTTTCCGCGTGCAGTTTTGCCACCGGCGCCGTTGTTCCGATCCCGACGTTCCCGCCGGTGGTGATGGCAAGCCCATTGGCAGTCGATGGCGGGACCACGCCGGTGCTGGCGACCAGCTTAAGCACGGAGCCATCGAATCGGAGATCGGCCCGGTTGCCAATGTTCGGAATAATCGACAAGCCTAGTTCCCCGTTGGGTGCGCCGAATTGGACTGTCCCGTTGGCGGGCCGCAGGAGAGTCGTTCCGGCTACTTCCAACTTCACTCCGGGAGTTGGAGTGGTTGTGCCAATGCCGACACTGCCATCCGCGGCCACAGTCATGCTCGACTGGCCGCTGTCCACGAAAAAATGCAGCGGATGGGCGGTCCGGGTGCCAAGCCAACCGCCGGTCGCACTGAGATAAGTGCTCAAACGGCGGGTGCCATCCGTCTGCTCGATGCCATACCCGCCGGAGAAAACCGCCAGTTTTGTTTCGGGAGAAGTCGTGCCGATTCCGACATTGCCCGCGTTGTAGAAGGTGCTGGTTCCATTCTTCGACCAAATGTTGCCTGCTGCCACTCCCGGGTCACTCCACACAAGATTCCCGTCAGCGTAGGAAAGGAATTGTCCGGGCGCGGGCGCGAGCCCGGTGCTGAACTGGTCGACGGTCACGCCTCCGTTCTCCACGGCGGAGGCGCTCCCGGCGTGGGTCGCAGTCCCGGCGTGGGTCGCATTTTCGGCGTGGATTGCGTACGGCGTGGGCAATAACGCCTGGCGGGGTGCCAAGAGCGTATGCGTCCCGTCCCCGTCCGCCCGGACGCTGATTTCAAGCCAGCGCGCCGCTCCTGTGAACACGTCCGCACCGAAGTCGAGGGGTGCGAGGAAAAGACCGGCCTCTACCGTGATTCCACTTAGCGGAAGCGGCACGCCCAGGGCGTTGCCATCAACTTCAGCGTCATGGACGGTAAAGATGAAGTCGTAAACGCCGCTGACGGGAACGTCGTTTTCGACCAGCCGCCCTTGATAGTGGAAGGCCGTTCCCTGGGCGTGCGCCCCCATCGGGAGGCCCAGCGCCGCGATCAGGAGGAGGAAATGAAGTGTGGACCGTATTTTCATAAAGGTTTCGGTTTTGGAACGGATCATCGCGTTCCACCCCGTCATGCGCAAAAAGCCGGCGAAAGGGCTCACAAGATCGATTCTTTTTATTTTCGTGTGAAATGAGCCGATTTGCCCTTTCATGTCGCGTGTATGGGCGGAGAGCCTAACCTCATGAAGTCGGCTTCCGGCGAGGAAGTCGCGTTTGCCGGTGCGCTTCAGCTCGTGACGCCCGCAGCTCGCGCGGCTTATCTCAATGAAGCGTGCGGCGGGGACCGCGTCCTGCGCGAGCGGGTCGAAGCCCTGCTCCGCGCCGCGGAGATTGCCGGTGATTTCCTGGAACAACCCCCAACCGGTCTGACGGGAAGCGACCCTGCAACCGTGATTTCGACCGGATTCCGCGAACAACCCGGCGACCGCATCGGACGATACAAACTGCTCCAGCAGATCGGCGAAGGCGGGTGTGGCGTCGTTTACATGGCAGAACAGGAAGAACCGGTGCGCCGCCGCGTCGCTCTCAAGGTCATCAAACTCGGAATGGACACCAAGTCGGTGATCGCGCGCTTCGAGGCGGAACGACAGGCGCTCGCCATGATGGACCATCCCAACATCGCCAAAGTTCTCGACGCAGGTGCAACCGACTCAGGCCGCCCGTATTTCGTGATGGAATTGGTGCGCGGGATTAAAATCACTGATTACTGCGACGAGAACAATTTGCCCACCGATGAACGGCTCAAAATTTTCATGCAAGTATGTCATGCCATTCAACACGCCCACCAAAAAGGCATTATCCACCGGGACATCAAGCCGTCGAACATTCTCGTCACGCGAGACGAGAGCGCGCCCGTGCCCGTGGTGATTGATTTCGGCATTGCCAAGGCCACCACCGATCAGCGCCTGACGGACAAGACCGTGTTCACCGCCTTCGAGCAGTTCATCGGCACGCCGGCCTACATGAGTCCCGAGCAGGCGATGATGACGAGCCTGGACATCGACACACGCACGGACATTTACGCACTCGGCGTGCTGCTTTACGAATTGCTCACCGGCCAGACGCCGTTCGATGCGCGCGAATTGATGGCGGCGGGCCTGGATGCGATGCGCCGCACCATTCGCGAGCAAGAACCGACGCGCCCGAGCACGAAACTCAGCCAGACCCTCGTCGCAGCGGACGTGCGTCCGCTCCATGTTCTGAAAGGAAAGCCGGCCACGGAAGAGGAAGTCAAAGGCGACTCACGTCGGCTGCTACGGATGAAGGCGACGATCCCGTTGCTGCGCGGCGATCTGGATTGGATCGTGATGAAGGCGCTGGAGAAGGACCGCACGCGCCGTTACGAAACGGCCAACGGCCTGGCCGCGGACATCCAGCGACATTTGGCCAACGAGCCGGTCACCGCCCGCCCGCCCAGCGCGGCGTATCGATTTCAAAAGCTGGCGCAACGAAACCGTGGGGCATTGATCACGGCGGGCACGGTGCTGGTGGCGCTGCTCGTGACAGTGGTCAGCCTCGCGACGAGCAATGCCCGCATCCGTCACGAACAAAGCGGGAAGGACGACGCCTTGCGCGAACGCGGCACCGCGCTGGAAGCCGCGCGCGCCAGCGAGCAGCGCGCCCGGGAGCAGCTCTTTGTCTCCCTCCAGAGCCAGGCGCAGGCGCGGCGCAGCAGCCGCCAGATGGGCCAGCGCCTCGAGAGTCTCGCCGCGCTGGAAGAAGCGGCCCGCATCCGTCCTGACGCGGAGCTTCGCGACAGCGCCATCGCCGCCATGGCGCTTCCGGATATCGAGCACGGTGCGACCTGGCCAGGCTGGAGCGAGAACACCACGGCCATCACCCATGATCCCGCGAACCAGCGCTTGGCCCGCATCGGTCCCGACGCCGTCATCCGCATCCGCAGCCATCCGGACGAGCGTGAACTCCAGCGTCTGACGCCACGACCGGGCATCTCCACCGCCACGAAAGGCCGGCAATTCAACTTCAGTCCGGACGGCCGGTTCCTCGTTTGGCTCGACGCAACGGGCCAGCTCGAGCTGTGGAGGTGGCAGAGCGGCGAAGCGGTGATCAGAAACCCACCCGAAGGTTGTGTGACTCTGGTGTTCAGTCCGGACGGAAAACGGGCGGCCGTCGGACACGATGACTGGATCAGTTGCTTCGATTTGGACACCGGAGAAGAGAGCCGCCGCTGGCGGGCGAGTGACGTGATTCACGCGCTGGATTTTCATCCGGACAGCCGTCGGCTCGCGGTGGGCTATCTCCGCACCGCCGCCGTTTCGATCTACGACACGGACAACGGGGAAGAACTCGCCGGTTTGTCCACGCAAACCAGCACTCAGAACGTCGTCGCCTGGCATCCCGATGGTGATATGCTCGCCAGCGGTGGTTCGGATGCACGCATCCTGATCTGGGATGTGAAGGCGCAGCGCACTCTCGCCTCGCTGGAAGGCCACGTTCAGCAGGTGACTTTTCTCGGGTTCCACCGGGGCGGGGACATCCTCGCCTCGATGTCATGGGACGGCACCCTGCGGTTGTGGCAGCCGTCTCCGGCTCGCTTGTTGATGCGGCTTCCCGCCCGATCGATGTTCGCCCGCCAGGATGGCCGCTGGTCGGGAGTGATTGCCATCTCGAACGACCAGGTGCAGCTCTGGGGCATCGTCCCAAGCCGGGAATACCACACCTTCCGCAATCTGTTCCGGAGCGGCGAGAGCGAGTCCCGCGAAGGAGACATCAGCCCGGACGGGAGGCTGCTTGCTCTCGGCGCCTCTGACGGGGTGCGCCTCTGGGACGTGGCGCGGGGGCGTGAAGTCGCGTGGCTTCGCATGGAATCCACCACCTCCGCGCTCTTCACCGCCGACGGCCGGGAACTGCTGACCTGCGGGCCGGCCGACGGGCTGCAGCGCTGGCGCATCGATGCCGCCGCGGATCCCGACGGCGGACGGCAAGTGGGTCCGCCCCGCCCGATCCGCCTGCCCTTCGCGCCCTCCCGCATGGTGAAGGGCGGCGACGAGTCGACGATCGCGGTCGTGGGCGAAACCGCCGGGCAATGCGTGATCCTGGATCTCGCGACGGAAACGGTGGATCCCACGGAGAGAGCGCATGACATGGCGGCATTCGTCGCCATCAGCCCGGATGCGGAGCGTCTGGCCACCAGCGGCTGGCATTCGTCCCGCGTGAAACTTTGGGATGTGCCTGGCGGCAGCCTGATCAAGGCATGGGAGGTGGGTTCCCCCTCGCGGGTCTTCGTCACTCCGGACAACCGGGAATTGATCGTCGCGCGGGGTGGCGACTTCACTTTCCACGATTTGAAAACACTGGCCGTGAGCCGGCAAATGCCGCGCGAGATCGGGCTTTTCCCCGGACTGGTGGCCTTCACCGCCGACGGTAAACTCATGGCGCTGGAAATGGCGCCGGGAATCATCCACCTCAAGGAGATCACTTCGGGCCGCACGGTGGCCCGGCTCGAAGCTCCCCAGGGCGATCAATCGACCTGGTTGGGCTTCACGCCCGACAGCACGCAGCTCGTGGTGGCGTCCCGTTACGCGGGCGCCATCCACCGCTGGGATCTGGGCGCCATCCGCATCCGCCTGAAGTCGATGAACCTGGACTGGGACTGGCCGGAGTTCGCCGCGCCATCGCCCAGTGAGGTTGATTTCACGAAAAGCCAGCGCACGCTCCGGGTTCATGTCGTGGATGCGCCACCCGTCAAGCCATGAGTGACGTCACCCGCATTCTCACTGCCATCGAGCAGGGCAACGCCCAGGCGACCGACGAATTGTTGCCGTTAGTTTACCAGGAATTGCGCCGCCTCGCCGCGTACAAGATGGAGAATGAACCCGCCGGGCACACGCTGCAAGCCACCGCGCTCGTTCACGAAGCATGGCTCAAGCTGGTGGATTCACCCGCGCAATCATGGCAGAACCGCGCCCATTTTTTCGGCGCCGCCGCCGAGGCGATGCGCCGCATCCTCATCGCCCGTGCCCGCCGCAAACAAACCCAACGCCGCGGCGCAAGGGCCGAGCATCTCGACTTCGACGCGCTTGAAATCGCAAGCCCCGCGCCCGACGAACAATTGCTTGCCCTGAATGATGCCTTGGATCGCTTCGCCGCACTCGAACCCCAGCAGG
>JBBQUU010000121.1:0-9900 GCA_038212175.1 Opitutales bacterium | reverse complement strand
CTGGATTGCCGCCAGTTCTGCGGCGATCTCGGCGAGAGCGGTTTCCCGTCCGGTCTTGTGCGCGACGAAGACGACGTCGATATCGACCGAAAGGCGCGGCATGTCCTGCACGAATAAATTCAGCGCCGTGCCTCCCTTCATCGCGAAGCGGCTCGATTGAAAGACATCGGGCGCGGCTTCCAACAGCAGGCGAACAGTGGCGACGTAGGATTTGTCCATCACGGTTTGAGGATGAGGGTTGTGCCGTCCGGCAGTTTGCTGACCCAACGACCATGACCACGCGGCCCGGCCAGCTTACGCGCCTCAGCGGCCCAACTGAGATTCAGCTCCTCTGCCAGGTTGAGGCAGAGTCGCACCGCCTTCACGCGCGGGCAGTGTTCGAGCAGCGTTCCGAGAACGTCGAGCCGGACTGAGCGAGCGCCCTCCATGATGTTGCGCGTTTCCTCCAGCCCTTGATTGACGCCCACGTCGTCGAGTAATTCGAGCAGCGCGCGCTCAGGCACAGAAACGGCAGGACTGTCCGGCGTTTCGGGGAGTGGTTGCAGACCGAAGTCAACGGGTAACGAAGCACTGAAAAGCCGCCGTGAAACGTATCGCGAGGGAAATCTCTCCGTGAACCACGCGGGAAGAGCCCCCGGCGCATTGCGTCAGAGAACCAACCGTTCACGCGGGCCGACGTTGTGCCGAACGCCGCGCCACGCCAAAGCGGTCTTACCTCCGACGTGTAGGCCAGGAAGGTGGCGGACGAGAAACTTCACGGCAGCCGCTGCCTCCAATTGATCGCCGGGGAACATGAACACTCCGCGGCCAAGACGGGCCAGCCAACCCGAACGCACGTAATGAGAGGCCAGGGAGGAGGAAGCACACAACTCCCTTAAAACTCTGGCATCCACCGGCGCTCCCCGAGGCAGAGAGGCCAGTGATTTGATTGGAGTTTTTGAATAAGGTGTAACCATGTTTGAACTAGTAGTTGTAGGTCTTGGCAGTCACACCGCGCTCTTCCTCCGACTCGAAGAAGCTACGGCAAACCATCGACTGCACCTGCGACATTTCGCGGAGCGAGCCATTGGAGTCCTGCACGAATTTCATGAATCGGGTGATCCAGTTCTCCGCTTGCCTGATGTAATAACTGTAGCAGAGAGGTCGGCGGCGCGGCAGCGCGTTCCAGCGCACCTTGACTTCGTCGAGCAGGATCGAACTCACCCGCGCGCCGGTGCGGATATCGTGAATGGTCTGAACCAGCTCCTCAGCGGTGCTGCGTTTCTTTACTCCAAGCAACCTCAGACGATTTTGTGCGACTCCAGCCCACCTTCCCGACTAACTTCCAGCCTAACCGCACCGGGGAGAGGTTATCGATGCGCTCAAGTTCTGTCAGCAGCGTTGATGAAGTAGTTGATCGTCTCGCCGACGACAAACTCGCCCGCCGCGCCCACGGTCGCTCCCTAGCTTTGTTGCTGCTGTTGTTTGCCCCAATTTAGGCACCGGCGTCGGTCTCGCGCCGCTGGCGTAATAGTGTTGATTAGATCGGAAGGAAACTGGATTTTCAGGGGTCGCGCAGGCAGGGGTTTCCCCGCCGTCGCCGCCGGAGTTTATGAGCTGATCGCTTTGCCGCTCAAAATCGCCGGCGCCGAGGGCTCCCCCGTCCGCGCCGTGCCGCGCAACCAAGTCGCTCCCGCACCGTCAATTTTTTCCGCCCGCCCCCTTCCGCCCCGCCCCTCGCCCCAAAATGCCCTCGCTCCTCCGTCGCCTCGCCTGCCTCGTCCTGCTTGCCAGTCTCACACTCGCCCACGCCAACGAAGTCGGCGTCCGCATCCGCTTCGGTCTCACCGATCAGTCCAACACCACGTGGGACGGTAATGCGTCCGTCGCTCCCGGCCGCGTGGATAGCGTGAGCGGCTGGCGTTTCCAGCAAAGCGACAAGACCGAGGGCGCCGACGCCTGGAAAGCCGAGACGCGCCCGCTCACCGTGCGCCGCTCCAACGCCCAGGCCCAAAAACAAAAACAGGGCGCCGCCGTCACCGGAAAGAAAAAGGGCAAGGCCGCCGCCGCCACCACTGGCCCCATCGCGGACAATGGCGTGATCCTCCGCCTCGTCGACGTCACCGAAGACTCCGTCGTCAGCGTCAACACACCGCAGGGCAAGTTCGCCTTCAAACTCTCCGATCTTCCCTACGGCAAAGTCGCCGAGATGCTCGGCGGAGCCGTCGATGTCGAGCGCACGGCCGCCACGCAATCGCTCACGAAAGACCGCACCGACGACGACTACCCCGCCATCGCGGTCGGAACCGACGGCACGACCTACGTCGCAAATATCGCCTTCACCCCCGGCATCGATCGCGACGAGCGCGTGCGTGCGTGGACGAAAGCGCCCGCCGATTTCGCGTTTCTCGCCCAACCTCCCGGCGGCGATCAGATCTGGCTCCGCACCGTGAAGAAGGGGAAGCCGGGCGAACCGTTGGCCGTCACCGCCGGCAAGGGCGACATTTACAAGGTCGCGCTTGCCGTCGACGGTCGCGGCACCCTGTGGATTGTGTGGAGCGAAAATGCCGCGTGGCAAAATCCGTCAGCCTCCGCGAACTTCGAAATCTGGGCGCGCTCGCTCACCGGCGCCACGCTCTCCGCGCCGATCAACCTCTCGAACCACGCCGGCTCCGACGTCAATGCCGTCGCGGCCGCCGACACACAGGGCCGCGTGTGGGTCGCGTGGCAGGGCATGCGGGACGGCGTGTTTCGCATTCTCGCGCGTCACCAGACCGCGACCGGTTGGTCCGAACCCGAACGCGTTTCCACCCAGTCCCGCTCGTGCTGGACACCCGCGATCGCCGCCGCGCCCGATGGTCGCGTCGCGATCGCCTGGGACACCTACGACAAGGGCGACTACGACATCTGGCTCCGCGAATTCGACGCCGCCGGCAAAGCCTCGGCCGCGCAGCCCGCCACGTCTTCGCCGCAATACGAAGCGCGTCCGGCCATCACCTACGATTTGCAAAATCGCCTCTGGGTTTGCTGGGAACAGAGCGGCGCGACGTGGGGCAAGGACTGGGGAGCCCTCGAGCGTGACCAGGGCATCGGCCTTTACCGCGATCGCCAGATCGGCATGCGCATCCTCGACGGCGGCAAGTGGCTCGCGCCCGACACCGCTGTCGCCACCGGCCTGCCCGGCATGCGCCTCCGCCGCGGTCCCGCCGCGCTCCCCGTGCGCCGCCCCGAAGCCGAGGCCGTCACTCGCACCGCCGGCGAAGAAGCCGAGGAGGCCAGCGCCGGAGTCTATAACAACCTCGGTCGTATCACCTGCGACCGCGACGGCCGGATTTGGCTCCTCGCCCGATCGCGCGAGGGCAATTTCCACACGCCCCAGGGCTCTGTCTGGATGAACTATGCGACGTATTTCGACGGCCAAAAATGGATCGGCCCGATCCTCCTGCCGCACTCCGACAATCTCCTCTACAATTTCCCCGCCGTCGCCGCGCATTCCGCCGGCGGCCTCATCGTCGCCCACTCCAGCGATTATCGTCAGGGCCGCCACGTGCAGCAGTTCCGCGCCGGTAGCGACACCGACCGCGATCCGTTCGACAACGATATCTTCCTCTCGCGGCTCGAATCCCCCGCCCCTGCCGCGAAGGTCGTCGCGGCGCTCAAGCCCGCGCGCGCCACACCGTCCGCCGCCGTGAAGGCCACGCCCGCCACCGAGACGGAGCGTCGCGAGATCGCCGCCGCTCGCGCCTACCGCTTCGCCCACGACGGGAAACAGCTGCGCATCACCCGCGGCGAGTTCCACCGTCACACCGAAATCTCCGGCGACGGCGGCAATGACGGTCCGCTCGAAGACATGTGGCGCTACGCCATCGATGTCGCGGGCATGGATTGGCTCGGCTGCGGCGATCACGACAACGGCCAGGGCCGCGAATACACGTGGTGGCTCACGCAGAAGACCACCGATGCTTATCGCATCCCCGGCGTGTTCGAGCCGCCCTTCACCTACGAGCGCAGCGTGCGTTTCCCCGAGGGCCATCGCAACGTGATCTTTGAACAGCGCGGCGTGCGCACCCTCCCGCGCCTCCCCATCTCGAATCGCAGCCCGGAGGTCCACGCGCCCGACACCCAGATGCTCTTCAGTTACCTGAAATTCTTCAACGGCATCTGCGCCTCGCACACGTCCGCCACCAGCATGGGCACCGACTGGCGCGACTGGGATCCGCAGGTCGAACCCATGGTCGAAATTTACCAGGGCGCACGCCAAAACTACGAGCGGCCCGGCGCCCCGCGCAGCCCGAGTGCTAACGACGCCATCGGCGGCTGGGAGCCCACCGGCTTCATCAACCTCGCCCTCAAACGCGGCTACCGGTTCTCCTTCCAATCGAGCAGCGATCACGGCTCCACGCACATCAGCTACGCGCTCGTGCTCGCCGAGGACAACTCCCGCGCCGCACTCCTCAAGGCCATGCGCCAGCGCCACACCTACGCGGCCACCGACAACATCATCGCCGAGTACACCTGCACCACTGGTGGCCGCACTTACATGATGGGCGACGAGTTCACCTCCGCCACCGCGCCCACCGTGCGCGTGAAATTCGCCGGCACCGCGCCCTTCAAGAAAGTCACGCTCGTGAAAGACGATGTCGAAATCGTCCTCGGCGAGCCCAATAAGTCCGAAGTCGAGTTCACTTGGACCGACCCAAATCCCGTCGCCGGCAAAACGAGTTACTACTACGTGCGCGGCGAGCAGTCCCCCGGCCCCGGCGAATCCATCGGCGAACTTGTCTGGGCCTCGCCGATGTGGATCAAATACGAGCCGTCCGCGCGGTAACCGAAAGGCAGAATTTTGAACCACGGCTGGACATGAATTCACCCGGATAGTCATAAGCTCGATTGCGGACGCATCCCGCTCGCCGGTTTGACCCGGGCCGGATCGAATTCGGGTTCGTCCGTGTCCATCCGTGGTTAAGACTCTTCATCTTTTTCCTTTGAGTCCGTTCCTCCGAAGGAAATTCGCCGGCCTTCTCGTTGCCCTCCTCCTCGCTCCGCTCGCCGCACGCGCCCACAATCCCGACACGAGCTATGCCCGCGTCACCATCGGAGAGCACGAGATCGCTTTCCGTTTTACCTACGATCTTTTCACCCTCGAAAAGGTCGCGGCCCTCGACGCCGACCGCGACGGCCGTATTTCGCGCGCCGAACTCTCGCGCGGGCTCCCCGCGATCCACGCCTTCCTCCGCCGCCACATTGCCGTGGACCTCAATGACGAGCCGGCCGATTTCGGCACGCCGACAGGCTTGGTGTGGCCGCCCGAAGCCGGCGATGCCATCGCCGCGGCTGATTACCACACCGCCAGCGGTCTGATCCATTTCGACTTCCGCCGTCCCATCGACGAACCGCCCGAGAACATCGTCCTCGCCTTCCGCTTCATCGCCCCGCTCAGCGAGCGCCACACGATCTTAGGCTCCTTCGATCACCGCGACGCGAAACACGAAGTTACCTTCACGCGCTTCGAACCCGACTACGACTACGTGACTGGCTACGAACCGCCGCTCTGGAAACGCCTCGCGCAATTTTTTCGCCTCGGTGTCTGGCACATTTTTTTAGGTTTCGATCACCTCTGCTTTCTCCTCGCCCTCGTCCTCGCCAGCCGCTTTCGCGAACTCGTGAAGATCGTCACGTCGTTCACCGTCGCGCACAGCGTCACGCTCATTCTCGCCGCGCTCGACGTCGTGCGTCTGCCGGTTCGCCTCGTCGAAAGCGGCATCGCCGCCACCATCGTCTACGTCGCCGTGCAGAACCTGCGTGGCGCTCCCACTGAGCGGCGCTGGCTCCTCACGTTCTTCTTCGGCCTCATCCACGGTTTCGGCTTCGCCAACGTCCTCGGAGAAATGAACCTCCCCACGACCGGCCTCGTCCGCTGCCTGCTCTCGTTCAACCTCGGCGTCGAGGCTGGCCAGCTCGCCTTCGTCGCCGCCGCCATCCCCTGCATCGCGTGGCTGCGAAAATCCAAACACGAGCGCCGCATCGTCACTGCCCTGTGCGTCGCCCTCGCCCTCTTCGGGACCGCCTGGTTCGTCGACCGCGCATTAAACCTCGGCGCGATGCCGTTTTGAGCGTTTTCGTTACGACTTCTTATCCGTCAGCTCATCAAGCGCCGTTCCGAGATTCTCGCTCAGCCGGTTCGGGAACGGCTGATGAAAATCCTCGAAGCCGGGGAGATTTTCGATCGTCTGATCTTTTCCTCCCATGAATCGGCACGAAATGACTGCTCATGGGATCATCGTGCTTTTGCTGCCGGAATTTCACCAGCGCGGGTTATCCACGTCGGAAACCCGCACGCCTGCCTTCACGGAATAACGTGGAGCTTCATGAAATTCGATCCACGACTCTCGCCCGGCGGGACCCCGCCGATAACGAGGATTTTGTCGCCCGAGGTGGCAAGCTTGCGCGCCCGCACAGCTGCTTCCGCCTGCTGAACCAATCCTTCAACGGTTTCGGGGATACCTGTCACCAAGAGCGGTTTGATTCCCCAATGAAGATTCAACGCGTGGCAGACGCGCGCATCAGTCGTAAGCGCAAACAGCGCGGTCTTTGATCTCTCCGCCGCAACCAGACGTGCGGTGTGACCACTCGTCGTCATCACCACGATCGCGCGCAGACTGAGCACGTTCGCGATCGCGGTCGCACCTTCGCTCAAGGCATGGGAATCACTCGGGTCGGTCGCCGGATAAGCTTTGAAGGCGATGCCGGCCTCCACTTCCGTGGCGATCCGGGCCATCATCTCGACCGCGCGAATCGGATAAGCGCCAATCGCCGACTCGCCCGAAAGCATCACCGCATCGGTACCATCGATGATCGCATTGGCCACATCGCTTGCTTCCGCGCGTGTGGGACGCGATTCGCGGATCATGCTTTCCAGCATTTGGGTGGCAGTGATCACCGGCAGCCCCAAGCGATTGCACTTCTCGATAATCTGCTTTTGGAGCATCGGCACTTTCTCGGGACGGACTTCCACGCCGAGATCGCCGCGAGCAACCATCACCCCGCTGACTTCCTGCAGAATCTCGTCCAGATTCTCGACCGCTTGCGGCTTCTCGATCTTGGCAATGATCGGCTTTGACCCGCCCTTCGCGGCCAGGAGCTCTTTCAACGTCCGCACATCCGCCGCGGACCGCACGAAGCTCAACGAAATCCAGTCAACGCCGTGCGCCAGTCCGAATTCTACATCTCGGATATCTTTATCCGTCAGTGATGGCAAAGGCAGGGTTAGATTGGGGAAGTTCACCCCTTTCCGACTCTTGAGCACGCCGCCTTCGACGACTCGGCAGCGCAGCTCGCGACGCACGATCTCCACCACTTCCAGTTCGAGTAACCCGTCATCGAGCAAGACGCGCATTCCCGGCTCGGCGCTTTCGGCCACGTGGGCATAATCGAGCGGCACGGACCCTTCCATGCCGGCAAAATCCGCTTCCGGCACGAGCGACACAATCTCACCGGGAGTGAGAATCTTTGCACCGCCAGGGATCTGACCGACGCGGATCTTCGGCCCTTGCAGATCCTGCAGGATGGTCACCGGGGCATCGAGTTCCTGCGAAAGCGCGCGCAACGCCGCGATCTGACGGGCGTGCTCGTCGTGACTGCCGTGGGAGAAGTTAAGCCGCGCGACGTCCATACCGGCGTTGATCAGCTGGCGAATGACGTCCGGCGAACTGCTGACTGGACCAAGCGTGGCGACAATTTTGGTGCGGCGCATCGTGCACCCGAATGATGCGCGCAAGTGGTCGTGGCAACGACATCCTACCCGTGAAGTGGCCACGGGGGCCGCTAATCTCCGGGAGTGCTGCTGAACGAACCCAAGTCGATCGGCCCGGGATTCGGCCTTATGGACTTACAGTGCCCCATCGATATTATCCCCTACCCAACCTCCGGACGATCCCGTTTCCTTTCAGCAAACCGAAAACCGCAGATGCCGGGCTTGCGCGGCCGCCCCGTCCGCCTAGAACTGCTCCATCCCGCTGCCCCTGCAATCCGCGGTCCGCCCCCGGCCTCCCGGCGTCCCCGCCACGCGGATCGCCCCTTGAAATTCCCCATGCACCTCGCCCACCCGCTCCTCCTCCTCCTCGCGCTTTTTCTGCTCCCCATCCGCGTGCTCGCCGGCGCCGCGCCCGAATCAAAGCGCCCCAACATCCTCTTCATCTACGCCGACGACCAGTCTTACAAGACCCTCGGCTGCTACGGCGCCGGCCCGGCGTGGATCAAAACGCCCCACATCGACCGCCTCGCCGCGCGCGGTGTGCGTTTCGAGCGCAGCTATCTCGGCGCGTGGTGCATGCCGTCGCGCGCATCGCTGCTCACCGGCCGCCTGCAACACGGCGTCCAAAGCATGACGATGGCGGGCACCTACCCTGGCAGCAGCTACGATCCCGTGCAATGCCCGTTCGTGCCCGCGCAATTTCGCCAACAGGGATACCACACCGCGCAGATCGGAAAATGGCACACGGGCACCGACACCGGCTTCGGCCGCGACTGGGATTACCAGATCGTCTGGAACCGGCCCGGCCGCCCCGACAACGCCGGCAACTACTACACCGGTCAGATTCTCACCTTCAACGGCGTCGATCGCCTCACGCCCGGCTACTCGACCGACAACTACACCGAGTGGGCCATCGACTACATCAAGGGCGCCACTCGCGATCCCGCGAAGCCGTGGTATCTCTGGCTCTGCTACGGTGCCATCCATGGCCCCACCACGCCCGCCGACCGCCATCGCGGCACGCTCGCTGGCAAACGCGCCCCGGTCCCCGCCGACATCACCGGCCCCTGGCCCGACAAGCCCGCTTACCTCGAACAGACCAAAGCCTGGATGCGCACGCCCGACGGCTCGCCCGCGATGTCCAACAAGGCCCGCAAGGCCGGCAACTTCGACTCGCTCGTCCCCGGCAAATCCTACGACGCGTGGATTCAACAGGTGAACGAGTGCATGGCTGCGGTCGACGAAGGCGTGGGCCGCGTGCTCGCCGCCCTCGAGGCCTCCGGCCAACTTGAGAATACCCTGGTCGTTTACGCCGCCGACCAGGGCTACGGCCTCGGCGAGCACGGCTTCAACCAGAAGGTCGCGCCCTACGACGCCACCGTTTCCTCGCCACTCATCATCTCGCGTCCCGGCTCCATCCCGCAGGGCAAGGTGAGCCCGCACCCCGTCAACGCCCCCGACCTCGTCGATCTGTTTTGCCGCACCGCGGGCGTCACGATCCCGTGGAAAATGCACGGCCGCGACATCCGCCCGCTGCTCACCGATCCCACGCGCAACGACTGGACCACGCCCACGCTCATGACGCACACCTCGCGCAACTACGGCGCCGAGACCGCCGAGATTCCCACCGACGAGCGGCTCACCTCTTCCAGCGGCGTGCCGTGGTATGCGTTGCTCCGAGACGGTCGCTACAAATACATCCGTAACCTCGTCCGTGGCGAAACCGAGGAACTCTACGACCTCGCCGCCGACCCCGAGGAACTCACCAACCTCGCCGCCCGCCCGGCCGAGGCCGCGCGCCTCCGCGAGCTGCGCGCGAAAACGATCGCCGAGCTCCGCCGCACCGACGCGCCCTTCGTCGATCGGATGCCACCCACGAAAGCGGAGCTGGCCCAGCGCCAGTGACCACTTCTCCCCTCGGAAACCCCGCTTTCCCCGCCGAGAGTGCCACCCATGATCCGACCGATGTTCCGTCTCCGCTGCTTGTCCATTTTGGGCGGGTTCGTCTGCTGCGTGTTCTTTGCGGTGTCCAGCTACGCGGCCGTTCCGCCCGCGCCGCCGAACGTGATTTTGATTCTCGTCGACGACCTCGGCTATGCCGACCTCGGTTGCTACGGCGCGAAGGATATTCTCACGCCACATATCGACCGACTCGCCGCCGAAGGCAG
>JBBQUU010000120.1:0-10120 GCA_038212175.1 Opitutales bacterium | reverse complement strand
CCATCGAGGGCGGGATCGATGAAGAACGCAGCCTTGCCGGGCTTCGCTCCTGCCACCGAGGGGACAAAATCGAAACCGTGACGCCGCCGGAGCGATTCAAGCGCCGGGTGGCGTTCCTCCAGGGGTTCGAACAGGAGATATTTCGCTTCGGGAAAATGCCGGTGGGCCCGGAGCGACCAGATACCATCCGAGGCACCGATATCGATGACGGTACCAGGATAGAAACCTCGTTTGCGGGCACGCGCGAGCAGTCCTTCCAGATCGAAGACGCGATCGCGCCGCGCGAGGTGGAGTCCTGCCGGTGCGAGCAGACGATTAATCGCGCGTTGAAGGTGGCTGCGCAGCGTTTCAGGCATGAGTGAATTTGTGAGCGAGGTTCTTTCGAAGGTAGCGGAAAACGGAGCCCATGTCCCACGCCCAACAACGCCACGCAGGGAAGTGACGATGGCGGATGACGATTTCCTCGCAATAGTTTGCCCAGTGGCCGGCGTCGCTCAGACCGCCGCGGCCGCAGGTCGAAAGCGTCAGCTCGAGCGGGTGGAAAACGAGGTCGGCGTGCAGGAGGCGGAGATTGTAGTCGTAGTCGGCTTGATAGCGGAGCTGCGCATCGAAGGCGCCGTGCGTTGCGAACACGTCGCGGCGATACAAGGCGGCTTGATGGTGCACGAAGTTTCGGCGGATCGCGTGTCGGGTGCTGGCGAACCTGTAACGGCGACCGTCCTCGTAGCGGGCCGAGCCGACGACGACGGACGCGGATGTGTCCTGCAAGGTGCGGCTGGCTTCCGCGAGCACGCCGGGGTCGATCAGGCAGTCGTCGGCGCCGAGGAAGAGGATCCATTCCCCGCGCGCTAGGCGAACACCTTTGTTCATCGCATCGTACACGCCTCGATCCGGCTCGCTGACGAGCGAGTCGATCCGGGCGCGTTGCTCGTGCAGCCAGGCCGGGGTGCCATCGGTGGAGGCGCCATCGATCACCACCACGTCGACGGTGACGTCGCTTTGCTCCCAGACGCTCGCGAGGGCGTCGCGCAGTCGCGGCCCGGGATTGCGGCAGACGACGATGACGCTGATGAGCGGGTTCGGCATAGGGCGGCGCGACGGGACAGTTGCGCGACCTCCGGAAAGCTACAAGGCTCCGTTTCAATGACCGGACGTTCGTCGGCCACCTCTCTCTCTTACGAATGTCGCCGTCGGTGCCTGATGGGAAATTTTAGCTTTTCTGAAATCGCAGCGTTGAACCATGTGCGCTGATCGCGTTCCCCATCGCGTTCGTTCTTTCGCTGCGGCCTTTGTCTTCTGCTCCGTTGCGCTGTTTCAGCTTTTCCTCGTTTCCAGGGTGGGGACGGACATCCCCTTTCACGACCAGTGGGACATCGAGGGGCGCTGGCTCGTGCCCGAGGCGCATGATGGATCATTGGCGTGGCGGCGCGTGGTCGTCCCCCACAACGAGCACCGCATTGTTTGGACGCATCTGCTCAACGCCTTTCTCCTGCAGGCCAACGGCGGGCAATGGGATCCTTTGCTCCAGCAGGCCTCCAACGCGGTGCTCCATGGAGCGGTAGCAAGTCTTGTGGTGTGGTTTGGAACAGCGAGCTTGGGCGTTGTCGGAACAGTGGTGACGGCGATCATACTTTCACTGGCATTTGTTCCGATTGCGGCGTGGCACAACGCCCTCTGGGGTTTTCAGTCTCAGGCCTATTTCGTCCTTGGATTCTCATTGTTGTCGCTTGCGCTCCTCGGGCGGGCCGAGCGTTCGCCGGTGCGAACGTCCGGGGGGCTGGCGGCGGGTGTCGCCGCTCTGTTTGCGATGGGGCCCGGCGCTCTGGTGCCTGTTGCCTTGCTGGGGCTCACGGTGCTGAAGATCGCCGAAGCACGACGCTTTGATCAAGGTGCTTGGCGCCTGGCTTGGCCGGCCTTGGTGTTGCTGGCGGTGGCGGTGGCGTTGCGTACCTCCGAGCCAGCGCACGACGAGTTGGGCGCCGCCACGTTACCTCAGTTTTTGTCCGCGGCGGCTCAGGTGTTGGGCTGGCCGCATGGGGGGCAACCTCTCGCTGCTCTGGCCTTGAATTTGCCGTTGCTCCTGCTGGTCGGTGGGCGCCTTTTGCGCCGGCGGAGCGCCGTCGAGGGCGAGGATTTCGTTCTGGGTGCCGCAGGATGGAGCGTGGGCATCGCCCTTGCGACCGCGTGGGTGCGCGGCGGGAGTGACGAACTGGCGGTCGGCGTGCCGTCGCGCTACGTCGATTTCGTGGTGCTGCTGCCGCTGGCCAATCTGTGGTGCGTGGTCCAGCTGGTGGGCGAAGCGCGCGTGGCGTGGAAACGTAGCCTGCGCCTCGTGGCCGCGGCGTGGTGTGCGTTTCTCTTCATCGGCTGGCTGGGATTAACGGCACAGGTGTTCCGGGGCATAATCCTGCCGCGTGTCCGTGACCGCGAGGCGCCGGTGCGTCTTATCCAGGCGTTTCAACGGACGGGCGATCCGGTGGTGTTTCGGGGGCAGCCCCGCTTGCTCATACCGCATCCTAATTTGGAGTCTGTTCGCGCTGTTTTGGAGGATCCGAGATTGCAAGGTGTGCTGCCGCCGTCACTACAACCCGACCAGCCGGTGGGCCCGCTGTCGCGTTTTGTTCGGTGGGGGTTGCGCCGTGAAAGCGAAGTCGCGAGGTGAGGTGTGATGGCGTGAAACCGTTTCCAGGAAATTCCTACAGGAGGCCGCAGAGGGCGCGGAGGAATCCGTGAACATCCAACATCGAACGCCGAACATGCCAACATCCAAGGGGCTGAACTGACCCGGATTTTTTAACCACGGATTGCGCGGATGAATACCGGATTGAATACACCGAGGCTCGGTGGTCGATGCTAGGTATCCGGATCGTATCTGTGAAATCCGTGGTTAAAAAGGTTTGGAATCGACGGCGGCGTCGCAGCTGATCTTGCGGGTGCCGACTCGTGGGTTGTGACTGATGAATTAATCTCTGTTTCCTCTGTTCCCTCCTGTAAAAAGATCGAGGATCGGTATTTGTGTTGGTTCGTCTTGGATACGGCAACGGACCGCGGTCAGCGCCCGCGGCTACAACGGGCTTCGCGCCGTCGAGGGTATTTTGTAGCCGCGGGCGTGGACCGCGGCTCCCTCTCTGGCGTCCGCAATCAACGAGACGACCCGATTCCTGAAATTCTTACAGGAGGCCGCAGAGGGCGCGGAGGAATCCGTGAACATCCAACATCGAACGCCGAACATTCCAACATCCAAGGGGCTGAACTAATCTCTGTTTACTCCGTTTCCTCCTGTGAAAAGATGCAGGGGATTCTCCTTGTTAGGATCCCGTCGCCGGACCGCGGTCGGCGCCCGCGGCTACAATTCGAACTGCGCAACCGCTGCTCTGCGTTCTCTGCGACCTCCTGTGAGGAAATTCCGGGGATGGTCTTTGTGTTGGGTTGTCCTGGATACGTCCTCGGACCGCAGTCGGCGCCCGCGGCTACAACAGACTTCTGCTGCTCTTTAGGTTCGGCTCTTTATATTGGTGCCAGCTGTGTTGGGTTCGTCCTCGGACCGCAGTCGGCGCCCGCGGCTACAACACGAGCTGCGCCACCGCTGATCTCATGGGTGCCCCTGTCGTTGTAGGTCTGAAGTTTTCCTCTGCGCTCTCTGCGACCTCCTGTAAATAGATTCGGGGAAATGGTGTTTGTGCTGGGCTCTATTTTCGCACCGCGGTCGGCTTTACCCGCCTCTGGCGGGGCTCGCGGCGACAACATGGCCTGGTCATTCCATGTTCGATGTTGAGCGTTGGGTGTTGGACGTTCGTGGTCAGCGCGCTGCTAAGCCAGCAGCGCGCTGACCACGTGGCCTTCCACGTCGGTCAGGCGGAAGTTGCGGCCTTGTGATTTGAACGTGAGGCGCTCGTGGTCGACGCCCATCAGGCGGAGGATCGTGGCCTGGAGGTCGTACACGCTCACGGGATTTTGCGTGACGTTGTAGCCAAACTCATCCGTCGAACCATACGTGAAGCCGCGTTTCACACCGCCGCCGGTCATCCAGACGGTGAAGCAACGCGGGTGGTGGTCGCGTCCGTAATCGTCGGTGGTGAGCTTGCCTTGCGAGTAGTTGGTGCGTCCAAACTCGCCGCCCCAGACGACGAGCGTATCGTCGAGCAGGCCGCGTTGCTTGAGGTCCGTGACGAGCGCGTAGCCGGCGCGGTCGACGTCCGCGCATTGGCGGCGGATCATGCGGGGCAGCGCGTTGTGTTGGTCCCAGCCGGGGTGATACAACTGGATGAACCGCACGTCGCGTTCGGCCAAGCGGCGGGCGAGCAGGCAGTTGGCGGCGAACGTGCCGGGCTGGCGCGCTTCCTCACCGTAAAGTTCATAGGTCGATTCCGGCTCCTGACCCAGATCCGCGACCTCGGGCACGCTCGTCTGCATGCGGTAGGCCATCTCGTATTGCGCGATGCGCGAGGCGATCTCGGGGTCGCCGAGGTCGTCGTACTGGTGCGCGTGCAACTCGGCGAGACGATCAAGCATCAGGCGGCGCGCGCGGGGCGGCAGGCCTTCGGGGTCGCGCAGGTAGAGCACGGGATCCTTGCCGCCGCGGAACTGCACGCCTTGGTGAGAACTGGGAAGGAAACCGTTGCCCCACAGGCGCGCGTAGAGCGGCTGGTCGATGCGATCTTTCGAGATGAGCACGATGAACCCCGGCAGGTTCTTGTTCTCGCTGCCGAGTCCGTAGCTGAGCCATGAACCCATGCTGGGGCGCCCGGGCAGTTGGTGCCCCGTCTGGAAAAACGTGATCGCCGGGTCGTGGTTGATGTGGGGAGTCTCCATCGAGCGCACGAAGCAGAGGTCATCGACCATCTTCGAAGTCCATGGGAGCAGGTCGCTCATCCAGGCGCCGGAGTTTCCGTGTTGGGCGAAATTGAAGATCGAGCCCGCGAGCGGCAGCGTGGCCTGATTGGCTGACATGCCCGTGAGCCGCTGCAGACCGCGCACGCTCTCGGGCAGGTCTTGTCCGTTGCGCTCGTTGAGCAGGGGTTTGTAGTCGAAGAGGTCGAGCTGCGACGGACCGCCCGCCATGAAGAGGTAGATGATCCGCTTGGCCTTGGGCGGGAAGTGCAGCTGGGCGAGCGCGCCGAGCGCCTGGTCGGGAGAGGCGGCTGAGGGCGTTGCGGCGAGCAGCGAGCGCGGGAGAAGTTCCGACAGCGCCATGCCGCCGACGCCCATGGCGAACTTCGTGAAGAAGTCGCGCCGGGTCATGCCAAGATTGAGTTGATCGCAGAACATGGTGAAAAGCTGCTTTTATTTAGGATTTAGACATTTAGGATTTAGGATTTCCGGCCTGGCCGGCTTCAACGGCGCATGACAGCTTCATCGTGGTTGAGCAGTGTGCTCGCGACCAGCGTGGCGGCGGCGAGGCGGGCCGGGGGGATGGTTGCTGCGACGGACTTGTCACCGACGGCGAGCAGGTTGGCGGCGCTCTCGGGATGGGCGGCGAACAGCTCCTCCTGTTCGGCGAAGGCCTGCGCGAGCGTGGAGGTTTCCGCCTCGGTGGCGGAGCGGCTGGTCACGAGGCGGAAGGCATACGCGACCTGGTCGCGGGGGGCCTTGCCGCCTTCCCGAAGCATGCGGGCGCCGATGAAACGCGCGGCTTCGAGCAGCTGGGGATCGTTGAGCAGGACGAGGGCCTGGAGGGGCGTGCTCGTGGCCTGGCGGCGCACGGTGCAGTTGGCGCGGTCGGCGGCGTCGAAGGTCATCATCGACGGCGGGGGAACGGTGCGCTTGAGAAACGTGTAGAGGCTGCGTCGATACAGGTCGTCGCCGGTGCCCTGTTCGTACTTGGGCTTGCCCATCGCGATCTCTTCCCAGAGTCCGGGCGGCTGGTAAGGCTTCACCGGCGGACCGCCCTGCTTTTCGACCAACAGGCCGCTCGCGACGAGGGCCTGGTCGCGCAGCATCTCCGCGGTGAGGCGGCGGGCGGGGGCGCGGGCGAGCAGGAGGTTCAGCGGGTCGCGGGCGCGCAAGGCGGGGTCCGCCCGGCTTGACTGACGGTACGTCGCCGAGAGCGCGATCTCGCGCAGCATCGCCTTCATGTCCCATTCGCGCTCGACGAACTCCACCGCCAGCCAGTCGAGCAGCTCCGGATGCGTGGGCACGCTGCTGGTGACGCCGAAGTTGTCCGAGCTCTCCACGATGCCGCGTTCGAACATCTGCTGCCAGAGACGGTTGACGGCCACGCGTGCGGTGAGCGGATTGCCCGGCGACGTGGCCCAGCGGGCGAGGCCGAGCCGGTTGCGCGGGAGATCCTCGGGGAAGCCCGGCAGCACGGCCGGCGTGTCGGCCGTCACGGCCGGGCCTGGCTGATCATAGCCGCCGCGCAGAAGGACGTGGGCGGGGCGCGGTTCGGGCAGCTCCTCCATGACCATGACCTCGGGAATCGCATCGTAACGCCGGACGACGTCGCGCCGCAGGGCGGCGAGTTGATCGAGGGCGAACCGCAGGCCGCGCGCGGAGCGGCGCTCGTAGTGATGGCGCAGGGCGGTGCGTTGGGCGGGCGAGAGCCGGTCGGCGGGCGTGCGCCAGGCGAGGGCGAAGTCGTCGCGGCCGGCGAGGGAGGCGACCTCCAGCGACGTCAACTCGCGCGCGTAGGCGCGAAACTCATCCACGCCACCGCCCTTGAAGCCGGAGTCGCGGAAGCGGTAACCGATCAACAGGGGCGGTTGCTTTTCGCGGTCGTAGGTGATGTCGCCCGCCAGTTTGTCGCGCACCACTTCGGTGGCGACGGCGATGCCGTTCATGTAGAGACGCGCGCCGGCGGCACGACTCGAGCCGTCGTAGGTGAGGGCGAGGTGGGTCCACGTGTTGAGTGGCAGGACCTCGCGCGCGACGACCTTGATGGCACTGCCCGGCCAGTGGCGATGCAGGCCGAAGGCGGCGTATCCGTTTTCCAGGACAAGTTCGTAGCCACGGCTCCCGGCGTCGGTGTAGGCGAGGCTCCGGTGGAAGACGACGGCGCGTTCGGCGGATTCCGTGGGGCGCACCCACAGGCTGAACGAGAAGGCGTCGCCGCGGGTGAAGGTGGCGAGTTCGGGGAGGCTGAAGCCGTTTTCTCCGCCGAGCTGGGAGGCCTTGCCACGGACGCCCTCGATCGACGCGGGACTCTCGACCAGCCGCGCCGGGGCGTGTGGCAGGGCGAGGTTGGGCGTGATGACGTGTTCGAGGATCGCGCCGGACTTGGCGTCGGTTTCCTTCACAGTCTCGGTGGTGTCGAAATCGAGGGCGGCCACGAGGCCGTCGATTTCGGGCGGGGTTTCGCCGCGCGCCGCGAGCCACGCGTCGAACTCGCCGGCCGCGGCGGCGCGCAGGATTTGCACGATCTCCTCCTGGGCGGCGACCGCGCGCTCGGCGGCGGCGAGGTCCTTCTCGGCCGCAGGGTCGGGCAGTTTCAGCACGGGGGGAGGCATGAGGTCGGAGAATCCTTTGTACGAGATCGCGCCGGCCTCATCGATGTTCTGGAAGAAGGCCGACATGGAGTAGAAGTCCCGCTGGGTGAGCGGGTCGTACTTGTGGTCGTGGCAACGGGTGCAGTCGAAGGTGAGGCCGAGCACGGCGGTGCCGAAGGTGGTTACGCGGTCGTTGACGTAGGCGACGCGGTACTCCTCGTCGACGATGCCGCCCTCCTCGTTCTGGGCGTGGAGACGGTTGAAAGCGGTGGCGAGTCTCTGATCGCGCGTGGCGCCGGGCAGCAGGTCGCCGGCGATTTGTTCGGTGAGGAAACGGTCGTAGGGAAGGTTGCGGTTGAAGGCGTCGATGACCCAGTCGCGGTACGGCCACATGGCGCGGGGGCGATCCATTTGGTAACCGTGGGTGTCGGCATAGCGGGCGAGGTCGAGCCAGTCGGCGGCCATGCGCTCCCCGTAGCGCGGCGACGCGAGCAGACGATGCACGACGCGCTCGTAGGCATCGGGCAACGGGTCCGCGAGGAAGGTGTCGGCCTCGGCGAGCGAAGGGGGAAGTCCGGTGAGGTCGAAGGACACGCGCCGCAGCCAGTGGGTGCGGGCGGCCTCGGGGGCGGGGGAGAGTCCTTCACGTTCGAGCCGCGCGAGGACAAACCGGTCGAGAGGGCTGCGCGCCCAGCTTTCGTTGCGCACGGCGGGTGGCGTGGGTTTTTCGGGTGCGGCGAAGGCCCAGTGTTCGGTGTAGGCCGCGCCCTCGCGGACCCAGCGCACGAGCGTTGCCTTCTGCTCGTCGGTGAGCATGCGATGGGAGTCCGGCGGTGGCATCCGTTCGTCGTCGAATTCGGAAAGGATGCGGATGATCAGATCGCTCTCGTCGGGATCGCCAGGAAGGATGACGCCGGGTTTTTTCTGACCGTCGGCGGTGTCGAGCCGCAGGCGTCCCTCGCGCGCCTCGGCGTCCTGGCCGTGGCAATGGAAACAGTTGTCCGCGAGGATTGGCCGCACGTCGCGGCCGAAGTCGATCGGCTCGATGGCGGAGAGCGTTGCTGCCCAGATGAGGATCGGGGCGAGGGTGTGGGCGGCGCGGAGGCGAAGAAACATGACGAAGGCGCGAGGCGAAGGGGGCGAGCGCGTCGCCCCGGCGGGGGATGGGGCGACGGAGATGGGCGGGCGTCGGCGACCGGAGAGGCGGACGCCCGGGCGTTGGGCACTCAGGGGAAGGCGCGACGCTGAGCCAATGACAACACCCTGGGGCGGGAAGTCAGGCCAATAGTTGCGGTTGGGTGGGCGGGGGGCGAGCCCACAGGCAGGAATGCCTGTGTCACGGGGAGGCCGGCGGCCGAAGGTGTAGGCGCGGGCGTTGACCGCGCGGATTGGGGGGCGGCGGATCGGGGTGATGAACAGCGCGGTCAACGCCCGCGCCTACAGTAAACCTGCGTTCAACGCTCGCGGCTACAGGCGGGTCCAACGTTCGATTTCGCGGCTGCTGAACAGCAGGCCGGCGATCCTGAGTTGCAGGGGCTCACGCGGGTTCCATGGGTAGGCGGGTGACGAATGCAGTTCGAGCAATCCGGAGACTCCGGCGCGCTGGCTCCCGCGGAAGCACACCTCGACCCGCTCGCCCAAGGGAAGGCCCCAAATCTGCGCCACCTCATCGCGCAGCTCTGGAAGCAAAGCCGGGGCCGGATGGTAGGAATCGTCGAAGCCGAGGTTGAGTTGGTCGTCGCTCATGGGGAACCCGGTGGAAGGGTTTATTCGGGGAGCAGCCGAGGGCAAGGCTGGGAGGTCACCGTGTTGTTCTCTGCTCCGATCTGGGGACTGAAATGTAGGCGCGGGCGTTGACCGCGCGGATTGGGGTTCGGGATGGGGGGATGGGAATCGCGATCCCCGCGGTCAGCGCCCGCGGCTACAGCGAACCCCGCGCCCAATCCCCGCGGTCAGCGCCCGCGGCTACAATAGCCCTGCTATAGGGTTGCAATAATCTCTTTAGTTAAAAATACATCGCGATCATGCAATCGGAGGATTTTGCCCCGCATCGTCGCTTGGTCCGACTGCGTGAGGTGTGGACAAAGTATCCGGTCTACTTCGTCACCGTTTGCGTGGAGGGGCGTCGTCCGATGCTCGCGTGCGAGAGCGCTCATGCCGTGCTTCGCGAGGAGTGGTCCGCATGGTCGGAGCGCCATGCTTGGTTGGTGGGGCGGTATGTCGTCATGCCGGATCACATGCACTTCTTTGCCGCGCCTGTTCCCGGGGCCGATCGAAACTTGTCCGACGTAGTGGGCGCATGGAAGGAATGGACTGCAAAACGACTCGAAAGCGTTGACGGTGACGTGGGCCCTGACCGTGTCGGCGGTGCGAGCGAGATCGGACCACGGGCGGGGCTCGCGAGTCGGAAAGCCGCGGTCGGCGCCCGCGGCTACAGGGGGCGGCTTTGGCAGAAGGGATTTTTTGATCATCTTCTGCGCGGTCACGAGTCGCGTTCGGAAAAATGGGTCTACATCCGTGACAATCCCGTGCGGGCGGGACTGTGCGCTGCCGGCGACGACTGGCCCTTCGCTGGTTATGTGGACTTTGATTGATTGTAGCCGCGGGCGGCGACCGGCGGGATTTGCCGGTCAGCGGTTGGGGATCGGCGATCCGCGCGGGCGGCGCCCCCGGCGACCACCAACCCAGCGCCCCAA
>JBBQUU010000119.1:0-10178 GCA_038212175.1 Opitutales bacterium | reverse complement strand
TATGGAAAATATCGCCATCAGGGTCGATGACCTTCCACTTCCCGTCTACCTGTTCAACATGGAAATAGCCAGTACTTCGGGAATAGGATAAATTTTGAGAAAACAATAAACAAAAGATCAAATAAATATTAAGTTTCATATCATCTATAGTATAGGATGCAAATTGAGGCTATGGGCACTTTGAACAATCGTCCTTCCTTGGGTGGGTTTTCCCTCCGACCACGGGGGCATCAAGGCGGTCCTTCAGAGCCGCGTAAAATCTCTCCAACGGACAGTAAGCGGGGTTGTTCGCTCGTGGGCGGATAGCCCATGTAGAGGACGGTGCGCGCGCCGATCGCTGCGATTTGCCGGTAATAATCTTGCGCGGCGGCGAGCGCAACCTCGGCGGTCTTGGCGCGCTCCGCCTTGCTGACAACGAGGTTCACCACGTCGTCGTTTTTGCCCTCAACCCAATACGTCGTGCCCTGAACGAAGACGCCATCCGTCCAGCCGCCGGCATCGATGCGGCCGAAAGCATCGTGCGTCTTGTCGTCCGCATATTTCTCCAATCGGGCGCCACCCTTGAGCACGGCTTCGATGCGCCAGTTCACTTCCGCAGCTTTCGTCAGCGTTCGTAGGTGGCCACCGGCTGAGCGGTCGCGGCGGCCATTGCGGCGAAAAAGGGTCACACCACGTAATGAGGTGAAGCCGTGCCGTCGGATCGTTTTCACGGTCAAAACGAGTAGGTCGTAGTAAAACGGTATTCGCGCGGCGCGACTAAATCGTAGCGGCTGTAGGCGACGCCCCGTCCTCCCGGCACCAGGAAGCCGTCGGGGGCAGCGGCCGAAGTCGAGAGCCGCACCGGGATGAGGTCGGTGCGGTCGAAGAGATTCGAGACATTAACTTGGAAGCGCACCTGTCCGGGCAACCGCGGAAACTTGAAGGCATACGCCAGCATCGCATCAGCGGCCGCGATTTCCCTGCCCGTGATTTCGCGGCCCCGGGAATCGGAGCCGATGATGTTCGCGCTCCGCCAGCGCCAGCCGCCGCCGAAGGTGAAGCCCTTCAGCCGCCCTTCCTTGAAATCGTAGGCGGAGAAAAAGCTGATCTTGTGGGGGCGCACGCCCCACGATTTTTCGATCTGCTCCTTCGAGTCGTTTAAGTTGTTTGTGAAGTCGAAGATTTCCTGCGCCACGGTCGCGCCGGCGGTTCCGCTGGTGAGAATCGAGGGATTGGCGGCTGGAGACCGGCCGCCGAGTTCGACCCATTTGGCCAGCGTGCCGCCCGGCACAAAGGCGGTGGGATCAATCACGTAGAGCCCGGCCGCATCCTGGCGGACGCCCTGCACGAGCCGGACCCCGTCGCCCGACGGCTTGAGTCCATACCAATCGATCATCTCGGTCGCCAAATTCGTGCGGCCGGAATCAGTATAGGAATAATTCAGCACGAGCCGCCAGTTGCGCGTGAGATTGGCCGTGATGCGCGTCTCGTAACCTTCGGAAGTGAAATCCGACGAGACCGCGTTGGCCGGCGGCGTGTAGGCTCGATAAATCGCGGCCCAGTCGGTGGCCGAGACCGGCAGGCCCGGCCCCGTCAGCACGGTGGCAAACGCATCCATTACCCGGGTGTTGAGCCCCGGTGCGCCGTTAATCCCGCCGGTCGTAATACGCCCCTGCTCGCGGGCCTTGAAATAAACGAAGCGCGCACTCACCCGGCCGTCGAGGAAGTCGAGGCCGATGCCATAGTCCTCGCCTTCGCCCTTTGACAGCGGCGCGAGATTACCCAGCGGAAACAGGGTGCGCGCGAGCGGCGGCACACCGACATTCGACGAACGGTTCGCAATCAGCGAAAACCAGTCGACGACGTGATAAACCACGCCAGCCGTATTGGTGCGCGCGGTGACGTGCGTGACCGTGGCTTTGGCCGGATCGCGGTCGGGCCGATCGCCCGCCGCCGGATCCTGATAGTAGCCGAACTGGGTCACATCGACGCGGTCCTCCCGAAAACCGACTGTCGTCACAATCTTGTCCTGCCAGAAATGACTTTGCAGCACGCCCAGCAGCGAATTCGTGTCCTGCCTCATGCCGCTGTTGTTGGCACCCGCCGGATCGTTGGCAAACGCCAGGTCGAAGGAGCGTCCAGCGAAGGTGAGTTTCTTCGGCAGTGTTCGCCAGTCGCCCGCCCGGTAAGAGTTGTAATTTCCCTCGGTGAAGTAATTTCGCACGGCGACCCGATTGTTGGGATTCGCGGCCGCAGCATTGAACGGTCTGCCCACGAGCGAGAGCCAAGAGAGTTCACTGGTATCCGTTTGGGTGGAGGTGGACCACGCGCCCGCCAGACGATGCCGACCCAGCCAAGAGCGCTTCGAATCGAACGAATAGACGCCGGACACGCGCGACTCGCGGTAGTCGCCGTAATGAACATTGCCGCGCCAGTTGCCATCGACGTAGAGACGTCCGGCGAAGGCGTTCGTCGGTCCGTTGAGTCCCAACGTGCGGTTGGGATCGCCGCGGAGGATCGGGTCGTTATTCACGAGCGTTCGCGTGACCAGCGTGGTCTGCTGGTAATGCTGCGCAAAATTGAAGCCCAGCGACCGCGTGGGCTGCCAGTCGGCGAGCAACGTGAAATTGTAGAGTTTCTGATCGCGCGCCGAGCCCGGGCCGCTGGCATTGCCGCGGCGCGAGTTGAACTGTGAATCGTTGATGATCAGCGGCGAACCGGTCTGGCCGGGTGTGCCATCTGGTGCTCGGACGGCGGCGTTGTTATACGTCCCGGTGAGATAGGTGCCGATCGCGTCGAAGACGGAGCCGTCGTTCTCGATGAAGGTCGCGCGCCGGTTCAGGCCGCCGACCGCGCCGTTGCGCGTGGTGATGCCGAGCGCCACGAGGCTTGCGCTCGGGAGCGCCGTGGTCGGCGTGGTCGTGACCGCTGCCACGCCGCGCGCAACGCGGTTGTCATACCACGCCAAGACCTCGTCGGTGGCCGGGAGGGTTTTGACCACCGCGCCTTGATCGCGCCCCGTCTCGCCCATCGCTTGAAAAGTCAGGTTGCGGATTGGGCGAAACGTCACCGACGAAAAGATCCGCTTCTTGTCCTCGAAATCAAACTGCCGCCACCCGTTGTTCTCCTGCTGTACGGCGGCGACGAGCAGCGCCAGTTTGTCTTTCAACAGCACCTTGTTCGCGTCGAATTCGACCCGGCTCCGGTCCCACGAACCGAAGCCATACCGCAGACTGGCGCTATCGCGGTGCGTGACTGCCAGCTTGGATGATTGATTGAGCACGCCGCCGGGAGCGCCGACGCCAAACAGGATGCTGTTGGCGCCGCGCGTATCGTCGAATCGGCCGACCCGATAAGGGTCCATGTTCGTAATGCTGGTGAAGAAATCCATGCCTTGGCTCGCCGCGAGGCCGCGAATCATGGTGCGATTGATCAGATTCTCACCCGTGATCGTGGGATTTTGCCCCGGCGATCCGGGGGCCCATGAGGTCGTGTCCATTTCGGAATTCACGGTGTAAGCGAGCAGGCCACCGAGATCGGTGATGGCGAGATCGTCGAGAAACGCCTTCGTGAACACCGACACCGATCCGGCGGTGTCCCGCAAGCGGGAGTTGAGGCGGCTGCCGGCGAGGGTGTTCTCGGCGGCGTAGCCCGCGTCCTTGCCGCTGCTGACCTCGAAGGGGCTGAGCACGAGCGCCTCCTCGCGTTTGGGATCGGCGGCGACTTGGGCAGAGGCGGGAGCGACGGTGGCAGCAAGCCAGCCAGCGAGCAGGGCGAGAGCTGAGGGGCGGTTCATGGGTTCAGTTTTTTTTTGAGCGGAAGTCGAATCGCCTTCGCGGCGTGGCGGAGAGAGTATGGCGAGCGCACCGGTCTTATCATCGCGTCGCACCGAGAGGCCCGCGCGGGCGAGCAGGCGGTCGAGCGCCTCGCGCGGGGTGAATTCGCCCTTGAGGGCTTCGGTCTTCACCCCGGCGACCGCGTCGCCCGAGTAAATGAGCTGCACGCCCGACTGCGTAGCGAACGTGCGGAGCACCGTCACCGCGTCGCCGGCGGGCAGATCAAACGCGCGCCGGTCCGGCTCCGCGCCAAAGGCCGCGAGCGCCAGATACGCCGCCACCCCGACCGCGAGCGCCGGGCGCAGGCGAGCCCGAAACGAAGACGGGGGTTGAGCAGGGTAAATCATGCGGGGTCGGTCAGGGGGGCGGCGAGGCCGGCCGAAAATAATTCCGACGGCCTGCCATGAAGGAACGACGCGGCAGCGCCGTGGAATAACTAGGCCTTTCTCAAAAAAAACGCGGCGCGCCCACCGCCCTGATTTTCCTCACGCCTACCGCTGCCGATGCAGGAGGATTTCCGTGCCGCGGCGTTCCGCAGTGACACTGAAATTCAACTCCAGCAGCCGCAGGAGGGTGGCGGTATCGCCGACGCGAAACGTCCCGCCAATGCTTAACTCTTCGAGCGCGGCATCGGCGATGACGATGCGGTCGGGCGTGTAGCGGTTAAACTCCGCGACGACTTCGCGCAGCGGGGTCGGCCCGAATTCGAGCCGCCGCTCCTGCCACGCGAGCCGGCGCGCCATCTCGGCGGGCGTCGCGCGGGAGACCTGCGCGGCGGCGGAGAGCGGGGACTCGGGTTCCGCCCTCGCCGGTATGAGCACATGCTGGCCTGCGGTCAGCACGGGCTCCGTCGTGTCGGCGGAAGCGTTGGGCGAGGCTGGAGCACGCGCGAGCAACGAGCGGTCGTGGCGCGCCTCGCGCAACCCCACGCGGCCTTCGGTGACGAGCACTTCGACCGCGGCCTCACGCCGCCGCACACTAAAAGCCGTGCCGACCGCGAGCACGCGCACCTCGCCCGCCTGCACGACAAAGGGCCGCGCGGCATCCTTCGCCACGGTGAAGTGCGCCTCACCGCGTTGCAGCAGCACACGGCGCTCGGACCCTGAGTAGTCCACGGCGGCGGCGCTATCGGTGTTGAGATCGAGGAAGGAGCCGTCGGGCAACGAGATTTTTTTCCACTCGCCCACGGCGGTCACGGCCGTGGCCGAAAAAATCTCCTGCGCTTTTGAGGAACGGAATCCGACGAATGCAATCGCCAGCGCTGCCGCCGTCGCGAGCGTGAGCGCGGCGATTCGCCAGCGGCGAAGCGGGGCGCGTCGACCGATTAGAAAATCCGGATCGGCCGCGGCTTCGCCCACCAGACGCAGTGCGCTCAACCCGTCCAAAGCGCGCGACGCCGCGTCGAGCCGCGCGAACTCCGCCGCGTGCCGTGGATCGGCGCGCAACCACGCCGCGAGTGCCGAAGATTGCTCCGGCGTCGGGCCCCCGTCGCGCACGCCGATCCAGTCGGCGGCGGCGCGCGCGATGGCGCGTGCTTCGGACGGGCGGGCAGAGGCGGCGGGTTTCATCGAGCGAGATTGCCTAGGGCAATGTGACGCCGCGAGCGCGCAGGTAGTCGGCGCAGCGTCGCACGCCGTGGCCGACTTGGACGTTGACCGTGCGCTCGGCGATGCCCAGCCGCACGGCGATCTCGCGGTGGGAGAGGCCGTAAATCTTGCGCAGCTTCAGTACCTGCCGGCAGCGGAGCGGAAGCGACTCGATGGCCTCGGCCAGCAACTCGAGTTCCTGCCGGCGGCTCGCGGCCTCCGCCGCACACGGGCCGCCCTCGACAACGTTCCAGCCGGTCTCGGGCGCGACCTCCGCGAACGGCGCGGCGCGGCGGTGGCGCAGGCCGTCGAGCGCCAGATTGCGCGCGGCGGTAAAGAGAAAGCCGCGCACCGACTGCAGACGGCCCTCGATCCGCGCGCGACAAATTCTTAGGAAAGATTCCTGCACCACGTCATCGACATCATGCAAATGCGGAAACTGTTTCCGCAGGTAAGCGCGTAACATGGGCTCCTGCGGTTGCACATCGGTGGCAAACCACTGGGACTGGCTCAGAGCCTGAAAGGAGGGAGTCTCGGATCGGGGCGAATCCATGGGGCGAACGATTGTGCGCGGTGTTGGCGCGTCAAGGCCGTTTGCCTTGACCGCACAGCCGCCTCAACCGCAAAGGGCGTCAGATGCGGGATGCGTCCGGTGCCGCTCAGACCTTCCACCCGTCGCAGTATCGGTCGCGGAAGAGACACGCGAAGTCACGGCCGCTCGCGAAGCGGTTCTTGGCCGGGTTCCACTTGGCGTTCGCGCCGTAACGGTAGGCAAAGTTCAGCACGTGGCACGCGATGACGGGGGGCAGCCGAGATGGTCAGACGGTTGAATGTTGCAGTTTTCGGCGAGGACGTGCCAAACTTCCAGCGATCGCCAAAACTGAAGTTTTAGGGGTCATGACGCGAATCGCGTATAGAGCATTCGAAATGTCGTCGAAGTCGACGGGCCATGGTGCAATCCAGGTCCCGGGCATCCCGCGATTCACGCGTTGCGCTTATCCAAAATCAGGAGGCACCGGAGGAATCATTCGCGATTAGCGTCATGCCCCCTGCCGACCGCCCCCTTCCTCCCGCCTGGGGCAAGCTGCAATAGCTGTGTTTACCCAAAAACGGGGTGCGCAATCGCGCATTCGCAATCGCGACATGACCCCGTCCGAAATTCTGGCGGGCAGGAAGTGATCCCGCGGGTTGAGGATGCCGAGCTCTACGTGGTCAACCCATTCGTCACCGGCAAGTTCACATGGACCGGTCAGGCAAACGTGAACAACGTGTCTGATACCGTGGATATCATTTCCGCAAACTACCGCTTCACGCGCTACAACGATCCTCGTCAGATCATCTTTACCAGCACGCTGTCGTTCTGATCGCATCGCGGCACCCGCCGGGCAGATCTTTGCACCTCGCCCGCATGGTCCTTGCGCGAGAACAGCGTCCGTTCCGACGGCGGTGTGCGACGGCGGCTTCACGACCTCGACTCCGGTGCGCTTGAGGATTTTGGTCGTGACGAGGTGCCCTTTGAACTCCACGCGTGGCGCGACCCTCTCGTCGCCCGTTTTCAGCGTTTCGAGTCCAGTCGCCGCAGAGCGTTTCCAACCTTTAGTTCGGGCGCAAGCGCCGTTGACAGATGCGCCTGGCAAGCAGCTGCCAGTAATTCCCGCCGGCGATTCGCCTCTTGCTAACCGCGCCCACCACCTCTGATGTTTGCGCTTATTGCCCTCTGAAAATGACCTCCGCTGAGATTCGCCAGAGCTTCCTCGATTTCTTCGCCCGGCAAGGGCACACGATCGTCCCTTCGGCGTCGTTGCTTCCCGATTCGCCGGGGCTGCTCTTCACCAACGCCGGCATGAACCAGTTCGTGCCGATTTTCCTCGGAGCCCGCGCGCCGGATATCGCCAGTTGGGCTGGAGTGAAACCCGCCAAAGACACGCGGGCCGCCGACACGCAGAAGTGCATTCGCGCGGGCGGAAAACATAACGACCTCGAGGATGTGGGTTTCGATACCTATCATCACACGATGTTCGAGATGTTGGGCAACTGGTCGTTCGGCGACTACTTCAAGAAAGAGTCGCTGCAGTGGGGCTGGGAATTGATCACGAAAGTCTGGGGTATACCGCCGAAACGATTGTTCGCGACGGTTTACTCGCCGGACAAAGCGAAGAACGACCCGTCCGATTTCGACCAGGAAGCCTACGACATCTGGGCCGCTATTTTCCGCCAGGAAGGACTCGACCCCGCCGTTCACATCGTCAACGGCAACAAGAAGGACAATTTCTGGATGATGGGTGACACCGGCCCCTGCGGCCCTTGTTCCGAGATCCATTTCAACCTGCTGCCCAGCGATGAGGAAACGCCCGGTCGCGCGCTCGTAAACTCGAGCAGCCCGCGCTGCATCGAGATCTGGAATCACGTTTTCATCCAGTTCAACGCCAACGCCGACGGCACGTTCTCGCCCCTCGCCGCGAAACACGTCGATACCGGGATGGGTTTCGAACGCGTCGCGGGCATTCACGCGATGACGAACGGGTTCACGGACTTCACCAAAGACCCATCGAATTACGCTGCCGATGTATTCGCCCCTCTGTTCGCGAAGGTCACCGAACTCTCAGGCAAAACGTACGCGGCAACCGTCCCGACCAAGCGCGAAGGGCTGACCGAACAGGAGAACATCGATGTCGCTTTCCGCGTGCTCGCGGATCACGCCCGCTGCGTCTCGTGCGCGATCGCCGATGGTATTCTGCCAGGAAACGAAGGCCGCAATTACGTCATCCGCCGTATTTTGCGTCGCGGAATTCTTTACGGGAAGAAGCTCGGCCTGCAGACCGGGTTCTTCGAACAGCTTGTATCCCCCGTCGTCGAGTCGCTCGGCGCGGTGTTTCCAGAGTTGCAGCTCCAACAAGGGATGATTCAGCGCGTGATTCGCGGGGAAGAAGAAAGCTTCGGCCGTACGATCGATCGCGGACTTGGCTTTTTCGACGAAGCAGTATCAACGCTCAAATCCTTTGGGGAGGACGCGAAAGCTCCTGACGGCGCAGACTTCAAATGGGAGTCAGAACGAAGGCCCTCATCTGTGATCTCCGGTGAATGGGCATTTCGTCTTTACGACACCTACGGTTTCCCGCTCGACATGACCCAGCTCCTCGCCACGGAACGAGGGCTGACGGTGGACGCCGCGGGCTTCGAAACCGAAATGGAAAAGCAACGTGCCCTCGGCCGTGCTTCCCATAAAAAGGAAATCATCATCGCCGCCAAGGAGGGTGAAGCCTCGGCCATTTACGAAGCGTCCCTATTCACCGGATACATCATCGATACCGAAAAACCGGTGCCCGCCATGGTCACCGATGTCGTCCGCAGCGAAAAGGACGTCTTCCTGGTCTTCGATCGCACTCCGTTCTACGCCGAAATGGGCGGCCAGGCCGGGGACTGCGGCAGCGCGGTCGTCGCCGGTCAGACCCTCGCGATCGTCGACACGGTGAAAGACAAAGCCGGCCGGCATCTCCATAAGATCGATCCCGCACTCAATCTAACCGGCGCTGCCCTCGAACTGAAAGACGCCGCCGCCCAGCTCACGATCGATCTCGGTCGTCGGCGCGCCATCTCCCGGCATCACTCGGCCGCCCATTTAATTCACTGGGCCCTGCGCAAAACCCTCGGCCCCCACGTCCGCCAAGCCGGCACTTCGAAGACGCCCGACCGCATGCGGTTCGACTTTTCCCACTTTGAGTCGATGACGGCCGACCAGATCCGCGAGATCGAACGCCTTGTCAACGAGCGGGTCATCGACAACGCGCGTGTCGAGTCGTACGAAACCGAATTCAACCGTAAGCCCGAAGGCACCCTCGCCTTCTTCGGTGACAAATACGGCCGGGTCGTCCGCGTCGTCGACATCGGCGGCTACAGCCGCGAACTCTGTGGCGGCACGCACGTTGCCACGACCGGCGAAATCGGCCTGATCAAGATCGTGGCCGAAATGGCCATCGCAGCCGGCACGCGCCGCATCGAGGCCGTCGCCGGCCAAGCCGCATTCGATTTCGTCGCCGAACGCGAAGCCGCCCTCGCGGCTGTCAACGCCCGCCTCCATTCGGGTTCCCACGATGTCGCGCAGAAGCTCGATGCTCTGCTCGCCCATCAGAAGGAGCTCGAAAAGAAATTGAAGGTGTTCGAACAGAAAGCCGCGGCGGGATTAGCCGAGGAACTCGCCGCCAAGGCCGTCACTCGCGACGGTCTCAAATTCGTCGCCGCAGTCGTGTCGGTCGACGCTCCCGAATCGCTCCGCTCGATTGGCTCGCAAGTTCTCAGCCGGCTCGGCGAAGGTGTGGTGCAACTCGGCGCCGTCTTCGGCGATCGCGCTAGTTTGGTCGCGTTCTGCTCCCCGGCCGCGATCAAGGCCGGACACCAAGCGGGCAAGATCGTGAACGAACTGTCGCAAAAGCTCGGGGGCAAAGGCGGGGGCAAACCCGACTTCGCGATGGGCGGAGGCAAAGAGGTCTCGCGCCTCCAAGAGGTCGTGCAGGGCTGAACCAAGGAAAACCTCCGCTGCCAAATGGCATTTTAATGCCTGCCATTTGGCAAAAGAGCTTGCGAAGCGGGAGGGAGGGAAGTACAGGTATGGACATGAAGACGCATAAGGCCGCAGGGGCTTCGTACCCTGATATTCAGGACAACACCGCGATGGCGCAACGGGTCGAGGAAGGGCTGCCGGTCGGGGAAGTGGTCGAGTTTGGCAAGCAAGCGGGTTTCACGAACGAAGAACTCGCGCGGCTGATTCACATTCCGGCGA
>JBBQUU010000118.1:0-10235 GCA_038212175.1 Opitutales bacterium | reverse complement strand
AGTTCCAATGACGTTCCTCTCCACCCGCTTTCGCTGGCTGATTGTTGTCATTCTGGCGTGCTTCTCGGTCTCCAACTATGTGAATCGCCAGGCACTGTCGGTGCTCGCACCGACCCTGCGCTTGGAACTGAACATCAGCACCGAGCAGTATTCGTATATCATCAGCACTTTTCTGGCGGCCTATGCGATCGGGTTTTCGATCTCCGGCCGGTTGTTGGACAAGATCGGCGTGAAAATGGGCCTGGCGATTGCCCTCGCGGCCTGGTCGGTGATTGGCATGGGACACGCCGCAGTGGTTGGGTGGATGTCGCTGGCCGCCGCCCGCTTCATGCTCGGACTCGCGCAGAGCGGCAATTCGCCCGGGGGAATGAAGACCCTGTCGGAGTGGATTCCTCCGCGGGAGCGCGGGCTTTGTTCCGCGGTGTTCTCCAACGCCAACAGTCTGGGGTCGGTGCTCGCCCCGCCCATCGTGGGTGGCCTTACCCTCTGGCTGGGGTGGCGTTGGGCGTTCCTGATTGTGGGGGCCTCGGGTCTGGTGCTGCTGACCCTCTGGTTATTGGTTTACGAAAAACCGGAAACGCACCCCAAGCTTACGGAGGAAGAGCGTGGGCACATCATGAAAAGCCGGGTCAAGCCGGTGGTTCCGGAAGGGGATAAGCCGGCGTCCTATTGGACCCTGTTGAAGGACCGCCGCTGTCTCGGTGTGAGTATGATTCCGTTTTTGACGGATCCTTTCGCCTATTTCATGGCGTTTTGGCTGTTGGACTATTTCCAAACGGTGCGGGGATTCTCGCTGCAGACGATCGCGCTCTTGGGTTGGATCCCTTATCTGGCGTCGCCACTCTTCGGGGGGCCGGTGGGCGGGGCGATGTCCGACTGGCTGGTGCGGCGCGGAGTTGAGCCGCGGAAGGCGCGGATGCGCATGATGTTCATCGCGGCGTGCATCACGCCGCTCGCGGTCTTCGTCGTGCGCACGGAGCACAGTTGGGTGGCCGTGGCGATTGTCACCCTGCTGATCGCGGCCAATTCCTGCTGGAGTGTAAACCGGCTGACCCTCTCGACCGATTTGGTCCCGCGGAGTCAGGTCGCCAGCCTGGTTTCGCTGGGTGGGGTCGCGGGGGCCCTGGGTGGCATCCTTGCGATGCTGCTGGCGGGGCGGATGATTGCCACGGTGGGATATGTCCCGGTCTTCACTGGATTGGGTTTTCTGCACATCACGGCGTTTGCCTTTCTTTACTGGGCCCAGCGTTCACCCGGTAAGAGAACGGCTTGATCGACGACGGGCCAGCTCATGATCGCACTCAAGCAGACCGCTATTGAAATGCGTCGGCACCTGGACGGAGGGATCATCCCTTTCTGGGCGGCGAATGCCCGTGATGCGGAATGCGGAGGGTATCTGACGTGGTTTGATGAGCAGGGGCGTTCGCTGGGCACACCTGAGAAGTACCTGAATACCCAATGCCGGTTGTTGTGGTGGTTCTCGGCGCTGGCGCGCAACGGTCGCGATCCGGTGGGCAACCTCGGGTTGGCCCGCCACGGTTTTGAGTTCATCCACCGGCATTTCTGGGATGAGGCGCGCGGCGGCTGGTTCTGGAAGGTCCGCGCCGACGGTTCTTCGCTCGACGAGGGCAAGGTCGTCTACGGGCAGAGTTTTGCGCTCTATGCTCTCGCCGAGTATGCGCTGGCTTCGGGAGACGGAGAGGCGCGACGGCTGGCGGAACAGACCTTCGATCTGCTGCAAGTGCATTGTGCGGATACGCGGCATGGCGGCTACCTGGAGAATCTTGAACCTGACTGGACTCCATCGACCCCGGGGTTTCACGCCGGGGATCGCAAGTCGCTCGATACGCACATGCACCTGCTGGAGTCGTTCACCGTCTTGTTCGAGCTGACCGTCCAGGAGGTTCATCGGAGAAAATTGATGGAGGTGGCCGGGCTTATTCGCGATCGGATGATTGATCCGGCCACGGGATGCGGTCGCAACCAGTTCGATCTGGCATTCAATCCGATCCCGGCGATCGCCATCCGACGGACGTGGAATGCGGAGCGGCGGGGCGACGCGCCCGCAGCGCCGACCGACACGACGTCCTACGGTCACAATCTGGAATTGGCCTGGCTCCTGCGCCGTGCGCTTGCCGTGGCGGACGAAGATCTTTCGGCCTGGCAGCCGGGGTTGCTCGGTCTTGTTGATCACGCAATCGAGCATGGGATCGATTGGGAACATGGCGGTGTATATCGCGACGGCACGGCCACGGGTGGACCGCTTGTGCTTGAAAAGGAGTTCTGGCAGAACGCGGAAGCGCTCGTCGGTCTGCTCGACAGCTGGGAGGCGACCGGTGACCCGCGCCATGCCGAAGCCTTCCTCAACGTCTGGGAGTTCGCGCGGCATCACTTTGTCGCCCCCTGCGGCGAGTGGCGCGTATTGCTCGACCGCAGCGGCAAGGTGATCAACGGCAATGTCGGAAACGACTGGAAGGTCTCGTATCATACCGGTCGGGCCCTGCTGGAATGCGTCACCAGGTTTTCGCGATGCGAAAACTCAAAACTTAAGAAAGGCAGCGATGCCTCTGATTGAAGAGGAATCGCGGAAACCATCATGCAGGCAATTGAGCTTCAGACCGCTGGTGCAAGGAAGGGGGACGGCAAAATGAGCATCAGTGGCACCGTCCTCATCACCGGAGCCAATCGCGGCCTCGGACTCGGCCTTGCGCGCGAGTTCGTCCGGCGTGGGTGGCGGGTCTTCGGCACCTGTCGCCGTCCGGATGACGCGGACGAATTGACCAACGCCGGCGTGGAGGTGTTCACGGTCGATGTGGGCAACGACACCAGCGTCGATGAAGCGCGCCAACGTCTGGTGGAACGATCGGACCGGCTTGATGTGTTGATCAACAACGCGGGCATCAATCCCGGCACGAGGGACTGCACCGTTGCCAAGGTGCCGGTTGCCCTCGTGGCCCAGGCCTTGGGCGTAAATCTGCTGGGATCGCTGCGCATGTTGCAGGCGGTGTTGCCCTTGCTGGGGCGGAGCGACCGTCCGCGCGTGATCAATATCTCCTCCGGAGCCGGCTCCCTCGCTCATAACTCCGCGAAGCAGCCTGTGCCGGCCTATTCCATTTCCAAGGCGGCGCTCAACATGCTGACCCGCTGCGCCGCTCGCGATCTGCCGGATATCACCGTGGTTTCCCTCTCACCGGGATGGATCAGAACCGACATGGGCGGTCCAGATGCCGTACTCAGCGTGGCTGAGGCCGCGGAAGCCCTCACCACCACCATCGAAAACCTCACCCCGGCGCAGTCGGGACAATGGCTCGACCGCTTCGGGCATCCGAGCGAGTATGCCTGGTAGGTTTTTGCTGCGCAAAAACCTTAGATTTCCCAATCATGAAAACTATAATCTTACTTCTTAGTATACTGGTGATGGGGCTCGCGGGCCATGGGGGATTTGCAGAACCGGCGGTGCGGTTCACCTTGCCGGACAGGCCGATGACGCTGGTGACCGACGAGGCGGTGTTTCGGCCCTTTGCAGAGCAGGTGCGGGCGGAGGTCGAGCTGCTTCTGGGTGAGCCGGCGGCGGTGGACGATCCCACGACATTCAAGGTCCTGCTCTCGACCCGCGTGCACCTCGCCCATCACTTTGCCGACAACCATGTGGCCATCGCCACGGCAGCTTGGATTCGCAGCCTGCAAACCGATCCGGCGGGCCGAGCCTTTGCGGGTCTGACCACGCTTGCCTCGGTAGAAGCCCGTCGCCGGCATCCGGGCATGGAGCCGGCTGAAGCGAAGTATCGCGAAACGTTTTTTCACGCTTTCGTCCGGCGTTTGTCGGCGCTGCCAGAAACGCCAGACATAGTCGCGATGCTTCGCGGTCATCGTGAGAAGATTGCGGCCATTACCGAGCCAGCTTTGTTGGCCGAGACCCGGGACATCATCCTTCCTGCGTTGAAACGAAAAGGCTATTGTGGTTTGGACGAGGCGGACCAGCTTGTCCGCGTGCGCCACCGGCTTGTGAGCATCGTGCCGGTGAGGGACGAAACCCTTCGGGCTCTGGACGCGGCGATTGCCGCCCGCACTCAATGAAAACCATCCACACCGCTCCGATCGAGGTGCTGTCCCCGCGACCGAATGGCGCCTTCACCTCGGAGCCTTACGAAGCTGGCTGGGCCGACGAGGTCCTGGTAATGGCATACCTGCGGGAGATTGCCGGTCCGGCCCCCCGGCTGACCCTGAGGGCGCAAATCTCGGTGGACGGCGCCCGCTGGTTCCACCACCCGGCCGGGACCCTGGTGATGTCATCGCCCGGCGGATACAGCCTGGCGCTGGCACAATTCGGCAACTGGCTGCGCCTAGCGGGCGAGGTAAATGGCGGCCCCGAGGACGGCTCGCCAGCCTGCGTACTGGACCTCTACTGGGTGCTGAAGGGGTGAGGAGGAAAAGGCTGAAGGACAGGGGTTACCTCCGATCTACTATACTCTATCCTCTTCTTTCTGTTCCGCGTTTCCTACCCGCTACTCACTACCCACTACCCGCTACTCAATAAAATGTCCTCCGCAGACCTCCGCAGCGCTCTTCTCCGCGCCGACCCGCGCTTCAGCCGTTACAATCCGCTCGAGCGCATCCTGCACTGCGACGACTTTAACACCGGCCAGCACGGCTGGCAGGGTTACTTCCCGGATTATGACGGGTGGGACGATTATCCCGGCCGCTACCAGCCCGTGGACTCGGTCACGCAGGCCATCGAGAAGGCGCGCCACGATCCGGGCATGCGCGTGGATCGCAAGCTGCCCTTCGGCCCGCGCGCGGTGCCGATGTTGAGCTCGCTCACCTCATGGGACGTCGGCACGGCCGGCGGGCTTAGCGGCACCTATGCGCTGAAGGTGCCCACGCTGCCGCTGGCGGGCAGCAAGGTCTTCGCGCAAAAACGCATCGGCTCGCCTTGGCGCGGTAAATTTCGGGTGGAGACTTGGTTCTGTTTCAAAGCGGATCCCGCCGACTTCGAGCTCGGCGAGACCGACATCCGCGCGCTCTACCTGACTTTCGACGTGATGGACCTCCATCATATCAAGGACGCAGGCCAGGCGCCGCGGCGGTGGTGGCCGGCGCTGCGTTATCACAATGCCGAGGACGGGAAGCTCGTGCGCCGCTGGCAGGTCAACGTTGGCTCCGAGGGCGTGAAGGACGGTGCTTGGGAATACCTCGCCGACGGCCAGCAGGACCTCGGTTACAACCGCGCCGCCACGAAATACCAGTGGAACTATCTGCGTTTCACGTATGACCTCGCCAACTACGAGTACGTGGATTTCCACTGCCACGGCAAGGAGTTCAACGTGCAGCGCCGCCGGCACGAGCCGAACCCTCCGCTCGAAGGCTGGCGCGCCAGCACGGACAAGTGCCCGGGGCTGATCGGCACCGGCTTCGGGATAGAGGCCGCCCGGGACAAGCGCTGTTTCCTTTATCTCGATGGGATCGTCGTGTCCGCAACGGAAAGCTGACGGGTGCAAGGATGCTCACGAGCCATTGAGCAGGAACTGAATCATGAATCTGATCGCTGAGCTCACCAACGTGCATGAGGTCGAGGAGGCGGCGCGCGGCGTGCTCGACGGGCCGGTTTTCGATTATGTGGCAGGCGGCGCGGCTGACGAGATCACGGTGCGTTGGAATGTGGAGAAATACCGCGGGCTCCGGCTGCGCCCCAAGGTGCTGGAGGATGTTTCCTCGCTCCGCCCGGAGATTGATCTGCTGGGCCAGCGTCTGACGATGCCCATCCTCCTCGCGCCCACGGCCAATCACCGGCTGGTGCATCCCGAGGGGGAACTCGCCACGGCGCGCGGCGCGGGCCTGGCCGGGGTCACGATGGTCCTCAGCAGCGGGGCCAACACCGATATCACCGAGGTCGCTCGGGTCGCGACCCAGCCCCTGTGGTTTCAACTCTACGTCCAGCACGATCGGGAACTCAACCGTGACATCGTGCAGCACGCCGTGGGTGCCGGGGCGAAGGTGCTTTGCGTGACCGTGGACAATCCGGTCGAGGCCGCCCGAAACCGGGAGCAGCGCGCCGCCGTCAAGTTGCCGCCGGGCGTTGACCACCCCAATTACCTCGGACGCCCCCGCGCGCCCCGCTTCACCGTATCCCTGGACGAGGTCCGGCCGCAGAAGCTGGACTGGGCGTTGGTCGAGTGGCTGGGCTCGATCGCCGGCGTCCCGGTTTTGCTCAAGGGCATCATGACTCCCGAGGATGCAGAGCGGGCAATCGGCATCGGGGCCGCGGGCGTGATTGTCTCCAACCACGGCGGCCGCGCACTTGACACGGTGCCGGCCACGATCGAGGCGCTGCCAGCGGTGGTGGATCGCGTGGCCGGCCGCGTGCCGGTGTTGGTGGACGGTGGTATCCGGCGCGGGACGGACGTGCTGAAAGCCCTCGCCTACGGAGCCACGGCCACGCTGGTCGGCCGTCCGTACCTCTACGGCCTGGCCGTCGGCGGGGCCGAAGGCGTCGCCCACGTGCTAAAGATTCTCCGCATGGAATTCCTCGCGGCAATGGCGCTCACCGGCCGGCCGACCATTGCCTCCATCGATCGCACGGTGCTTTGGTGAGCGCCAGTTGTCGCCTTACTTCTTCCACGCGGAAAGATGTGCAACTCGGAAGGGACGCCGGCGGCCCGGGTTGAAAGAACCGTGCCGAATAGGGGGCGGACACCGAAAGGCATGGCAATTGGGGAAACCCCCGGAACGGGAGCTCTCCGCTGGTCCGGCAAAAGTGCCAGTGTACCCGCATTGCAGAGGGGTGCGTGTCGGCTTCTTGTCGACGCATCCCCTGAGTCGGTCCTGGCGCAAGCCGGAATCCACCCCGTCAACGTCGCGCATGAATACCCCCGATCATTGCCTCACTTCCCTGGACAAACCGGAGTATTCCGCCCGGCCGCCGCCCTCGATGGATCCGGCCCGGACGCGCTGGTTTGAACAGGAAGTACACGTGCACGAAGGTTCGTTGCGAGCCTATCTGCGCGGCGTCTTCCCATCGGTGCGGGATGTGGACGACGTCGTGCAGGAATCTTTTCTGCGAGTATGGCGTGCGCGTTCGGAACGTTCGATCAGCTTCGCCAAGACCTTTCTCTTCCAGGTGGCCAGGCATCTGGCGATCGACCTGATCCGCCACGAACGGCGATCACCGATTATTCCCGTAACTGATTTGGAGGCTTCGACCGTCGTGGAAAGCGGGCCCCATGCTGCTGAACAGGCCAGCACGAGACAGGAAGTCTCGCTGCTCCTCGAAGCCATTGATTCGCTGCCCGCCCGTTGTCGTGAAATCGTCATTCTACGCAAGCTTCAGGGCGTCTCCCAGAAGGAGATCGCCGCCCGTCTTTCCCTATCCGAGCAAACCGTGCAGGTGCAGGTGGCGCGCGGGGTGAAGCGATGCGAAAAATTCCTGCGCCACCGTGGCGTACGTGGTCTGCGCTCATGAGAAGCCTTCCTTCTTTTCTTCCTTCAGATGACTCGTCCAACCGGTCTGACGAGGAGAGCGTGCGCATCGATGCGGAAGCGGCCGCATGGGTTGCGCGGCGCGATGCCGGCCTGACCGAACCGGAGCAGTCTGCCTTTGAGGGCTGGTTGACGGCAGACCAGCGTCACGCGAAATCATGGACCCGCCTAACCGCAGCGTGGGCGGCGCTTGACCGCCCGCGCGAGACGGGTGGGGCAGAGGCGATGATTCACGGTCTGGCCCGCCGCGCCAGCCGGCGGCGGCACGGCCGGCTGGCCTTGGCGGGAGTGGGTGTCGCGAGCGTTATGCTATTCACCGCGTGGTGGCATGAACTGACGGTCGCGCCGGGATCCGACCCGACCATGGCGATCGCTGCCGGGCCACGCATGCTGCCGGACGGCTCGCTGGTCGAGCTCAACACCGACGCGGAGATTGCCGAAGATTTCAGTACCGGCCTGCGGCAGGTGCATCTGCTGAAGGGTGAGGCCCATTTCCAGGTCAGGCCCGAAGCCGGGCGGCCCTTCGTGGTGAAGGCCGGTCATGTGGAGGTGCGCGCCCTGGGAACTGCCTTCGCCGTGCGACTCGATCCGGAAGCCGTCGAGGTGATGGTGACCGAAGGACGGGTGACGGTCGATAATCCGACAGTCACGCCAAACTCGATGCCTGCCGCAGAGGTGGCCGCCGGTCACAAGGTAGTGGTGCCCACGGAGCGGACACACGCTGCCGTTGAAGTAACCAGCATGACGGAACAGGACTTCAACGAGCGGCTCGGATGGCGTGGTCAGCGGCTGGAATTTTCCGGGGTCCCACTTTCTGAGGCGATCCTGCAGTTCAATACCCGCAATCGAGTCCGATTGATCATCGCGGATCCTGCGATCGCCCGGCTCCAGATCAGCGGTATCTTCCGGGGGGATAACATAGAAGGGTTCGTGCGCTTGCTGGAAGGCAGCTTCGGCGTGCGTGTCGAGCGCCGCGCGGAGAAGGAGATCGTGCTGGGGCGCCAGCCTTGAGCTGCGTTTGAGGCGAATTTTTGCCGAGTCCCGGAAAGCCGTAACAGATTTTGCGGTGCGAGACGTCTGGAGGGTATGAGCATCGCCGCGAGGCGAAGTGCTTCCGTTACAACCCCCAATCCTCAATACCAATGCCATTACCAACACCGGCTTGCATTCGCCATGGCTTTTCCAGTCCGATTCTACTGACGGCGCTGGTCGTTATCTTTACTGCGCTCAGTGATCCGCTCCGAGCCAGTGAGTCCGTCCGATCTTTCGATCTGCCGGCGGATCAGGCGGAGCGGTCGCTCAAACGCTTCTCAGAACAGTCCGGCCATGAGGTCCTGTTTCCGACCGAGACAGTCAGCAACATACGAACCAATGCGGTGCGCGGGCGCCTGATCCCTCGGATTGCTCTCGAACGTCTGCTCGCCAACACGGAGCTGGAGGCACGGCAGGATGCACAAACCGGTGCCTTTGCCGTCAGCCGGAAGCAGCCGCCTGCTCCGTCCGCCACGGCAACTCCTGCACCGATGCGACCGGCTCCGGCTGCCGCGGGCCGGTCGGAGGGCCAAGCCGTAGGTGGTGGGGTTGTCCAGCTCTCACCCTTCGTCGTGGACTCGACCCAGGATCGCGGCTACCAGGCGACAAATTCCATCGCCGCTACGCGTCTGAATACGCCCACCTATGAACTTCCGGTCAGCATTTCGATCGCCACCGAGGAATTCATTCGCGATGTGGGTGTCTCGGATCTTCAGGAGTTGATGCGTTATCTCACGAACACAGAAAGGGATTTTTCTCCGCAGACGACCGGCCAGTTCAACATGCGGGGATCGGCGATGTCCAACCGAGGTGTCTTTCTGAATGGAAGGCCAACCAGCCACTCTGTAGCGGACAGTTACAACATAGCCCGCGTGGAAGTGGTCAAAGGCCCGGCGTCACCTATTGTGGGCGTATCGACCCCGGTCGGCCTGATCAACTATCTGATCAAGAAGCCGGGGTTGACGGAGGCTTTTCAGAATCTGACGGCGCGATTTGGCAGCGACGACTTCTACCGTGGCACCGTCGACGTGAACCAGCCCTTCGCGTTTCGCGGACGAGACGCAGGCGTGCGCGTGATGGCGGTTTTTGAGGATTCCGGAAGTTTCATTCCGTATTCAAGCAAGCGGCATCAGGGGGTGACCATGACCAACTTATTGCCGCTAACGGACACCCTTTCCCTCGACACCTATATAGAGTACATTGAGATCGACCGCACTCAGCCTGGCGTGCTGGCCGAGGCTGGTATCGGTCACGTGGGAGCACGGGGACCGTACGGTTCCGGTGGCTGGAATGCGAACTTGCGGGACGTCAACGGCGCACTCATTCCCGCCCAAACGCAACAGATTGGTGGGCAGACTGTGACGACGGGCGCGTTCGTGAAGGACATTTATGACATTGTTGAACTCGCTTCGATTGCCGGGCCGGACAATTTCCAGAACTTTCGCAGGTTTTCCTTCGATACTTCCCTCGTCTGGCAGCCCTCCTCAAAGTTTAATCTGGAGGCATTCTATGCTGCGGGCAGAGAGTTCAAGGACGACCTGCGCAAGAACGGTACTAACATAATTCGGTATTCCGGGGTTAGAGTAGTTGGCGGAGTGCCCGTCTGGGATCCTGCCGGCGGCAGGTATTTCCAGCGCCACGATTATATTCATTTTCCCCAACCGGCCGTGTGGCGCCACTATGCACGGCTTGCGGGTTACTATGACCTGCAGCTTCCCTTTATGCGC
>JBBQUU010000117.1:0-10334 GCA_038212175.1 Opitutales bacterium | reverse complement strand
GCGGGCGTGATGGCGCAAAAGGTGCTCGACGCCAGCTTTGCCTCCGCCGCCCGGCGGGCACCGGCGCGGATAAAATGATCGGAGGACGTGGCGAGCCGGCGGGCCGGCCCCCAAGGTTCTCAAGTTTCGGACAAAGGCTCTTATTACCCTGATCGCACGTGTCGGGTAACATGCGATGCCGCAACTTAAGCCGGTCAACATCCAGCCCGATGGGTCGGTGGCCCTCTCCCGTATCCAGGAAGGCATGACCTGGCAGATCACGAATACGTTCATTTTCTGACCGCGCGTGGGCGCGGCTGTTAACGCGGGCGATCGTTCGCTTTCCGCCACGTCTGAAGCGTCGAAACGCGGGGCCTTCGATGAAGGCCCCGCGTTTCGTCGATCTAGAGCAATTCGATTTTGTTGTAGCTGCGGTCGCCGATCGCGGTCTGTTGGCGTAGCGTAGCGGTTCCCCTGCGCCCGCCTGCGTGAGGCCCGCTACATTCTATCGGAAGTACCATGGCTTGGATTCAGCCCGTACCCGAAGGATCGATGCTTAGGAGACACAGGGGATAAACGGAGCGATGCCGCCCATTGTACTGTTGCAGTGCGAAATCCATTGTGAAGAGCCTCAGCAGGTTCGATCCTGAGGTGCACCTTCGCCGGGGCCCGCCCGGCATACCGAGTGATGCGCCCGCAGGCGGGCGCAATTTCGACCGAACCCTCAACTCCGAATCGTAAAATCCATCCGATGTTTGGGATTCTCTGTGTAGCGAGGCCGGCACCCGAGCGCCTCGCAAAGAGGCTTGAGCAGGGCCCAAAGGGATGCCGCAGGAAATCGGACCCGTTGTGAAATTCTACTTTCCTCGTCTAACCGGAAGATCATTCGCGCACTCCGCCTGGCTGACCGACGTTCATGCCGGTTTTGTCGCGACCAACAAACGGCAAACATCCTCCTGATGTTTGCGACGCCCTGACGCCTCCTCCTTAGCATGCATCGCCGATTCCTCCCCCACCTCCTCTTCGTTATAGTTATGTTGGGGTGCCACGCCGTGGCAGCCGGAAAACCGAACATAATCGTGATCATGGCCGACGACCTCGGCTATGGTGACGTCTCCGCTTACGGTGCAACCGCGTTCAAGACGCCTCACATTGATCGGCTTGCCGCCGAAGGGCTGCGATTTACAAGCGGGTATTGTTCCGCTTCGACGTGCACGCCGACACGTTATTCGTTTCTCACCGGCAGCTACGCCTTCCGCCGGAAAGGCACGGGCATCGCCCCGCCGAATGGAAAGCTGACCGTGCCCCAGAATGCCCTCACAATCGCGGATCTTGCCAGGAAGGCGGGCTATCGCACTGCCGTAATCGGCAAATGGCATCTCGGGCTCGGCGGCGAGGATGGGCCCAACTGGAATGGCGAAATCAAGCCGGGCCCGCTCGAAATCGGTTTCGACTACGGCTTTCTCCTCCCCACCACGAACGACCGTGTCCCTCAGGTTTATCTGGAAAATCATCGCGTGGTCGACCTCGATCCTAATGACCCGCTCTGGGTGGGTGATGGCAAACCGGGTGAGGATCATCCGACGGGGATCACCCATCGCGACACTTTGAAGATGGACTGGTCGCACGGGCACAACGGAACCATCCACAATGGAATCAGCCGAATCGGCTTTTACACCGGCGGGCACGCCGCGCGCTTTCGCGACGAGGACCTCGCCGACAAGTGGATTGAGAAATCCATCGAATGGATCGATGCAAATCGCCACACGCCGTTTTTCCTTTTCTTCGCTTCTCACGATTTGCACGTGCCACGGATGCCGCACGAGCGGTTTCAAGGGGCGACGGGCCTGGGTTACCGGGCGGATGCCATTGTTCAGCTCGACTGGTGCGTCGGCGAGTTGATGAAGGCCCTCGACCGGTTTGGCCTCGCCGAAAATACCCTCGTCGTCTTCTGCTCCGACAACGGGCCGGTCATGGACGACGGCTACAAGGACTTCGCGCTGGAAAAGCGCGGCAGCCACCGCGCCGCCGGTCCGTATCGCGGAGGAAAATACAGCGTTTACGAAGGCGGCACGCGCACGCCGTTTATCACGCGCTGGAAAGGACGGATCGAACCCGGCGTTTCCGACGAGATCGTGTGCACGATCGACCTCCCGGCGAGTTTTGCGGCCCTCACCGGCACCCCGCTTGCGCCGGATGCCTGCCTCGACAGCTTTGACGTGTCGGAGGCGCTGCTTGGGACCCGCGGAGCCAAGGGTCGCGAGCATTTGATCCAGCAGGACAACGGCCAGGCCGGCAATTTCGGCTTCCGCGTCGGAAACTGGAAGCTGATCCGCCACGACTCGAGATCTGCGCGAAATCTGATTGTGGAGCAAGCGCTGGCGAACACGCCGGTGCCGCAGTTTCAGCTCTACGATCTCGCGCGGGATCCCTCCGAGCAAAGTGATGTGCTCGCGCAATACCCGCAGATCGCCGAGAAGTTGAAGGAACGACTCGCCAGTTACATTGCCGCTGGCCGCAGCCGCCCCGCCGGACCATGACGGTGTGCATGAGATTGCATCGATTGCTCGCCCGCGCGGCTTGCTGCTGCGGTGAAACTTTGTGTCGCCTTCAACCTGCGCACCGCGACGTTGCAGCGGGGTCATTTTTTTGTGGGGATATGCTCCGCAACAACGCTTTTGCGGTCGCCCGTACTCCCATGAAATCCTTCGTTCTCGGTTTTTGTTTTGCGCTTGTCGCCGCAAGCGCCTTGGCCCAACCGGCACAGCCGAACATCGTGGTCTTCCTCGTGGACGATATGGGCTTGATGGATACCTCGTTACCTTTTCTGACGGATGCCGCAGGCAGGGCGAAGCGCTATCCCCTGAATGAATACTATCGCACGCCGAACATGGAGCGGCTCGCGACCCGCGGAATTCGCTTCAATCAGTTTTGCGCGATGAGCGTTTGCTCGCCGACACGCATCTCAATTCTCACCGGTCAAAACGCTGCGCGCCATCGCACGACCAATTGGATCCAACCCGACGAGGACAACGCCGGGCCTCAGGGCCCGTCAGACTGGAACTGGCGCGGATTGAAGAGGGGAGATGTGACATTGGCTGGTCTGCTGCGCGATGCAGGTTATCGCACCATCCACGTCGGCAAGGGACACCTCGGCCCCCGCGCCTTCGAGGGAGCGGATCCGGCCAATCTCGGCTTCGACGTAAACGTTGCGGGAGCGTCGATCGGCGGGCCCGGCAGCTATTACGGCAAGGATAACTTTGATCGCTCGCAAAACGCAAAGGCGGGGGCGGGGCGGACCGTGCCAAACCACGCGGTGCCCGGACTCGGAAAATATCACGGCCAGGAGATCTTCCTGACCGAGGCCCTCACACTCGAGGCCAACGCGCACGTCAGCGAAGCGGTGAAGGCAGGCAAGCCCTTCTTCCTTCATTTCGCGCACTATGCGGTCCACTCGCCGTTCCAATCGGATCCGCGTTTCGCGGCGCATTACAAGGATTCGGGCATGCCGGCGAACGCCCAGGCTTTCGCGACGCTGGTCGAGGGCATGGACAAATCGCTCGGCGATTTGCTCGATCAACTCGAAGCGCTCGGTGTGGCAGAGAATACGATCATCTTTTTCCTGGGCGACAACGGCACCAATGCGCCACTTGGCCACGAGCACGAGGTCGCTTGCGCGGCGCCCTTGCGCGGAAAGAAGGGCTCTCACTACGAAGGCGGCATGCGCGTGCCCTTCATCGCTGCGTGGGCCAGACCGAACGCGACCAATCCGCATCAGAAGCGGCTTCCGATTCCGGCCGGTGGAGTTCAGGAGCAGCAGGCGGCGGTGATGGATCTTTTCCCTACGATCCTCTCGGTCGCCAATGTATCCTCACCCCAGGATCACGTGGTAGATGGACGGCCGCTTGACACGCTGCTCACGGGTCGACGCGATCGGCAGCGCCCTGAGACGTTCCTAATGCACTACCCGCACGCCCCGCATCGAAGCGAATACTGGACGAGCTATCGCGATGGCGTCTGGAAAGTGATTTATCACTACATACCATCTGTGGCGTCGGCGCGTTCGCACTACCAGTTGTTCAATTTGGCCGGGGATCCGTTCGAGCAAAACGATCTCGCCGCCACCCATCCCGCCGATCTGCGACGGATGATGCTGGTTCTGATCAGCGAACTGGAGGCTCACGGGGCGGCATACCCGTATGGTGGTGACGGTGGGACCCCTCTGAAACCCAAGATGCCCTGAACCAGGCCAGCGACCCCGATCCATGCCATGAAGGGGAGGAGGGCTGACTCCAGACTTTATTGAGCCACGGGTTGGCCATCCGCGCTTTTGGACCGTCCCCACGGGAAACGAAACCAGAGTGCCGCCATGGAAAACCGAACGAAAGGACCCATCACCGGAAACTCACTGGCCCCGGCCTGTGATCGTTACTGACTCAGGAGGAATCGCTGAATCCGGTTTGCGGGCTCGCTGAGTTTTAAGTCGCGCACGATCGCCTGCACGCGGGGCAAGGGCGCCTGCCCCGCTCGCCACATGTATTCGAGGCTGTTGAGGGCCGAGAGAACCTCATCCGGCCGCCCGGTGTTCATAACTTCGATTAAGGCATGCAACGCGCGTTCGGCTTCGCCATGATAGCCGAGCGCCTCCGCGGCCACCACGCGCACATCGGCAACCTCGTCGCGCACCAACGAGAGTAATCGCGACTTCAAAGGGGCTGCGTGCTGCTGTAGAATCAGGGCTCCGACCGCCGCCCAATAGCGGATCACTGGATGGGGATCGTCGGCGGCAGCCTGCAGCTCAGTCAGCCACTGCGGATCGCGGGACGTCGCGCGATCCGCGAGGTCCACAATTCGTTCGACCGGATACGCGGAGCTTTGGGCGTAGTCGTAAATTGTCCCCGCTCCACGCAAGCGATCGAACATCCCTTCGGGAATAAACCCGGTGTCGCGAGTGGCGACCAATTTGGCGCGCAACGCGCTCCGCAGAGACTCACGGCGACCGGACTCTGCAGCGCTGCCGGTGAGGGTGCGCAATTCGTAGGTGTCGCCCTCGATCCGGTAGAGTTCCTCTGCCGGTTTCGGAAGCCAGTAGCGCGCTTGCACTGCATTGGTGCGGCCTTGTTTGAAGGCGTCGTACCACGAGCCCATGCCGGGCATCACGTCGAAGGGATAGGTGTAGTGCTGACCCCACGGGCGATGCGGGGAATAGTTTCGCACATAGCGAAACTCCCGGTCCCGCACAGCGCGCACCGTGTCGTACCGCTCGTCCATCCGCGCCCGATAAAGGAAAACATGCTCGCGGGGTGCCACCTTGTTTTCCCCCAGAAATGGTCGGCCCTCGTAGTGCCCAGGAATGGGAACGCCGAGCAGGCTGAAAAAGGTCGGTGGCAAATCGACAAAGCTTACCGGCTGGTCGATCCAGCTTCCGGCCGGAGCGGGCGCGAGATGCCGCCACTTGTGGGGAAAGCGCACGAGCAACGGCACGCGCGTACCGGAATCGTGAATGTTGCGCTTGCCGCCCGGCAAAGCGCCGCCGTGGTCGCTGCAATAAAAGACGATGGTGTCGTCTTCCAGTCCTTCGCGCTCGAGCTCCGCGAGAAGCTCCCCGACCTGACGATCCATCAGCGTCATCTGGTCGTAATAATTGGCCCAGTCGCGCCGCAGCTCGGGCGTGTCGGGATGGTAGGGGGGGAGCTGGATTTTCTCTGGCGGGATTCGGAATGATTTTTTCCCGGCAGCAGGCTTCACCTGGCTCTCGTGGCTCATGTTCAGGTTGAACACGGCGAAAAACGGCTGGCCGCGCGGCCGATTGCGGTAGTGCGCGCGGGCATTGCTCTCGTCCCACGGCTGCGGGTCGCCCGCGAGGTTATAGTCTGTCTTGGCGTTGTTGGTCGCGTAGTAGCCGGCCGCGCGCAGGTGCTCGGGGTAGAGCTTGAATCGCGACGGGATCTGCACGCGGCTCCGGTGGTTCAACACCCCGAGCGAGCTGGCGTGCATTCCCGTGATCAAGGTCGCGCGTGCGGCCGAGCACACAGGCGCGTTGGCGAACGCGTGCCGGTAACGCAGACCTTCGGTAGCGAGCTGATCGAGATGCGGCGTATGCGCCTGCGAATCGCCGTAGCAGCCGAGATAGGGGCTGTTGTCCTCGCTCGTAATCCAAAGGATATTCGGCCGACCGACGGCAATCGCCGCTTCCACAAGAAGAAGCGACCAAAGAGTGCACGCTACCCAACGGGCCAGCGTGCCTAAAATTACGACCCGCTTGCCGCACGCGTAAGTGGACTTGTGGGAACTGCTATTGAGAAGGGAGGCCGGTGCGTCCGCAGGGCTTGAGCAGGGCATGAGTTGGCGAGGGAGTAGATGCCGCCGGGCTCGAATCTTCCTGCGCCCGACATCAATGCGCGCAGGCCCAGGAAGAGGCGAAGCAACAGGAGCGCCGCCGTGGATCTCCACCGACACGGCGGCCGCGGGCATCAGGGTGCGTTTGGCAAAACGGCACGGCACGGTCGATTGGAACGCTCTAGAACGCGAGGTTGATTGTCAGTACAAACTCCCGCGGCGATAGGTAAGTGAGCGTACCTGCGGAGCGGCCCAACACAGCCGTCTCGTCCGTGATGTTGTTGATGTTGAGCGCGGCCGACCAGCGGGACTTTTTACTAAATCTGGCCGTGGCCTCGTAGCCGATCAACCCCGAGAACGTGGTATAGGCTGGGAGCGAGTCGAAGCCCGGGTTGTCGAGGAATACAGCCTTGTCGCGCCAGTTGGCACCACCGCCGACATAGGCTCCCTTGAAAAGGCCATCGCTGAACTGATAGCGGGTGAAAACGTTGAGGAGGTTCGACCGGTTGCCAGCGGGCACCCTGCCTTCCCGTAGCCGTGCCACCTCCTGCTCGACCACCACGCGCTGGGTCTCGAATTGGCCGGCCCCAATCTCGCCGCGGTTGTACAGCGCCAGCGCCTGCTCATAATACGAGATGAAGCGGCCGCCGCCGTTGGTCTGCAGCGGATCGTTGTGGCTGAAATTGGCGAGGATGCGCCAATTATCCGTGACATTTGCCACCAGTTCCAACTCATAGCCGCGCGTCTTGAGATCGAAGGTGTCGTTCGCGCCGCCGACTTGGGAGATCGGTGGCGTAACGTTTGCATCGCCGATCATGGTGCGCAGAGCAACTGCGGATACGGCGGAGATTGCCACCGTGGCGTTCGAATAGTTGATGTCGTAAACGCCGACGGTGGCGGTGACTCGCTCTTGGAGCAAGGCGAAGCGCAGACCGGCGTCGTAGCCGCGACCGGTGCGGGGCGGCGCCTGAGTGTCATCAATCAGCGTTGCCGTGGGATTGATGCGGAACGAACCCGAGTAATTACCGTAAACCGACACATTGGGCGTGATGAAGAAGACGGCACCCAAGCTAGGCGACTCCTGGGTTGCGTATTGGTCGGTTGCGGCGGCGAAGTTAATTCCGCGGTAGCCTGTCACGGGGTCCCCCTGGTTGCCTCCGAATGCGGGCGCACGGTAGGCATGAAAGCGATCTTGGCGCCAGCCCAGAAGAGTGCGGCCCCGACCTTTGAGGTACTGCCCCGAGAGGGCGACCGAGAAACTGGTCAAATCGGTGTCGGTCCAATTCGAATCCACAAACCGGATGAAGTCCGTAACGCCCGGCTCAGTGTAGCCTCCGAAGGTGGATGCGTTGCCCGCACCGTCGCGGAAGTAGTGACGACGCACCACTTGGTTGTCCTGCAGGCGTTGGCCGATGGCCAGCGGGGTGCCGGGGATGATGGTCTCACGGTAGTTTCCGGAGCGGAACTTGTCTTCGCGATAGCTACCGGTCGCGATCAGGCGCTGAGTAGTAAACGGCAGTTCGAAATCGTGGACGGCCGTCAGGCGCACATCGATGGTTTCGTTTTGAAAGAGCTGTCCGAAGTTCTCGAGATCCACATAAGGCTCTCCCAAATACGACTGATTGTTTCCCGGGAAGACTTGATTGGGGTCCACGCGGATTACGGTCGATGCTCCGCTAGGGCGATTACGATGGCGCGTGGAACGTTGGTAGTGCGCTGCCAGCTCAAGGTTGGTAGCTCCAACCTGCTGCTCGATCGTGCCGACAAGGGCATTGTACTCGGTGTTCTCGAAGAGATGGGGGCCTCCGTAGTTGCGGTCGGCCGGCAGCAGGGGGCGTCCGGCATAACTGCCAAGATAGGCTGCACCCAGATAAGGCGCGCCGCCGGCGGCCTCATACCCGGGTCCAAACTCCGCGTCGTACACCGGCCGGTTGGTGCCGTCAGATTGCCGGTAGGTGCGGAGCGCGGGCGTGCTGAAATTGTAGAACTGACCGTTCAGCCAGATCCATCGTGGGGCGGCTCCGGGTGCGATGGCAACGGTGCCAGTGGACGCCGGGCTGAGGGCGCCCGTGGCATTGAGGGGCGTTCCTGCCGGGATCGACGTGCCGTTCCAACGGCTAAAGCGGTCGAGCAGGATCGCGACGGGACGATTTATCTCCCACTCACCTCTTTCCGCTTCCAAACGCAACGTCGTGGTTTTTGTGGGCCGGACCCGGGCCGCGAGCTGCAGGCCTTCCTTCTTGGTCTTTTCCCAAGTCCGCCAGCCATCGCTATCTTCGTAAAGGGCGTTGATGCGCAGATCCAACCATTCGTTGACGCGACGATCAGCGTCGATCGTGACGCGGTAGCCGCCATTGGAGCCCGTGCGGAAAGTGAGCCTTTGACGATTGGCGCCCCGCGCTTGCTTGGTGATGGAGTTCACCAACCCGCCTGGCTCTGCCTCGCCATACAGCACGGCGTTAGGTCCGCGGATGATCTCCACCCGCTCCACGGAAAACAGATCCTGCGGGGAGAGCCATACGAAGAAGTTGCGCGTCACAAGGTCGGTCGCGATCCCGCGGTTGCTGCTGCCGTTCACGGCGTAGGCGCCCTCTTCGCTCTGCACACCCGCCGCAAACTGGACGGCTTGACTAAGGTCGGTGGCGCCAATGTCGGCAATCAATTCGGAGGTCACGACGCTCACGGCTAGAGGTAGATTCTTCAGCATCTCCCCAGTCCGGGTGCCCGAGAGGGTGGTGGTAGCTTGATAGCCTCGGTCGCTTGCAGCGGACACTTCGAAAACTGACATCGCGATCGACGGTTCGTTCTCGGTTGGCGGCACCGGCGGCGGTTGTTGCGCATGCAGGGCAGCGGTGATAGCGGCCACGGTCACAACCGCCTTCAGGCAGCGGTCAGGCTGGAGAGTCCATCCAGCGGCGTTTTTATTCCGTACGGGGGTTTTCATAGGTCGGGTGGTAGGTAACGGTTAACACGGGGTTCTGCGACGGGGTCGTAGAGGGGGCTGAGCTTGACTATAACCGATTTCGACCGTGAGCCGCCGGGCTGTGGTCCGCGAGGATCGTGATACTGCAACAGTACAACACTCTTGGCCGAATCACCGGCATCGTGGTGCGTCGTGTCTCCGACCCAGGAATCAGGGGCGAGCGTTCCAGAAACAACGGGCTTGATTTCGCGCTTGTCCCGCTGTCGAAGGCTAGCCCGTGGTGCCGGTCAGCCTGCCGTTGTTGCTCACAACGACACGCGCCTGCGCCGGCGTCCATTGCCGGTCCTCTCCAGCGACGACGAAGCCCTTCAGCTCGCCGCCCTGCACGACAAGGCCGCCGTCGGTGTGGTTGAACGCGAGCACGATTTCGCTGCCGCGCACCGTGTGCCCGTCCGGCAATGGCCCCGACGTCGCTGGAACTTTTCGGCCGTAGACCGAACCCAGCGCCCATTGCGCCAGGCGATAGCCGACCGCTTGTTTGCTTGAAATGGATGTCGTTCTCTTCGCCGACATCAATCGTGATCGCCATGCCGGCTGCGGCTACCGGGCGCTGTTTGAGGCGAGCCCCCAAGGGGAGAATGTCATCACGACGAGGGTCCAGACGATCAGCAAAAGCGCCAGCGTGGCAGAATAGATGCGTTGTTCGCGCGGACTTAGCGCCATGCCGGTTACCCGTCCGGGGCGCCAGACCTCAACGGCCGAGGAAGTGTTGGGCGGCCCCAGTTTGCTGACGGCGAACATCACGAGCGCGCAGATGACGGTGATGACAAAACCGCAGTTCAAGGGATTCTGGAGATAGCGGGGCAGACCGTCGGCGACTTCCTTGGACCTGAGCGCCCAGAACGTGACTGCGCCCAGAACCGAACCGACGGCGAGGGTCGAGGTCGCGCCGCGGCTCGTGGCCGTGGTCGTGAAGATGCCGGCCACGACGCAGACGAAGACCGGCGGCGCAAGCAGCGACCAGATCTGTACCAGGTAGGCGAATACGCCCTTGAATTCGCGGATGCCCGGTGCGAGCAGTGCGCAGAGCAGG
>JBBQUU010000116.1:0-10394 GCA_038212175.1 Opitutales bacterium | reverse complement strand
ATAGAGCACCAGCGGCACGCGCTGATTGGGCGGCAATTCGGCGAGTGCTCGTTCGACGAAGGCACGGCGTTCGTCCGCGTCGACCCCGCTGAAAAACGTATCGGGCGCAGCGAACTCGACCTCGGGTTGCTCGCTCGCGTCACCCTCATCGGAGTCGCGCTTGAACTCGGATAAAAAACGCCAGCGATTCCGGTAACGCGAGAGGTGGTTCAGCGATAGGTTGGTGGCGACCGTCTTCAGCCAGCCACCCGCAGTCGGGCTCGTGCTCAAGTGGTCGTAGTTTTCGTATGCCTTCAAAAACACCTCCTGCGAAATATCCTCCGCCTGCGCGTCGTTGCCGGTCAGACGCGCCGCCGTGGAAAATACCATATTTTGGTAGTTACGCATAAAAGTGGCAAAGTCGGGAGCCGGGCGGGCTACGCCGGGGTCGGAGGTGTGCACTGGGAGAGCATCGTTTGCTCCCAAAACCCCGCTGCCTCGCGGAAAGTTGCAGGAATCTTCATCCGGCGCAGTTAAATCAGGCCCGCGCGCTGATTCCGGCGGCAGCGGCCTTTGGGAGGCCCCTTCCGCCGGTTTCCGCCCCGCCCCCTGCCAGCGGAGATACTCCTGCCGCGCGGCAGACTTCGCCGTTTCAAACGCTACGTCCGTGAATCCTGCCCTCACCCGAATCGACCGGAGACCGGATGCGTCGACCGCCTCGCCTGGGAACGGACAGCCATCCGACGCCGCCATTCCTCGGGCGAGCGCCACGAGGCAGGCCAGGGGGTCACGTTGTTCCTCGGCCGACGCCATCTGTTGATGCTGCACCGCCGCCACCAGATCCGGCGGGAAACGCCCGGTGCTCAGGACCCAAGCCCCCACTTCGCTGGCCGACACGCCAAAGGTCCGCAGTTCCCACGCGTTGATGGCGGAGTCACCCCCCGGCGGATACGCTCTCGCCGCTGGAGTCCCGGCCGCCAGTTGCTCCAGGACGAACCTGCCGGTCATCTGCAAGAGTCCGGCCAGATACCCGGTCGACTCATCAAGTCCCACCGCGGCCGCGAGTCGACCCGTGTAAAACGCGGAGCGGAGCAGGGGCTTGCGGAGTGCGTTGGCGGGCACTCCATAAAGGGACAGCGGCCGGTCCAGCCAGGGTTGCACCGCCTGTTCGGCCACTGCCCACAGCAGCTCCACCGGTTTCAACCGGGCCACCGCGTCCTCCAGCGAATCGGTCCGCGCCGCGCCGATACTACCTGCGGTTAGCCGGCGACTCGTTTTCATCACCGGCTCTGCCCAGCCTGGATTCCGTCTGATCAAGTCCGCACTCTCGCGTAACCGAAATTCACTGACGCGTCGTCCGAGACGGTCGAGCTCCGCCAACGTCTGCACCCCGGGCGGCAGCGTGGGGACAATCTCGAGGACTCGCTCGCGCGTGAGAGCCATACGGCCGATCACACCAGCTGTCGACGCCCGCTAACGCAAGGGCCGACCCACGTCGCACGCCCGCACGAGTGGTACATCCCAGGAGGTTACCCGAAACGGATGAACGAAAAAAAACCCACGGCTGCTCGTCGCACGCAGGCTGCGCGCAACCATCTGGTTCGTGACCGTTCACCCGTTTGACGCCGGCGGTCCTCTCGCCGCGGCACGAGAGGCCTCCGCGTTTTGCCCAAAAGCGCTATTCGCACCGACCCGCCCTGCGTAACTCGAGGAGATCGTCGATCCGCCCGGAGCGACGAACGTAGTCGGCGGCGGACTCGAATTGGGTCAGGTCGAGATCGAAGGCGGGGATCATCGCCTTCATTTGCGCGTAACCATCCGGCGTGCGGAGTCGGTCCGGAAAACAGGTCGTGATCACCTGCAAAGCAATCTGGGCGGAAACCGACGCACCAGGTGAAGCCCCCAGGAGTGCCGCGAGCGTCCCGTCGGGTGCCGTGACGACTTCAGTGCCGAAGCTGAGGCGGCCGGCGTCGGCTTTTTTCAGGGGCTGCACGCGAATGCCCGCATCGACGAGACGCCAGTCGTCCGCTCGCGCCTCGGGATAGAATTCGCGGAGAGCGCGCAAGCGGGACTCCGGGCTTTGCAGTGCCTGTTGCACGAGGAAACGGACCAGAACGCGGTTGTGCAGGCCGGTGCGGAGCAGGGTCGCAAGATTGTCGGGCCGAAGAGACGACGGCAGGTCGGTGACGCTACCGGTGCGGTGCAGAAACTTGGTTGTCCACGTGGCGAACGGCCCGAAGAGGAGCATGCGTTTCCCATGGAGATGGCGGACGTCGAGGTGCGGGCCGCCGAGGGCTCCGGAGTCGCGCGGCGGCGACCCGTAGACTTTGGCGAAGTGGCGCGCGACCACCGCAGGATTTTCGCAGACGAGCCACTGGCCCGCGATGGGAAAGGCGCCGAGGCCACGAGCGACGGGAAGGCCCGTGGCTTGGAGGAGCGGGAGCGTGCCGCCGCCCGCGCCGATGAAAACGAAGGGGGCGCGAACGCTCCGCGATTCTCCCGACTCAGCTTGGCGGACGGTGAGTTCCCAGCCAGCGGCGGCGCGACGGAGCTGCGTAATGCGGTGCCCAGTGAAAACCCGGCAGTCGTCCTGCGCGCCCAGCCAGCCAAGAAGCTGCCGCGAGAGTTCGCCAAAATTCACGTCGGTGCCCGCGTCGACCTTGGTGGCCGCGATGGGCTCCGTACCGCGACCCTCGACGAGGAGCGGCGTCCAACGACGGAGCACATCGCGCTCCCCGGTGAATTCCATCGTGCGGAAAAATGGGTGTGTCACCAAAGCGGCGTGGCGGGCGCGGAGGAACGCGACGTTGGACTCTCCGCGAACGAAGCTGAGATGCGGCACGGCCCGAATGAACTCGGCGGGACGGGGGGCCAGGCCGTGCACGACGGAGTAACTCCAAAACTGCCGTGATTGTTCGAAGCGCGCAAAGATCTCGACGGCCTTGGTGACATCGACCGGGCCACCGGCGCCGGCGGGCGGCGGCGTGTAGTTAAGTTCGCAAAGGCCAGCGTGACCGGTGCCGGCGTTGTTCCAGCCCTCAGAGCTTTCGCCGGCGAGCTCCGGGGCTGCTTCGTAGACCTCGATCGCGAGACGCGGATCAAGGCGCTTGAGCATGGCGCCAAGGTGCGCGGACATAATGCCGCCGCCGATGAGAAGGACGTCGGGAGTTGAAGAAGGCATGGCGAAAGCGGAGCGATACCTGCGCGACGCGGGGCCCGCACTCAAGCTCATCGCGTGAAGCCCTTGACGCGGCAACGATCGCATGAATCCCGAAAAGGGGGCTTGGCGAGACCCCACAAGATCGGCTTGGTTTACCGATACCCCATGAGCACTCAGCAGATTTCTTACGACGCGATCGTTGTCGGTTCAGGCATTAGCGGCGGATGGGCCGCGAAAGAATTGTGCGAGAAGGGGCTCAAGACCCTCGTGCTCGAACGCGGTCGCGACGTGAAGCACGGCGACTACCCCACCGCGTTCATGGAGAGCTGGCAATTCGAAGGGCGCATTCGACGCTCGGAGGCCGAATTGGCGTCGCAACAGAAACAAAATCGCACCGGCTACACGACGCACCCCAACTCGGCGCACTGGTTCGTCAACGACCTCGAGAACCCGTACTCTGAAGACAAACGTTTCGACTGGATGCGCGGGTACCACGTCGGCGGCCGCTCCCTCCTGTGGGGCCGCCAATCGTACCGGCTGAGCCCGCAGGACTTCGAGGCCAATGGGAAAGAAGGCGTCGCGGTCGACTGGCCGATTCGCTACGACGACGTCGCGCCGTGGTATGGGTACGTGGAGCGCTTTGCGGGAATCAGCGGGCAAAAGGAAAATCTCCCGCAGCTGCCCGACGGCGACTTTCTCCCACCCATGGAGATGAACTGCGTGGAACAACACGCGCGGAAACGCATCGCGGAACGGTTCAACGGCCGGGTGATGACGATCGGCCGGGTCGCCAATCTCACGCAGCCCCATAATGGCCGCGGCAGTTGTCAGTATCGTAATCGTTGCATGCGCGGGTGCCCGTATGGAGCGTACTTCAGCAGCAACGCCGCCACGCTGCCCGCCGCAGCGGCCACCGGCAATCTGACCCTGCGGCCGTTCTCGATCGTCAGCGAACTCCTCTATGATCAGGACCGCAAACGCGTCAGTGGCGTCCGCGTGATCGATACGGAAACCCATGCGGTCATCGAATATCGGGCGAAGGTGGTTTTCCTCTGCGCCTCCGCCATCGCGTCGACGTCCATCCTGCTGAACTCCAAGTCGGACCGCTTTCCCAACGGACTTGGCAACGACAGCGGCGAACTTGGTCACAATTTGATGGACCACCATTTCAAGGTCGGTGCCACCGGCCTCGCCGAAGGATTCGACGACCGATTCTATCGTGGCCAGCGCCCCAACGGAATCTACATCCCTCGCTTCCGAAACATCGACGAAAAGAGCCAGCGCAAGGATTACCTGCGCGGGTTCGGCTACCAGGGCCGGGCGAGCCGCGAAGACTGGACCCGCGGCATCAAGGAGCTGAGTTATTTTGGACGCGACCTGAAAGCGGATATGATCGCGCCCGGCCCGTGGCGCATGGGCATTGGCGCCTGGTGCGAGACGCTGCCCTACCACGAGAACAAGATGTACCTGAACGCCAACCTTCGCGACAAATGGGGCATGCCAACGGTGACCTTCGACTGCGAATGGAAGGCGAACGAGTACGCGATGCGGAAGGATGCGAAACAGTCCGCGGTGGAAATGCTCGAGGCCTCGGGAATGAAGGACATCACCACCTACGATGATCCGCTGGCGCCCGGCCTCTGTATCCACGAAATGGGCACAGCCCGCATGGGCCGCGACCCGAAGACCTCGGTGCTCAACGCCTGGAATCAGGTGCATGCCGCTCCCAATGTTTTCGTGACGGACGGCGCCTGCATGACCTCGAATTCGTGCGTCAACCCGTCGCTTACGTACATGGCATTGACCGCGCGCGCGTGCGATCGGGCGGTGAGCGAAATGAAAAAACTGAATTTGAGCTGACCCGCGTTGCCATGAATCCGAATCCAGAAAACTCCCCGGTCACGACTGAACTTGATACTTCCAACGCGTCGCTGCTCAGCCGGCGATCCGCGATCAAGCGAGTGGCCCTGCTGATTGGCGCCACGCTGTCTCCGGCGTTGCTCGACGGCATCGCCCGTGCCCGATCGGCGGGAGGCACGACCTCCCGACCGGCCCATTTGAGCGCGGCGCAGTTCGCGATCGTGGACGCCATCGCGGAGCGAATTCTGCCGCGCACGGATACTCCCGGGGCACGCGACGTCCAAGTACCGCAGTTTATCGACGTGATGTTCGGCGCCCACCTGACAGCCGCCGATAAGAAAACCTGGAGCGACGGCATTTCGGACATCGACGCCCGGTCTCAGCGTGCGCACCGCAAAGGTTTCGCGCAGCTGACCGCGGGGCAGCAAGAAGCCCTTTTAAAAGCGGTCGCCGTCGAGTCGCAGCGGAAAGAGAGGACGTTTTTTCACCAGGTGCGGGATCTGACGATGATCGGGTATTTCACGTCGGAACCGGTTGGCCGCAACGTCACGCAGTTCGATCCGATCCCAGGGCGGTTTGACGCCTGCCTGCCCCTCAGCGAAGCCGGCAATCGCTCTTGGACGCGCTAGACTAGGAGCAGTTTGGGACAACCCACCGCTACCCCGCTGCAGTCCCACGAGAACGGCGGGCGGTCAGCGTTGCGGCGGTGGGGCCACTGCGATCGGTCCCCGCGCGTTCCTGATCCGACGAGCCCATCGGAGCTCCGCGCACCACGCGCGGCTCACCTCCGCCAGCAAGTATGCAGAGGTGGCTCAGGTTCCTTTACCGCAGCGATCGGCGGCGGCGTCTATCGGCTGATCAACATGGGCAACACCACGACGAACTCAATCGGCGACACGGTCCGCACCGCGATCGCAGCGCCTTTCGAGCAGGCCGGAAACGACGCGTGCTTCAGGCGATCGCCGCGACGGCGTGTGCAAGGGCCGTTCGAGCATCAGCGGCGGGACCTTCGTGGTGGCGCCATCGCCGTGCTGCGCGGCAAGAAAAGCGGCGAGCCAGGTGTGTTCGGCGCGTGCATCGTGTTCGCGCAGCTCGAGCAATCCGATCCGACGGTAACCGCGACCTGCGAGTTCCGCGAGGAGCGCCGACATCATGCGGAAGTCGTGATGATAAATCAGGTGCAGTTTCGGATTGAGCAACGTGTAGCCGATGGTCACGGCAGAAATCTCGCTCCATTCAAGATCGAGCGAGCACGCGTGTTGCTGCGGGAACTGCGTGCTCGATCGCACGAGCCGCTTTCGGTTCTTCCAACCAGCGGTTCCGCCTCAGCCGGTTCTCGCGCCAGCGCGGACGGCCTCCGCGTCCACTTCGAGTCCGAGTCCCGGGCCCTCGGGCAGATGGAGCCAGCCGTCCTGGAGCTTAACGCGATTCCGGAAAAGCTTCATCAAGCCGTCGAAGGAAGTGCCGAGCTCGGGAAATTCGATGAAGCGCGCGACGAGCGGCGCCGAAGCCATGCAGTGCAGCGACGCCGCGGTGGAGATCGTCGGACGCGTGTTGTGCATCTGGATCGGTTTTTGAAAACAGGACGAGAGCGTCGCCATGCGATCCATCTCGGTGATGCCGCCGACCTTCACGACGTCGGGATTGATGATATCGACGTTACCTTGGACGATCAGGTCTTTGATCTGCCAACGGGTGTAACATTTCTCGCCAGCCACGATGTCCTGGTCGTGTAACGCGGCGGTGACTTCGCGCATCTCGGCGAGGTTCTGATCGCTGACGGGATCCTCGAAGTAGGTGACGTTCCATTTCTCAAAGAGCTTGCGACCGGTGGCGATGGCTCGCTGGGCGGAGTAGCCGTTGTTCGCGTCGATCATCAGCACGATGTCGTCGCCAATCGCCTTTCTCACGGCGGCGGCATAGGCGAACGTGGGATCGGGATCCGGGTTGAGATAGTGCTCGCGAATCTGGATGCGCACCTTCACGGCCTTGAAGCCCTGCTCGACGAAGTGCAGGCAGGACTTCACGCAGTCGTCGACGCTTACACGGCCGCGGCGAATCGGCACGCTGCCGTAGGCTTCGATGCGGTCGCGATACTTTCCGCCCAGCAAATTATAGATCGGTTGATTCAACAACCGGCCCTTAAGATCCCATAGCGCGATATCGACCCCGGCGATCGCATTGGGCAGCGCGCCGCTCGGACCGAGATCGTGATTCTCGAAGAACATCCAGTCCCAGAGCTTGCGGACATCGAAGGGACTTTTGCCGATGATCTCCTTCTTCAGCCGGTCATCGACGAACGTCTTCATCAACGCGCCGCCGTCGAAGGCGCATTCGCCCCATCCGGAGATACCGGCGTCACTCACCGCTTCCACCAGGATGGCGCGGTCGACGATGTAAGTGCGAACGTCGGTGATCTTCACGTCCGGCTTGGCGCCGCCGGAGGTAGCGGCTCGCGCGGTGGCGGGGCTGGCCACAAAGGGAGCGGCGGCCGCGGTGGCACCGAGCAGGGCCGAGCGGCGCAGGAAGGAGCGACGCGTGGAAGACGAGGAGGAAGGGGGCTGATTCATGCGGAAAGAGGAGCGCCTCGCGCGTCGTGAGGCGAGGCACCCGTGGATTAGAACTCGAACTTCACGCCCGCCACGGCACTCCAGCCGGAGAACTCCTGCTCGATTGGCCGGTCGGGGCGGCCCTGGTAGGTGCGCTTCTTGTCTTCGTCGGTCAGGTTGCGGCCTTCGACATAGATGCGCCAGCCCTTGCGAATCTGGTAGCCGAGGGAAGCATCCCAGTTGCCCATGCGGTCGAGCCAGATATCCGACTGCGCGTTGGCGCCGAGCGAGTCGAGATACTTGCCGTTGAGGTTGTAGGCGACGCGGGCGCTGAAGCCTTTCCGCTCATAGTAGAGTTGGAAGTTATACACCTGATCCACCTGGCCCGGCAGATAGTCCAACGTGCCGCGGTTAGGATACTCGCCCTCGGCTTCGAACACGGAGTAGTTGGCCTGAATGCCTAGGCTGTTGAAGGGCGCCGGGAGGAAACGGAGGGTTTGCGACCACGCGAATTCCAAGCCGGTGATTTGGCCCTTCTGGCCGTTCTCAGGGCGAGTCAGCCGCCAACCGTCATACTGGCCGCCGGTGATGAACGTCGTCGTATTAAACACCAGGTTGCTAATATCCTTGTGGAACACGCCGGCCGAAAGAATGCCGGCGGACTTGAGATACCACTCGAAGGAGAGGTCCCAGTTCATGGACTTCAGCGGTTTCAAGGCGCCGTTGCCCTCGACGATGAGGTCGGCCTGGTCGTTCACGGTGCGTCGTGGCACGAGGGAGCTGTAGTTGGGGCGGGCGATCGTGTTGGTCCACGCGGCACGCACCAGCACGTCGGGCCGCACGCGATAGGTGCCGACCACGCTGGGGAAGAGGTTGTCGTAACTTGTCTTGGCAGAGACGGGTGTGAAGCCGAGGAAGGCGCCGGTGGGGCCGGAGTCCCGCTGCTGGGCGTTGTAGGAATTGCCGGTGCGTTCCCAGCGCACGCCGCTGACGACACGCAACCGGCCGAAGTCTGATGTGCCCATGACATAGGCCCCGGTAATGGCCTCCGTGGCGGAGTAAGTGTCGGCCTGATTGGCGAGCACGGAGGCGGCGTTCACGGCGAACCGGTCGGGGTTGCGATTGAAGAAATCGCGCGCGGCGACTGGGCTGGCGGTCGGGCCGGCGGCGTATTTGCCGTCGAAGATCGTCGCGCGCTCATTCGGATCGAGGAAGTCCGCGAGCGTAAGAGCCGGGGTGCCTACTATGGAGAACGTGGGATTCTCGGGGCGGTTCTCCTTGTCGCGGGTGCGATGGCGCAGGCCGACCTTCCACGCCACGTTCCGATCGCCGAGGCGGGAGGGGATCTTGAGATTGAAGCCGCCGGAGAGACTTTCCTCCGACAAGTCATGATCCAGGTAACTATAGCTGCTAACGGCAAACCGGTTGTATTGCGCGGTGTGTCCGAGAGGATCGGTCACATCAGGGAAGTTGAAGTTGGAGCGGTTGTAGGTGAGGTCCGGCACGCCATCTACGTTGAACCGCACGCCTTGGGCGTTGCTGAAATTGTTGATGCGATAATCCGTCTCGATGACCGCGCGGATGATGCTGAAGGAGTGGAACGTGTAAGCGAAGCTGTAATCGAGGGTGTAGCCGGGCCGATCCCATTTGCCGCCGGCCCCGAGGTTATAAATCGTGGTGCGTTTGAGGCCGTCGCGGTCCTCGTGGCGGAGGCGCCCGCCATCCACAATGCCCATCGTGTTGTTGGTGCCGGGGAGATAGGTGCCGTCGCCGTAGCCAATGCGAAACCGGCGGCGCTGTTCCACGTCGTCCGACCTTGTGACGAGACCGCGAACGTAATGGGTGGAGTCCGCGCCCGTCTTGAAGTCTACCTGGCCGCTCACCATGTCACGCGTGCGGGTGAGGAAACGATGCCGGACTTGCAGCTCCCCGATGAGATCACTGTAGGTCTGGCCGCCGATCGTGCGTGAGACGTAGTTCCCGGTGAGGGAGTCGAGGCCGCGGCGGTTCCATTGCTTGGCCGCGCTGAGGATGAAGCCGACGTTTCCGTCGGCCAGGCGATCTCCATAGGTAAAATTGGCGGCGTAGGAGCCGGAGTCGCGGATGTCGTTGTAGCCGCCTTCGAGGCGACCGGAAATAATGCGCCGATTCAGCTCGAGCGAACTCTTGGTGAGGAGGTTGACGTTGCCGCCGAGCGCGTCCGCCTCGATGTCGGGCGTGAGCGCTTTGATGACTTCCACCCCGGAGAGCATCTCGGTCGGCAGCGTATGCAGCGAGACGGCGCGATTGTCGCGGCTCTCGGTGGGATCGCCGGTGCCGGTCAGACGGTCGCCGTTGAGTGAAACGGAATTCTGGTCGGCGGCCGTGCCGCGCACGGTAATGAAGCGGGGTTCACCGAGATCCTTCTGCACCGCGATGCCGGGCAGCCGGGCGAGCGCTTCGGCGACGCTGGCGTCGGGCAATTCGCCGAGGCGGTCCGCGGCGACCATGTTGCCAATCGTATCGGACGCTCGCTGCCGGTTGAGCGCGCGGGCCTGGCCCTCGGCGATGGATTCGACCACGAACTGTTGCATGACGATCGTGTCGCTCTTGAACGCGAGATTGGCCGCCGCGATCTGCCCGCTGGTTACAGTGGCAGTGGCGGTCGCGGGATCGAGACCGAGGTAGCTCGCCCTGATGCGTGCGGTGCCGGGCGGCACGCCGTCGATGCGATAACGGCCCGTGCGGTCGGTGGATGCCGAGAGCGTGGTGCCCTCGACGGTCACTTCGGCGCCTTGCACAAACGCGCCGCTCGGGTCAGTGGCCACTCCCGTGATGGTGCCTTGTGCAAATGCGACGGGAGCAAA
>JBBQUU010000115.1:0-10403 GCA_038212175.1 Opitutales bacterium | reverse complement strand
GCTTCGAAAACACGAGCGATTTCCGCTTGAGTCAGTGTCCGCTGATAGAGTGTGACTTCGTCCAGAGCGCCACTCCAGGCTGCGCCGGGATCCCACGCGTTGCGACCGAAGACGAGATCATGCTGAGTGCGAACCGCACGTGCGGGCAGTTGCGTGCGTTGAACGACGACACCGTTCACATAGACCGTCGCCCAGGTCGAAGCCCGATCATACGTCAACGCGTAGTGCGTCCACGCCCCGGGAATGAGAATGCGACCAGTACTCGCCACCCAATCACCACCGGTAGTCCGATCACGCAGATTAATGTCAATCGCGCGTCCCGCATCGGATTGATAGACGGAGACGCCCGGCAGTCCTGGAGCGCCCCATGAGAGGATAGTTCCGTCGCGCAGGGCCGTAGGCTTCACCCAAAACTCAATCGTCATTCCCGACGCCGATGCGCCGACGTCGATATCCGCACTCGCCTTGATTCGACCATGGTCGTCAACGCCATCAAAGTAAAACGCCTGCATCACACGGCCTGGACCAAACGACGCTCCCTGGAGAAGCTCTACATTCGCAGTGCCTCCGATCACTTCACGAACACTTCCGTTGGCTGGCCACCATGCGCTCAGATTAGCGGACGGTTCAGCCGCGGTCGTATCCACGCGAACAGCGACGAAATCAGGCCGCGCCAGCCAGTTGAAATCTTCCCCGTCCAATTTTAGTAGATACGTACCCGGGGCACTGAAAGTAGCCGTCGTTGCCGCTGCGCTTACCGCCGCGAAGTGCACGTCTCCACCCGCGGGAGCACTCACCACCGACCACGCTGCCCTGAGTTCTGCTGGAGAATCGTCCGTCATTACACCCGCCAGAAATCCAACTTCAGAAATCGACCGGAGCCGCACTTCCGGACCGGCGTTCGCCACGGGTGCGAGGCCCGCAGCCACGGAGTTCCGGCCAACGGCTCCATTCGCAAAGAGGGCATTCACTTCCGCAAAGCCAAGCGGTCGATTGAAGAACGCCACCTCATCGAGTACACCCGCCCAGTGCGACGTTTCGTCCCAGGCGGCGCGGCCAAAAACCAAAGGGAATTGCGTGCGAACCGCGGCACTTCCAACCGCAGCGGTACGATGAACAGTTCCATCTATATAAAGGACGGCAGTCCCCGTACTGCGATCATGAGTGATCGCCAGATGCGTCCATTGTCCGGGTACCATCAAACGATCGACCGTGCGGAGACCTCGATCGACACCATTGGCCCGTTCCCGGAAGTTTACCTCGAGTTCGCGCCCTGCATCCGTTTGATAAATGGCCAGACCGGGAGTCCCTGCCTCGCCCCACGAAAGAATCATCCCATCGCGGTTAACCTGCGGCTGAAACCAAAACTCTATCGTCATTCCGGCGCTCGATGACCCGAGGTCATGATCCGAATGCGCGGCTACGCTGGCGAAGTCATCGATCCCATCCAGATGCACACCCCGCGCGACCTGCGCCTGACTAAGAGACGCTCCGCGCCACAACCGCGCGACCTGTCCGCGGACTACGTCCACCGTTCCTTCGTCGAAAGGCCAATATAGAGCCATGTCGGTGGGGGCGTCGGGAGACGACAACGGCCCCACCCGCACCGTCACAGTATCGCGTGAAACCGCCCACCCATCGTCCGCACTCAGTTCGAAAACATAGCTTCCAATCGCCGGAAACATAACGCTGCTGGTCGGCGACGCTCCATCCGCAAAGGTCGCCACTGCTGGTCCGGCGATCTGCCGCCATGCAATGGTGAGTGCGCCACTGTTCTCCGCGTCGTCATAGACGGAACCGCGGAGCGCAATCATTGACCCCAGGTTGCTGATTCGGAGATCCGGCCCGGCACTGGCCGTTGGCGGCGTGTTTGCCAGAACCGTGATCTCTCGATTGACCGTCGTCGCGCCATCGGTAGCAGTCAGGCGCAGGACGTAACGTCCTCGTTCTGAGAAGGACGCCGTCGCATCGGTCCGCGTGGCTTCATCGAACGACACCGCTCCTGGTCCGCTGAGCTTGGTCCACGAATACGACAGGGTGGATGGATGCGGGAGGCCATCATCAATCACTTTGGCTTTAAGCCGCGCCTCTACGCCACCGGCCGCCACTTGGAACCCGGAGGCCTCGATTACCGGGACCTGATTAAACGGATACGCCGGCAGGTAACCCTGTTCACCTATCGTCAAATCGTAGAGTGAAGGACTATGTCCGGATGACGACCGCTGCATCAGGACATTCACCTTGAGGTAGCGGCCGGGTGGAACATCCAGATCCACGCCACGTACCCCTGTCCGCCAGGGGCTGAAGGCAATGCCATCCGAACTGCTGGCGACCGTAATGCCGAGTTTACCGTCATCAACGACCTGTGCATGCCAATTGATACTTCCCCACGGGGTGGCCGGCTTTTCGCTATCGTAGATCACTGTCCAAACGCCCGTAAGCGGCGGTGCGGCCAGATTATTTCCGGTCATATCCGAATAATTGTAGACCGTGCCGCCCAATGGAGCGGTGGTATAATCCACCGCTCCGATGGGTGTGACGCCGTCAGACCCGACGGAACCGGAATCCGGATCGATCCGCGACACCGTTCCGGCGTTATGGTTGGTCGCCCAGATCTTCCCATCGGCGTCGACCGCGACTCCCGTCGGTCCAGATCCCACGGTCACGTTACCGAGGAATGTTCCGTCAGGCCGCAGATGACCGACCGTGCTCGCCGATAACCCGTGCGCTATCCAGACATGCCCCCGGCGATCAACCACAAGTCCCTGCGCTTGGCTATGCCCTTGCCCGTAACTCGCCACCAACACACCGGACGGCGCATATTTGTGGACGAGACCAGCGCCAGCAGTGGAGCACCAGACGTAACCTTCCGGTCCGAGCGCGAGGCCATAGAGGTTCCCGCTCCCCGCCAGCGTTGACCAATTCTCTCCGTTCGGGCCGCTCAGCGGAAGCCGTGTTTCCCAACGCAGGAGGGAACCGGCCGTAGCCGACCAAAGCACGTCGGACCGGTCGATCAACCCACCGTAAGCACCGTGCCCGACGGGTCCTTCCCGGCGGAGAATCAAGCCCGTGCGACCATCCACTAAATCAAACGTCCGGGCAGCAGCACCGCTGACTCCCGAGACCCAAATATTATTCCTCGTGTCGACAGAGAGGTGCCGGGTGCCACTCGCCGATACGCGCACATAGCGGATAATGCACTCGTCTTCCGCGGTCGATATACCCCCGTCCGTGCCTGATCCGCCCTGGTTGCTCCACCCCCGGATATCGCCCAATCCGATCGAGGTATCGGGCTGGCCATTTCCGTTTTTATCGATCCAAAGACCCGATTCCACCGAGCCAATCTGAACGATCGAGTTTCCCGCTCGATTAGCCACCCAGACTGCTCCCTGCAAATCGACGGTCGTACGCGACGGATCCCGTGGCTGCCCATCCGGTGCTGTCTTATATTCACCCTCCACACTGCCGGTGCGGGTATTGATCTTAACAATCGTCCCCTTGCTTGAGACCGCGACCCAAATAAAATTCCCGGGAGCTGCTTCATCCCTCAGCTGAAGTTGATCGGATACCGCGGTACTTACGTTGCTACTCGATCCAAGAGCAAAGTCCGCGCTCGTGGTGTAAGTCCGAAACGCAAGCGTCGATGCGCTCACCGTAACTCGAATATCATCGCTCACCGAATCCGCTCCGGACGTCGCTGTAAGCCGCAAAGTGTAAATCCCCGCGGCCGAGAACGCCACCCTCGTGACCGCCGCATGGGCATTCTCAAACTCCACTGCCGCCGATCCACTGAGCATCGACCACGTGAGCACCGGCATTGGGCCATCCGGATCTGTCACGACGCCGACCAATGAAGCGTACGCCGGCAGCATGACGGCTTGATCGGCTCCCGCATTGACGACCGGAGGGTCGTCCACGGGCCTGACCACGATCACAACTGTCGCGACGTTTGAGTCGGCCAATGCTTCGTCGGTCACTTTGAACGTAAACGAGTCCGATCCCGCAAAATCCCGTTCGGGGGTATAGGTCAGGTGCGGAATCGCACCACTCAAAGTTCCGTAGCGTGGCGGCGTCAAAATGCGATACGTGAGAACAGCGCTATCAACATCGCTGCCGGTTAGCGTAATCGTCACTGGTACGTCTTCGGCGGTTCCGACTTCCGCACTCGTGGCAATAGGAACATCATTTACCGGCAGGATCAGGAGCGAAACCGTTGCTGGGCCGGATTCGCCCAAAGAAGGATCACGTGCACTCCAAGTGAAACCATCGGAGCCGCTATAATTAAGGGCCGGGACATACGTGAGATGCGGAGCCACGCCCAGCAGCGAACCATTCGCAGGCGGGGTCAGAACCGTATACGTCAACAGATCACCGTCGGCGTCCGTTGCCGCCAACACGATCCCGGCGGTCGAATCTTCCAATAGCGTAAAAGCCTGCGCAGCGGCGATCGGCACATCATTCACCGGACGGATCACCAACGAGACGGTCACACGATTGGAATCGCGCGCGCCGTCACTCACCCAGAAACTGAAGGAATCTGTTCCAAATTCGTTCGGTGTCGGTGTATACAGCACGGTCGCGGTGTTATCATCGCCGGGCGCAATCACGCCGAGCGATCCACGCGTCGGGTGGTTCAACACCTGAAACCTCAACCCATCGCCATCAATGTCGCTTCCCACGAGCGTCACCACTGCGGTGCTATCTTCATCCAACGTTACCGGCGCCACTGCCATCGCCACGGGGGCCTGGTTCACCGCCATCATGGTGAACGTAATTGTCGCGGCCTCGGACGTCAGACGTCCATCGGTGGCCGTAAAGACTAGGGTAACGGTTCCACGGTCACCCGACTGAGGCGTATAGGTGAAATTCGGCCCCGCTCCGCTAAGAACGCCTCGCGTGGGGTAGTTCAGGATTTGATACGTGAGCGGGTCGTTGTCGGCATCGGTCGCCGTCAGGGTGAAGCGGAACGCCGTGTCCTGAGGTTGGACCAAGCTCTGCGCGACCGTGATCGGTGGATCGTCGACCGCGGCGATCTCCAGCGCAACCAAGGCCGGGATGGAAACGCGTTCCCCATCTGAAACCTCAAAGGTGAACGAGTCGCTGCCATGGAAATCAAGTCCGGGGAAGTAAGTAACGCTCGCTGTGTTGGCCGACGTAGGCTCAACCAGACCCAGCGTGCCGTGCACCGGCGGGATCCGGACCACGAATGTCAGCGCGGAGCCTTCCACATCGTGCCCCGTGAGAGTAAGCGCGCGAGGCTGGTCTTCCGTAAGCGCGATGGATTGCCCATCGGCCATCGGGGCGTCATTAATCGGACGGACCGTCAGGAGGATCGTGCCCGACAACGATTCGATCTCGCCATCATGGGCGGTGAATGAGAATGCGTCCTCCCCGTGGTAATCAGCATCAGGGCGATAGGTTATCGTCGCGCTGTTCACCGACCCGGGTACCAGCGCCCCCAGGGTACCGTGAGCGGGGGGCTTCGAGACCGAAAAAGTCAGGGCGCTATTCTCGAGATCGGAACCGGTGAGCACGACGGTCACGATCCCGTCTTCATCGATTTTCAATATCTGGCCATTCGCGACGGGAGGATCGTTAATCGGACTTACTGCCACGACAACCGAGGCGACATTGGAATCGGCACCGGTGGCATCACGGGCCTTAAACGTAAAGCCATCGGTGCCGTGATAATTCAGGCTCGGAGTATACACGACTGTACCGTGCGTTCCAGAACGCCCCGGCCGCACCGGACCAAGCACGCCATGCACCGGCGGCGTTACGATGAAGAAAACCAATGCATCGCCATCTCCATCCGCCCCCGGAAGTTCTATTTCGACGGAGATGTCTTCGTCTGTTCTGGCGGTCGCGTTTTGTGCCACCGGCGGAACGTTCAGATCCGTGACATGAATCGTGACCGCCGCGGTCGCGGATTGGAGCGACCCATCTGAAACCCTGAATAAAAAGCTATCGATACCGCTGTAGTTAGGAGCAGGACGATACGTTAAGTGCGGCACATCCCCCGACAAGACTCCGTGAACGGGTGCAGTCAGGCGCTCAAAGGCAAGCGCGTCGCCGTCGACATCGGTGCCGGTGAGTCTGATCGCCACGCTGGCTCCTTCATTCACGGAATAACTGCTTGCGAGGGCCACCGGCGCATCGTTAACGGCTGCGACCGAGATGAGGACGTCCGCCGGTTGCGACGTCAGTGCCCCATCGCTGCTCACATAGGAGAACGCGTCCGGCCCGTGATAATTCAGTGCGGGTTGATAAACAACCTGAGCGCCTATGACCGACAATAGGCCGCGAGTCGGGGGCGTGATTACAGTATAGAACAACGTGTCGCCGTCCACATCCGTGCCACTCAACGATATATTAACCTCGTTGTCTTCGTCGACGGCGACGACCTTCGGCTCGGAAATCGGCTGGTCGTTGACTGGGGTGATCTGTAAACGGACCGTGGCGGGCAGGGAATCGAGTGCTCCATCATTGGCTTTAAAGCTAAACGTATCCGTTCCGTTGCGATTGAGATTCGGCGTGTAGATAACACTCGCGGTATTATTTGCTCCCGGCGTGAGAGTGCTGAGCGTGCCGGCGGCGGGGGGCGTGACCACTGAAAATACCAGCGGGTCCCCATCGGCATCCGTGGCGGAGAGCGTGATCGTCGCGCTCGTATCCTCGGCAAGCGTGCCCGTCACCTCGCTCACAATCGGCGGACGATTGGAGGATCCTGCGCCGATCAGCCGGAGGAAACCTGCTCCGTTAACGATCAAGCGGTCGCACTTGACGCCGCCAATCAACTGACTGTTTCCATTCACGACCACTGTCCCAGTCGGAACGTTCACAAAACCATGCAAGGTGGCGCCGCCATTGAGCGTTAGTCCCCCGGAATAGAGGTTGATCGTCAGCCACGCGGGGTTCGCCGTCGTACCGAGGATTCCGTTACCAGTGAAACCGTGGGCCACGTTCAGGATCACAGGACCGATGACTTGCACATGGGAGTGACCGTTGAAGGTCAATCGCTGGATGTTATATATAGACGGTTGCGTCGCGCCGGCGATACCAAGGGTGAGGCCGCTCCCCCCATTTACGGTTATCTCCCCATAGGTCCCGGGCGGAATCGCGAACTGGCCGACCTGGGCGTTAAGCGTCAGCGACCGAAGGGTGGAGAAATCACCCGGGCTTTGACCGGCGGAAGCGATCACCACCGACCGGGTGCCGCTTGGTGGGGGCGGAGGAAGCACCGGTGGAAGCACGACGGGGTCGGTCCGGCGCACGATGTGCCGCAAACGCGCGCCGCCATTGAGGGTGATTTGATAATTCGCCGGCGATGCTCCTCCCGATCCATCAACGGTGCCCGCGTAAGCCGGGCGGCCGTTGATCCGTATCTCGGGAGTCCCTGGGACGAATAAATCACCCGTGATGGCCGCCGCGCCATTCAGCGTCGCGGGCTCACCCGTCATCTGATGAATCGAGCCATCAACGGCTCCGTTGATGGTGGGCGCGCGGCGCACGTTCGCTCGGCCCGGTTCGGATAGCGGCACCTGGGCCGCGCCGAACAGAGGCACGATCAGCAGGCAGGAATAACACCAGGCGCGTCGGAAGAAAATGCGGGTACTCATGCGAAGGGTAACGGGAAGCGTGCCCTCCGTCGCTCCGGCGGCGTTGAGCACAGGTATATATAGGGGGAAAGGTCCCGGCCGTTTTCGGACGACCGGTGAGCGGCTCGTGGGCGGAATGACGATGAGTCACCTTTCCGCCGTGAACCACGAACCGGAGATTTCCAACCACGAGCGAGATGACCACGGCGCATATTCCCGAAAACGTGGGTGGCGATTACCCCGCATTACGTGTTGGCCGACTCCCATCCCACCTCGTGGATGACGTCTCCCCTCACCCGGTCCGACCGCCCGGGTGGAACTCGGTCTTGCCGACGAAATTCGCTCGGTCTCCCGCCCACTCTCCGGCCGCGAGCTTTACGCTCTGATCACATCTGGCGGTGTGCTCTCCTCTGAGGCGACTCCGCTGTCAGACAAACACTGACACGCGGACTTCCCTCACACTGACACGGTTACCAGACTCGCGCTGATAATCGGAATCCATCCGGAAGGGCATGCTAGGCGGCGCAATGACAAGAACCATCAATGCCGCACTAGCCCTGCTAGTCGCATTCACCTTTAGCTTCACCCACACGGCCTATGCCGTGGAGAACACTTGGGACTACAGCGTTCAGGTGAGCTCCATTGTTCAGGCATCTCCGGGCAAGGTCACGCTGAACTGGCCTCAGGACACCAATGGTGTCCCCTCCAGCTATACTGTTTACCGCCGCGCCCCGAACACGACGTCATGGGGCGCCGGGACCACGCTTGCCGGTTCCGCCACTTCTTACGTCGACACCAGCGTCGCGGCGGGCAATTCCTACGAGTACCGGATTGTCAAGGTGGCGGGCTCGTATACCGGCTATGGATACATCCAAATCGGCGTCAACGCCCCGCTCGTCGATCAACGCGGTAAGGTTGTGCTCGTCGTGGACAAGACGTTCTCCACGAGTTTGGCCCCCGAATTGGTCCGGCTGGAACAGGATCTCGCCGGCGACGGCTGGATCGTGATCCGCCGCGATGTCGCGCGCACCGACCCGGTGCCGAGCGTCAAGGCCGTGATCAAGGCGGCTTACGACTCCGATCCCGCCAATGTTATATCCGTCTTTCTCTTCGGCAACATTCCGGTGCCCTACTCGGGTCAACTGAATCCCGATGGCCACCCCGATCACGTCGGCGCATGGCCGGCTGACGCCTATTACGGCGACATGGACGGCAACTGGACCGACAGCACGGTTAATTATACGCAGACGATCAACACGAACTCGGTCGACGCCGCGCGCATGAGTAATCGCCCCGGCGACGGCAAATTCGACCAGACCGTGCTTCCTTCGGATGTGGAGCTCCAGGTGGGCCGCGTCGATCTCTCGAAAATGCCTGGCCGCACCACGTGGGGCGGGCCGGCCACGTTCCCGAGCGAACTCGAATTGCTGCGCAACTACCTCAACAAGGACCACAACTTCCGCCATCGCAAAGTGAATCCGGAGCGCCGTGCGATCCTCGGTGACTATTTCGGTCAGCGTGGTGGCGAAGCCTTCGCCGCGTCGGGCTTCCGCAGTTTTGCACCCCTCGTCGGCGCTGACAAAATCCGCAATCTGAACCGTGAGTACAATGACCAGAAGGGTGTCTGGATTCCGGAAGTGGCCGCGAGCGATTATCTCCTCGCCTATGGTTGCGGTGCCGGCAGCTACGCCTCCATCGGCGGCCTCGGCGCCACCGGGATGTATAACGACGGCACGACCACGGAAATGGTCAGCAAAAACGTCCGCGGCGTGTTCAACATGCTGTTCGGCTCGTGGCTCGGCGATTGGGACCAGGAAGACAACATGCTCCGCGCCCCGCTCGCGACCAGCCAGGGCCTTGTATCCGCCTGGTCAGGACGGCCGCACTGGTTCTGGCATCCGCTCGGTGCCGGTGAAACCATCGGTCACACCGCGCGACTGGCGATGAATAACAAGGGCGATTATCAAACCCAGATCAATAGCTCACAAAACCGGATCCACGTGGCCCTGATGGGCGATCCGACCTTGCGCCTGCATCCCGTGGTGCCCGCAGGAAATCTCAACGGCGCCATCAGCGGCAGCACGGTTGCGCTGACTTGGTCCGCCTCCAACGATTCCGCGATTGTCGGCTATCATGTGTATCGCGCTACGAGCACGGGCGGTGCCTACACCCGGCTGACGAGCGCGCCTGTCACCGCCACAACCTTTTCCGAAAGTGCGGCCACTGCGGACGCGACCTATATGGTCCGCGCCATCAAGCTCGAGAACACCACCAGCGGCAGCTATCACAATGCCTCCCAGGGCATCTTCTGGTCCACCACAGGCGGCAGCGACGGCTCCACTACGCCAACGCCCGCTCCGACTCCGAGCGTACCGACCGTCGCCGTCGTCGCCACGGATGCCTCGTCCCAAATCGGCAGCACGACCGATACCGCAGTCCTGACGTTCACGCGGACCGGCAGCACGGTCGCCAATCCTACCGCAAACTTCACCCTCGGCGGCACCGCTGAACCGTGGATCGATTACCGTCGCGTTGACGGCGACATGCCGACCGCGGTTACGATTCCCGCCGGCTCCGCTTCGGCCAAGATGACTAGTCGCGCCTACGGCAACGCCTCGAGCGCCGCCACCCCGACCGCCACCTTCGCGCTGGCCAAGAATGCGCCTTACACCGTCGGTACCACCCAGTCGGTGGCGACCATCACGTTGACACCGGCCGCGACCGGCGGTCCGGCTCCCGAACCAACACCCGCTCCGGCTCCGACTGCGCCGACGCCCGCCACCACCACCGCTGACACAGTCTGGT
>JBBQUU010000114.1:0-10413 GCA_038212175.1 Opitutales bacterium | reverse complement strand
CCCTCCCCCGTCCCATGAAACTCGACCGATTCAAGCAAGACCGCGCGTTCATCGACCTCACTCCCTTTCCCATCGCTGATCGGGAATTGTGCGACCGCTATGAGGGCGTCTTCACTGCGGCGGTCAACGACGCCCTTCGCGAACGCAACCTCGTCTATCAGACGCTGCCGCATGCGATCCTTCCCCTGCGCGATCACATGAAGGTCGCCGGAATCGCTTTCACGGTGAAGGGCTCTCCCAATCTCGAAATCAAGGACGAGATGGCCCAGCGCGTCGAGATGCTGGAATCGATCCCTGAGAATTCCATCGTTACGTGGGATACCAGCGGCGACTCCGAATCCGCCCAATGGGGCGAGGTCATGACCATGGCCGCGGTGAAACGCGGGTGCCGCGGCGCCGTGGTCGACGGCGGCGTGAGGGACACCGACCGCGTCCTCGAACAGGATTTTCCCGTTTTCGTCCGCTATCGTTCCTCCAACGGCATGCTTGGCCGCTTCCGCATCGCCGGATGGCAGGTGCCCGTGCGGATCGGGCAAGTTGAAATCAAGCCCGGCGACGTGATCTTCGGCGACATTGACGGCGTCATCGTGGTCCCCCGGGCCCACGCCTACGAAATTCTCCTCCGCGCCGAGGAAATTCGCGATGGCGAAACCGCCATCAAGAAGTGGGTCAAAGAAGGCCTTTCCGAACGCGAGATCACCGCCCGCGGCGGATATTTTTGACCCGGATGGTATACATCGACGGCAAAGAAGACCTTTGGGCCACGGAGGACACCGAGCTCCGACACAGAAGGCACGGAGCTCGGAAATCCGAGCCCAGAGGACAGGGAACTTTCGTCTTTCTCTCGGATTCTTTAGCCAAAGAAGGGTTCATCCGGCAATCACACCGACACCTCGCCAACACCTTGAGGCCTCCCTTTCCCCCTGTGTCGGAGCTCCGCGCGATGAAACCTGCCGCGGCTGGACTTAGTGTGAGAATTATTCGGGCTAACCACCATCCTCTATCCTTTATCCTCTGTCTTCTGTCTTCTTCCCTCTCCCCCGCCATCGCTCCACCTCACCCATGACTTCCTTTTCCCACAAAACCGCCGTCATCACCGGTGCCTCCAGCGGCATCGGCCTCGCGACCGCCCGCGCTCTCGCCGCAGACGGGTGTCACGTCGCCCTCCTCGCCCGCGACTCCGCGCGCCTCGACCGGGCCGAGACATCCATCCGGACTGACTCCCCCCCCGCACGCCTGCTCTCCGTGCCATGCGACGTCGCCGACGAAGCTGCTGTCGCTGCTGCCTTCGCCCGCATCGAGGCCGAACTCGGGCCTGTCGACTTCCTCGTCAACAACGCCGGCACCGGATTCGGAACCGACCTCGCCAAGGCGTCTCTTGACGACTGGCGTCGTATCATGGAAGTCAATACGACAGGCGTCTTCCTCTGCACCCGCGCGGTTCTCCCGGGTATGAAGGCACGCCGCGCCGGACATATCGTCAACGTCTCCTCCATCGTCGGCAAGGTCTCCAATCCCACCGCCCCGGTCTACTGTGCCAGCAAGCACGCCCTCAATGGCCTGACCGAGGGACTTTTTCAGCAGGTCAAGGGCGACGGTATCAAGGTCTCGCTCGTCTCGCCTTCCGGGACCGACACCGCCTATTGGGACGGACGCACGATCGACCGTTCCAAGCTCCTCAAGGACACTGACGTCGCCGCCGCCATCGTCTTCATCCTTGGCCAGCCGCCTCACGTCCTGATCAAGGACATCGACCTCACCGCCTTCGTAAACTGACCTGCGCCCTCCTCCAATGCCCGCCGTCTACTATTCCAAGGCCGAACGCCGCCTTCACGTCGGCCCCTCTCCCGCCCCGGTCGCTCCTGGCCGGGGCGAAGTCCAGATCGCGGTCGCCTTTGGTGGCATCTGTGGAACCGACATGGGTATTGTTCACGGTAAAATGGACTGGCGCCTTTCCCCCGAGCATATCCTGGGACACGAGACCAGCGGCACCGTGGCCGCGCTTGGCCCGGGGATCACCGGCCTCGACGTTGGCGATCCTGTCACGGTCATGCCACTCCACGCCACGGCCGACGATCCCGTGCGTCGCGCCGGCTTGGAACACATCGCCGAGTCCCTCCAGTTCCTCGGCATCGACGCGCCCGGTGGTTTTCAGGACCGATGGACGGTGCCCGCCTCCACCGTTTTCAAACTCCCCGCCGGACTCCCCCTCAACGTCGCCGCCCTCATCGAGCCACTCGCCGTCGCGTGCCATGACGTCCGGCTGGGCGAGGTTCGGCCTGGTCATGAGGTCGTGGTCATCGGCGGCGGGCCGATCGGCGCCTTGATCGCCCTCGTCGCCCGCAACGCCGGCGCCCGGGTGCTCGTCTCGGAAATAAATCCTCACCGGTTGGCCACGTTCCACAACCTTGGGCTCGAGGCGGTCAATCCCACGGAGATCGACCTGCAGGCTTTAGTGAAGGAGCGAACGGACGGGACCATGGCGGACGTCGTCTTTGAAGTCACAGGTCATCCTTCCGGTATCGCCATCGCCACCGCGCTCCCGCGCGCCCGGGGCCTGATCGTGGTGGTGGGCATCCACCCGGCCGACCGGCCGCCTCCGGTTGACCTCTTCCGCATCTTCTGGCGCGAGCTGCGCCTGCGCGGCGCGCGCGTGTATGAACGGGAGGACTACGATCGCGCCATTGCCCTCGCCGCCGAGGGCAGCCTCGGACTCGAACGGCTCATCACCCGCGTTGTCCCGATTGCTCGCGCCCCTGAAGCTTTTGCCGCCATGGAAGACGGCGGCACCGTGATGAAGGTGCTGCTCGAAATGGAGAGCGGTAAATGACCAGCGTCCTCTCGCAGTTCCGTCTCGACGGCCGCACGGCCCTGGTCACCGGCGCCAGCCGCGGCATCGGTGCGTCCATGGCCATTGCTCTCGCCGAGGCCGGAGCTAACATCATTGGCGTCAGCGCCCGGCTCCCGGCCGACGGCGGCGCCACGGGCGCAGCCATTCGCGCGCTCGGCCGCCGCTTCGACGCCTTCACCTGCGATTTCTCCGACCGGTCAGCGACGACCTGCTTTATCGAAGCCGTTCTCGCCGCCCACGGCGTGCCCGACATTCTCGTCAACAACGCCGGCACCATCCGACGTGCGCCTGCGGCCGAACACGGCGACGCTCTCTGGGACGAGGTCATCGCCACCAACCTCCATGCACCCTTCCTCCTCGCCCGAAGATTCGGCCGCGGGATGGTGGCGCGCGGTTCGGGCAAAATCATCTTCACCGCCTCCCTGCTCACCTTCCAGGGCGGGATCACCGTGCCGGGCTACGCGGCCAGCAAGGGGGCCATTGGCCAGTTGACCAAAGCCCTCGCCAACGAGTGGGCCGCGCACGGGGTCAACGTCAACGCCATCGCCCCCGGCTACATCGCGACTGACAACACCACCGCCCTTCGCGCCGATCCTGCCCGCTCCGCTTCCATCCTCGCCCGCATCCCCGCCGGCCGCTGGGGCGAGGCCGGGGATCTCGGCGGCGCCACCGTATTTCTCGCCTCCGACGCCGCCCGTTATGTGCATGGCACGATCCTCACGGTCGACGGAGGATGGATGGGCCGCTGATCCCCCTTTCCTTCCCATGACTCCTCCCGTCCTCACCGTCGAACATGTCGCGTGGCAGGTCGCCGAACCCGCCGCCGTCGCCGCCTGGTACCGCGACCACCTCGGTTTCTCGGTTGTACGCCGCCTTGAGCAGGCACCGCACACCCACTTCCTCGCCGACGCCGCCGGCCGGGTCGTCGTCGAAATCTACCACAACCCCAAGGCGCCCATCCCCGACTATCGATCCATGGATCCGTTGCTGCTGCACCTCGCCTTTGCCGCCGCGGATCCGGTCGCCGCGCGCGACCGCCTGCTCGCCGCCGGCGCCTCGCTCGCCGACGACCTGGTTTCCCTCCCCAACGGCGACCGGCTCGTCATGCTGCGCGATCCCTGGGGATTTGCGATCCAACTCGCCAGCCGGAGCCGGCCGCTCCTGCCGGCCTGACCCCGACCCGTCGACGGGTGTATCCAATTCATGAACACCACAACCGCCCTTTCTCCCTCCGCCCCCGCCCACGCCACACCCGGCTACGAGCGCGTCAAACACACCGCCCTGCGCTACGTGGCTTCCATGAAGATCGGCGAGAAGCCGGGCCGGTACGCCAAGGAACGGGGCGAGGGCGAAAGCCTCTACGGCTCCTACCACGCCGCCCACATCCTCGATCTTTTCGGCGAACTGCATCGGATGCCAGCGGCCGACCTCGATGCCTGGGCCGATTTCTTCCGGGCGAAGCAGGCTGACGCCGGTTTTTTTGCCAACGATCCTGCCCTCCTCCACACCGCGCTCGATCCTGCCGGGCTGAACCGCGTCTGGCACTGGACCCGTGGCTGCCTCTGGGCTTTCCGCATCCTCGGGCGCACGCCGTCGCGCCCTTTGGCTTTCCTCGATCCACTCGCCCGCCCCGACGCGCTGCGCCGCTGGGTCCTCGGCTACGATTGGAGCCAGCCTTGGGCCGCCAGCAACCAAGTGCTCGGGCTGGCGACCGCCATGCTCGCCCGGCGCGACTGGTTCGGCGAAACCGGCGTCGACGCTTGCCTCCGTGAGGGCCTTTATCCGGCGCTGGAAAGCCTGCTCGATCCTCGCACCGGCGTCTGGGGAACACAGTTCGGCGCCGATCTTGCGAACGGCATCTTCGCGAACATCCATCTCCTCCCGATCTACTTTGCCCTCGGCTGGCCCGTGAGCCAGCTGGAGCGCATGGTCGACGCCACCCTCGCGATCCAGTTGCCCGACGGCTCGTACTGGCCCGGCGGATCGGACTGCCCCGATTTCGACGGCGCCTACATGCTGGCCAACCTTCATGCCCTGACGGATCACCGCCGTGAAGAAGTCGAGGCGGCCGCCCGCCGCTATCTCGTCCATGCTCTCCAGCACGAGGACGAACAAGGCTGGCGTCTCCACCGCAAGGATACGCTTGAGCATGGCTGGAAGCCCCGCCCGCACTGGCAGTGGCCCGCCGGCGCCGCCCGGGCCGTCGCGGAACAGCGCGACGAGGATCCAAAGCGCACGCACATCATGCTCGGAAGCTGGTTCTACCCGCTTTCCATCGGACTCGTCGCCCACCTGCTGGGCGACACAGGCTACGAAGGGCCTTACCGCGTCAACGGTCATTCCCTGCACCAGTGCAACGTCTTCAACGGCACCCGCACGCTTGAGCTCTGCCGACCGGCGGACACCTGAACGCTCCGTTCCCGCCGCCCGTCCCCGCTCCCTCCTCGTGAATCACCTCCAGTCGCTCGATTACGCCCTGCTCGCCGCCTACATGCTTTTGATGGCGACGATCGGCAGTTTCTTCGGCTGGTTCGTCAAGGACGCCGCGGGCTACCTCAAGGGCGGCAACACCATTCCCTGGGCCGTCGCCGGCGTGAGCAACTTCATGTCGATGTTCAGCACGTTCATCTTCGTGGCTTACGCGGGCATCGCCTATGAAGACGGGCTCATCGCCATCGTCGTCTTTTGGTCCACCGTCCCACCCTGCGTGTTGGCCGCACGTTTTCTTGCCGCCCGCTGGCGCCGCGCGAACCTCACAACCCCCGTCGAGTACCTTGAACAACGCTTCAACCTCGGCGTCCGGCAGGTGTTCTCATGGCTCGGTCTGGTCATGCGTTTTCTCGACAACGCCGTGCGACTCTACGCGACCGGACTCTTTCTCGCGACGGTGACTCCGCTCACCCACGGCGAGGCCATTGTCGCCAGCGGGATCTTCATCACGCTCTTCACGATGATCGGCGGTCTGTGGGCCGTCACTGTCCTCGACGCCATCCAGTTCATCGTGCTGATGTTCGCCACGGCGATCCTGGTGCCGCTGAGCCTGCAAGCCGCCGGTGGCTTTGCCGGCATTGCCGCCGTCACCCCGGAGCAGTTGGAATGGTTCAACGGCCCGAAGGGCGCTCCGCTCTGGCTGCTCGTTTATTTCGTTCTCATCACGCTCAAGTACAACAGCAACTGGTCCTTCATCCAGCGGCTTTACGTGGTGCGCGACGAGGCCTCGGCGCGGAAGGTCGGCTACCTGAGCGCTGTCCTGTTTTTCGTCGCGCCGATCTTTTTCCTGCTCCCACCGCTCGCCGCCCGCGTCATTCTTCCCGACCTGGCGGATCCCGAGCAGGCCTATGTGGCCGTTTGCGTGCACCTCCTTCCCGCGGGGATGATGGGACTGATGATCGCGAGCATGTTCTCCGCCACCATGTCGTCGCTGAACTCCGAGTTCAACGTCATGGCCGGCGTCCTCACCAAGGACTTCTACCAGCGTTTCCTGCGCCCTGCTGCGGACAACCGCCACCTCCTCTGGATGGCTCGCGCGACGACGATTGGCGTGGGCGGTGTCGTGACGACAGGCGCCCTCTTCGTCGGAAACTTCGGCGGCGCCTTCGAGGCGAACAAACTCTTTGCCAGTGTCTTCGCCATCCCGCTCGCGGTCCCGTTGATTTTCGGACTCCTCTCGCGCCGGGCCTCCAGCTTGGGTGCCGTGCTTTGTCCTGCGGTGGGCTCCGCCGTGGCCGCCGTTCTGCATTATGCAAACTGGTTCTCGTGGGAAGTCTCCACCCTGCTCGTTGTTTTCCTCTGCCTGGGACTTTTTTTCATGCCCTCGCGGGCCACGACGCCCGCCCGCGCAGAACGTCGTGCCGTCTTCTTCGCGCGCCTCGACCGCCCTCTGGTGCCCACCGAAGTTCCCACGATCGACCCGCGTTTCGGCACCGCTCTGGCGCGCCTTTTCGGGCTTTCCTTCGTCGTTGCCGGATCCTTCTTCGTCGTCGTCAGCCTTTTCGCACTCGCCGCGCTGAGCGGAAAACTCGCCCTCGGTGCCGGCCTTGTCTGTATTGGCGGGGGCCTGGCGATTCTGCGACACGCACGCACTCGCCTCCCCCGGATCGCCGAGGTTGGATAGACACTCGGATAACCTATTTCGATCGCAGGTCTTGGTATGCCAGCGCCCGACTCAGCGGCGGTCAGGCTCGTCGACTGTCCGAAACTCAAGCAGCGACACGCTATTCACGGGCAGGCTGACCGTTGTGATTGACGCGGCATTGGCGGACCCACGGACAGGGGGGATCAGCTCCTCCAAGCCCATCCGTGAACGAAGGGATTCGAGCTGCGCGGACGACGGCTGCTCCGGCTCACCCATTTCGCGGAACACCGTGTACGCGTTGCTGCGCGCTTCGTCGATGCGCCAATGCCGGGTCTCGATCGTCTCGTTCGCCCACCACCCGGTTCGCAACTCAACTTCGACGGCGACCGGCGGGCCCTCGTTTGTCATGGCCGTTTCATCGAAATGAATCAACGCCACCGACACGTTCCCGTCCGACCCACGCGTGGCGTAGGCGTAAAGCATCGGCCCGGCGCGTAGCTCCACCGCCGGACCCACCCGGTCACTCGTGATCGCCACAAAGTCCGTCCCGAGTCGCGCAAGCAGGCGGTAGGCGTTGAGGATCGGCTTGTGAATTCCGTTCCGCGTCTCATAGGTGCGGAAACCTTGGAAGTCCACCGTGCGATCCCCTTCGTAGCCAGAAGGACAAAACATGAGGCCCTCGATCCGCGGAGGCACCGGCAACTCGCGCAATCGCAGTTGCTCGCCGACCAGCGCACCGAGGAACGCGGCCCCGTACTGAGAATTGCGAACCGCGGCTGTAGGGCGAGAGCGCACCCCCGTCGTTCCGCCAGAGGCCTCTCCCCACTCCGCCACGTAGATCGGGACCGAACGCAGGGTTTCGTGGACATCACGTAGAGCAGCCAGCTTCAGTTGCAGGTCGATCATGAAACGCAGGCTGACCGTGTTGTGCCCGGGAGGGGGACCGCCACCCGTCCCGCCATAGGTGTGAATGGTGATGAAATCGATCGGTGAGCCAATCCCACCGGTGACAAAGTTCCGGCCCTGCGCAATGTGGCTGAGAAACCAGCGAAACGCCGTCGCGTCCGTGGCCAGGCGCGTACTGGAACACGAAGGCCCGCCGATCTTGAGTCCGGGGTGAACGCTGCGAAATGCAGCCGCAAAATGATCGTAGAGCGGGAGGTACGCGCCGACATCGCCGTCTTTCCAAAAGCCCACGAGGTCGGGTTCGTTCCAGCACGTGAAGCGCCAGCGCAGCACCTCCGCTTCTCCGAAGCGCCGCAGCACATGCCGCGCAAAATCGGCGCACAGTGCACCCCATTCCGCGTAGTCGCGGGGCGGCGAGATTGGCGCCTCTCGCCCAAGAAACAACCGTCGCTTCACCACCGCAGGATCGCTGGCCAGCTCCGACGGCATCGAAAACATCGCCACCATCGGAGTCAGGCCATGGGCAAGGATCGCCTCCGCCCGCCGATCAAAATGACTCCAATCATAGTGGATCGAACCGTCGGCACGCACCCGAAGCGCGTCTTCGGGCTGACTATAGAGACGGACATACTGCGAAACCGCCCCGCTCTCCGCCATGAGAGCCAGCCGCTCTTGCCCCATGGGTAAATCAAAATACTCAGTCGGATGAAACACCGCTGAGGCCCAGAAACGATCATTCGGCGCCAGCACCTTGGTGGCATTGACCGAAACCTTGATCGGCGCATCGGCAGCCGACCGCACGCTGCGCGCCACAATGGCCGACACCTCTCCCTCACGGACCTTTGCGTCCGCCGGCGCTGGGGCCATTGCCCGCGCCTCTGCACATACGCCGGCTCCGAAACCCACGAGGCCGAAAAGATAGAGTATCCTGAAAGCGTTCTTCATGACGATGGGAGAGGACGGTGAGTGGTGATGAGCGGGAGCTGGACAAGAATCTTCGATTATTAGCCAGAACCGGGGTATAGTCAGACTACCCGAGATTCCCTGCACCTGCATCACTTGCCGTGATATCTCATGATCGCAATTGATCCCTTCCGCCGTCGTGCCTTCATCGAAGCGCATGCCGGCCGCCCCGACCACCCGATCCCTCCTTCTTACATACCTCGGTGTGGCGTGGGTATTGACATCCACCCTCAATCCACCCTCCGCAACGCGGATCGATGTCTGGCCTTGGGCGGCGATCACCTCAGCCGGCTGGCTGGCATTCTCTGCCGGGGCCCTCGGGCTGTTCGCCGCAGGGAGACTCGCCACGTCGCGTCCGGTTCTCGCGGTCTGCCTGACATTGTGGGGCATCCTCGTTACGTTGTCCGCCTGGAACAGTCCTTGGTCGCAAGGCAGCCTCGCCGCCTGCCTCCCGACACTGGGTGGCCTTGGACTGCTGTGGATGTTGGTCAACCTTTGCCGCGAGCGTACGTCGCTCGCCGTCGTGCGGACGGCCGTAGATCTGACAGCCTTCGCCTTCGTCGCCGCCGTTCTGTTCGGCTGGGCGCAACAGGCGCTCGCCGCGCCGTCGATTTCAGCGCTTCTGCAGGGGCGGAATCCCGTCCCGTTTGGCCATTCCGTCTACACCGCCGGCGCCGCTCTTCTGGCCGGGTCGTGGCTCGGCTCCAGCGCTCTCGCCTCGCGCGGATTCGCCCGCGCTTGGCGCGTTGCCGGCGTCATCGGCACGCTCCTCGCGATCATGTCTTCGGCGAGCCGCGCGGGCGTCGCCGCCTCCGCCGTGATGGGATCGCTCGTCGCTTTGGGGTGGTGGCGGCGGCGCGGACACCGGCTTCGCGACGCCGTCATCGCAGGCGGCATCCTTTTGGTCGTGGTCGCCACTGGGGTGTCCACGAACGCGCGCCTGAGGGACTTTCTGGTGGACGGACAATGGAGCGCCATCGCGGCGGCCAGCAACGACCACCGCCTCGCCATGGCGGACGCCGGTCGGGCATTGGGCGCCTCCCACGGCTTGTTCGGTCCCGGTCCCGGCACGGTTCCGCTGGCCTACCACGCCGGCGACGCCCGCGTGACGCATGCCCCCGACGGTTCGCTCCAGGTCCACTCGGCGCCGCTGCAAGTCTGGGCAACCACCGGACCGGCCGGACTGCTCGCCATGGCCATCCTGTTCGTTGCGCTCACACCCGTGATCGCCCGCTCCCTGCGTCCGTCGGCGGCCCCCGACCTGCAAGTGCTCGCCGCCGGCGTCGTCGGCTACGGGCTCTTCGCATTGACCGACCACCAGTTCGATCTGCCCTACATCGCGGTCCTGAGCGTTGTCCACGTGGCGTTCCTGCTCGGCAACGGGCCGGAAGTGTCCGCCAGCCCGCCCTCGCGCCCCCTGCGCGCGGCAGTCGTGACAATCGGTATGCTCGTGCTCGCCGGACCTGTGTGGTACCGGGTGCGCGATCTCGCGGCGCGCGCCGCGTTCGCCGACGCCGCAAGCGCGCACGACGCAGGTCGGAGCGAAGAGGTGCAACGCGCCCTGTCCGACGCCATCCGGCGCGCACCGTGGGATCGGTTCTATCACGAGGCCGCAGCT
>JBBQUU010000113.1:0-10581 GCA_038212175.1 Opitutales bacterium | reverse complement strand
GGGTAAAAGGAAAAGGTAAGTAATGACCCCGTGGATCCTCAATAATACATGGGTTGGGTAGGCTGATGAGCGAGGTTCCCGCCTCTTCACGCCATGCCGAGGTCTCGCTCGATTTGCTCCAGCGGACGGCCCTTGGTTTCCGGCACCATGAATCTGACCCAGAGCAGGTGCAGGAACATCATGAAGCAGAAGAACAGGAAGACCATGCCTGGCGCGAAAGCTTCAACCATCGCGGGAAATGCCATCGTAAGCGCCGCCGCGAAAAACCAGTGGGTAAAGCTGCCCAACGTCTGTCCGGCGGCACGCTGCTGATTCGGGAAAATCTCAGAAATGAGCACCCAAATGACCGCACCCTGGCCGACTGCATGCGCCGCGATGAACGCGAAGATGCAGTAAGGCACGATCGCAAAATGACCGGTGAAGAACGCCCACGAGCATGTCCCCAACGACGCCAGATAACCGAACGAACCGATGTAGAGCAGCGTGCGGCGCCCCAGCTTGTCGATCATGCGCAGACCGACGTAGGTGAAGATCAGATTGGTCACGCCAATCCCGATCGACTGCAAGAGCGCCGCCTTCGAAGCCAGTCCGGTCATCTCGAAAATGCGCGGCGCAAAGTAGAGAATGGCGTTGATTCCCGACAGCTGGTTGAAGAACGCCACCAGAAGGGCCAGTCCGATCGGTGTGCGCAGCCGCCAAGTCCAGAACCCGCCGCGCGAAACCGGCGCCTGCGCGACGAAGGCAATCTCTGCGACCCGCGTTTCCAGTTGCCCGGCGGTCAGATCAGGCTGGATACGGCGAAATATTTCGGTGGCACCCGCACGGTCATTGCGACGACCAATCAGCCAACGCGGGCTCTCCGGGATCGTAAGACACAACAGCGTGAACAACAGGGCAGGGAACGCCTCGACGCCAAGCATCCAGCGCCAGGCGTTTTCGCCGATGCCGGAGAGCAGTGCGTTCGAAAGAAACGCCACGAGAATACCCAGCACGATGTTGAACTGGAACAACCCCGTAAGGCGTCCGCGCCGATCGGGTGGGGCGATCTCGCTGATGTAGAGCGGGGCCGCGATCGTGGAAATACCCACACCCACACCGCCGATAAAACGAAAGATCATGAACGACCAGACCTCGGGCGCGTAGGCCGAGCCCACGGCCGAGATCAAATAAAGCGCGCCGATGTAGATCAGCGTGCGTTGCCGTCCATACCGATCTGTCGGCCAGCCGCCCAACAAGGCGCCCACCACGGTGCCCCAAAGGGCAGAGCTCATCGCGAGTCCGTGCAGCGTCGCGTTGAGGCTCCAGAGCGATTGGATGGTCTGCTCCGCACCGGAGATGACCACCGTGTCGAAACCAAACAGAAAGCCGCCCATCGCGGCAATGATCGCGCAACGAAAGACGTAGGAGTTGGATTTCATGTTGAGGGCTCGAAGGGGTTGGAAATGGCGCCGGAGATCTGTCGGAGCGAGCAGGAGAGGATTTCGGCGTCGCCGGTCAGACCAACGGTTACCTCGTCACCTTGATCGCGCCGGGTCAACGCTTGGTAAGTCGCACCGTCGTTTCCGAGGATCCGATCCTTCTGTGTATATCCGTGGTTAAACTGAATGATTCCGACTCAGCTGGGCTCAGGCCCCGCCTGCCGCCGGGCCGCCAAGCATCATCGTCAGGCGGCCGTCATCCTCGCGCGAGGCGACGAGGGTCCAACCCATCGATTGGGCGAACGCCCGCGCGAGCGAAAGTCCCAGGCCGACATGCATCCCGCCTCCGCTGCGCGAGGCATCCTTGCGCCAGAAGCGGTCAAACAGCCGGCGCACATCCTCCGCGCCCAGCTCGGCCGCCTCATTCGTGACCGCCACGCTCACGCGCCCCGCCTCACCCCCAACACGCAGCCCGATCTCCGTCCCCGACGAGGCATAATCGACCGCGTTCTCGACCAAATTGACCAGCACCGCCCGCAGCAGCGCGCGGTCCGCACGAGCGGTCACCGCCTCCACCTGCAACACCACCGTGATCCCGCGCCCGGCGGCCCGCGCGGCAAAGTGTCGCCAGACCTCCTCGGTCATCGCCTTGAGGTCGACGGGCTCGAGCGTGGGCGCCAGCTGTCCCTGCTCGCCGCGCGCCAGCGCGAGGATGTGCGCCACGATCCGCTCCATCTGGAGGGAGATTGCCAGCACATCGTCATCCATCCGGGGATCGCGCCGGTCCGGCCAGCGTAGCGCGGACTCCGACAAACTCCGCAACTCGGCCAGGGGCGTGCGCAGCTCGTGCGCAAGGTCCGCGCTGAATCGCCGCTCGCGCTCAAACGATTCCTCCAGCCGGTCCAGCAGTTCGTTGAGACGCCCCGTGATCGGCCGGAGTTCCACCGGCAGCTGCGCGGTGGCAAAACGGGTGCCCAGCGAGCCGGCATCGATTCCCGCCGCCTGCTCGCCCAACTGCTCAAGCGGACGCAGTCCCTTGCGCAATACCCGGGGAACCACCCACAGCGTCGTCCCAACGAGCAGCCCGGTCCACACGACCGCGAGTGCGATCATGCGAATGAGCGTCTCGTCGAGGTCCTCACGGTCCGACGCCACCACCAGATAAATTTCCTTGCCGCGGGAGCGACCCGAATCGGCTTCGTACGGGCGAAAGCGCACACCCAGCGCCCGCCCGCGATTGCCGTCGGGCAGCGTCATGTCCCATTCCTCCGGGTCGTCGATCGGGCCCGTCCGCCGCGGCAGGCGGTCGTCATCACCCAGCGACGGCGACCGCTTGATCGTCTTCTTGTCGTGGTCCCAGAGTTGAAAATAAAGGCGGTCAGGCGAATCGTCTCCGCTGAAACTCCGACGCATCGCTTCGTTTAATCCCACCTCGATGCGCCCGTCTCTGCGCTCGGTCAGCGCCATGATCGACTCGGCCCGCGCCTCCAGCATGTCGTCAAACAGGTTCAGCGCCCCGTCATAAGCCACCCAGCACAGCGCCGCCACGCCTCCGGTCAGCAGCAGCAGCACAACCGAGAGGACGTTCCGCGTCAGCCGGCTCCGGATCGAGTTCACGGCGCGCCCCCTCCGGACGGAGCCTCTTCGAGCACGTACCCGAGGCCGCGCCGCGTGTGGACCAGCGGCGCCTCGCCGTGGACGCCCAGCTTCTTGCGCAGGCTGCACACTGCGGAGTCGACCACGTTGCTCATGAGATCGGTGCTCCCGTCGTAAAGGTGCTCCTCAATCTGGGTTCGTGTGACCACTTCGCCGCGCCGCCGGCACATGTATTCAATCAATAGATACTCACGGGCCGTCAACTCGATCGGATGCCCGCCGCGCCGCACGGTTCTCGCCTGGGTGTCGATCTCGAGGTCGCCGACCTGCAGGAGGACCGACTTCGTGCCGTAGGCCCGCCGGACCAGCGCTTCGACCCGGGCGAGCAGTTCGTCGAGCGCGAAGGGCTTGATCAGGTAGTCGTCCGCCCCGGCCCGCAGCCCGTGGACGCGGTCCGCCACGGTGTCGCGCGCGGTCAGGAGCAGGACATGCACCGGGTTGTGCTCGGCGCGCAGGGCCGCCAGCAGCGACAGGCCGTCCCGCTTGGGCAGCATGAGATCGAGCACGATGAGGTCGTAGGGGTGCATCCGCGCCTGCCAGAGCCCGTCCTCCCCGTCGCCCGATACATCCACCACGTAGCCGGAGTTCCGGAGAGCCGTGGCCAGCGTCCGTCGCAGCCGCTCGGAATCCTCGACAATCAGGATGCGCATGGGTGGGACGCGACGCGGTTCATCACGCGGGGGAGTATACGAACTGGAAGATTACGGCAAGATGACGGCGAAAAATTCGCCCGGTCCGCGGAATTCCTCAGACCGTCATCTTCCCATAATGACGCCTGTGCTACTTTACCCTTAATGTCACTTTTCCCTGTGAACACCCGCTCTCCCCGGATTCTTGCCGCCGCGATCCTGCTGGGACCGGCCGCCCTTTGCGCCCAGACCCAGGCGCCGACCGCCGGTTCGGCCCCGCGCAACACCCGCTCGGAAAATGTCGAGCTGGTCCAGGGCGCCAGCGTCGCCGAGTCCGTGAGCCGGCGGACCAATGTCGACTTCGAGTCCGTCCGCGTTGACGGCCAGCGGTCCAACAGCTCCCTCTCGGCCCTCTCCGCCGACCAGGTCCTCAGTGTGGAATCGACCAAGGTCCCCACGCCCGATCTCGATGCCGACGCGGTCGGCGGTCTCCTGCGCGTCACCACGCGTCGCGCCTTCGACCAAAGCGGCCGCACCCTGCGCGGCGAATTGACCGCCGGGTACGACGAGCTTGCCGAACGCTTCTCCCCGGATGTCTCCGTGACCTACGGCAACGTCTTCGGTCGCGATAACCGCTTCGGTTTTCTCGGCACCGTCCAGTACGAAGGCAACGTGCGCGTCGAGGAGGCGATCGAACTCGACTGGAACCGGCCGGCCACCGAGCTGCAGGCGATTGAGCTCGAGTCCTCCCTCGAGCGCAACCGCGAGATCAATTTCAACGGCACGTTCGATCTCAAGCTGGGGCCGGAGAGCTACGCCTTCCTCCGCGCCGACGGCTCGTTCGGCAACGACAAGGAGGTGACGTACGAGCTCAACTACGAACTTGAGGACGCCCCCGCCGACCCCGGCGCCGCGGGTGTGATCGTGACCGACTCCACCGCGCGTCGCGGCGCGCGCGGCAGCCGTTCACGCGGCTATGAAGTGACGCTGTCATCCGGCCTCACGATCAGGGGCGAACGCTGGGCCGTCGAGTTCAAGGCCGGCCACACCGAGTCCTCTTCCCGCGAGAAGGACGGTTACAACTTCGAGTTCCAACAGGAGGGCCTTGATCTCTTCTACCGCCGGGTCGACGCCGCCTTCCCCCTCCTGACCACGCCGACGGGCGCCACCGACGCCGATCCCGCGCAATTCCGGCTGAACGAACTCGAGGTCAGTGAGAACCAGCAGGACGACGCCGACTCGGTCGCCTCGCTCGATGTCACGCGCCTCGATGTGTTCGGCACCCGCCCGGGCTGGATCAAGGCCGGCGCCAAGGCCCGGCTGCTCGATACCGACAACGACGAGCGCAACGATCTCTATCTCGAAGGTCCCGGCGGCGTCCGCCTCGGCGAGGCGGCCTTTGACGGCCCCAACCAGACCATCCTCGACGGACGCTACGTCTTCGACCGCCTGCCTTCCCTCGGCTCGCTCACGAGCCTGTTCACGTCCAACCCAGCGCGCTTCAATCTCGATGAGGACCGCACCCGCGGCGAGACCGATCCGGCGATCTACGAGGTGTCCCAGCACGTTTATGCCGCCTTCGCGATGGCGAGTATCGGGTTTGGACCTACGCGCGTGCTTGCCGGCGCCCGCGTGGAGCGGACCGACAACACCTTCAACGCCAACGAGGTCATCTTCGACGACGCCGGCCGTTACGAGGGGACCCGTCCGGTCACGGCCGACAACCGCTACACCAACTTGTTTCCCGGCATCCATGTGACCCACGTGTTCTCGCCCAAGGTCACGCTGTTCGGCTCGTGGACGGAGTCGATCATCCGCCCCGATTACACGGATCTGGTGCCTTCCCGCAGCATCCAGCGCTCGAGCCGCGATATCAGGGAGGGCAATCCCGACCTGCGCCCCACGCTCTACCTGAACTACGACGTGGCCGTCGACTACGCCTACTCGGAGCATGGCACGCTCGCCCTGCAGGTCTTCCATCGCGACATCAAGGATCCGATCCTCAATCGCTCCGTGCTGCTGACCGAAGGGCCGTTCGCCGGTTACGACCGGCGGCGTCCGGAGAATGCCGGCGAGGCCACGCTCACCGGACTCGACGTCACCTGGGAGCAAGACCTCGGCGCCCTCGCCAGCCTGTTCGACGGCGCGTCGATCGAGATCACCTACACCTACCAGGATTCAAAGCAGGAGCTCGCGGGCCGCGGCGACAACCTCCCCCTTGCCCGCGAACCGGAGAACACGCTCAGCGCCGCCTTCAACTACGAGCGCGGCCGTTACGAGTTGAACATCCAGGCGGAGTACGAAGGCCGCTCGCTCCAGTCCGCCGGCCGCAGCGTCACGGAGGACACCTTCATCCACTCCGCCACGCGCTGGGAATTGTCCGTCAGTCGAGAGATTGGGGAGAACGGCCGCCTGTTCTTCGAGATTGAGAATCTCACCGCCGAACCTGAGTTTGCCTACCAGGGCACGCCCTCGCGCCCCAGCGCCTACGAGTTGGAACTCCGCGAGTACCGCCTCGGGTTTCGCTGGGAGCTCTGAGCCGGCCGATCCCGCCGGCCCCCTTCGCGGGTCGGCCGGGGGCCAGAGGGCGGATCATTCGGCGCGCAGGACGGGTTGCCGCCGCCGCTCGCCAAAATTGGGTCAAGCCCCCCCGCGGCCGGTGGCCAAGGAACGGGGACGCTCGCGAACATCGCCCGTGCGGTCAAGGAGAGGAACGGTCATGCCGCCGGTCTGGAGACGACCGGGATTGCAGTTGCGTTCAAAGTCCGCGCTTGGCTGCGTAAGTCCTGACGTTCGGTGCGTGAACTTCGTCGATCATGCGCACAGCGTTTTCTCGAAGTATCGTCCGCTTCTCTATGTGCCTCTTCATTTCGCCGCAGTGGCTCCTCCGGGCTTTGATGTGCAGTGGCCTCGCGAGCACGTGGACGGCTCACGCCCAGGAGCTGACGCCAGCCGAGGCTGAACTTGCGAAGAAATTTGCGAGGGTGGTGCAGTGGCAGGGGATCTGGGACGTCTCGGTGGCTGGAGGCGCATCGAGCTCGAGCGGGTCTTCTCATCTGGAAAGTCGGTATGAGGCAAAGGGGCACGGCACGTTTACACTCGAGCGTTCCTCGGATAACGATGAGGCCGCGCGTGGCGTCTTCACGTGGCAGGGAAAGGGTGAGGCGCGCGGCGGCGGCCAGGGAACATTCTCCGAGTCGGACCAGAATGGCTTCGGGGAGGAGTGGGTGCAGGAATTTAGCGGCGCGGTGGAACAGGAACGGATCGAGTTCTCGCTGGGGGTGACGAGTAAATCCGTCGGCCTGCATCCGGGCATGCAGCGCGAGGAGAAGGCTCCTTTGATGCGCCGCTCCGGTCGCAGGGTTTCGATGCAAAGCGGCGGCGGAAACCAGACTTCGCTGATCGACCTCACGTTTCGCGCTCCGATCGACACGTGGTATCTGGGCTCTGGCGAGGCGGAAACGGCGCGTCGCTGGCAGGTCGTGAGCAACGGTCCGGGAGTCCTCGCCTTCGGTTACGAGAGCCCCACCGCGGGGCGATCGCAGACGTTTGCGGTTTCCGGCGCCGGCGTGGCTCAGCGTAGCCGGGTGGTCCTGTTTCCCGTTTACGAAGACCTCGAGGTTGAAGTCACGATCGCGGACTACGCGAAATGGCGCCCGCAAGGCTCGATCGCCGACCCCACGAAGCCGGGCAACACGCTCGTCGCGCGGGCCATCCTGAAAACCAAAAGCGGCCAGGCGAAGACGTTTCCCGCCGTGAAGGCAATTCGCTTCCAGTTGATGGACACGACGCGCGAGCCGGGCGTGTGCTTGAACTGGCCACTCGGCGCGAAGGACGAGGACTACGATCTGCGCCTCGCGGCGGCGGGCACCGGAGGCGATGTTTCAGACCGCGATCAAAAATTGGCGGTCACCAGCCCGCCCTTGGATGCCGAACAACGGCCGTTTGCCGAGGCTACGATCGAGTGCTTCGACTTCGGCGCGAAGGCCGAACTCCGCGTGATCTGCGAACTCGAGGACGGTCGCGAGCTCATTGGGCTGATGAAGGATTCAGGCGGGGTGCAGGAATTCGTTCGCCTCCCGAAAATGAACGGCCCCGATTGGATCGCCGAGTCGTGGCGGCGCGAAAAGGACGTCATGAAACTGGCAGCCGGAGACGACTCCGAAAAAGTCGAGGGCCAAAAGCACAACGGCGACGGCTACACGCTCTACGAAGAATATCGCGGCTGGGCGGTGAGCGGAAAGCACGTCGAGGGCGATCCGAAGCGGAAGGATTTTTTCGTGCTGAATCTGATCGGTGCAGATGGAAAAGGCGGCATTTCCCTGTTTGAGCGGGTTTCCATGCTGCGCGTGCATTCGCGGCTGAAGGACGGGAAAGAAATTGCCCAGAGCGATCGCCGTATGAACGGCAATCATCGCGATGCGCCGCATCGGGTGGACCAGCACGGCGTGGTGCTTTCGCACGAGGGCTGGGGCCCTGGAGGATATAACGTCGCGATGGAAGCAGCGGATAAGTCTAAGGCGGGGCGACCTCGTGACGTTTTCTACGTTTACGTCGAGACGCATCACGACAACGGCGCTTTCGCCGCCAAGAATAGTGCTGAATATAACCTATCCGCGCGGGATGCGGCGCTCGCTTATGATCGCGCGATTGCGCATGAGCTGCTCCACGCCGTCGGAGTGGATCACCACGGAGAACAGCTCTGGAAAATCGTGAAATGCTATTTCCAAGGAGCCACCGCACTGAACCCGACCCGCCGTGCGCGCTTCACGAGCGATTTCGACCTGCATACATCGCTGATGAAAAAACCCGACGACTGGCGGGGCGATCGCGGAGACACCATCACTTTGCGGTGGGAGGACACGGGGGCCGACATTGCACAGGAGTCAGTCGCCGCTTATGAGGAGAAACTGGCGAAGGCGCGCGCGGATGGACGTACCGAACAGTACCAAAAGGATTATGCGGCAATCGCCGACCGTATGGCGGCGTTGGGAGTTAAGCATGACGCTGCGTACTGGGGCGAGTATGACGCTGAAGACCTCGCTGCTTCGCCGCAATTCAGAGTGATCCGAGTTGGGGCAGTGGAGGGAACGGACAGTGGAAATGAGCTGTGCATCATGAGATATTATTTTGCGAACGCGTACGGCATTGCCGGGCAACAGAACGCATACTATGTGGTTCGCCCCGGACCGGGGGCCGGTCGTGCCGGACGCGAGTTGTGCAAGAGCCCGGCGGGAACCGGGACGAATGCCGCCTCGCACTCGCCCCAATCGCGTTTCGGCAACGCCTATTCCGGTCGCGGCAATTGTTTTGGTGATATTTGCCCCAACGACGCGATTCCGCCCCGATCAGTGTACTAACGATGAACACGCTCTCCGCGTTTTGCCGTCGGGCCCGGGTTATTATTTTCCTCGCGCCATGCTGCGCGGAATTTGCCGCGGCCGCGGCCATTGCGGTCGCTCAGCCAGCGCCGGAAATTTTGCTGTCACTTCGCGGCGTGTCGAATCGATCCATTCAAGTCGGCGAACCGCTTTTTGTGGCCGTTCGCATTGAGTTGGATGCGAAGGATGCACCGCCTCTCGAGCTGGCGCCGGGCGCCGGGGCGTGGGTTGACGCCGTCGATGTGGTTCTCTCGGGCGGAGGGAGCAGCGCCACGAAAGTGTCGGCCAAGCCAACCTCACGCCCGGAAAATTCCGCGGCGAAGTTGAGTGCGGAGGAACCGGCGGCAGGTCTCTGGCTGATCGGATCCGCTGTTTCCGCGCAGCTCGCCCCCGGAGATTATCAGGTGCAGGCGCGGCTCGTCATTCGTGACGGACGCGGTTGGAAGGGCGAGGCAGAGAGTGACTTGATCGCGCTGCGCATCGTCGCGGCGACCTCCACTCCGGAACGCATCCTTCAGTCGACTCTCGCGCGAGCCCAAGAGGCGGCGCTCGCCGATGCACCGCAGGAGGCGGCCCGTCTGATTGACACGCTTCTGTCCAACGACCCCGACAATCTACGACTGCTGATGGCGCGCGCGGCGCTTTGTTTGCGCGGTGGAGATGATCGGTCGGCCCGCGCGTGTGTGAACCGCGCTTTGGGCAAAGCCGAACGCGAGCGATTGAAACACCCACCGATCGGGCTCGTCGAACTCGATGAGCAGATCGCGGTCGCGCAATTGAAGTCACGCGCGACGGACGCGGCACCACCGGCGTGGACGCGACTGCCGGCGAGCGTGCTCACTGAACTGCCGCGCTCCTCTCCAAACTCGGATACCACAGCCAAGTCCTCAATCCCTTCTTCTATGGGAATGCCGGGGAATGTGAGTGCAACGCCTTCCACGGTCCGTCCCACAGTTCCGGTTGCGATTTCGTCGCCGGCCGTGGAACCGGTGAAGAAACCCGCGTCCGTGACCGCAGCGACCCCGAGCGTGGCGGTGCCTGCTCCGGCGACGCCGCCGGGTGTGGGCGGCAACCAAGCGCTTGTCCCAACGGGCGAACTCGTTGACGCAAAAATCATCGCCGACCCGAATGGGCAGTGGGCGGCGGGCGCCACCGCAGGAACGCAGTATGGCCGCACGCAGTATTCCGCCGCACAGGCCACGGGCGCGCCGAACGTACCGATCATCGGCAACAGTCCCGATGCGTGGTGTCCGGCCGTGCGCGACACAGGCATGGACTGGTTGGAGCTGACGTTTGCGAAACCGATTCAAGCCACCGGCGTGCGCGTCCGCCAAAGCGACGCGCCGGGGGCGATCATGAAAGTGGAGGCGTTCGCGCCCGACGGCACCGCGCACGTCTGGTGGGAAGGCGTCGATCCCCCGCAGCGAGCCGCGGTGCGGGAGATCGTGTGGTTCGCCGTGCAGGTGCCGAAGACGTCATACCCTGTCGCGCGCGTGA
>JBBQUU010000112.1:0-10769 GCA_038212175.1 Opitutales bacterium | reverse complement strand
ACCCATTCGCTGCAGAAAATGATCGTTGCTGCACGGTGATACGCCGGCCTCTTCCATGCTGCGCACCCGCCGCGCGCGTTCGGCGGGCGGCTGCGCATCTCCGGCAATCGCATTCAACCACACGTCGGCCACGTCGGTCGTCACCGGATCGGCTGGCCTTGCATCGTACGACGCGAAAAAACCCCGCGTGCCGAGAAACTGGATTGCAGGCACCCAGGGAGCCTCGCGCAACGCCATATCGAAGTCGTTGAAAAAGCTCACCATCACCCCATGTTCCACCAGCACACGCTGCAGTCTCGAAACATCGATCATTGCCGGCGCGACCCGTTCACGATTGGCCATGACGATCGCCCACGCGGCCGACTCGGCCAGGTGCATCAACGTCGGGGTCTGCCGGATCGCTCCCCAGCCCACGTGAGTCGCCGACATCGTCGTAACGACCAGAAGATTGTCCAACTCCTTTGGCAGGAGAACCCCATACGGCACCTGCGCCGGCCTTGAAACTTCCATTTGGAAAAGTTGACCATCGCAGAGCGAGCCCGGCAGCCGGTCCGTTGTGCAGGCGAGCGAATCAAGCGAAAACTCCGTGATGCCGATCGAGGTGGCATGAATCGGTGCGCGCTCCAGTCCGGGGGCGACCAGCGCATCAAGCTCGGTGAATACCTGTCTCCCCACCAATCGCCGCGCCTCCCGAATATACAGTTGGGGCGGGATGTTGTCGGTGTCCGAAAATTCATCGCGTGCGAGCCCCCAATCCCGTGCACGGGCGAGGAGATCGCGCGGCATGTCCGGATCGTTCTGCAGAAACCACATCAGACCCAGCGCATGGTCGAGATGGCCGCGGGCAATCGCCTGCCGCGTGGCGGCATCCCCCTCGGGATAGGCCTTTGCCCCTCCGGTGAGGTTGGTCGCGTTCCAGCTGCGCTTGCGATTCGGCAGGACGTGGCCGTGGAAAAGATGATCGCTCTCCGCCATCTCATGCAACGAATGGACCAGAAACCGGTGGTGGAAGGGAAGAGACAACGTCTCCTTCTCGGACGGCGGAAGGAGGATCGGTGCAAAGCGCGACCGGTCGTAGTTGGCCGGCGGCGACTCCAACAGCCGGCGGTTCACCGGATCGTCGGTCAGACAAAGCCGGTAGCTGTACGATTGTATGTTCGCATCGCCCTCCCCCGTGCTGCCGGAAAGCGGACCCTCGGTGGTCGCGCCTTTGACCATGAGATTCAGGCGCCCTTCGACCGCGGCACGGGGAAAGCGTCCATTCACCCAACGCGTGAAAACGCGCCCGGCGCTGGGTTCTCCGAATTCGGCCCGCCCTTCTCGTCCAACGCGATAACTCGCGCCGGCCAAGGCCATGAAATCCCCCTCGTAGCTGCCCTCCACAAACGCCTGTGCAACAATCCTGACCGACCCGTCATCGCGATTGGAGCGGATTGTCACCGCCCGAACCGATCGGCCGTCTGTCTCCACCGCGTCCAATCGGTGGTCGCGCCAGATCCTGATTCTCTCCTCTGCCGTCAGCATCTCCTCGAGCACCATCGCGCCCACTTTCGGCTCGAAGGTGCACGCTCCACCGGTGACACGGCCTCCACCCACACACGTGCGGAAGGCCTCCGAATCCCGGCCGTAAGTCTTCTCATAATGAACCTGCACCCGGTCGATGAACTCCTGCAGCAAGGGTGCCCGCATTCCCTCGTAATGGGTCTCGATCGCGCCGAGCGACGGGAGCGAGCCCCCCAAGTGGCGCGAAGGCGCCACCAGCTCCACCGTCAATCCCTCACGCGCCGCCCGCACGGCGAGGAAAATTCCTGGAGCGGTTGCGCCAAAAACAACGACAGCGGAGTTAACGGATGGCGTGTTCATCGGTGCGGTTGAGGAAGGGGGAGAACGCAAGTTCGACGACGCAGCGCAAGCCCGGCAGTCTGGTCCGCTAATTGGACCAGCCTCGTTCGTCCTAAGCCCGGAAAAGCGCGCCTTCCGAGCCACCCCAAAACCGGGCGACGCCGGAAATCCCAAATCACAAACGGCCAAATTCCAAACAAAAGTGCACCACAGGCGCTCTCGCTCGTTTTGGCGTTTGGACCTTAGGCGTTTGGGCTTTCCCGTCCATTATCGTCTCAACTCTTACCGTTGTTCACACGTGAGGGGAAAATCCCTCCGGCACAAGGGCCGGGGCCAAGCGATTCTCCCGAGACCAACTCCGGAATTTTGGTCACCTGATCGGACTTCTTCGCGGTCCCGTTGACCACGTCCAGCAGATGGGCGAAAAGGCTGCGGGCGAGAGTCTGGATGTTGGCCCGATAAAAGGCGGGTTTGGGCCGAAGAAAATGCAGAAAGGTGTCCTCGCCCCGGCATAGGAGCGAGACATCCTCCGGAATGCGCCGGCCGCGTCTCGCAAGATGGCTTGCCACCGTCGCGTAGTGATGCGTGCGGCAGACCACAAAGGCCGTGGGTGGAGACGCCGATGCCATGATACGGTCAATCTGGCGGCACAGGGCATCCGCATCGTCATCGGGTCGAGGCAGCAAGAGCGCCACCGCCCCGTCGCCTCCGTACGCCTTAAAGGCCTCCTGAAATCCCGCGAGGCTCTCCTTCTCGCCCGCCATCTTCTGATCGTAGGCGACCAGCGCGATGCGGCGGTGCCCCCGGCCGAGCAACATCGAGGCGGCATGACGGACACACGCACGATAATCGATGCCGACGGACGACAGTCCAATTCCTGGATACACATTGCCGTAAATCACCGCGGGCGTTCCGCTGCGCTCGAACCACCTCTGGAGTTTCTCGTCCGCCATGATCAGGATCCAGCAGGCCTTGGGAAAACTCCTCACCACCTTTGGCATCATCCGGCCCGGATCGACTCGCGCGAAACGGCGGCCTTCCAGCACCTCAAGCTGAAACCCGGCCTCCGCACACAACCCGCGCACGATATCCACGAGTTTGATGACGTAGGGAGGCATCGAAAAGATGTGCTCCGGACAGATCAATCCCAGCTCCATGAGCCTTCGCGACGGTGCCGTTCCCATGACCACTCCCTGGCTCGCGATGCGATATCCTTGCCGGGGCTCCACGGTGAGCAGGCCATCGTTGACCAAGAGCCGCAAGGCATCGCGCAGGGTCTTCCGGCTGACATTAAGCTTCGCGAGCAAGATGCGCTCGCTCGGCATCCATTCCTGCCATCGGCCGTCACGCATCTCCTCGCGAAGAAGGTCCGCCACCTGGTCATGGAGCGGCGTTCGGTGAAGTTGTCCTAGGGATGACATGCACTTGTGAGGAGCGTACAGGTTTCAGACGATAATGGACGGGAAATTCCAAACGCCAATGGTCCAGGCGCCAAACGAGCGAGAGCGCCTGCGGCTCACTTTTACTTGGGATTTGGCCGTTTGGGGTTTGGGATTTCCGGCTCCGCCGGGTTAGGGGCTTGGTTCAACATCGGGCCAGACGTGCATGGTGGCCGTCAGCTCCCGGTAGATGGACTCCATCTTCCGGATGAGTTCGTCCCGACGGACCGGTTCCGCGGCCGACAGATCGACGGATTCGGCGAGGTCGTTGTCGAGCCGGTACAGCGAAAAATCGGTGAGCCGGGCCGTCCGGGCCGCGGGCGCGAGCGAGGTGGTGAGATTCGAGTAACGCGGAAAATCTCCGCCCTCGATGCGGGCGAGCAGTTTCCATGGACCCTCCCGAAGTGCGACCCGCTGCTGGTTGATGGCGTTGTAGTAGACCCAGAAAAGAGGATGCGCGCGCTCGACCGAGCCGCCGTCAAACGCGGCTTGAACATCGATGCCATCCAGCCGCAGCCCGTCCGGCACCTGCGCCCCCGCCAGCGCCGCAAAGGTGGGCAGAAGGTCCAGGGAGCTGACCGTCTCGTCACTGATTTGTCCCGCTTTGACCCGGGCCGGCCAACGCAGGATACCCGGCACGCGCACGCCTGCCTCGGTCGTCCACAACTTCATGCCTAGCAGGGGTCCGGGCGTGCCGAACGAGCGATTGGCGTTCCGATAGCGATTCAGGGTCTCCGGACCATTGTCGCTGGTGAAATAAACCAAGGTGCCATCGGCGAGTCCAAGCCGATCGAGTGCCTCCAAAACCCGACCCGTCGCGCGATCCAAATTGGTCACATTCGCGAAGTACTGCGCTTCATCCACCGAGCGCGCCACGTCCCGGTAACTCTCGACCAGCTCGGACGGCGAAGCGACCGGCTCGTGCGGTTCATGAAACGAGACAAAGAGGAAGAACGGTCGGGCCGGGGTCTCCGCCGCATGGCGTTCGAGCCACTCGACCGATTCTTCCGCCACGAGCTCGCAACTGAATCCCGTGAGCCGCCCCACCGGTTCTCCGTTGCGCACGAAATTCACCGGATTCTCATGCGAAGGCGCCGCGTTGTTTTGCGTGGCAAACCAGTGATCGAACCCCGCATCGTCTGGTTGGGGCTGCGACGGATGATTGAAAGCGGCATTGCAATGCCACTTGCCCGCCAACGCCGTCGCATAGCCGGCCGTCCGCAAAACCTGCGGCAAGGTTACCTCCTCCCGACGCAGATGGGTCAGGTGGCGGCTTTGGGCGGTGCTGGCGTCCGGAGAGGCGGCCGGGATCCAATCGAACACCCCCGCCCGGTTGGGACTGCGTCCGGTGAACAGACCCACGCGTGCCGGCGAACACACCGGCGCAGCCGAATAAGCGGAGGTGAAACGGATGCCATCACGGGCGAGGGCATCAAGGTGGGGTGTGCGGATGTGCGGGTGACCGTAGCTGGCCAGGTCGCCCCAACCGAGATCGTCACACAAAATAACAACGAAATTTGGCCGGGCCGGTGTGGCAGCCACGACCTCCGGAGTGGAGTTGAGCGCCGTCAAGACCAGGACAAGCAAGCCCATGGAGAACCTCCTGGTCCAACGGCTTCCCCTCATCAGCTTCGGCCAGTGATCCATGATAAACCGTGATAAATCACGACAACACCCGGGTAAAGGGAAAGCCATATTCTGAATCACTGATACGATGGGCGAAAGAAAAGTCCGACGACCCATTGTACTGCTGCGTTGGCGCCATGAAAGCGACGTTCAATCAAACGCTTCATCCCGCCACCCATTGCCATCGATACGGGGCTCACCGTGAACATAACGAATGTCCGGAACATCGACCCGTGGCAGAAACCGGCGGAGGGCCGCCTTCGTGTCCACGTGGCCTGCATCGCCTGCCAGGTTATTCCACTCATGGGGATCGCTGACATGGTCGTAGAGCTCTTCAGCGCCGTTGCGGTAACGAATGTACCGGAAACGCTCGTCACGGATGGCGTGATTTCCCCACCCGTAGGTATTGAGCACGGGCGCCGCTCTCCCCTTCCCGGCGCCAAGCAACAGTGGCGTGAGATCAAATCCGTCGAGCGCATGCGATGTCGGCCGTGGCAGTCCGCACAGTCCGAGGAGAGTCGGGTACAGATCGGCCAGACTCACGGGTGTACCGGACACACTTGGGGCAGCGCCCGGCACCGCAATGGACAAACCCACGCGGCAGGCCTGCTCCCACAAGACGAACTTTGACCAGTGGTTCTTTTCGCCACTGTGCCAGCCGTGATCCGTGGTGAAGACCACAATCGTGTTGTCGCGATTCGGCCCCTGCTCAAGCGCATCGAGTACCCGCCCCAGTTGGTCATCCATATAGGCGACCGAGGCATTGCAGCCCTGAATCGCCTTCTCCCAGAGACCATTCCTCACGAGGTAGTCGTGCTCGCCCCGATGCGTCGCGATCCACCGGCCGGGTCCGGGCACATCCGCGAGATCGTCGGCAAGATAGCCCGGCGGTCGCTCGATCCGATCAATCGGGAAGAGGTCGTAATAGCGTTGCGGCACCATCCAGCCGACATGCGGACGCCAAAACCCGCAGGCCGCGAAGAACGGCCGGTCGTGCTGTCGCCGGACCACGTCGATCGTGTGGTTGGCGAACTCGGTATCCTGTTGAATCTTCGACGGGTCATCGCGATCCCAGTCGTCAGGAAGGATGCCCCAGTCCCAATTCCTGGACCAAGTCTTCGTTTCGGTGCCAGGCATCACCTGCTTGAGCAACTCCGCCTCGGTCCAGCGCACATGATCGGCACGATCGAAGATCCGGAAATGCCCCGGGCTGTAACAGCGATCCTCATCCACACCCCGATGATGGGCGATGAATCCATATCCCGCGGTCAGGTAGCCCTGCGCACGAAACTGCTCGGGCAGCGTGACCGCATCCGCGATCCAAGAATCGGCCTGGCGGAACGAATGAGCATTGTAATAGACGCCGGATCGCGCTGGGTGCACCCCGGTGAGCATGGCGGTGCGCGACGGCCCGCACCCGGGCGCGTCGCAATAGGCACGGTTGAACCACATACTTCGCGCCATCAATCGGCGCAGATTGGGCATCGTCGGTGAAGCGGATCCTGGAGCGCCCGGCAAATCGGGCGCGAGCCCGTCGCACATGATGAAAAGAACGTTCCAAGGCCGCGTGCCGGCCGGAGCTGCAGCGGCACTCGCCCGCGCACCTGCCTGGCTGGCGCCAGACGCGAGACCCGCTGCAGCCAGCACTGAGCTGGACCGAAGAAAGGTCCGTCGATCGATTGAACCGCATCCCCTCTTCATCAGTCGAATGCCCCTTCCGGCCAGCCGTTGCTATCGGCGCGGGTTTCCGTTTCTCCCACCCAGATGATCGGATCCGCATTGACGGTCGGAAAATGGGGCGCAAGGCGTGACTTGACCGCCGCGAAACGGGGATCCGCCGCCAGATTTGTCCACTCGTGGGGATCGTACCGGTGATCGTAGAGTTCCTCGCTGCCATCCCGATAACGCGTGTAACGAAAACGCTCATCCCTGAGCGAGTGGCTTCCCTGCCCAAACGTGGACAACACTGGCTTCCCCCGATCCTTGCTTGCGCCGCTGAGGATGTCCGTCAGGTCCACGCCATCCAAAGCATGAGTGGCGGGAACGCCCACTCCACACAAGGCCGCCAGGGTCGGATAGATGTCGATCAGGCCCACCGGAGTCACGCTGACCTGTGGCGCCATTCCAGGAACGGAGATCGCGAACACCACCCGATTTGCCAATTCAGACAGATACCACTTCGACCAGTGGTTCTTCTCACCAGTGTGCCAGCCGTTGTCGGCCGCAAACACGATGATGGTGTTGTCGTTGTGCGGCCCGGCTTCCAAGGCATCGAGCACCCGGCCAATCTGAGCATCGACGTAGGTGGTGGATGCATACTTGGCCTGCAGCGCCTTCTTCCACAGTCCATTCTTCACAATGTAATCATGTTCGCCCCGGTGCGTGGCCAGGATGCGCGCCGCCTTGGGCAGATCCTCGAGGTCATCGCTGCGGTAGCCCTCCGGAATCTCGATCGATTCCAGCGGATACAGCTCGAAGTACCGTTTGGGCACGATCCAGCTGACATGGGGTCGCCAGAAGCCGCAGGCCACGAAGAACGGTCGATCGTGGTCCTGCTTCAGAATTTCCCTGGTGTGATTGGCAAACTCCGTATCCTGCTGAAGTCTTCCCGGGTCATCACGGTCCCAATCGTCGGGGAGAACGCCCCAGGACCAGCCCTCGGACCACATTCTCACCTCGGAACCAGGCAGGAAATACTTCCGCAAGTTGCCCTCCACATGAGTAACATCGGCCGCACGGTTGAACATCTTGTAGTATCCCGGCGTGTAGTCGCCGATGTCATCCTCGAGAAACCGGTTGTGCGCGATCTTGCCGTATCCCGCCACCAGATACCCCTGTTCAAGAAACCGTCCGGGCAAAGTCTGCACTTTCGAAATCCACGAGTCCGCGCGCCGGTAGGCATGGTTGTTGTAGTACACGCCCGATTTGGTCGTGTGCACGCCGGTCAGGAACGCGGTGCGCGAGGGACAGCAGGCCGGAGCATCCACGTAGCCGTTGGTGAACCACGTCCCGCGATTCGCGAGGCGTTGCATGTTGGGCGTCTTGACCGGCGAAGAGGCGTTGAACACATCGTTAAGGTCCGGCTTGTGGTCATCGATGATGATGAAAAGGACGTTGTAGGGCTTCGTCGGAGCCGCCGCGGTGGCGGTCGCCGGCAAGGCCATCGAAAGCATCAGCGCAACGATAACCACCGCCGCCGCGGGAAACAACGAGCGCCATCCCACCGCAGCCCTGCGCATCACACACCCGCCCGGTCGGGGGACCGGGCCTGCACGATCCATTTGGACGCGCAGAGCTCGCCTTGTAGGCCACATCCCCTGACGTGGCGCCTCGCCTCCCGACCGCACAACACGGCATGCTTGATGGGCAGTCATATCGACGTCTCCAACACCCAGATCGCGTTCTCACCGCGCCCTTGGCCGTGATAGTAGAATACGAGCGCCTTTCGTCCCTCCATCGGCACCAGCCATGCGTAGCCGAAATCGGTGTTGGGATCGCCTTCAATCTTCGGCAGTTCAACCAGCGTGCGGTCGTGCTTGAAGGCCAGCGTCTTCGGATCCCCACGCCAAAGCTGGGCGCTCCCCGGCATGGGGCGCTCAAATGTGATCGCCAGCAACGCCTCAGGATTGTGCGGATCCACCATGGCAAACGGATGGGCCAAGCCGCGGGTATGCGGGTTCACAGGCACGATATTGGACAGCTCCGTTCGCCAAGTCTTCCCCCAATCGTCTGAAACCGAGATGAACTGGTGCACCGCGCCCGGGCCACGCCCGCGAATGAAGACCAGGAGCCGGTCGTCCTTGCGCACCAGCACGGGTTCACCCGCGTTCAGATTATTAACCATCGCCGGTTCGCCCCAAGTCAGACCATCATCCTCGGAGACCGACTGCCAGATGCCGAGTTCGTAGGGTTTCGAGCCGCCGCGATAGTGACCGACGACCATCAGCTTCCGTCCGGGAAGCTGCACGATGGACCCGGTGGAGGAGCCGGTCTTGTTGGGTCCGAGGGCGGACGTATCCACTGGCTTCCAGGTCCGACCACTGTCGGCCGAGCGCCAGCCGAAGATGTGGTTGGCCTCGTTGCGGCGATGACCGTGGGAGAGCACAATGACGGAGCCATCGTGAGCGACGCCGATCGCCATGTTGCCGCTGTTGGTGTATTCGTGTTCGGGGCCGAACTCCTTGAGTACATGCGGCGGAGTAAACGTCCTGCCTCCATCGGTGGAAATCGAGATGGCGGGCGAACTCCCGTTCCCATGATGAGTGCCGGCCTGATAGCCCAGCACGATGGTGCCATCGGCGGTGCGCACCGCCTTCGGCCACGCGAGGTGGGCATACCGCGGATTGGCCGACGGTGGAACGGCGATCCGAACGATATCGCCGGTGGGCGCACGACCGGCCCAAGCGGGAAGGTCGGACGCGACAACCTCGGCGACGCCAAAACCCAACATCCAACCGGCCAGCGAGAGTGCGACGGCCACGACCGGAGGATGAAACAGGCAACGCGAGGGGAAGAGAGGATGGCTCAAGGAGGATTGCGAGGGTTGAAATGAACCCGTCTGCTGACGGGCGGACTCAGGGGTTGTCGGAGAAAACGATCGGCCTTGCCTCACTCTTTCAAGCCACCGCCATTGGCACCTTTGGCGAACCAGCGAAACAAGCAAGGCGCGTGCGCAAAGAGCGGGGAACCTGCTATTCATGGTAAAGGGCATAGACGCGGGCCTTCTCGGTGTGAAAGCGGATCCGGACCTCACGACCTGCGATCTCCGCGGCGACACGCGTGCCCCAGCGGAGCGGTCCCGCAATTTCACTGCCGCAGGGCAACTCCTGCGCAGTTCCGCTTACCACCTTCCCAGCGGCATCGACCAACTCGACCGTCAGGCGTCCTTCATTTTCGTAGTTCAGAGAAACGCCGCCCGACGTCATGACGAAGGGTCGACTGGTGAAACTCGCGAGCGCGTGCGATCCTACGGACCCGATCCGGTCCAGCGGCAGGCTGTACACCTCCTGCGGCGTTCCGGGCCGCGCGCCGTGGTCTGGCGGGAGATTGTAGAGCTGATTGCTCGTGAGGAAGAGCATCCGGTCGTGCATTCGCATCGGCGCGTGCCCGAAGTAGATCCGCCAGTCGAGCGTCGCCGGCGTATCCCGCCACGGGCGTTCCCATTTCATGCCGTCGGCGCTGACCCACCATTCCGTAGCAAGATGCGGTCCGTGCTTCGAGGGGTACACGTCGTAGGGCGTTCGTTCCAGCACGTTGAACGGGCTCGGTGCGTAGGTCATCGCGATCCCCACCCATCGGTCGTGGTGCCGAAACGCGAGAAACCAGTAGAACTCGAGGTCCACCGGATCCGTGTCGTCAGATACGATGAGGTGTTCGGCCGACAGCCAGGTGGCCGGGTCCCGCTGATTCACGCTCTGCCCCGGCGTCCATGCCTTCCCGTCCGGGCTTTGCCGAATCGCGAACACGCGGCGCAACCCAAAACCCTCGGCGCGAAAACGATCCTGCCAAACCAGGTTGTCGATGAAAGGCCGCGGCTCGGGAATCTTCTGATAGGTCAGGCCGACCACGATGTATCGATTGCGCTCGCCGTCCCACAACAGATGAGCCCCGTCGTGATCTACAAACGCCGGCCGGTCGGACACAGGAGAAAACCGGATGCCATCGCGTGATGCCAAGGCGTGAAATCGCGACGGACCAAAGGCCCGCTCCAAAGCCAGGTAAACGCCGTCGCGTTCGTTATACGTCATGCTCAAGAGATGCTCAGGTGCCATCGGGCTCTCCAACGGGCGGAGGTTCTCGTAGGTGACACCGTCCGTTGTTTCGGCGCGGTAAAGCCCGCCGGACTCCCGGCTACTGCCCCAG
>JBBQUU010000111.1:0-10903 GCA_038212175.1 Opitutales bacterium | reverse complement strand
GGCGGCCCCGGTGACCTGTTGCTCGTCACGGGTTCCATTTACCTGCTCGGTGAAGTGCTTGCACGCATCGAACCGGAGCGCGGCGCCATCGAGTCGCGCTTGCAGGACTTCTGACGAAGCACGACCAGGCGGTTACAGAATGGCACGATGCAGTTCCTTGAGGTAGCTGCGCAGGAACTCTATGCGATGGAGGTCGCGGACTTCTCCGTCGGTGACGAAATCGGCCTCGTAACCTGCAGCTTAACGCCACCAACATCCGCGACGACAAAGATCTCTACGGTCTGATCCCCGTTCTTCCTGCTGCTCAATCTGGCTGTCGGCGGTCGCTGGCCCGGTTACCCCGATGACACGACGGTTTTTCCCCAGGAATTGCGGATCGACTACGTCCGGGTGTATTCGGACGTTGGTGACGAAACAAAACAGGACGACACCGCGAGATAGACCCAGCAATTCACCTGTTTTCCCCCAAAACAGCTTTCCTCTCTGTCCGGTGCTCCGCGCTCTCAGCGGACTCCTGTGAGAACTGAACTGGCTGCGCACTCGAACCGCAGACCACGATCCGTTTTACAGAGAGAACGCAGAGATTGAACTCGGGGATGGGGGAAGTCTTCCAATTCGCCGCTTGCTCCCCGGGGGATTTGCGTAAGGTGCTGGTTGACCACCATGCAGGCTGCGACCCACATCCACGTCAAAGGCGCCCGTGAGCACAACCTCAAGAACCTCGAAGTGCGCATTCCGCGGGGAAAGCTGGTGGTGTTCACCGGACCGAGCGGTTCGGGCAAGTCGTCGCTGGCCTTCGACACGATCTACGCGGAAGGCTACCGCAAGTACATGGAGTCGCTCTCGACCCAGGCGCGCCAGGTGCTGGAGCAGCTCAAACGGCCGGATGTCGATTTCATTCACGGGCTTTCACCGGTTCTGGCCATCGAGCAACGCACCGGCGGGTCTTCGCCCCGCACCACGATAGCGACGGTGACCGAGATCGCCGACTATGCGCGTCTGCTGTGGGCGCTGCACGGCGAGCAACGGTGTCCGAAGGATGGGGGGCGCGTGGTGCGGCGGTCGCTCGATGACAATGTTCATCGCGTGCTGACCGAAGCGGCGGGCGAACGCCTCATGCTGCTTGCGCCTTTCATGCGGGCCAGGTCGAGCGTGCTGCGCGACGAACTGCCGCGTTTGCGCCAGCGCGGGTTTCAACGGGTCCGGATGGACGGTGTGATCCGGAGCCTCGACGAGCCCAACCTGCTGCCGACGGGCGTGGGGTCGAAGGAAATCGCGGTGGAGGTCGTCGTAGACCGCCTGCTGGCCCAAGCCGATCAACGCAGCCGGCTGGCCGATTCCCTCGAACTCGCGTTTCGCGAGGGCCGCGACCGGGCGGTCCTGCTTGCTCAAAAATCCGCCGACGCACCGTGGCGTGAGCTCACGCTCAGCCAGTCGCTCGCCTGCGAGATCTGCGGCGATGTTTTCGAGAAGCTCACCCCGCGTCATTTTTCGTTCAACCATTCCGAGGGCGCCTGCACCACCTGCGGGGGATTGGGGCGCAAACTGCGTTTCGTTCCTGAGCTTGTCGTGCCGGATCCGGAGAAGAGTGTACGCGAAGGCGCGCTCAAGCCGTGGCGTCTGGGCGGGAAGAATCTGATGATCAAGCACAACGCCATCCTCAAGCAGCTGGCCGAGCAGCTGCCGTTCGATGCGGACATACCGTGGAAGGACCTGCCTGAGGCGGTGCGCCACACCTTGCTGCACGGCGCGGGCGACCGCCTCTTTGCCTTCAAGCTGCGGCGGATGCGGGAGGCCAAGGCGACGTCATTTCCCGGCGTGCTCGCGGCATTGGAGGAGAGCTGGCGGGCGACGTTGAGCGAAGGTTTCCGGGCGCGCTTGACCACGTACATGGTCAGCGGCCCGTGTCCGGAATGCGCCGGAGCACGTCTGAATGCCCGCAGCGCGAATGTGCGGATCGCGGTGCGCGACCCGAACATCCAACATCCAACGACCAATCTTCAACCTCGAACGTCGAACATCGAAGAACCAACGGCGAACATTGAAGGCCAAACCGAGTCCGCGCCGGCGGCGCTTTCGATTACGGAGTTCTTTTTGCTCGATGTGGCGGCGGCGCACGGGGTCGCATTGGGTTTGGTGGAAACGCTGGCGGGGGATATGGCGCTCAAAGAGATCGTCACGGGCATCGAGCAGCGGCTGCGGTTCCTGCTGGAGACAGGGTTGGGCTACCTGACTCTCAATCGCGACTACGTCACTTTGTCGGGTGGAGAAGCGCAGCGGGTGCGTCTGGCGACGCAGCTGGGCATGGGACTCATGGGCGTCATCTACGTTTTGGATGAGCCGAGCATCGGGTTGCATCCTCACGACAATCAGAAGCTGCTCGATAACCTTCGAGAACTGCGCGACCGCGGAAACACCGTTCTCGTCGTGGAGCACGACGAGGACACGATGCGAATGGCCGACGAGATCATCGAACTCGGGCCGGAAGCCGGGACCGAGGGAGGGCGTATCCTTTTTCAGGGTACGCCGGAGCAATTGATGGCCGCACCCAAGGCTTCGACGCGAACCGGCCAGTATCTGGCCCGCAAGGCCTTTGTGACCCGCGACGCGAAGCAAAAAAAGCCCGATGGGGCTTATCTCACCGTGCGCGAGGCGCGCGAGCACAACCTGCGCGGCATTGACGTCCGATTTCCGGTCGGTCTGCTCACCTGCGTGACCGGCGTGAGCGGCTCCGGCAAGAGCACGCTGGTGAACGACATTCTCGCGGCGGCGGCGGCGCGAAAGCTCAACGGCGCCAAGTCCATTCCGGGCAAGCACCGGCACATCGAGCATCTCGATTTCTTCGAGAAACTGGTGCAGGTCGATCAGGAACCGATCGGACGCAGTCCGCGTTCGAATCCGGCGACGTACACCAAACTGCTCGATCTGCTGCGCGACCTCTACGCGCAGGTGCCGCTGGCCAAGGTGCGCGGCTACAAGGCGAACCGGTTCTCGTTCAACGTGCGCGGCGGTCGGTGCGAGCGCTGCCAGGGCGATGGCGTGATCAAACTCGACATGCAGTTCATGGCCGACGCCTACGCTCCGTGTCCGAGCTGCGGAGGCCGCCGCTTTAATCGCGAGACGCTCGAAGTGCTCTTTCACGGCAAGTCCATCGCCGACGTGCTCGACATGACGGTGCGCGAGGCCATGGCGCTCTTTCGCAACATTCCGCGCGTGATGGACAAGTTGGAGACATTGAACGCGGTCGGCCTCGGTTATCTCACGCTCGGCCAGTCAGCGACTACGCTCTCCGGCGGCGAGGCGCAGCGCTTGAAGCTCTCGCTGGAGCTCAGCAAGCGCGGGCAGGGCGGTGTGCTTTACATCCTCGACGAGCCGACGACGGGCCTGCACTGGGTCGACATTCAGAACCTGATGGATCTGCTCTTCAAACTGCGCGATCAGGGCAACACCGTCATCATCATCGAGCACAACCTCGACGTCATTAATCTGGGCGATTGGATCATCGACCTCGGCCCCGGTGGCGGAAGCGCTGGCGGCGATCTCGTCTTCGCGGGCCCGCGGAGCGAGATCGAAGCGTGTGATCGCTCGCTGACCGGCCAGTCGCTGCGGCGTTGGCGCCGCGGGTGAACCAAACGCATCCCTCCCGCCCTTCGCGCAAACATGTTCCCCTTAGGTCAGGGTGTAGCCGCGGGCGCCGACCGCGGTCAGGGCTCAACCTCGGCTTTTTGCAGGCCTGCGCGCCTCTGTCGCGGCGCCAACGTCTCCGCCCCCGAATTATTACACGAGTTCGCCGAGACCGCAGAGTCGAGTAACCCCGCGATCGCGTGGGTGAGCAGGTTCGCCGCGTCGCCTCGGAGTCTGGCCTGATCGTGTGGGCCAGGTGGGCGGGCGCGTCCCTGCGCCTGCTTCGCCGACGGACGGTGTGCCTGCGCCGCGAGGCGAGATAGGTTTCAACCCACGCGTGGAGGGACCCACGCGTCCACCCGCTATCGCGTGGGTGAGCAGGTTCGCCGGATCGCCTCGGAGTCCGGTCTGATCGTGTGGGCTCTCTGCGCCCTCCGCGTACTCCTGTTAAATTTCTTGGTCACTAGACGCTGCGCCTAAGGGGCGAAAAACTCAAGGCCCAGAGCATGCCGAGGGGCTTGGTGTTCTCTGTGGCCCAAAGGCAGTCTTCTCCGAGGATGTGAAATATGCGGACTACCCCCGCTTCGCCCAGCGGCGGGTTTCCTTGATCTCAAGGCGCTTGGTTTCGAGCTGCACGCCGGCGACGGCCGGGTGGGAGCGAAGGTCCTGAAACGTGGCGGGGTCCAGCTTCCAGCCCAGGGCGCTGGACGCCTCGGCAATGGAGGCGACGCGGTCCTCGAAAACAAAACCAAACTCGGTGCGCGTGTCGCCGGCCTGCCGGTTGAGCGTCTCGCGCACCTCGCGCAGGAACGCCGGGAGCTCCGGGTGTCCGGGGTGGAGCAGCCAGGTGACGCGCTTCACAACGCCGCTGGTGAAGTTCTCCAGCGGATACGCCTCCTTGACGTTGATGCGCGCCCCATCGTCACCCTTGAGAATGTTGCCCTGCACGAGAACGGGTGCGTTTTCGGCCAGGTTTTGGCCGTAGGCCGCGTAGGCGTCGGCAAACATGTTCAGCGCGACGGTCGCCTTGCGCGTGGCCAGCGTGAACGCGACCCAGGGGCGGTTGTCCTTCTTCGAGAGCTTCTTCACGAGGTTGCTCGCAATGCCGGCGAGGCGGAATTCGACGCGGTCGCCTTGCTCGAGCAATTCGTCGACCGCGTAGGTGTCGATCGCCTCCGACAAGCCGATGTAAGTGTTCATCGGGTGCCCGGAGACGTAGAAGCCGAGCAATTCTTTCTCGAAGGAGAGTTTCTCGTTCTGCGTGAAATCCTCGCCTCCCGTCGCTGCGCGGACTTCTCTGGGATTTGATTCCTGGGATTTGGGATTTCGCCCGGAGGGCGCTGGCTCGCTGAGCATGTCGAGGAAGTTGTTTTGTCCCGCGGCGCGGTCCCTCGCGTGCGCCGCCGCGCCGGCGATCGCGGAATCGATGCGGTCGAAGATCGGTTTGCGCGCCGCGCCGCTGTAATCGAAGGCGCCCGTCTTCACGAGGTGTTCGAGCACGCGCTTGTTGATCGCGCGGGCGTCCACGCGCTGGATGAAATCGTCAAAGTCGGCGAAGGGCCCGTTGCGGTCGCGCTCCTCGATGATCTTCTGGGAGGCGGATTCGCCCACGCCCTTGATGCCGGCGAGCCCGAAGCGGATCTTGTCGCCGACGGGCGTGAAGGTCTCGCGCGACTCGTTGACGTCCGGCCCGAGCACGACGATGCCCATGGCCTCGGCCTCGGCGACGAAGTGCGAGACCTTCTCGGCGTTGCCCAGCTCGGCGGTGAGCACGGCGGCCATGAACTGTACCGGGTAGTTGGCCTTCAGATACGCCGTCTGGTAGGCGACGACGGCGTAGGCGGCGGAGTGCGACTTGTTGAAGCCGTACTGGGCGAACTTGTTGAGCAGGTCGAAGATCTCGTTGGCCTTGTTCTCGGAGATGCTGTGCAGCCGCCTGGCGCCCTCGACGAATTTCACCCGCTCCTTGGCCATGGCTTCGGCGTCCTTCTTGCCCATCGCACGGCGCAACATGTCGGCGCCACCGAGGGTGTAGCCGCCGATCACGCGGGCGCACTCCATCACCTGCTCCTGGTAAACGATGACCCCGTACGTCTCCTTGAGCACCGGTTCAAGCAGCGGGTGCGGGTAGGAGATCGTCGCAGGGTCTTTCTTGCCGCGGGCATAATCGGGGATGAAGGCCATCGGACCTGGGCGGTAGAGCGCCGAGATGGCGTTGATGTCGTCGATGTTGGAGATGCCGACGAGCTTGGAGGCGTTCTGCATGCCGCCGGACTCAAGCTGGAAGACGCCGACGGTCTTGCCGACGTTGAGCAACTCGTAGGTCTTCGGATCCTCGAGGGAGACCGTCTCGATGTCGAAGGTCGGATTGGCGGTGCGACGGATGTTGATGACGGCGTCCGAGATGACGGTGAGCGTCTTCAGCCCGAGAAAGTCCATCTTCAGCAGGCCAAGCTTGCCCACGGCGTTCATGTCGAACTGCACCGTGACGTCGCCTTCCTGCAGGGTGAGGGGGACAAACTCATCGAGCGGCTTGTCGGTGATGATGATGCCCGCGGCGTGCTTGCCGGTGTTTCGCACCATGCCCTCGAGTACACGGCCGGAGTCGACGATGCGTTTGGCGATGGGATTGCGGGCGATTTCCTCGCGCAGTTCCTGACTCTTCGTGATGGCGTCCTCGAGGGAGATGTTGATCTCGTCGGGTATCATCTTCGCGAGCCGATCGGCCTCGGCGAAGGGCAGGTTGTTGACCCGCGAAACATCGCGGATGACCATCTTGGCGCCGAGCGTGCCGTAGGTGATGATGTTCGCCACGCAATCACGTCCGTACTTCTCGCGCACGTAATTGATGACCTCTTCGCGGCGTCGCATGCAAAAATCGATATCGAAGTCCGGCGGCGAAACGCGCTCGGGGTTGAGGAAGCGCTCGAAGAGCAGACCGAAGCGGATCGGGTCGATGTTCGTGATGCCGAGAAGGTAGGCGACCATGCAACCGGCGCCGGAGCCGCGGCCGGGGCCGACGGGAATGTCGTGTCCTTTCGCCCACGCGATGAAGTCCCAGACGACAAGAAAATAGTCGACGAAGCCTGTCACCGTGATGATCGCGAGCTCGTAGGCCATGCGCACGACCAGCAGTTCGTCGGACGCGAGACCGCCATAGTCGGGCGGCGCGGGCTTCTGGCCGGGTGGCAGGTCGGTGAGCAACGCGAGGCGCGCGGCGACGATCTTGTGCGTGGCGACCGCGGCGTGGTCGACATTGTAGCGGTGCTTGAGGCCTTCGATGCAGAGTTGGTGCAGGTATCCCGCCGGGCTCGTCTTGGCGGCGACGATCTCCACCGGCAGCGGATAGCGGGGATAACGCTCGGAACCCTTGGGAAACGGGATCGAGAGGTCACACATCTCGGCGACGAGGTGCGTGTTGACCAGTGAGTCCGGGCGCTCGCCGAAGACCTTGGCCATCTCCTCGCGCGATTTGAGGTAGAATTCCGCGCCGGTGAATTTCATCCGGTTCTCTTCCTCCAGCTTGGCGCCGGTCTGGATGCACAGCATGGCATCATGAGGAGCGGCATCCTCGTGCCGGACATAATGCACGTCGTTCGTGCAGATGACCTTCAAGTTGAATTCCTCCGCGAGCGTCAGCAGATCGGGGATGATTTTGCGCTGCTCCGAAATGCCGTGGTCCTGAATCTCGACGAAGTAGTTCTCGCGGCCGAAGATGTCGACGAAGCGGGCCAGCGCGGCACGGGCGTCGTCGAAGCGGTCGTGCATCAGGTGCTGAGGCACGAGCGAGGCGAGGCAGCCAGTAAACCCGATCAGGCCCTCGCTGTGCTTGGCCAGCGTCTCCAAGTCTGTGCGTGGCTTGTAGTAGAAGCCCTTGAGGTGCGCGTCACTGACCAGTTTGAGCAGGTTCTGGTAGCCGGTGAGGTTCTTGGCGAGCAAGCCGAGGTGGTAGTAGCTCTTTCCGTCTTCCGCGCGGCCGTTCTTTTCCAGCCGTGAGCCCTCAGAGAGGTACAGTTCGCAGCCAATCAGCGGTTTGATGCCTTTGCCTTTGGCCGCATTGTAGAACTCTATGGCGCCGTAGAGGTTGCCGTGGTCCGTGAGGGCCAGGGCATTCATCCCGAGCGAGGCGGCGCGGTCCATCAGCCGGTCGATGCGGCAGGCCCCGTCGAGCAGACTGTAGTCGGTGTGGACGTGAAGATGGACGAAGCTCGAGTCGGCGGGCACAGGGCTACCCAAAACCTCGCCCCGGGGCGTGCAAGGATGGAAGCGACCGGGCGGCGAGAATGTGAGCGGGAGCGGACGGCGACCCCGCCAGTGTGTCCCCCGCCCGCCTGATCGAACCGTCTCGCTTCACGAGCCACGAGAGCGCATGAAAGGGCTCGATGGGTTTCGAGAACATGGATTACAAGTGCTACCGCGATGCGGTGGCGGCGCAGCGGCGGCATCAGGAAGACTGGCTGGGCAAAGGCTATGCGCCGCGAGGATTTTACCTGAAGGATTTTTGCCTGTACGAGGCAGGTGGCGAATGGCATCTCTATCACATCGCCGGTACGCCAGGGGTGAGCTGTTGCCTCCCAGGCAACGAACTCTTCTTCGGTCACGCGACCACCCGGGATTTCGTCAGCTGGGAGACGCACGAACCCTGTTTTTTCATCGATCTCCGGGGGTGGGACTACGGTCATGTCTTCGCTCCGTACGTGATCGCCCACGGCGGTCGGCATTGGTTGTTCTACACCGGCGTGGCAACCGACAATACCCAACGCATCGGTCTGGCGGTCTCGGATGATCTCTATTCTTGGAACAGGATAGGAGATCGGCCGATCATCCGCCCCGAGGAATACGGTTGGGCGTTTTGCCCGACCAAAGGGGGGGCGGCCTGCCGGGATGCTCACGTGATCGAGCATGATGGACGATTCTTGCTCTACTACACTGCCGTGACCCGGGAGGGCGACGGGTGCGTCGCGCTCGCGTCTTCGGCCGATCTGCTCGAGTGGCGCGATGAGGGGGTGGCTTATGCCCACTCCGCGTGGAACCATTGCGAATCCAGCAACGTTCAACGTCGCGGCCACGAGTGGCTGTTGTTTTTTGGCGGCCACCATGCGTGGAGTTTTGTGCCTTCAGACAATCCCCTTCGTTGGACCGGCCAGCCGCCGCAGGTCCTGCGCAACGATATCACGGGCATGGAGGTCATCTGCCGCGAAGGAGAGCGCTGGCTTGTCGCATATTTCGGACTGGCGGATTACCGTCTTCGCGTGGGCGTGCTGGATTGGAGCGAGGCACACCCGACGATTCGCGATCTGACCGAGCCGGCAAACCTCACGGAATTCTTGGGGCACCCTTCCGATAAAAAGAGAGGGCAGACTTAGGAGTCGCGTCAGAATAACCTGACTAATTCTTCTTCCGTATCGGAAGGAGAGTATAGTTCCAATCTCCGTGGAAGTCGGCCCGTTTCAGATTCAGCGCCGCGAGTTCAACGTCGGTGATCTTGATGCCTGCCGGATAAGAACCGGCGTCCAACTCGGCCTGTATCTTCAGGCCTGTTCTGGTGGTGGTGCTGGCGATCAACTGAACAATGACGTCGTGACTTATCAGCGGCCGTCCCCGCCAGTTCTGGGTAATGTGACAAAACATTCGGTGCTCGATCTTGTTCCACTTGCTCGTGCCCGGGGGAAAATGGCAGATGCGAATCGGCATCTGCAACTGCACGGCCAAATCCTGCAGGGCGACTTTCCACAAGCGGCAGCGACTGCCATTGCTCCCTCCGCCATCGGCGGTGATCAACAGTTCACGAGCTGCAGGATAACGCTTCGCCCCCATCTTTTTCCACCAGCGCAGCACCGCGCCCGCGGCAAAGCGCGCCGTGTCGTGATCGATCCCCACACTTACCCAGCCTTGATTCGCGCTCAAATCGTAGACCCCGTAGGGAATCGCCTTGCCAAGTTGCGGATCGTGTTGATGGAACCGGCGATCATCCCACGGGTTTCCTGCCATTTCATTGGGCTGCGCTACGACCACAAACAGCGGCTATGGAGCCGTGACGAGTTCAACACCAACAACGACCCCAATGCGCTCGACGTGCTGCTCAATGCGTCGGAGCTGGAGTTTCATTTGATGACGGCCACCGCGTCGCGGAGCCTCGAATTCGTCAATGCGCCGCCGGAGAATTCCAAACGGCCGATCTCGGTCTGGGTGGAGATCGATGCGACAGGGATGCGGGAAAGCTTCTGGCGCACCTTCGAGCGCTGGCGTGCCGCCGGTGAAGGACAGTTACTCGGCGCTCTTCTGGTGGGATTACCGGGACGCGCATGTGCCGGGCGGCGATGCGCGCGACCGGGGGAACTATCCGTCTCTGGGGTGGGCGGTGGACCATTTCCACGGGGAAAAGGGCAGCCCGATCAGCAACCGCGATTATCCGCTCACCTGGGAACAACGCGCCAGCCAGGCGGACTACCTGAAGCTCGACGTGCTGGATCCCGTGTTCGCCCGCGAGAAGATCGCCGCCCCACACACCTGGCATGCCGCAGAGGTGTTTTTGTATTTGCTGGAGCAGTCCCGTGCGCCTTGAAACCGCATCAAGGGGAAGCGCCCCGGTGACCGCGCCCCGGATTGTCTGTTACCTACCCGGCCGGATCGTACCTAGCCCGACCTTCGCTGCACGCCGTGGCGAACATGAAAGCCGAGATGGAGAGGACATGAGCAGGACAACCGTTAATCTCCCATGTCTGAGTGGGACTAAGACCCGATAGCCCACCCGACTCCGTCAGTTCATATTCCATCCTTGGCTTGGTACAAATCACGGGGCAATCGCCTTTTCACGACCCGTTAGGCCGGTAGCCAATAGAGAACATAAGCAAACTCAGAGAACGAAAGAACCATCATGTCAGACAAAGCAACGAAGGTTTCTGGACTGGGGCCATTTTGCCCACCGACTTGATCCAAGGAAGCGAGAATCTATGGACCTATCTCTAGTCCATCGCGGGTGTCAGTGGGGGCCGTCAAAAATTATGCGCGAGAGACCGCCACGCTCACGCGCACTGAAACACTCAAAGCGCCCTTCGCGACCCGTTGAAAGGATACACATGCCCAACTACCGCAAATCCCCCGAAGCGATTGCCGCGCTCACGCCGGAACAGTTCCGCGTGACCCAGCGGAACGCGACTGAACGCCCCGGTACCGGCGCCCACCTCGACAACAAGGAGCCCGGCATCTACGTCGACATCGTCTCGGGCGAGCCGCTGTTCGCCTCGTCCGACAAGTTCGAGTCGGGCTGCGGCTGGCC
>JBBQUU010000110.1:0-11377 GCA_038212175.1 Opitutales bacterium | reverse complement strand
CATGCCCAAACTGCGCCTGATTTCCGGCCAGAATGAGGCGGCCGGCTTCACGGGTGCCGGGGCGTTCGCTCCGATTCTTGGCACCGCTCGAACGGATCTGATCATCCCCGTCGAAAACGGCTGGCACGTAATCGAGAACCGCGACGGCCAACCGGTCGATGTCACCGAGCACGGCAACGAAATCAGCGAAGGCTCGTTCCTTCATCTCACGACCGTCGCCGCTGATCTGAATCTTGATGGCCACGTCGACTTCTACACCGTCAGCCGCGCCCGCAATGGTCACAATCGATTCATCATCAACCGGGGCTACGGATCCTTCATGCTCGGCGACGTGCATCGCGCCTACGAACGCATGTTCAGCGGCCCCGCGCAGGAACTCGGCGGTTGGGGCCTAACCACGGGCGACGCCGACGGCGATGGTCAACCCGACTTGCTCATCGGCAACGAACAGGGCCAGATCTTTCTGATTCGCAATGACACGTTATCCTACCGAAAACCGGTGGAGAACGCCACTGACGAAATAGCGCGCATGCTCAAGACCGGCGTCCTCGTCGTCAGCGTCCAAGGCCCCCTCGGAGTCGTCGGGGCCACCGTCCATCTCGAGACGTCAGACGGCACGAAACGCGATGTTCGTTTCATCGGCGGCAATAATGCCACCGGTTGCGCCAGTCCCGACGAAGCCATTTTCGCCGTCCGCGAGCCCGGCGCCCATGTCGTTCGGGTCCGTTACTCCGACGGCCATGAACGCGCCTGGCCGATCACAATCCCACCCGCCACTGACGCCATTACTCGCATTGAAGCCGTTCGATGATTCTTGATTTCTCCACCCCGCTCGCGGTCGTTCCCATTCTCGTCAACACCGGCGCAGCACTCTTGCCGGCGTTGGTCGCCGGAGTCGCCAGCCTTGCCGCGATCATCTTCAAACCACGCGAGCTGGCCCGCGCCTGCCGCCGCTATCCCGGCCGCGCTGCGGGCACTGTATTCGGAATCTTGGGACTAAGCGCGCTTATCTTCTTCTGGCCCGCACCCGATCCCAACAACAGCACCGCGAGTTCAATCCGTCGGACGGCTACCAGCGGCACCACCACCGACTGGACCAAGATCGCTCTTGAACTCATTCGCGAAGAACAACGCCAGGCCTCCCGTGTGTCCAACTCGACCGGCGCAGCTCCATCAGGTTCTCCTTCAAGCTCAGTTTCAGCTCCGGCGACCCTTTCCACTTCCGCCCCCTCCGCTCAACCCGATCCGGCGTCCACGTCCACCGCCTCACGCTCAAATTTCCGCGCCGGCTTCGACCGCACGGGCCACGGCGGCGGCCCCGCGCCACTCGAGCTGAGCCCGCTCTGGGAACACGAGGAGGAGTTCGCCATGTTTCTCTCCTCCCCCGTCGTGCTCGGCGATCGCGTATACGCGGCGTGGTGTCTGCTCGATCCGCCCAAAACCTTCGGCGCCCTTGTCTGTCTTGACGCCACCACGGGCCGGAAGGTTTGGGAAATCGACGAACGCGACGACAAACAGCCCTTCAAAGGCATTTTCAGTTCACCCGCTGTCAGCGCCGACGGACGTTTCGTCGTGATTGGCCAGGGCCTGCATCCCGATTCAAACTGCGACCTCATCTGCGTCGACGCCCAGACCGGCCGCATCAAGTGGATCGTTCCCACTCCGCTGCACATCGAAAGTTCTCCCGCCATTCTCGGCAACCTCGTGGTGGTCGGCGCCGGCGCCATCGAAGTCGGTAACGATCATCGCGTGTCCGGACATCCTGGATACGTCTTCGCCGTCGATCTCGAAACCGGACACGAGGTTTGGCGCCACGATGTCACCGACCCGGAAAGTTCACCCGCACTCGCTGACGGTGTCGCGTACATCGGCAGCGGCTTCAACGGCAGTGCCATCGTGGCGCTTCGCACCGAATCCGCTGACGCCCTCAAGGCCGCCCAGCTGACCCGTGAACTCTGGCGCTATGCCACGCCTCATCCCGCGACGGGTCCAATCACCCTCGCCGGCGATCTGCTGCTCGCCGGCTGCGGCAATGGTGATTTCGTCAACGCAGCCAGGAGTCCCGCCGGTGCGGTCCTCGCTCTCGATCGACTAACCGGCGCGGTGCGCTGGACCGTTGAGCTGCCCGACGCCGTGCTTGGCCCCATCGCCGTACGAGGCAACGTGGCGATCTGCCCGGTGCGCAACGGCGAAGTCGTTGCGCTCGACCTCACCCGCGATGGCGCCGTTCTCTGGCGTCAGCGCATCAACGGCACCTCTCCCGTCCTCGGTGGCGCCGCCGTCACCGCTGAACTGGTGTATGCCGCCAGCGCTGACGGCTATCTCGGCGTCCTCTCACTCAGCGACGGGACCTTGCTGGAGAAGCACTACCTCAACGCGAGGAACCGTCCTGGCGCGCTTGGGATGTCGCTCAGCGCACCCTTCATCAGCGGTGGCCGTCTTTTCATCGGCAGCGAAACCGGAGGCCTGCGAGCCTTCAGCGGAGCAAAATCGCGGCAATGAACGAACGTCCCTGGATTCTCCCGCTTTCCGCCGCGCACCATGCGTCACTCGTCGGCGGCAAGGCCGCAAGCCTTGCCCGTCTGATCAACGCGGGGCTGCCCGTCCCCCCTGGGTTTGCCATCACCACCGCCGCCTTCGAGGCCTGGCGCGAGGTCGGCCGCGATACCATTCCCGATGCTGTTCTGACGCCGTTGCTCGCCGCCTATCGGGCGCTCGGGTCCGCCGCCGTCGCGGTCCGTTCGTCCGCGACGGTCGAAGACGGGGCTGCGATGTCGATGGCTGGACAATACGAGACCATTCTCGGCGTCCAAGGTGAAGCCTCCCTGATCGAGGCCGTGCGGCGTTGCTGGCACGCATCCAATTCCGATCGCGTCACCCGCTACCTCGCGGGCCACGCGGTCGACGCCAACAACGTTTCCCTCGCACTCGTGGTGCAACGCCTCGTCCCGGCCGATGCCGCAGGCGTTCTCTTCACCGCCAACCCCCGCAACGGCCGACGAAATGAGATGCTGCTCGAAGCCGCCTGGGGGCTCGGCGAAGCCGTCGTGTCAGGCAAGGTCCAGCCCGACGTGCTCGTGCTCGATCACCACACGGGTCAGGTGCTGGACGCCACCATCGCCGAAAAATCCGCCACGTTTGATGCGGCAACCGGAACGCTGAGTCCCCTGATGGGCGAACAACGCCTCGCGCCCGTTCTCTCCGCAGTTGATGTCGCCGCGCTCGCCGAAGTGGGCCGCCGCATCGAAACGATTCACGGCGCGCCCCAGGATATCGAATGGGCCCTTCACGCCGGTAGCGTCTACATCCTCCAATCCCGTCCGATCACCACGCTCGCCGCCGCCGCAGCGCAAGAGGCGGTCCTGCTTGAGACCCGCACTCGCCTGCTTGCCGCCCTCGACTCCGGTCGCGGCCCCTGGATCGAGCACAACCTCGGCGAAACCGCGCCGCGTCCCACGCCTCTGACGTGGCACGTCCTCCGGCGGTTCATGTCAGGCTCGGGTGGATACGGAAAACTCATGCGCGAGGTCGGCTTCCTGCCCGGTCCCGTCGTGGAGGCCGATGGATTTCTGGAACTGATCGCCGGCCGGATCTATCTGGATGTGACCCGCGGGCCGGAGATGTTCGGAGCCGGGTTTCCGTTCCGCTACGACCTTGAACGCCTGCGCACCGATCCGAGCGCCGCCAGCGGTCCGCCCACGTTGTCCGCCGGATCGGCCGCTGCGCTCTGGCGGGCAAACCGGTTAGTTCAAACCGTCGAGCGCCGCCTCCAGGCTCTGGCCGCCGATCTGGAGCAAAGGCTCGAGCAGGAAATCATTCCGGCGTTCGACGCTTGGGTATCCACCGAGCGATTACGCGACCTCCGGCCACTGAGCGCCGCCGAATGGTCGGCGCTGTGGCGGGCCCGCGAACAACGCACGATGGACGAGTTCGCCCCGCTCTCTCTTTTGCCGAGTCTGTTGTGCGTGTTCGCCACCGATCGCCTGCGACAGTTTCTTGGTGATCATTTCTGGAAGGACGATGCGGACGCGCTCCTCGCGACGCTTTCGATGCCGGCTCGCGCTGACGCCACGGTCAACTCGAACGCGGGACTGCGCGAACTCGCCGAAGAGCGGCTTCCGGTCGACCGTTGGCTCTTTGAGAATGGGCATCGCGCGCCCGAGGAATTCGAACTCGCGACCCCGCGCTGGTCGGAACGCCCGGCCACCATCACCGCGCTCGCCGAGCATTGGCGCGGGCACGAAGACCCGGCCTCGACGCATGCTGCGCGCACCCAAACCGCCCACGCCTGCCTCGAGCGCCTCGCCCTGCAACTCTCCCGACGCGACGCCATTACGGTTCGCGCTCACGTTGCCCTGCTCGGACGTTTCCTTCCCTACCGCGAGGATGGCAAACACCACTTGATGCTCGGTTACGGCCTGCTTCGTGATCTTGCGCTGGAAGCCGCCCGTCGACTCCAGCTCGGTGATCGCATTTTTCTTCTCACTCCCCCTGAGATCGAACACGCCTTGCGGATCGGCTATGCCCCTTCCGCACTTATCGAGGAACGGCACCTGAAGCGCGCCGCGGAGAAGAAACTGATCGTGCCTCCGCTCGTGGACCGCGCGGACGTCGAAGCGCTCGGAACGCCACCTCAAATCGATCAAGCCGCCGAGCAGTGGACGGCTCTCCCGCTCTCTCAAGGCCGTGCCGCGGGCCCGGTGCGCGTCCTGACGGCTCCGGATCAACTCCCCGCCAGTGAGCGGGGCTTTGTCCTCGTCTGCGCCACCACCGACACGGGCTGGACTCCGCTCTTCGCCAGCGCCGCCGCCATTATTGTCGAATGCGGCGGCAGCCTTTCGCACGGCGCCCTCGTGGCACGCGAAATGGGCGTCCCCGCGGTCACCCTCCCCGGCGCCACCCGGCTTTTCCGCGATGGCGAAATGCTCACCGTCGACGGTCAACATGGCCAGGTTTGGCGGGGCACCGCTTCCGCGGCAGTGACCAGCCGTCATCACTCTACGGATACGCTCGCGCACGACCAGCTTCCACCCCCGCCCGGCGCCCGTGAGGCCCGTTCCGCGCGGTGGCGCCGAATTGGTTTCATTGGTTGGGGAGTCTTTTTTGCCGCCTTCTTTTTCCTGCCCCCGACCTGGATTCACGATCCGGCGATCGCCGCGTTTGATATCGTGCTCTGGCCGCTGGTCGCCGCGTGGGGGAAAGTTATCACCGTTGCGGTCATTGCCGCCGTGACGGCCACCGTCACTCTCGTGGGCCAGCGCGTCCTCAACGATCACCACCGAATCGTCGCCGCCAAAGTTCGCGCACAGCGTCTGCAATCCGAAGCGCGGTCCCTCCCGGAAGAGTCCCCTCGCCGGGAGCGCCTCCTCGCGGCTGCGGCCGGCGTGCAAACCCGCCTCACCTTGGCGGCCTTTACCCCGCTGGCCGTTCTACTCGGGCCGATGATTCTTTCCTTCCTGTGGCTTACCGAGCGGATCGATCCCGCTGTCTGGAATCCCCTCCCCGGCAGCACCGCGCAAATCGTCGCGCTGATCGACGGCGATCACCGCGCCACGGTTTCCCTGGACTTCCCGGAAGCCGTTAGCCTCGCCAGCCACACTCCGCGTGAGCAAAAGCTTCCGCCGGTGCGGTCCACCCTCGAACAACTCGAACAACGCTGGCAGACCACGGCTCCCAGCGATGATCTGCCCTGGGACCTTCGCGCCGCCGCTCGTCGCACCCGTACTGAACTGCTCGACGACCTTCGCGCGTTTCTCTCGCGACCGATCCCGGCCCAAACCCTCGCTTGGACAGTCGAGCTTCCGGCGGGAACATCAGGGGCATTTCCGATCAACCTCCGTTCACCCGGCCTTGCACCCGCCGCGCTCCAATTGGTGGCAGGCGATGCGGTTCCACCCCCACCACGCTTCGTTACCGGAGACTCATCCGACGCCCTGCGCGAACTTCGCGTAGAGTATCGCGAGGCCCGCGTCCGCGGTGATCGTGAATTCTGGACGCCATTCGCCCGTTTCGGTTGGGCCTGGGATGCCGGCTGGCTTGGGGTCTATCTGATCGTCTATCTCCCCGTGATGTTCATTCTCCGCTTCGCCCTTAGCCTCCTGTGACTCAAGCTGACGCGGCATACTCCAAACTCATGAAACATCAGGGCCTCGACCATTTCGCCATCGCCGTTCCGTCCACCGAAGACGCACTCAAAATCTGGCGGGACCGCCTCGGATTTCCCGTCGTCTGTTCCGAAGTCGTGAACGGTGGCGCCATTCGCCTCACTCATCTCGACCTCGGCAACACGCATCTGCAACTCGTGGAACCCCTCGCGCCCGATCATCCGCTCCACGCCTGGCTCGCACAGAACGGACCTGGACTGCATCACTTCTGTTTCAAAGTCGCCGATGTCGGCATCTCGCACGCCGAGCTGGTCGCCGCCGGCCTCGCGCCCGCTTCGCCTTCACCGCATCAAGGCACCCAGGGCAAACGCGCGCTCTTCCTCTCCAAGGGCGCGACCCAGAACGTTCAGGTCGAAATTACCGGTGCCTAACTCAACCCAGCCCCTCTCCAAGGCCGCAGCGTTCGACGCACTCCCTCCGGTTTGGCCGGAGGACCTGCTCGCATCCAATCGCGAAGCTGCAGCCGACAGCACGCTCGTCGTCCTCGACGACGATCCCACCGGCACCCAGACGGTCAGCAACATCGCCGTCACCACCGCGTGGGACGGGCCGACACTCCAGTCCGAACTCGCCGCGGCTCCGGCTTGTTTCTATATTCTAACCAACTCGCGCAGCTTGTCCGCCGACGCTTCGCGCGCCCTCCATCGTGAACTCGCCACGAATCTTCGCGCCGCCTCCGCCGCGACGCAGCGACCCATCGTCGTCGCCAGTCGCAGCGACTCAACGCTCCGCGGTTATTACCCCCTCGAAACCGACACGCTCGCGGAAGTCCTCGGGCCTTTTGATGCCACGCTCCTCACGCCGTACTTCGAAGCCGGCGGACGTTACACGCTCAACGACATCCATTATGTCGCGGAAGGCGATCGCCTCGTACCGGCCGCCGAAACGCCCTTCGCTCGTGACGCCGCTTTTGGTTACCGGCACTCGCATTTGCCCTCCTGGGTGGAAGAGAAAACCGCTGGCCGCGTTCGCGCCGCGGACGTCGCGAGCATATCGTTGGAACTGATACGCTGCGGTGGCCCAGCGGCCGTCGCGGAAAAACTTCGCGCCCTTCCTCGCGGCTCCGTCTGCGTCGTCAACGCCGCCGCGCCGCGCGACATGGAGGTTGTGGCCGCTGCCACTCTCGCCGCCGAAAAGGCCGGTTCGCGTTTCTTATATCGCACGGCCGCCGCGTGGGTGGCCGCACGGATTGGTCAGTCACCGCATGGACTCCTTTTGTCCGCCGCGTTCACGACCGACACCGCCCATGGCGGCTTGGTCATCGTCGGCTCGTACGTCCCAAAGACGACGACTCAACTTCAAGCATTGCTCGCCAACGACCGGCTCACCGCCATCGAACTGTCGGTCACGGATCTCCTGGAGCCCGCGGCACGCGCATCCACCCTCGCTCACGCGATCGCCGCGATGAACCGTGCGATCGCCGGTGGCCGCGACACGGTCGTCTACACGAGTCGCACCCTCATCACGTCCACCGACGCTGCCACCAGTTTGGACATCGGCCGTCGCGTCTCCGATGCGCTGATCGCCATCGTGCAAGGCCTGGCGGTGACGCCGCGTTATCTCATCGCCAAGGGCGGAATCACGTCCAGTGATACCGCGACCCACGGACTTGGCGTTCGCCGCGCCGTCGTGCTGGGTCAGGCGATTCCTGGCGTCCCCGTCTGGCAGCTTGGAGCCGAGTCTAAGTATCCAGGACTCGGTTACGTCGTATTTCCCGGCAACGTTGGCGCGGACACTGCCCTCGCCGATCTCGTTGCGCGTCTTCACCCCGTCTGAATCCCTCAATGAAACTCGTCTACAACCGTCTCACGCTTGCCCTGGCAGGCGTCTTGTCGCTGGCCGCTGGCGTCACTCCTTCAGTTCTTGCCGCGAATCCTCCGGCTCCGCTCGCCACTGCTGATCTCGTTTTTGCCGAGCGCGGCGGACTGGTCTCCGTGGAAGCCGAGCACTTTTTTAAACAAGAGCTCACGGAGAAGCGCGCCTGGCAGATCTTCACTCCGAACCAGCGCCCGAAGCCAGTGCCCGACACGGACGGCACCCACGTGACCGGCGCGAGCGGCGGCGCCTATCTGGAGGCGCTGCCGGATACGCGTTGGACGCACGACGAGAAGCTCGTGCACGGCGAGAACTTTTCCAACGAGCCGGGCAAGATGGCCGTCCTGTCCTACAAAGTTCATTTCAGTACGCCCGGCCGCTATCACTTCTGGGCACGAATTTTTTCCACGGGTGGTGAGGATAACGGAATGCACGTCGGCCTGAACGGCACGTGGCCGGAGAGCGGCCAGCGCTGGCAGACGATCAAAAAAAATGCGTGGCAATGGGACAGCCGGCAGCGAACGGAACAGGTGCACGTCGGCGTTCCCGGGCAGCTGTTTCTCGATGTTCCCGATGCCGGCGAACATATCGTGCAGATCTCGATGCGCGAAGACGGGTTCGAAATCGACAAGTGGGTCATGACCACGGATCGAAACTATATCCCCGAAGGCACCGGACCCGCTCCCGCGATCAAAAGTGGCCGCATGCCCGCGGCGTTTACGAGTCCTGCCGGCTACATCGACACTCCCGCACCCACGCCGTTGACGCCGAAGCAGATTGCAGAAAAGGCGGCGAAAAAGACCGCGGCTGCGACCAAGGCTCCAGCGAACGCCGCGGTCGCCAGCAAAGCTACCGCCGCCCGGCCCATCACACCGGCGCAAGCCGACGTCACGGTCGCTGCTGCCGCGGTGAAACTCGAAGGCAGCGGGTTCTATCTCGACAAGGGCAAGTGGGCCGCGATCAACCCGACTCTGCATAAGGAGGCCGCGGTCAAGTTCGAGTCCCCCGCGGCCAACGGCCGCTACCGCGTGACGCTGCATGTCGTCGGGGAGAATGATGGAAACGCCAGGTACGAAGTTCTCCTCGGCGGCCGCAGCCTGGGCTCCTTCACCAGTGCTCCGAGCAAGGAAATGTTCGAAGAAGGTCCCGCCTTCACCCACACGTGGCCGGATGTCCGCACCAATGAAGGCGAGCTGGTCGAAGTGCGCGCAAAAATCGCCTCGAACGATGGTCAGGAATACAGCCGCGCGCGGTGGTCCAAACTGGTGTTTTCAGTCGCCCAGGCGGACCCCGGTCGCGAAGCGTCCAGCCTGGATCTCGCCGCCGCTCAGAAATCCGCGGTGCGCCGGCCCGTGGCACGTCAGCCTCACGGCGACGGCGCCGTACGCATCTCGGGCGAGTTGAAACAGTGGCATAAAGTAACCCTCGATCTCGCCGGACCTTTCGCCGCGGAAACCGACACCGCGCCGAATCCATTTACCGGATACCGCTTCGAAGTTGCCTTCACGCATGAGTCCGGCACGCCGAGCTACCGTGTCCCGGGCTACTTCGCCGCCGACGGTAATGCCGCTCAAACGTCCGCCACCGGCGGCTCGGTTTGGCGCGCCCACCTCGCGCCGGATAAACCCGGCAAATGGAGCTATCGCGTAACCTTCGCGCAAGGCCCGCACGCCGCGACCGAAGGCACCGGAGCGGCGCTGGCGCCCTTCGACGGCAAGAGCGGAACGTTCACGGTGGCTGCGACCGACAAAAGCGGCCGCGACTTCCGCGCAAAGGGCCGGCTGGTTCAGCGGGGCCGTTATTTGCACTACGCCGGTACGGGTGACGTGTTTCTCAAAGCCGGAGCCGACGCCCCCGAAACTCTCCTGGCGTATGCAGATTTTGATGACACAATTGCACTCAAGAAGAACGTCCCCCTGAAGACTTGGGCGCCCCACCTCGGCGACTGGCGCCCTGGCGATCCAACCTGGAAAGACGGCAAGGGGAAAGGCCTGATCGGCGCACTCAATTATCTTTCCGCCAAGGGCGCCAACGCATTTTCGTTTCTCACCTACAACGCGGCGGGCGATGGCGACAACATCTGGCCCTTCATCGCGCGCGACGAGAAATTCCACTATGATTGCTCGAAGCTCGACCAATGGGGCATCGTTTTTGATCACGGCACCCGACTCGGCCTTTATCTCCACTTCAAGCTGCAGGAGAATGAGAGTGATGATCAGCGTCTCGGCGCGCAGCGCAAAGATGCCTCGGTGCCCGAGGCACTTGATGGCGGAGCATTGGGGCCCGAACGCAAACTCTATTGTCGCGAATTGATCGCGCGATTCGGACACAACCTCGCGTTGAACTGGAATATTGGAGAGGAGAACACGCAATCGACCGAAGAAATCAAAGCCATGGTGGCTTACCTCCGAGCGATGGATCCGTATCAACACCTGGTCGTGCTGCATACGTTCCCGAATCAACAGGACGAAGTCTACGACCCACTGCTCGGCCAACGCTCCGAACTAGGTGGAATCTCGCTGCAAAACAGCAATGTCAAAGACACCCACTGGCAGGTTGTTAAGTGGATCAAGAAATCCACCGAAGCGGGCAAGCCCTGGGTAGTGGCGTTCGACGAACCCGGTGATGCCACCTTTGGCATGCCGCCGGACGATAACTGGCCCGGGATGAAGGAACTGCGGGCATCTGATCAGGGCGACAAGATCCCCACGGTCGATCAAATCCGCCAGCAGGTCCTGTGGGGCGCCCTCCTCGCCGGTGGCGGCGGAGTGGAATACTATTTTGGATACCGCCTGCCGGAAAACGATTTGGTCTGCGAAGACTGGCGGAGCCGCGACCAGTCCTGGGATTATTGCCGGATCGCGCTGGAATTCTTTGCGCGCGAAAAAATCCCCGTCGCAAAGATGGCGAACGCCGACGCTCTCGTCGGCAACCCGGAGCACGACAATTCCCGCTACTGCTTCGCGCAAACCGGCGAATTGTATCTTGTCTATTTGCCCAAAGGAGGCAAAGCCAACCTGGATCTCGCGGCCGCTCGCGGGGCGTTTTCTGTGACGTGGTTAAATCCCCGTATTGGCGGCGCTCTGACGCCATCTCCGGACATCACCGGCGGCCGCAGTGTTGCGCTCCAAGCTCCGTCCAACGATGATTGGCTCGCTGTGATGCGCCGGAAATAATCCTGTAGTAACTATAATGTTTTTATTCCTCATTCACCCAATCCACCCGTCATGCACCTTTTGACCGCCCGCCTCCTCGCGCTTAGTGCGCTCCTCGTTAGCTCGATCGGCTTCGCCGCCACTCCGTCTGCACCCAAAACGGTCGTGTCCATCGTGGGCGATCAGTTTCACATCAACGGCCAACCGACCTACACCGGGCGCACGTGGAAAGGAAATAAGATC
>JBBQUU010000109.1:0-11995 GCA_038212175.1 Opitutales bacterium | reverse complement strand
ATCCACCATCTACCATCCACCCTCCACCAATTAACTCGGCTCGCCAAATTCGTACGTCAGCGACCATTGCTTCGTCTCTCCGGGCGCGAGATTGAGCGCGAGGAAGGGTTCGAGCGACAGGGTGTTGCCGTTGGCCCAGATCGCCGTGCGGATCGGAACGAAGCTCGTCGCGAAGCGGAGCCCCTTCAATCGCGGGTGCGAGATTTCGGCGGTGAAAGGCTTGTCGGGAGGGAGGCGCAGGTGGTCGAAGTGGCCGTCATCCTTGCCTTGGAATGGCCGCTTGAAGGTGAGCGCGCGGTCATCGAGCGCATACCCAGGGTTCTCGGCGAGGGTCGTGCCGGCGGGCAGCGTGGCGTTGGCGCGGCCGTCCGGGTTCAGGGCGAAAAAGGGATGCACGAACCATTCGTGCACCAGCGGTGCCGGGCCGCGATTGGTGTACTGCGTGACTGACAGCAGCTGACGGCCATGGAGCTCGATCTTGCGCACGAGTTCATAGGACCATTCTCCCACCGATTGGTGGGTGCGAAAGATCAGGCGGTCGATGTGTGTCTCGATTTCCCATCGGCAGGGCTCCGTCACGATCGTGGCCCCGGCCGCATCGCGACCGAGCCGGCCGGCTCCCGGCGCGAGGCCGGTGTCGCCCTGCCAAAGAAACGGGGCGCCGGTGACGTCACGGTGGCGAAACGACTCCGGCAGGCCTTGTCCGTTGTAGGGGTCGGGAGAGGCCACGGGCCATTCCGGTCCGGTCAGGAGCGGGCCGGCCTTCGCGTCCGCGACCTGCCACACGTATCCGCCCCAGCAGTACCGATGGCCGAGCAGGGCCCGGTCCCGGACCGGATCGACGATCTCAAGGGTGAGTTCGGCGTTGGTCAGGTGGAGCATGGGGGTGCGGGGGTGGGGCGGGCGATCTTGGTGCGGCTCCGCCGAAACCGAAGTGGATCGTAGTAAGTGGATCGTAGATCGTGACGCCGCCTCACCGAGGAGAACCTTGTTTTCTGTGACAAATGTTCAACCACAGATGTTCACGCATGAACACGTGCCAGCGAGAGGAACAGGACGAGCCACGCGCGGAGGGACCCGCGCGTCCACCTCGGCGCGCGCTCGATTCGGCTTTGCGCTCGATGTAGCTGAGGTGCGCCGGATTCGCGCAAGACTGCCGGTGGACGGGCGCGTCCCTGCGCCCGCTGCGGCCACGGCTGATGGGGAGGCAGGCGCTGACGAGCGGAATAGGACAAACCACGCGCGGAGGGACCCGCGCGTCCACCTTGGCACGCGTTCGGCTTTGCGCTCGATGGGATCGAGATGCGCTGGATTCGCGCAAGACTGCCGGTGGGCGGGCGCGTCCCTGCGCCCGCTGCCGCCACGGCCGACGGGGAGGCAGGCGCCGACGAGCGGAACGGGACAAACCACGCGCGGAGGGACCCGCGCGTCCACCTTGGCACGTTTCTCCGCGGTTCGGATTCGCGCTCGACGAGTGGGCGATGCGCCTTGGGAGCATCGACTCAACGCAGGCGGTAAACGCGCACCGCCGTGTTGGTTCCCTCCACCACCAGGCCGTATTGCCCTCGGGGTCGCGCCTGGATCTCGATGGAGCGTCCGACCAGTTCCATGCGGATGGGTTCGAACCCTTCCCAGACTTGTCCGTTGTCGAGCCGGAAGCGGTTGCGCGTCTCCCAGGCAACGACTTTGGCGCGCAGGGGCGGCACGTCGCGCCAGTCGCTGTCGAAGGTCGGCAGGCCGAACCGCTCCAGCCAGCCAGGTTTGCGGGCCGGGTCCGGGTCGGGCGTGAGCGCGGCAACCGGCGCGGGCGCGCGTTGGGCGAGATGCCGGATCAGCGCGGCGTCAACCACGCCGATCTCGTCGGGCGTAAGCCGGTCGAGGCCGGCGCGTTTCCACTCTGCTTCGGACAAGACCGACTTGAGTCCTGCAAACGTCTCCTGGGCGACGCCGGGAAGCAGGGAGGCGAGAAAGAGAAGGGCGAGGCAGGGGGCTTTCATGCAGGATTAAAAGTAGCGGGTAGCGAGTAGCGGGTAGCGAGTAGCGGGTAGCGGGGCGGGGAGGGGAGAGAGGATAGAGGGTGGAGGATAGTGAGTCAGGGCGTCCGCGGCGGCTCGCCTTTTTTGCGGGCCGGGGCGCGGTTGCCGTGGAGCACCTGATAGAAGGGGTCGCCGGGGCGGATGGAGCCGCGGGCAACGATTTCGCCGGTGAAGGCCGACTTGTAGATCGCGGTGAGCAGTTCGAGCGTCTTGCGCGCCTCCTCACCCGACGTGAGCGGCCGGCGGTCGGCGTCGCGGTCGGCGACGAGGGCGCAGAGTTGCGCGCCGTGCGAGGAGCCGACGTCGGGCGGAAAATTCTGCCAGACCTGGAGCAGACTCTCATCTTCGACGGAGGGAACGGGGGTCAGCTTCCAATTCTCGCGGGTGTAGCCGTAGAGGTGGGTGAGTTCGAGCGTCGCCCGCTGGTAATCGAAGCGCATGTACGTTTCCTGGCGCGGGCTCAGCGCACTGTTGATGATCGAGCCGACCGCGCCGTTCGCAAACGTGACGAGCGCCATCGAGACATCCTCCACCTCGATCGCGCGATCGAGCGTGCCCGCCAGCGCACGCACATCCTTCCAGTCGCCCATGAGATGGAGAAAATGATCCATGGCGTGGATACCGAGTCCCATCGTCGGCCCGCCCAGCTCCGTTTCCCAGCGTCCGCGCCAGGGCACGGCGTAGTAGGCCTCGTCGCGGAACCACAGGGTGTTGCACACCCCCACCAGGGGACGCCCCAGTTGACCCGCGTCGGCCAGCCGGCGGACGTGGGTCGTGGAGGAGGCGAAGCGCATTTGAAAGATGCACGCGGTGTAGCATCCCGTGCGGTCTTCGGCGGCCTGGATCAGGTCGAGCTCGGCGAGCGAACCGCACAGGGGCTTCTCGCATAGGACCCAGGCGCCGGCTTCCATCGCGGCGATGCTCATCGGCGCATGCTGGGAGGGCGGGGTGGCGACCATGACAATGTCGGGGCGGAGTTCGCGCAGCATCGTGGCGTAGTCCGTGAAGGTGTGCGGGATGGCGTGGCGGCCGGCGAACTCGCCCACGCGGCCCGCGTCGATGTCGACGGCGGCGTCCAGCGTGACGCGGCCAAGCGTGGCCTCGACAGCGCGTACGTGCGCTTCGCCGATGGAGCCGGTGCCGACCAGGGCGGCGCGGTAGGTTTTCATGAGGGGATCAATCGGGTTTGCGGTCAAAGACGGTCAGGCCCAGCAGCGGGCGGTCAGGTGGACGGAAAAACAGACTTCCGATGAAGCCGGTGATGACGCAACTGAAGATCGCGATGGTCTGGTAGAAGACCGAGTTCACCAGGCCGGCCCGCCAGGAGACGAACGTGATGATGATGCTGCCGATCACGCCAATGACGGCGCCCTGCCAGTTGGCCCGGCGGGTGAACATGCCGAGCGCGTAACAGCCGGCAAACCCGCCGCCGAGCAGGCTCCAGAGCTCCCAGGACTTGTCGAGGGCGGACTTGATGTCGAAGTTGGCGAGCAGGAGCGCCGTGCCGACGCCGATCACGCCGGCGATGACCGTCGTCCAATGGGCAAGGCGCACCGACACGGCTTGCGTGGGCTTGCGCGCGAAGCGTTCGTAGAAGTCGACCGAGATGAGCGTCGCGACGCTGTTCATGCTGCTTGAGAGGGTGGACATCGAGGCGGCGAAAATGCCGGCGATGATAAGGCCGGTGATGCCCACCGGAAGCTCGGCGGCGATGAAGTGCGGGAAGGTGGCGTCGACGGAGAGCAGCGGATTCATGCGTTCCGGATGTTGCTGGTAGAAAACGTAGAGCGCGGTGCCGATGGCGAAGAAGGTGAGGCTGCCCGGAATGACGATCACGGCGAGGGTCCAGACGGACCAGCCGGCGGCCTTGGCGTTCTTCGTGGAGAGGACGCGTTGCATCATCACCTGGTCCTTCGGATAGGTGAGCACGTCGAGCAGGGCGAAGAACATGAAGCCCCACACGGTGGGCTGCCGCAGGTCGAGGCTCCAATCGAAGATCTTCATCTTGCCGTCAGCATCCGCGGCGCGGAAGAACTCCGGCATGCCGCCCTCGACGTGCCACACGACGTACCCGATGGCGAAGAACGCGCCGCCGAGCATGACGAAGACCTGCAGCACATCCGTCCAGATGACGGCCCTCATGCCGCCAAGCAGCGTGTACACGATCGTCACGACGCCCATCAGCATGATGCTCCACACGACGTCGATTCCGGTGACCGCCGCGAGCGCGAGGGCGGGAAGGAAGAGCACGATGCTCATGCGCCCGCCGAGCTGCATGATGATGTTGAGCGCGCTGGCGAGCGTCCGGATCGAGGGATGGAAACGCATCTCCAGGTACTGGTAGACGGACATCACGTTCAACTTGCGGATCAACGGCACGATGAGGATCGCGACGAAGATGGTCGTCATCAGACCGATCACGTTTTGGGCGAGCAGCTGCCAGTTGGTCGCGAAGGATTTTGCCGGGATGGCGATGAACGAGATCGCGCTCGTGCCAGTCGCGTAAAGGCTGATGCCGGCCGCCCACCAGGGAATGTTGCGCCCGCCGAGGAAGAACTCCTCGTTGCTCTGATTCTTATTGCGCAGGTAGAAGTAGAGGCCGATGGAGGCGGAGCCCCCGAGGTAGATGACGATGATAAACCAGTCGAGGGGCATCAGCAGGCGTTTCGCCACCGCGATTCCCACTGCGGAATGGACCGTCGCTCCCGCGGGACCGGTGGCGCGCAAGGCGAAGCCCGTCGCGGTGGGTTGGACGGCGACATCCGCACCCGGGGAGGCGAACGCGTCAATGCGAGCCCATGCATTCGTGATCGTGTGGTAGGAGAACAACTGAAGTTCGCCTTCGCCTCCCTCCGTCACCAGCAGGAGATGGGCTTGTCCGGTTGGCTTGATCCCTCCCGCGAGCGGCCGGGCGGGCGGCGTCGCCCGCTGGTCCCATCCCTCGCGATCGCGGTGGCGCCAGAGTTGGGTGTTGCCGGCCGAATCTTGGACAACGACGAAGGCGGCGCTGTCCTGGCGGGTGACGCTAAGGGGACGCATCCCTTCAGGCAGCCCCGCGAAGGAAAGAGCGCCAAGATCGGTCTCCGGCGTGATCGCCTGCCCGGCCACGCTGATCGTAAGGCCCAGCGGACCGGGCGCTTCCGTCAACGTACTCATCTCCATTTTGACCATGCCCTCGGCGCCATAAAGCCCGGGAACGACCCATGACAGGAGGAAAAGCAGGGCGGGAAGGCGCAGGCGGCGACGGGGCATGAGGAAGCGGGTTGAGGCGGGAAACCGGAGGGTTCGGCGGGGTGTCGATCCGGACTATACGATGCGCGCGGCAACAATCATTCTGAAAGTTAATGAAAATTACAGTCTGGTGTAGCGGCGCTTGTCCCCAAGCGCCTGGGCTGGAGACCTGCACCAAGCACCGATCCAACGGCTGGGGACAGCCGTTGCCACAACCGGAGGAGGATACAGAACCACGACGGACCGCGGTCGGCGCCCGCGGCTACAGGTGTAGCGGCGCTTGTCCTCAAGCGCTTGGGCTGGAGACCTGCACCAAGCACCGATCCAACGGCTGAGGACAGCCGTTGCTACAACCGGAGGAGGACGCGAACCACGACGGACCGCGGTCGGCGCCCGCGGCTACAGGTGCAGCGGCGTTTGTCCCCAAGCGCGGCTCGAGCCATGCATCAAGCACCGATCCAACGGCTGAGGACAGCCGTCGCTACACGTGATCAGACCACCCCGGCGAGCTTGAGGATCTTGTTGCCCGTCAGGCGTTGCTCGGGCGTGAGCGCGTGGGGGGTGCGGCCGCCGTAGGTTTTGGCGAACTCGGCGAACTTGGCCTGGGTGGCCTTCACGAATTCTTCGACGGGACGCGTCTCCCCGCAGAGCGTCATGATCTCGGGCAGCCAGCGGTGACCGTAGCGGACATGGTTCTGCTCGTCGTTGCGATCGAAGGCCAAAAGCGTGTCGGCCTCGAAGTCGTTCAACTCACGCACGCGATCCATGACCGTCGCCTTGGTCGGAAAGCTGCCCGCCTCGAACTCCATCGTCATCATCGCATAACGCTCATGCGGCGGCATCTGCACGAGGATGTTGTAGAGGTCGAGCGAGTGCTCGAGCGTCATTAAATCCACCCCCAGCTTCGGCAGTTGTCGAAAGCCGAAGGCGCTGTGGCGCGACTCGTCCCACAGGTGCCGCGCCATGTCGTGATGCAGATCAAACGGGGCGTCGGGCGTGTCGAAGAAAACCGTGGCGAGGTAATCGACCGCGTCCATTTCCATCATCAGCCAGACGTAAACCATCAGACGAATGACGCGTGCATCGGTCTTGGGATCAACGAGCCAGGACCGCACGATGGGCGTCTCGTCCGGGTCGTGACTGAAGACGCTCGAGCACGTCGGGTAGTTGCCGCGATTGCAGGTTTCGGGGTGTTGATAGGGTCGGCGCACCTGCTCCCAGACAAAGTCGCCGGGAACCGGCACGGCGGTGCGTTCACCCAGCAGGCCGCCGAGAGAGGCGAGCGCCGTTTCGAGGTGCGCGATCCATGTGCCGGGCTCGATGCCGGAGAGGTGGGGCTCGATCTCGCGGGCGTGGCGCTCTTCGTCGCCGATGAATTCCTCGACGAGTTTGCGCGAGGGCCAGTCGGCGAGGTGATGTGTCGCCTTGAGATAATGACGGTAGGCGGCAAGCAGCGCGGGCTTTAGCACGCGATAGAAACCAGCGAGGGCGACCGTTGCGTCCGTCGGCATGACCGCCTCGGTGAAGACGCGACGCACACTCTCGCGCACCGCTTCGCCATTGCCGAACCCGCTCATCTCGCGACCGCGCTCGCGCAGGAAACGGGCGTGCCCGGCGGATTCCCAGATATGCTGGCAAAGCAGGTACTTCAGTTCCGGCTCGCCGACCCGGTAGATGAGCGTGGTGGCGGTGCGGAGGAACTCGCGCTCCGCCTCAAAGAGCAGACGTTGCAGGCGGGCCATGTCCTGCACGGCCGCCATGCGGCCTCCGGAGGATACGGGGGTGGTAGGGCGGGTCTCAGAGGCAACCATGGTCTTATAAGGGTCGAAAGATTCGGATTCGTTCTCGTTCTCTTAATCGTTCTCGTTCTCGTTCACTTCCGAATTGTTCGGTCGATACGCTGTCGACCCTCGTGCCTTTGCGAACCGGTGATCCCGGTTTCAATAACAATCCCGAGCCCGAGAACGAGAACGAGAACGATTAAGATTACGAGAACGAGAACGAGTAAGATTACGAGAACGAGGAGGAGGGGCGGCAGCGGGCGGTGGCTTTGTAGTCGATCAACAAATACGGCCGCGCTTGCCGGCGGTCGAATGGCCGGGAGGATTGGGGCCGACCCAGCGTTCGTCGATCGGTTCGCTCGCGCGCTGGTAGCGGGAGTCGCTGGAGATGCGCAGGTGATTGTCGCTGCGGTTGTCGAGGGAGGCGTGCACGAGGAACATGCCGAAGGTGATGAAATCGCCCGCCTTGAACTCGCTCGTCAGCCAGCGGCCGCCGAACTTGTTGCGCACGACCGGCGGGTTGTGCGAAAGCGTCCCGGTGAAGGTCCAGCCGCCGTTTTTCGCTTTCTCGGCTTCCTTGTCCTTGTTTTCGCAGAAGGCATCGACGTCGCGGTAAATGTAGTTTTCCAGCAGGTCCATGCGCTTGTGCGATCCTTCCAGCACCATGAGACCGCCGAGGGTGAAGGAGATGTCGCCGTAGGGGACCCAGCAGGTCATGTGGCGGTGCGTGCCGCGCCCCATGTACGGGAGATCGCAGTGCGGGTTGGTGCCCTTGCCCGGACCGATCGCGCGCAGCCACGTGAAGTCGTAGTGGCGCACGTCTTCGCCGTAGAAGTTGCGATAGAAGTTCACCAGCCGGTCGCCGTAGAGCAGGTTTTGCACGGCCGCGTTGCCGTTGGTGAGTTCGGGTTTGAAGACGTAGCCGGAGTCCGGCTTGCAGACGCCTTCGATCGACGGGTACGCCGGATCGAGCACGCCGGCCTCGGCGAGGCGCGAGGTCAGGCTGGCGCGGGCGGCGAGCACCTCGTCGCGATCGAGGTAACCCTTCATGTAAACGTAGCCGTCCTCGGCGAAGCGGCAGCGGAGTTCCGTGACGTCGTCGGCCGCGTCGCTGGAGTCGCGCAGCAGGCCCACTTTGTCGTCGTCCATGGCGAGCTCGTGGCCGTAAGAATAGAGTTGGGGTAGGGAGGCGGTAAGGCTCATGGGAACACGCTACACCCATCGGCCCTTTCATTAAATGGTTGAAGTGGGAGAAGTGATGTAAATTTTGGGTCTCGTGCCTGCCCCGCGAAAAGTCCGTGCCCAGCCCTGGCTTCAGCGTTCCCTCCGTACTCCCGTCGGGGAGATCGAGCTGGCGGGCATGATCGTCAACGGCCCGGGCATCGATCCGGGGGCCATGCGAATTTTGAGACGATTCACCCTCGTCCTGATGGTGGCGGGCGAAGGGTATTTCCGCGATGGGCGCGGAGCGTCGTACGACCTCAAACCGGGCGACGTGGCGCTGGTGTTTCCCGAGATTGCCCACGCCTATGGGCCGGCCAAGGGCGGCGAGTGGACCCAGGTCTACGTGGTCTTCGATGGCCCTCAGTTCCAGCTCTGGCGCGCCCAGGGTTTGCTCGCCCCGGAACGCCCTGTCCTCCGTCTTGGCGAGGCGGAGGTCTGGAAGGACCGGCTGCACGATGTGGTGCTGGCGGAACCGGCTCACCGGTCGGGCGCGCCGCTGCGGGCGATGGGGCGATTCCTGCAGATTCTGGCCGAGATGATCGCCACCGATGCCGAGAACGTGCATCTGGCCGGACGCGACCTATGGATGGAGCAAAGCCTGCGGCTGCTCGGCGAACGCGGGGCGAAGGGGTGGATGGCCCCTCAGTCGGTCGCGACGGAGGTGGGCCTCAGCTACGAGAATTTCCGCAAGCGTTTCGCGCAACTCATGGGCGAGTCACCCGGCCGGTACCAAAAACGCCGCCGTATCGAATGGGCCTGCGCGGCGATTTACCATGGCGGATCGTCCTTCAAGGAAATCGCCGACCTGCTCGGCTTCTGCGACGTGTTTCACTTTTCCAAAGCCTTCAAGCAGGAGATCGGCTTCACGCCATCGGACTACCGCCGCCGCGTCAGCGGCGGGTGAGTGCGCGGGAAGAGTTTGACGCGGTCGTCGCGATGGGGGCGTCTCGGTTTGTTGTAGCCGGGGGCGCCGACCCCGGTCCGATGACGTACCGGCAGAACGTCAGACACCGCGCTCAGCGAGCACGGCTACAGGGGTTCGCAACTCACTCTCACTCCGCCGACCAACCGTCGGGCCACGTGGTGCCCGGGATGGGACGCCAGTAGATCGAGCGGTCGATGCGCGGCTTGTGGTGGCGGTATTTCTCCGTGAGGCGTAGCTTCGTTTTGAGATGTTCCACGAGGTTCTCGCCGTAGAAGAACGTGTTCTCCGCCACGCCCGAAAGCACCAACACTTCGTGCGGTGTGGACTCGAGCAGGGCGATGAGGCCGCGGATGTTTTCCAGTTCGAGGTCGATGGCCGCCTGCAGATTCGCTTCGCAGGCGGCGCGGGTGGCGTCGGTCGCGTCCTGGGCGAGGTAGCCATAGACGTTCTCGCACCACGCGCAGACGTTGCGCAGACTCGTCACCCAATGCAGGTAGGCGCGGATGCGGTCGCGCAGGTCCCGGAAGACGGTCTTCGCTTCGCCGTCGAGCGACGCGAGCTGTCCGTCGAGTCGGGCGATGAGCGGACGGAGTTTAGCGAGCACTTCGCGGTCCATGTCGGCGGCCATCTTGGCGCCGGACTCGCGGGTGATGAGGTCGAACAGCACGTCCTTGCCCAGATCGTTTAATCCCGGGTTGTTGTGCTGGAAGCAGCCGTGGCGCTCGTAGTAGTCGCGATCGGCGGCCGGCACGGCTTCGATGTCGGGCACGAACGGGCGGTCCCACGTGCGTTGCCAGCAAAAGCCGAAGGCGCAGTAGAGCCCGACGAGCGGCTGTCCGAGCAGGGCGTTCTCAAAGTCGGTCCACGCCTCGGTGAGCGACGTCGCCTGCGCCGGCCCCACGAGCCGCTCGGCGAACTCGGCGAGCACGGTGTCGACGGGCTTGTCGGGGAAGAATTGCACGCTGCGGATCACTTCGGGATTCGGCCAGTAGGGCGCCTTCGCGGGATGGGTCAGGCCGCCGAGGGCGCTGATGCGGTTGAGTCCGGTGGCACGCACCGCGGAGAGCTTGGCGTGCAGGGCGCGAGGAAAGGGAATGCCCAGCAGCGGCTCGTGGTTCATCACACTTGAGGCCGAATAGTGCAGGACGGGATCGACCCCGCCGGCGCGCGACTTGACGAGGGCGTCCTTTTCGTCGGCCGTCATCGACGTGTGGAACAAGCTCCCGGCGATGCCGGCGTTTTCCGGGTACTTGGGATGTGAATACGGTACGTTGTACCCGCGCACGAGCAGGGACGGGGCCTCCCAGGTGACGTTGCCTCCGAGTTCGGCCTTGATGTGCTCGTGTTCGACCTTGAACGGCTCGATGCGAAGGATGACGTCGAAGTCGGGGTTGATCTCGGCGGCGGCGGTGCGGAGGTTGCGCAAGTAGCGCCCGATGCTCTGGCCGGCGGCCTGGGCGACCTTGTCGTGGTTGCGCCACTCGCGGATCATGTACGGTCCGCCGTTGCGGCCGACGTAGAGCGAGGCGGTGTGCTCGAAGCCCGCGCCGCTGTCATTGGTCCACACGGACATGTAGCTGAGGTCGGGGACGGAGCGCATGATCTTCTGCAGCGCCTCCCGGTAATGGCGCACCACGATCGGGTGATCCTGCGCGAGGGTGTAGCGCGGCAGGCGGGACCGGAAGGGGTGGTCGACGCGGGCGCCGCGCAGCGTCGGGTATTTGACGAAGAACCGTTCCGGCATCGTGCGCGGCTCGAACATGCACACGCCCGGCTTGAGGCCGTACTGGCGGCCGAAGCCGGCCAGTTTGACGAGGTGGTTGAGGTTGGCGTCGAGATAGAGCGCCGGCCAGATGCCCTTCGTGAGGGGTGTATCCACAAAATGGTTAAAGCCCGGGGCGTAGGTGTAGAATTGCGGGTAGTACTCGTGCGGCACGAGGTCTTCGTACGGCATGTGAGCCTGGAGTCCGTTGACCTCGCAGTGGGTGAAACCGGCCTCGGCCAGCGCGGCGACATAGCGCTCCGGATCGAAGTTGCGCGCGCTGCGCCAGTACTGGGCATAGGTGGCGTCCCAGTGCGGCCGATGCCAGCCGAAGGTGGCGGGCAGCCACACGCCGGCCGCGAGCTTTTCGCGGGTGAAGTCGCTGGTGCCGGTCGCGAGCAGGCGCACCGCCGCAAAGAGGAACGAGCCATGCGTGGCGCGGATCTCGCCCGTGCCATCCTCGGCGATGCGCAGCCACATCCACGCGGCGCAGTCGGCCGCCTTCGCCGGCAGGCGGGCGGGCGCTCCGCGGCGCACGAGGCCCACACTCACGCCCGACGGGAACGCGGCGCTGACGACGGCGTCGGAGAGACGCGCGAGCTCGCGGGCGGCGGTGAGTTCTCCCGGCTCGGCGTCCGGGGCATGCGAGACAATTTTCAGGACAGGGAAGGAGGGCGAGGACTTCATGGGGTGTTTTGGCAGGAGAAAATTGCGCCGCCGCGACGCAACTGCAAAGGCCATCGCGCACCAAGGAACACCAAACAATTCCCAAGATGTGCATGAAGCGTGCCCAAGGTGGACGCGCGGGTCCCTCCGCGCGTGGTTCGTCCTGTTTCACTCGCTGGCGCCTGCCTCCCCATCGGCCGTGGCGGCAGCGGGCGCAGGGACGCGCCCGCCCACCGGGGGTCTCGCGCGAACCCGGCGCCTCACAGCCACCTCGAGCGCAAAGTGTCAGCGGCGTGCCAAGGTGGACGCGCGGGTCCCTCCGCGCGTGGTTCGTCCTGTTCCGCTCGTCGGCACCTGCCTCCCCGTCGGC
>JBBQUU010000108.1:0-12067 GCA_038212175.1 Opitutales bacterium | reverse complement strand
ACCTATGACGTTGAGCGCAGTTCTCTCTCCCGCAGAAGAAGGTGGATTCGTGGCGCTCAATCCCGAGACCGGCACAACCACGCAGGGTGAGTCCGTCGAAGAGGCGCTCGCGAATTTGCGCGAAGCGACCGAACTTTACCTCGAGGAGTTTCCGCTCCCCAAAGGTGGCGGCGCTCTTTTGACGACGTTTGAAATAGCTGAGCGTGCCTAAGCTCCCCCACCTTTCCGGAGCCGAGATCATTCGGGCGCTGGAGGCGAGCGGAAAACGTCACGTCTTGACTCTTGACAAACAGGGTTTGGTCACGGTGGTGGTTCGGTATGGCGAGACCATTGAGGGTGGAGTACGCAGGCGGGTGTTACCACGTGATCAACCGTGGGTACTACCGGAGGAATCTGTTTGGCGGGGAGGGGGCGGCGGTGGCGTTTGAGAGGACGCTGGGGGAGGCGGCGAAGCGGTATGGGTGGCGGGTGCACGCGTACGTGGTGATGAGCAATCATTTCCACCTGGCGGTGGAGTTGACGGAGCCGAACTCGGCCTGATCAACAGCGCGAGTTTTCAAGTGAATCTGATGCTTGTGTCCGCCGTCCTGGCCGGCGCCTGGCTCGGCCGCATCGTCCTGCCGAAAATCGATCAGATACGCTTCGAACTGTTCGCCTTGACGCTCAGCGCCGCGGCGGCCCCGCGCCTGCTGATGTCATGAAATAGCCGGAGCCTGATTGCCGCAGCCCTGCCGCGCGGGGACATTCCCTCCCGGGGCCAAGCGGAAGCACAGCGTGCTTTCGCCGCTCAAAGGTAAGTGATGACCCCGTGCTCGATCCCGACCCGAATACAGAGGAATCTGGGTACGGCAAATTTGCCTGGTTCAACGATGGCGGAGGCAATCACATCGAACTGTGGGAACCGCCGGAGGGTGGCTGAGGACCTGGCTTGGCCGGAAGTCCCGGCGTGGGGGAGGGAGGCCTGCACTTCCTTCGTGCGGGATGCCCTCACCCGCGATCATGGATGGAGAAATTCCGACTTCGTCCCGTGGCCCACCACGCGGGTCATGGCCAACGCCATCGTTGCCCGTTTCTGCTTGGCCGCTTTATGGCGTACCACACTCTGCTCCGATGCGCCTCCCGCCGCTTCGCCCCGCGTTTCTTGCCACACTCACGCTCGCGCTCACCGCTTCGACGCTCACGTTCGCCCAATACGTTCGCGACAGCTCGTCCGCCTCCGAGCAACTGCGCGTCCTCCAGAACGACGGCAACAAACTCCGCGACGCCATCCGAAGCCAGCGCAACACCCCCAGCCCGCGCAGCAGCGGCGGCAGCACCTCCGACTGGCTGAATCAGATGCAGGCGGCGGAAGCAGCCCGGACCGCCGAAGTCAAACGCGCCAGCGAGCAACGCCGCGCCGATGCCGAGTGGCAACGCGATCACCCCAACGAAACCCGCTACCAATACTACTCGCGCTTGGAGAAAGAAAGCAACGACGCCCGCGCGGAAAACGCCCGCGCCTGGGACGAGTACCACCGCGTCCAGCGCGAGAAAATCCTCCAGCAGATCGCCGAGCGCGGCCGCCTCGACCAGCTCGAGTGGGACCGCTACCGCGCCGCGGCCGGCAGCTACACTCCACGCGCCCGCCCCCCGCTTTTCACGACCACGCTCCAGGCACTCACTTGGTGCCGCGTTCACGACAGCCAGGGTTTCAACAACTGGGCCTCCGCCACGGCTGCGCTCCTGCTGATGGATGGGCTCGGTGTCCCCCGCGACCTGCCCGCCGCCTCCGCTTTCGCCGATGCGCAACGCCCGCTCGCTCCGGGCAGCGAGCCCGTCCACCCCAACCTCCACGCGCTCTATCTCTACCTCAGCACGCTCCACCCCGAGCTCTACGCCCACCACCGCGCCCCGCCCGATCCCGCCAACTCGCGCCGCGAACTCGCCCTCCTCGCCCAGACCAACCACCTCGCTCAATGGCTCCTCGCCCGCCTTCTCGCCGAATCCTCCGACCCCGCCGACCAGCGCGAGGCCATCCTGCGCCTCCCCGGCTGCTACTTCTCAAACTACATGCTGAACAATTCATTCGGTGCCTCCTCGGAGGGTTACCGGCTGCTGGAAGCCCAGCTGAATAATACCGTGTGGAAAATCCTCGAGCGCGGCGCCACCAGCCTCCCCGAGATCCTCTCCCTTTGGACCCCGGAAGAATTCGCCGATCTCCTTCGCTTCTTCCGCTCTCCTCCCGCGCGCGACGCCGCCGCCCCTGGCAGCGATGCCGCCCTGCGCGCGCTCGCCCTGATCCAGCCCTACCTCCTGCTCAACGGCCTCTCCGCCAATCCGCCCGCCTCGCCCGATCCGCTCTACGCCGTCGCCGCCCCGAGCTTTGACCTCGCCCAAGCCAGCGCCCGCTTCGCCGCCGCCTATGCCCCGGGCGCATCGCGACTCGACTCCCAACTCGCGCTCCTCGAAGCCGCCCGCCTCGGCGACGCCTTCGCCCCGCTCGCCCTCCTCCCGATGCTCGGCGAACGTGCCCTCACCACGGATACGCGGCAAAAACTACGCGCCACCACCGCCGCCCGCCGCGCCCGCGACGAAGCTGCCGGCCATCCCCGCGCCCTCGCCGCCCGCCTGATCGAAGCACGCTTCCAAGAGACCGAGGAGCTCCAGCCCATCGTCACGAAAGCCCTCGCCGCCGGCAGCATCCTCGCCGACCGCGCCCAGCTCTCACGCCGTATCGACAAATCCATGGCACGCGAAAACGACCGCCCGCCTTCATGGGAATTGCCGCCCGCCCTCATCGCCGAACTCGACGACGCCGTCGTCGCTGCCAACGCCCGCCCCGACCCGTTTCACGAATGGCCCCTCTTCAGGATTTTCCTCGATGCCGAGGAGACCAGACGCGTCGCCTACTGGTTTCAAGGCCTCGACCTCTGGGAAAAAGACCGCCAGCAGCGCGTCGCCGACGCCGCCCTCATCGACGCGATCAAGCCCGAGCTGGATGCCGTCATGTTGACCCTCAACAACTGGCCCGGTTTCGATCTCTACAACGCGCAACGGGCTGCCCAGCTCGACGAGGCCATCGCGATCGGTGAAAAAGCTGAACAGCTCGTCGCGACCGACGGCAGCGGCGCACTCGCCCTCTACCTGCAAGCAGCCGGCCTCGGCGATCGCGTCGCTCTCGACCGCCTCGCCGGTCATATCAAGCGCGGCACCGGCCAGCTGCCCCGCTCCGCCGAGTTGGCGAATCGTCTCACCTCCACCGTCCTCAAGATGATGCAAGGCGATGCCGAAGTCGGCGACTCCTCCGCCGCGAGCTTCCTCGGCAGCGCCTTGATTTCAGGCCGCTTCATCGCCCAAGACCGCGCCGCAGGACTCCAATGGCTCCGCTACGCCGCCGGCCTCGGCGAACGGGACGCCGCCTCCAAACTCGCCGGGGAAAACAGCGATCTCGGCGACAACAATCCCGCGGAAGCCCGCCACTGGACTGCGGTCTGCGAGGGCATCGATTACGGGGAAGTGCTGCTCGCCCCCCCGCGGCGCCTCCAGGGAGCCGTCGTCGATCTCACCTCGATTCTCCCCGCGCTCGACGCTGCGGCCGCCGAGGCCGAGCGCCGCTTCGCCGGACCTGCGGTTGTGATGCCCTCCGCCGCCGACAGCGAAGAGCTCGGCATCCGCTTCGAAAGCGCCCGCGCCCAGTTGCAGACGGATTCCGCCAAAGCCTTCGTCGGGATGGCGCAAACCGCCGCCGCCGGCTACCGCTTCGCGCCCTTTACGCTGGCCCAGCTCCTGACCGGCGGACGCTTCGGACTGCATCCCGCCCTCGCCCGGCGCTTTCACGCCGTCGGCCTCGCCCACCTCAAATCGGAAGCCGATCACGGCGACGTCCGCAGCGCCCACCGCCTCGGACTCCACTACCTAGATCTCCTGGATAAACCCGACCCCGCCGCCGCCCTCGGCTGGTTCACCTACGCGGCCAGCATTGGTTACGACACGTCCGCCTCCACCCTCGCCGACATCTACGCCCACGGCGCTCCCGGCATCGCTCCCGACCCCGCCGCCGCCCGTCGCTGGCGGGCCATCGCTTTGGAAATCAACACCGGCCAGAATCTCCCGGCGCCCGCCCGGATCACCACCAAGCCTAAGATCCCGCTCACTGCGCTCCGCGCCCCGCTCCAGCTCGCTCTTGCCTCCGCTCAAAGCGCCAGAGTCCAGGCCCACCCCATCCCGGAAGGCGATAGCGCTACCCGCGAGGAAGCCGCACGCGTGCTCTTGGAAACCGACCCGACCGCCGCGCTCCTCGCGCTCGCGCAACTGGCCGCTGAAGGCCGCAGCGCCTTCGCCTTCGAAGTCGCCGCCATCCTCTCCTCGGGCAATGCATACCTCGCACCGGCCGACTTCGAGCCCGAGCCCGAACTCGCCCGCCAGTTCCAAGCCGCCGGCCGCGCCCTCCTCGTCGCCGAGGCCGAGCGCGGCGACGCCGAAGTCGCCTACCAGCTCGGCCAGCGCCTCCTGAATCCCGTGGAAGACAAACCCGACCCCGCCGCCGCGCTCCGGTGGCTCACCTATGCCGCCGAACGTGGCAGCTTCAATGCCTGCGAATACCTCGCACAACTTTACACCGCGAACCCAAAGGGTATCCCGCCCGATGCCGCCGCCGCCGCCCGCTGGACCGCTTTCGCCGAAACCATCGGCACCGAAAACTTCAAGCCTCGCACCCCGCTGCGTTGAACCTGTGGACAGCCAAAATCGCTGCGTGATCAAGAGTCATTCGTAGTGAAACCCCGGGAAACGGTGCCGGCTCAAGCGGTCGTGCCTGAATCGGGGAGTCTCGAATCCCAAGTGCCTAACGCTTCCGCCGCCCAACGCCCCGAACCACGAAGACACGAGGATCGATCCCCACGGCCGTTTGATCACGAGCGCAGCCACGCCTGATTTATAATGCGATAATTTCATCGGGGTTTCTGATGGGGGAGGTGAGTCGCCGCTCGGACGGGCCAGCGCTGGGGACACGCTCGTCCGGGGAACGCCGGCACCCTGTCTCGCCGGCACTCCTTTCGCGAGGCCCGAGGCTATCTAGCGTATACCTCGTGGTGCGCGCCGCCGGCGCGCGCCAACCAGCGCGGCGGACAGTTACGAGGGATCCAAGATTGACGCTGCTACCGACTAGAAACGCCGGGGTCCGACGTATGGGGTGTTGTCCTACTTCCCGCCTGCCGCTGGAACGGTGAGCGTGGGCTCCGGGTCCTTGTATTCACTGCACGCGTGGCCTCCGCTGCGCGCAGGGTTCCCTTCAACCAAATCGACTCCATGAAAACAATAATCCTCTCGTCCTCTGGTCTAAAGCTCACCCTCCTTGCCGCCTTTGTGGCCGGCGTATTTGCCTTCACCGGCTGCCGTACGATGGAGGGTGCGGGCAAGGATCTTGAAAATGCTGCGGAGGGCATCCAGGACGCCGCCAAGTAATAAAGACATCCGCCACGCCTCAAACCGGGAAGCCGCTCTGGAGCAAACGGCATTCGTCGTAAAGCAGAGCGGGAGAAACACCGACAGGGATTGCTCTCCGTCAGCACTACGCGCGGTTCAGATCTCGGCGTAGGCCTTGAGCCCTGCGCCGTTCACGATCTGGATACGCGCACCCTGCACCTGAATGAGGCCTTCATCGCGGAAGCGGGCGAAGGTTCGGGAGAGGGTTTCACTCGTGACGCCGAGCTGGCCGGCGAGCACCTTCTTGGTCACCGTCAAATCCACGGCGACCGGACATCCGACCGCCGCCGCGGGCGACTGCTTCATCAAGAACTCGGCCAGCCGATGCTCGATCTGCCTCCCCTTGAGGTCCTGCAGCGATTGCACGAGGTGCTTCAGGTGTACGCTCATCGAACCCAACATGTGCAACGCGAGCTCGGGTTGCCGGCGGATGAGGTCGCGGAAACGGGAACGGTTGACCACGATCACCTGGGAGGGCTCCAGCGCGATCGCGTTGGCGGGATAGGTCTCGACCGTCGCGAGCGTGACCTCGGCGAAACTCTCCGGCGGCCGGAAGATGCAGATGATCTGTTCGCGCCCGTCCGATGCGAGGCGGAAGATGCTCACGGCGCCATTTTGCATGACGTAAAAGCCTTCCGACTTCTCCCCCTCGCGGAAGAGCATTTCGCCCTTTTGCAGAGTCCGCAGCGTGCTCCCGTCAGCGATGTTCGCGAGATCGTCCGCCGGCACGGCGGCAAACAGCCGGCTTTGCCGCAGGGTTGCACTCATGGCAATCTGCCGGGGGGACATCGCCTTGCTGACCACGCTCGTCATGACGGTGAGGTTGTAGTTGGCTTGATCCTAATCAAGGCAATCGAATGCTGATCGCGTAAGCTGGCGCCATGAACTCCGACTCCCTTCCCCCGCTCCACCTCGACGTCCGGCCGCTGGTCGAGGCCAGGAAGCCGCCAATGGCCGCAATTCTCGATGGTGTGGGTCGTCTCGCACCTGGGCAGGCTCTGCAACTTGTTGCCCCGTTCGAGCCGGTTCCTTTGTATCAGATGCTCGGACAACAAGGCTATTCCCATGAAGCCCGCCTGCGCGAGGACGGGGCGTGGGAGATTCTTTTTTCGCGGCGCTGATCCACCTTGCCCGCCATGCCCGATTCTGCGCCACCCGCCGCCCTCTACGACCGCATGGGCGGTCGTCCGGTCCTGCTGAAGTTGTTGAAGCATTTCTACGCCGACGTGCGTCAGCATGAGGAAATCGCACCCATCTTTGCGGCGAAGATCGCCGACTGGCCGGCGCATCTGGAAAAGATCGCCGACTTCTGGTCGGGACTGACGGGCGGTCCGCGGCTTTACACGGGCGGCATGCCATGGAAGCACGTGCCGTTGCGTTTGGAGGAGCGGCATTTTCTCGCGTGGCTCGAACTCTGGCGGCGCAACTGTCGCATCTACCTCCCGGCCGATGTAGCCGAGGACATGATCGCGGCCGCCGAGAGCCTGGGGCTTCGTCTGCGGCAGATTGTGGCCGAGTACGGAGCGCGCGAGTAGCTGACGGTCGTTGTGCCGCGCGTTGATATGGGTCAAGGCGCCTTTGTGCGATCTGCGGTAGCATCCCGCATGGTATCCCCTTCCGACCGCGCCTCCGAACTGCCTGTGATCATTCAGGGAGGCATGGGCATCGGCGTATCCAACTGGCGTCTGGCGCGAGCCGTGTCCCGGGAGGGAATGCTCGGGGTGGTCTCCGGCACCGCGGTCAACTCATTGCTGGCGCGACGTCTGCAACAGGGCGACCACGACGGTGAATTGCGGCGGGCCCTGGCCGCCTGTCCGCTCGACGCGGCGGCGCGCCGCGTGCTCGCGCGTTACTGGGTTGAGGGCGGACTTCCGGCGCACGCGCCGTATCGGTCAACGCCGATGTATGCGGTGGACGCGCCGCGCGATCTCATCGAATTGACGATCGTGGCGAGTTTCGTTGAGGTCTATCTGGCCAAGGAAGGCCACGCCGGTGCAGTCGGGATCAATCTTCTGGAGAAGATCCAGCTGCCAACCTTGCCCACGCTGTACGGCGCCATGCTGGCGGGGGTGGATTACGTGCTGATGGGCGCGGGGATTCCCCGAGCCATCCCCGGCGTCCTCGATACGTTTGCCGCCGGTGGCCGGGCGGTCCTGAACATCGACTTGGGCAAGGACACAACGGTTGAACATCCCCCTGTTCAAGTGGCGCTGGATCCAAGTGGCCTGCTGGGCCGTGCCGCCGGCCGCCTGCGTCGCCCGCGCTTTCTCGCCGTGGTATCGTCGGCGGCGGTGGCGACCATGCTGGCGCGCAAGGCTTCCGGCCGGGTCGACGGTTTCATCGTGGAGGGAGCCAGCGCCGGCGGCCACAACGCGCCACCCCGGGGCGGCGCCGTTAATGATCGCGGCGAACCGCACTATGGTCCGCGCGACGAAGTCGATCTCTCCGCGTTCCGCTCGCTGGGACGACCGTTCTGGCTGGCCGGCTCCTTCTCCAGTCCGGAGCAGTTGAGCCGTGCCCAAGCCCAAGGCGCCCGTGGGGTGCAATTGGGCACCGCCTTCGCGTTTTGCGAGGAGTCAGGTCTGGATGCGGAGTTCAAGCGCACGGTCCTTGGCCTCAGTGCCGCGCACACGGCCGAGGTCTTCACCGATCCGCGCGCCTCGCCGACGGGAATGCCGTTCAAGGTGATCTCTGTTCCCGGAACCTTGTCCGACGCGACAATCTACGAAACGCGCACGCGTCGCTGCGATCTTGGGTATTTGCGGCAACCTTACCGACGCGCGGATGGTTCCGTGGGCTATCGGTGTCCCGGAGAACCTCTGGACGACTATGTGCGCAAAGGCGGACAGGTTGCCGACACCGGGGGTCGCAAGTGCCTTTGCAACGGATTGATGGGGGCGGTCGGCCTCGGGCAGCGCCTCGATGAAGGAGCCGTGGAGCCGGCGATCATCACCGCCGGCGCCGAGGTGGTGAGGCTCCGAGACTTCTGTCGGGACGGAGCAGAGTCATATCGTGCCGCCGACGTGCTGCGCTTCATGGGAGTGGGCGCCGCAGGGATGCCGGGTACGCCCTGCATGAAGAGCGTTTGATGGTAATGTTAAACGCGAGGCCTTGCCCCCCTCCGAAAGGTCTCTTTGGGTGTGGAATTTGCGTCGGATAAAAAACGTATCCAAAAACCGACGACGATAGAACCATGATGTTCGTAATACGAACAAACATCGTCGTCCGGGCCGGGAGACGTGGGCGGCTCGCTCGGTTATCGCACGGTGATGCGGAGACGGGGGCGCTCGAGGGCGGCGAGGGGTGGTTCCTGTCCATGAAGGTCGGCGAGGCCGGGATCGAGGCAGCCGTCGGGACGAAAACGTTGGATGACCCACTCGCTGACTCCTTCCGCGACCAGGCTGTCGGCCATGGCTTTCAGGGCGTCGGACGGGAGCAGCGCGGGATGCCAGGTGGTGCGGATTTCGTGGGGCACGCCCGACGCGAGCAGTAGGCGAAGGCTTTCGCGCACGTGGTCGCCGTGTCGGTGCAGGGTGACGGTTTCATACGCGTCGAAGGGCGCCTTGAAATCGAAGCCGACCCAATCGAGGTCGGGCAACACGGCCGCGAGGCGCGCCGGGGCGGGGCCGCCGGTATGAAGTCCCGTTTCGAAGCCCAAGGCGCGCACCTCACGCAGGGCCTCGCCGAGGCCGGGCTGCAGCGTTGCTTCGCCGCCGCTGAAGACGACGGCGTCGAGCAGGCCGCGACGACGTTCCAGCCAGCGCGCAATCTCGCTCCATTCTGCGATCGATCCGGTGGGTGGCGCGAAGGCGAGCAGGTGCGGGTTATGACAATAGCCGCACCGCCAGGCGCAGCCTTGGCAAAACACGACCGCGGCGAGGCGTCCGGGGAAGTCGACGGCGGAGAGTTTTTCCCAGCCGCCGATGCGCAGTCCCGGCGCCGCGGCCGTTTCGTTCACAAGCGGTGGGCGCAACGGGATTCCTGAAAGAAGCGCCGTTCCTGATGCTCGCCCTTCTTGCCCACGTTGAAGCTGGAGACCGGACGATGGTAGCCCATCACACGGGTCCAGACTTCACAGGGTTGGCGTTCCTCATCCGTGAGCGTGACGGAATCAAGGGTGGGCATGGCGGCGGAGGCTTCGAGCGTGGCGGTACTCATGGGTGTATTTGTCTTTTGGGTTCGATGGAAAGGATGGCGGACAGGCGTCAGTTTGCGCCGAGCAAGGCGGCGAGTTTTACCGTGCGGCGCTCCTGGTCGCACTTCGGGCAGAAGCGGTGCTCGCCGAGGAGGTAGCCGTGTTCGGGGCAGATGGAGAACGTGGGCGTGATCGTGATGTAAGGGAGGGAGAAACGCTCGAGCACCCGGCGAACGAGTTTCTTGCAGGCCTGCGCATCGGTGAGGCGCTGCGCCATGTAGAGGTGAAGCACGGTGCCGCCGGTGTACTTGCGTTGCAGGTCGTCCTGATGTTCGAGCGCCTCGAAGGGGTCGTCGGTGTAGCCGGCCGGCAACTGCGACGAGTTGGTGTAGTAGGGATTCGTGTCGGTGCCGGCCTGGAGGATGCCAGGCCAGCGTTTGCGGTCCTCCTTGGCGAAACGGTAGGTGGTGCCCTCCGCGGGCGTGGCTTCGAGGTTGTACATGTGGCCCGTCTCTTCCTGGACCCGCGTGAGCCGGGAGCGCAGGTGATCGAGCAGGCGGAGCGCAAGGGCGCGGCCGGCGGGGGTGGTGATGTCGTCGGTATCGCCGCTGAAGTTGCGGATCATCTCGTTGAGGCCGTTGACGCCAAGCGTGGAGAAGTGGTTTCGCAACGTGCCGAGGTAGCGCTTGGTGAAGGGGAACAGGCCCTGGTCCATGAGACGCTGGATGGTCTTGCGCTTGATCTCGAGGCTGGTGCGGCCGAGTTCCGCGAGCTCGTCGACGCGGCGGAAGAGCGCGGCCTCGTCGCCGCGATGCAGGTAGCCGAGGCGGGCGCAGTTGATCGTGACGACGCCGAGCGAACCGGTCTGCTCGGCCGAGCCGAAGAGGCCGTTGCCGCGCTTGAGCAGCTCGCGCAGGTCGAGCTGCAGGCGGCAGCACATCGAGCGGATCATGTTGGGTTTCAGCTCGGAGTTGATGAAGTTCTGGAAGTAGGGGAGGCCGTACTTCGCGGTCATGGCGAAGAGGCGGTCCGCGTTCTCCGAGTCCCAGGGGAAGTCCGCCGTCATGTTGTAGGTCGGTATCGGGAAGGTAAATACGCGTCCATTCGCGTCGCCCCCGGTCATGATCTCGATGTAGGCGCGATTGATCAGGTCCATCTCCGCCTGCAGTTCGCCGTAGGTGAAGCCCACCTCGCGGCCGCCGATGATGGGCACCTGGGCGCGCAGGTCCTCGGGGCAGGTCCAGTCGAAGGTGAGGTTGGTGAAAGGCGTCTGCGTGCCCCAGCGCGAGGGCACGTTGAGGTTGTAGATGAGTTCCTGGATGCACTGGCGGATCTCGGGGTACGTCATGCGGTCGAGCCGGACGAACGGCGCCATGTAGGTGTCGAAGGACGAGAACGCCTGCGCGCCGGCCCACTCGTTCTGGAGGGTGCCGAGGAAGTTGACGATCTGGCCGACGGCGGAATGGAAGTGCCTCGGCGGGCCGGCCTCGACCTTGCCCGGCACGCCGTTGAGCCCCTCGGTGAGCAAGGTGCGCAGAGACCAGCCTGCGCAGTAGCCGGCGAGCATGTCGAGGTCGTGGATGTGCACGTCGCCGTTGCGATGCGCGGCGCCGACCTCGGGTGGGTAGACGTGGCTGAGCCAGTAGTTGGCGGTGACCTTGCCCGAGACGTTGAGAATGAGTCCGCCGAGGCTGTAGCCTTGGTTGGCGTTGGCGTTCACGCGCCAGTCTTGGCGCGTCAGATATTCATTGATGGACGACTCGACATCGACGCGGGTGCGTTGATCGGCGCGGGCGGTGCGGCGGTGCTCGCGATAGACGATGTAGGCGCGGGCGGCGGTCAGGTGGCCGGCGTGGAAAAGGGCGAGCTCCACCTCGTCCTGAATCTGCTCGATGCCGATCGTTTCGCCGGCGGCGCGTGCGAGCAGGCGGGCGGTGACCTCGGAGGCGAGCCGGGCCGCGACGGTGGCATCGAAGGCCCGGGTGGCTTCGCCCACGCGGGCGAGTGCATGGCGGATCTTGGTCTCGTCGAAGGCAACGAGACGGCCGTCACGCTTCACGACGATTGGGGAGGCAAGGTTGGCGAGGTCCGTGGACTCACCGGCGGGCACTACGTCAAGGGGTTGTGGTATCATCCGCCGACAACCACAACATAGTGGGGTAGGGCGGTCGATGGGCGACCGGCGTTGGTCTTGATGTGGATCAAGCTCTACTGCTCATTAATTGGTACCGGCGGTCCGCGTGGATTTCCCGTTGAAGGCCAATCGGTTGGGGCGAGGGCCGGATTCTTTGCGCGGATCGCGGGTAACACGGTTCGAAGACGTTGTGTGCGCGAGGCCGGGTGGGCGGGCGCGTCCCTGCGCCCGCTGCTGCGGAGGACGGCCGGGCGGAAGCCGGTGGGCGGTGCGCCCCAAACCAACGCGCGGAGGGACCCGCGCGTCCACCTTCACGTCGTCAGGTCCATTTTCAT
>JBBQUU010000107.1:0-12400 GCA_038212175.1 Opitutales bacterium | reverse complement strand
ATGGTCGGCGGATACTGGGCTTCGCCGGTACCGCAGGTGTTGAGCCCGACCGCACGCAGGTCGAGCGACTCGACCGCATCGATAATGAAACAAAACTGCCCGGCCTCCGACTTGATCTTCCTCGAAAATGCCCCGGGCATTTTCGTTTGGCAGCCTGTCGGCAAGGCCAGCCGCGCACGCCCCATCATCTCTCGTTAACCGAGGGCGTTGAAGCTAAGTCCGACAGGCTGCCAAGGGTGTGGCTTGAGAGTTCGCGGAGGAGGATTTCCCGCTGTGGGAAATCCAGGAAGTGGGCGAGACTGTGAGTGGCGTCAGGAGCGTAGGGAAGACACCACCACCGCCTTCACCGCTGCCATGGCCGAGAATCATGACCGCCCCGCCGTCTCCGCCATCCGCTCCCTCCGCTTCCCTTCGTGAATACGCGCTGGCGTTGGGGATGACGTGAAAATCCGGGCTTGCCTCCTGAGCTGTCCCGCCGTGTTTTCTCCCTTCCTTCCCTGCCCGGGTGGTGGAATTGGTAGACACGCAGGTCTCAGAAGCCTGTGCCGAAAGGTGTAACGGTTCGAGTCCGTTCCCGGGCACCAATTTTATAAATGGCTTAAAAAGAAGGGTTAAAGCCAATATTGGAGGTCCCCAAGCCATTTTGGCGTCCCGGCTGGCGACGGGTCTTTCCAAGTGATTCCCGTATTATCTGGGGCGGTTTTCTTGCTGTAGGCCAAAGGCACAGACCATCAAGGAGGCGGCGGAGGGAAAGGTGTGGATCCCCTCGGCGGTGGGCGCTGGACATATCGAACCCGGAGACGCACGGTGCCCGCCGTGATGGTTTCATCGATCCGACCCCGGTTCGCTGGTGCTCACCGGCGTGGTTTGACCGCAGTTTGGGCCGGCGTCGCCGTGCTCGGACTGTTCATGACGACCCCGCGGGCGTGGGGCGCGGACTGGCAGCGGTGGGTCAGCGGCGACCTGCGGGTGCACGACGAACGCATGGCGACGGTGCAACGCGCCTTGGACGAACTGGGATCGCCCACGCTGGGGCAGACCGTGACGCAGTTTGGCTATCAGCACACGCGGCTGGCCGCGCCTCCGCTCGCGCCCGCGTGGGTGCAGGTTGACCTCGGCACCTCCCGTCCGATCGATCTCGTCGCACTGGTGCCGGCCCAAGTGGACTGGCAATCCACGGACCGGGGGGCGTACGGGTTTCCCCGGCGTTTTCGCATCGATGTCTCCGACGACGCCCGGTTCGAGACCTTCACACCGCTGGCCAATCTAACCGATCGCGACGCGCCTGACCCCGGGGCTGCGCCCGTGGCGTTCACTGCGCAGGGCGTATCGGCGCGCCATGTTCGGCTGACGGTCACCGAGATGGCGATGGATGATGCCCAATACTTTTTTGCGCTTGGGGAACTGCTCGTGGTGTCGGGCCCGCTCAACGTGGCGGCGGGGCGTCCGGTCTCCGTTTCGGCATCGTCGACGCACCGGCCGCGCTGGGCGCCGGAGAATCTGACGGACGGTCGCACGCCGCTCGGTCCGCCCATCCGGCGCGAATTGCTGCCTTGGGATGGTTTCTACGTCGCGCCCGATCCGGCGTTGGGAACGGCGACCGTTACCCTCGATCTCGGCGAGGTCTTTCCCGTTCAGCAGGTGCGACTGCATGGGGTGCATGCCCGCATCGGTGCGGATATCCCGGGGTTCTCGTTTCCGACCCGCCTGCGCGTCGAGGCGGCGCTGACGCCGGATTTTTCCGCAGCGACGCTTCTCCTCGAGACTGAGGCTTTCTCGAATCCGGGAAACAATCCGCTCACGCTCGCCGCCGAGGGCATCGCGGCGCGCTACGTGCGCGTGACGGCGCAGGACGTGGATCCTGCCCAGGGCCGGCGCTTCGGTCTTTCCGAGATCGAGGTGTACGCCGCGGACCGGAACGTGGCTCGGAACGCCTCGGTCTCGGCGCAGCCCGACGCCCAGTTGAGTTCCGCCTGGCCGGCGTCGTTGTTGGTGGATGGATACACGAGCTACGGCCGCCTGCTTGAGTTGCCGGAGTGGCTGCGCGGCTGGGGGCAGCGTGAAGCCTTGCGCCGCGAGGCGGCGGAACTGGTGGCCCGGCGCGCTGGACTTGAGGCGGCGGCGCAGCGTCGCGTGGTGCGAGGGTCGCTGGTCCTGGCGGTTGCCGTGATCGCGTTGATCGCAGGCCTGTCCATCACGGCCCGCCGTCGTCGCGAGCGCGAGTTGGAGCAACTGCGCCTGCGGTTCGCGCGCGACCTGCACGACGAGATTGGCAGCAACCTCGCGGGCATCGCGGTGTTGAGTGAGGTGGCGCGCGAGGAAGCGGCGGTTGCCCAGGCGACGGTGGCGCGCGAAAATTGGGACGAGGTGCACCGCATCGCCGGCGAAACGCTCGGTGCGATGCGTGAAGTGTTGTGGGTGTCCGGGGCGCGTCAGGAAAATGGCGCGCATCTCCTGCCACAACTCAAGCAGGCGGCGGACCGCATGCTCGCCGGACGCGAGCTGGTCTGGCGGGCGGACGCCGCCGCGTGGCCGGTCACCGAATCGCCGGCCCGCACGCGGGAGGTGTTTCTCTTTTGCAAGGAAACCCTCGCCAATGTCGTCCGGCATTCGCGGGCCCGGCGGGTTGAGGTGACGGTGCGGGCGCAGGCCGGGCTTGTCACGTTTGTGATCGCCGACGACGGCGTGGGTTTTGATCTCGCCGCGGTTTCGCGCGGGGTGGGGTTGGGCAGCTTGGAAACGCGGGCGCGGGCGGTCGGCGGCGAAATGCAGATCGAGACCCGGCCGGGCGCCGGCACCCGGGTGACCCTCATCGTGCCGGTTGACGAACGTGTTCAACGTCGCCTTGTGTAGCGCTGTGACCACCCGCGCCACGTCGACCGTCTGGCTGATTGAGGACAACGCGGCCTTCCGCCGCGGCACGGAGCGGGCGCTGGCGCGGCAACCCGGCGTGGCGGCGGTCAAATCGTTCGAGCGTTGCGAGGAGGCGCTGGCGGCCCTCGCGTCCGGCGCGCGCGCCGACGTTGTGCTGATGGATGTCGGCTTGCCCGGCATGGATGGCATCGAGGGCATCCAGCGCATCAAGGCGCTGGCTCCCGATACGACCATTCTGGTTCTCACCGTGTTCGAGGATGATGAGAAGATATTTCAGGCGATTTGCGCCGGCGCCTCGGGCTATCTGCTCAAGGGCGACTCGAGCCGCAGCGTATTGACCGCTGTCGACGAGGCGCTGGCGGGCGGCTCTCCGATGAACCCACGGGTGGCGCGACGCGTCCTGGCCATGTTTGCCCGCCTCACGCCGGCGTCGCGCAAGGACTATGGCTTGACCGAACGCGAACAGGGTGTGCTCGCCCTCATGGTGAACGGCCGTGCGAAAAAGCAGATTGCCGATGAACTCGCGCTCAATCCGCACACCGTCGATTACACGATGCGCTGCATCTACAAAAAATTGCACGTCAACTGCCTCGCCTCAGCCGTCTCGCTGGCGGTCAAGGATGGTCTCGTGCCGGGAAGCGGACGGGTTACGGACACGCGTAAATTGTCAGAATGACCCAATCCGTGTAGAGTCGGGGAGTGCTGGTACCCCGCTCGCTCACGTTTCCTTGCCTCTTCGCAGGCCTCCTGGCCGCTCCGGGCGCCTTGGCGGCGCAAATGGCGCCGGTGGATTTCAGCCGCGATGTGCTGCCGATCCTCTCTGATAATTGCTTCTATTGCCACGGCCCTGATCCGGGTCATCGCAAGGCTGAGCTGCGACTCGATACGCTCGACGGCGCCTACGAGGTGATCGTACCCGGGCAGATCGACCAGAGCGACCTCGTTCAACGCATTCTGGCCACGGATCCCGAGGACATCATGCCACCCGTGAAGACCCACAAGGTCCTCACTCCGGAGCAGATCGCTTTGCTCAAACGATGGATCGAGGAGGGCGCGCCGTGGGGCGAGCATTGGGCGTTCGAGGCATCCCGGCGCCCGGCGGTGCCCGCCGTCACGGCGACACCGGGGGCGCCGGTGCGCACGCCCATCGACGCCTTTGTCCAGGCGCGTTTGCAGACCGAAGGCTTGTCGCCCTCGGCCGAAGCCGACCGTCGCACGTTACTTCGTCGCGTCACGCTCGACCTCACCGGTCTTCCGCCCACGACGGAGCAGGTGGAGTCGTTTCTGCAGGATGCCTCCCCCGATGCCTATGAGCGCGTGGTGGACCGTCTGCTTGCTTCGCCGGCCTACGGCGAACGCATGGCGTGGGACTGGATGGAAGTGGCGCGTTACGCGGACTCCAACGGCTACCAGGGTGACGCCGAGCGCACGATGTGGCCATGGCGCGATTGGATCGTGAAGGCCTTTAACGAGAATCTGCCCTACGACCAGTTCACGATCTGGCAGCTTGCCGGCGATCTCCTGCCGGATCCGACGCTTGAGCAACGGCTCGCGACCGCGTTCAACCGCAATCATCCCATCAACGGCGAAGGCGGGCGCATCGCCGAGGAGAGCCGGGTGGACTACGTGCTCGATATGACCGAGACGATGGGGACGGCCTGGCTCGGGCTGACCGTCGGGTGCGCGCGTTGCCACGACCACAAGTTCGACCCGATCACGCAAAAGGACTATTTTTCGCTCTCGGCCTTCTTCAACCAGACGCCCGTGACCGGCGCCGGCGGCGATCCGCAGACCAAACCTGTGCTGGATCTGTCCACGCCCGAGGAAAAAGCGCGTCAAGACGTCCTGCAGGCCAAGGTCCTGGCGCTCGCCTCCGGCCTGCAAGATCAGGAACACCGACTGCTGGCTGCCGAGGACGCGGCGGCCACCGGCCGTCTCACCGACGACATTCGCAAGGCCCTCGCCGTGGAGCCGGCCAAACGCGACCGCGAGAAGTTTGAACTGTTGGGCAAGACGCTCGAAGAGATCCAACCCGGCTACCGGGAGGCCGTCGAGACCCTGCAGACCGCCCGCCGCGAGGGTGACACCCACAACCGTTCGATGCCACGCGTCATGGTGATGGAGGACCAGCCGGAAAAACGGCCCACGTTCGTCCTTAACAAGGGTCTGTATTCGCTGCCTGGTGACGAGGTCCCTGCCGCCGCTCCGTCGCGGCTGCCGCCTCTCCCGGCGGACGTCCCCGCCAGCCGCCTCGCGCTGGCCCAGTGGCTCTTTCAGCCCGAGCACCCGCTGACCGCCCGGGTCACGGTGAACCGCTTCTGGCAGATGTTCTTTGGCCACGGCCTCGTGAAGACGACGGAGGACTTCGGGACCAAAGGCGAACTTCCCACGCATCCCGAGTTGCTCGACTGGCTGGCCACCGAGTTTCGTGAGAAGGGCTGGAACACCAAGGCGCTGATGCGGCTGATCGTCACCAGCCACGCCTATCGCCAGAGCTCAAAGGTCACGCCCGAACTGCGCGAGCGCGACGCCGCCAACCGGCTCTACGCCCGTGGCCCGCGTTATCGTCTGCCGTCCTGGATGATCCGTGACCAGGCCCTCGCCGCCAGCGGCCTGCTCGTCGCCCGCCTCGGCGGCCCGCCGGTCAAGCCCTACCAGCCCGAAGGCGTCTGGGAGGAGACGACCTTTGGCGAAAAGAAGTACGTGCAGGATCAGGGCGAGGCGTTGTATCGAAGAAGTCTTTACACGTTCTGGCGCCGCATCATCGCGCCCACGGAGTTCTTTGACGTGCATTCGCGCATGACCACGAGTGTGAAGCCGGCGCGCACCAACACGCCCATGCACGCCCTCACCACCCTCAACAACACCACCTACGTGGAGGCGGCCCGCGCCCTCGCCGGCCGGGTGATGCGCGAGGCCGCAGGCGAAGAGGACCGCTTGCACGCCGCCTACCGCGCGGTGCTCGCCCGGCCGGCCACGGCCGCGGAGGGCGAGGTGTTTCTCGCGCAGCATGGCCGGCTGCTGGCGCGTTTCGCCGCCGATCCCGCCGCCGCGGCGCGCCTGTTGCAGGTGGGCGAATCGCCCCGCGATCCCGCCCTGCCTGAGGCGGACCACGCGACGTGGACCTCGCTCTGCCTCGCGCTGCTCAATCTCGATGAAACCCTGAACAAGGAATAAGGCCATGAATCCACTGACCGCGAACCGCCTTCACCTCACCCGCCGCCAGTTCTTTGGTCGCTCGGCCACGGGCATCGGCGTGGCGGCCCTCGCCTCGCTGCTGAACAAGGACCTGCTGGCCTCGGCGGAAAAGATGGGTGGGCGCGTCGGCGGCCTGCCCGCTCTCCCGCATTTCGCACCGGCGGCCAAGCGCGTGATCTACCTCTTCATGAACGGAGGCCCGACGCACGCCGACATGTTCGATTGGAAGCCGAAGCTGAAGGCGATGCATGGCCAGCCGGTGCCCGAGGAGTACCTGGGCAACAAGCGCTTCAGCACCATGACCGGTGATCCAAGCGGAAAGCTGCTGCTCGCACCGCTGGAGGAGTTCAAGCAGCACGGCAAATGCGGCGCGTGGGTGAGTTCGCTCATGCCGCACACGGCCAAGGTGGTGGACGAACTGTGCTTCATCAAATCGATGCACACCGAATCGATCAACCACGCGCCGGGCATCAGCTTTTTCCTCAGCGGATCCGAACTGCCCGGCCGGCCTTCGCTCGGGTCGTGGCTGAGTTATGGCCTTGGCTGTGAGACGGACAACCTGCCCGCGTTCGTCGTGCTGACTTCGGTGAGCAAGGGCACGACCTGCGGACAGATCTTCTACGACTTCTACTGGGGCTCGGGCTTTCTGCCCTCGGAGCACCAAGGCGTGCGCTTCCGCGGCAGCGAAGAGCCCGTGCTCTACCTCTCCAATCCCGACGGCATGAACGGCGAGGTGAAACGCGACGTGCTCGATACGATCGCGGCGATCAACGAGCAGAAGCTGCACGACTTTGGCGACCCCGAGATCGCGGCGCGCATCTCGCAGTACGAGATGGCCTACCGGATGCAGACCAGCGTGCCGGAGCTCGGCAATTTCGCCGAGGAGCCGGCGGAGGTGCTGGACTCCTATGGCCCGCAGGTGCGGGAGCCAGGCACGTTTGCTCACAATTGCCTGATGGCGCGCCGGCTGATCGAGCGCGGCAGTCGGTTCGTGCAGGTGATGCACGCCGGCTGGGATCAGCACAAGAGCCTGACGACCGAGCTTTACACGCAATGCAAGGACACCGACCAGCCGAGCGCAGCCCTCGTCATGGATCTGAAGCGGCGAGGGCTGCTGGAGGACACGCTCGTCGTCTGGGGCGGTGAGTTTGGCCGCACACCGTTCATTCAAGGCAACATCGAAAATCGTCCGCTCTGGGGCCGCGATCATCACCCGTACGGATTCACGATCTGGTGCGCGGGTGGCGGCGTGAAGCCCGGCGTGTCGTACGGCGAGACGGACGATCTCGGGTTCAACGCGATCAAGGACAAGGTGCACGTGCACGATTTTCAGGCCACGCTGCTGCACCTGCTCGGCGTCGATCACACCCGGCTCTCGTACAAGTTCCAAGGGCGTGACTTCCGGCTCACGGATGTGCACGGGCACGTCGTGAAGGATATACTCCTGTAGCATGAAGCCAACGCCGACCGTGCCGCGGACAACCCGTCGCCAGTTTTTGGTGACAGCGACGACCCTTGTCGCAACGACACTGACGTCGGTGCGTGCGCAGACGGCGGCGCCGATCCTCGGCCAAGGCGATTTTCGCTACCGACAAGTGCAAGGCTGGGGCCAATTGGGCGAGGCGACGCCGGTCAAGGATTGCCACGGGCTCGCGCAGGATCGCGATGGGCATCTCATTTTGCTCACCAACCACACGGCGAACAACGTCATCGTGTACGACCGGGCGGGACGTTTGGTGCACAAGTGGGGGTCGTCGTTCCCCGGCGCGCACGGACTGTCTCTGGTGCAGGAGGGCGAACGCGAAGTGCTCTATCTCACCGACCTGACGACGCACCGGGTGGTGAAGACCACGCTCAACGGCACCGTGCTTGACGAGTGGCGCTGGCCGGAAGCGACGGGCAAGTACGAGCAGGAGAATCAATACCGGCCGTCGTGGACATTGCATGCGCCGGGAGGAGATTTCTACGTGCTCGATGGTTACGGCCGGGACTACATCGTGCACTATGCCGGCGGAAAGTTTGCGCGGATCTTTGGCGGCGCCGAGGGCGGCATTGCGCATTGGGGACCACACGGAGGAATGATCGATCTGGCTGGCGGGAACGAGCCGACGCTGTTGCTCGCGATGAGCGACCAGCGGTACCTGTTGCGTCTGGACCTTGATGGCACAAAACGGGAGCAGATCGCCTTGCCGGGAGGAAATCCTCGGCAGATCCGCCGGTTGGGGGATCATTACTTCGTCGCCCACCTCGCGGACAACTGGCCCGCCGATCGCTCGTCCCGCGGCTTCGTTTCGGTGCTGGATGCCAGTCTGAAGGTCGTGGCGAACGTGGGCGGGACGCCTCCGCGTTACCACGACGACGGCCACCTGCTGCCCATGCGCCAGGAAGGCGGCGTCTTCACGCACCCGCACGATCTGGCGGTGGACGCGGAAGGCAGTCTCTACGTGGCGCAGTTCAATTCCGGAGCAACCTATCCGCTGAAGTTCGAGCGCGTGTAGACGCGGGCGCCGGCATCGTGCGCGCCGCTGCTGGGTCAATTGCACGAACCCGCGGAGAGCGAGATGTGGAAGGAGTAGGGGGTAAGACTGTAGCGGCGTCCGTGTCGGGCGCTTGACGGAAGTCCCGAGTTTGCCAGCCCCACGCGGGCGACACGCCCGCGCCTACAGCGCCCTGACGAGGGGATCGTCCATCCTCTCCTGCAACCGACGCAGGCGCGCCTCCAAATCCTCGCGCACCGATTGGTGATCCGGATCGTTCGCGATACGTTGCAGGCGCTGTCTCGGAGCGCAGGTGGGGAAGGGTTCGTCCCGCTCTTTGGCCTCGTGCAAGAATCCCACGGCATCGTCCGCCGTGACTTCGGTCCAATGTTTCCCGCCCTCCCAAAAACCACCGAACGCGGGATCGGAGGCGCTCCAGGGATCCTGTTGTCCCGCCAGCGGCCGGTTGTAACCTTCCGGCGTAACCTTCGGCATGCCCGGCCTCACGTGCGAAGCCACGTCGAACGCGAGCGTGGCGTCGGCGGGTATGGGCCATTTGCCCGTGAAATAGGTACGATACCCAGCCCCAGCGAGGAGTTGAGGCCAGAACCGCCCGGCCGTACGCTCGGCATCGGCGCCGCGGAAGATCTTCTCTGTGCTCCACAGACTGCGACCCGTCATCAGCATCGTGCGACTGGCCACGCACACGGCCGGCGAGAAAGAGCCCATGTTATACGCATGGGTGAAGGTCGTTCCGCGGGCGACAAGGCGATCGAGGTTCGGCGTATCGATGTCGTTGTGCCCAAGGGCACGGATCGTCTCGAACGATTGATCGTCCGTGAAGAGCACGAGGATGTTCGGTTTGCCCGAGGCGGGCACGGGCACGTTCAGACCGGCGAATGCCAGCAGGAAGACGATGAGCAGGTTGCTTCGATTCATAAGGCTCTTCTCACTCTTTCCCCGGTATCAGCCGGACGCTCTTCACGCCCTAACCCGGGGCGATCATTGGCTGGCGCGTTTAAGTTCGTTGAATCGCTCGCGAAGGGTCGCCAGCCGCGGTGCCTTCGAGGGATCGTTGGCGAGGTCGTTCTGTTCGTGAGGATCGTTGGTGAGGTCGAAAAGCTGCTCTCGCCGAAAGTCCGGCCAAAAGAAATATTTCACGTCACGCCGCACGAGCGCTTCGGAGGAGGGAATGAACTCGACGTTGCGAATCGTGGGATGCTCGTAGAAAAACTCGGTGCGCCAGGCGGGTTTCGAGGCGGCGAGGTAAAGCGGGGCGAAGTCGCTCCCCTGCATCCCGGCGGGAGCGGAAACCCCGGCGGCGGCGAGGATCGTTGGCGCGAGATCCACATTGAGCGCGAACTCGTCGAGTGTGCCGCCGCGCTTGGTCGCGGGCAGGCGGGGGTCGCGTACGATGAGCGGCACCCGAATGCTTTCCTGGTGAGGATACCACTTGTCGGCCAGCCCGTGCTCGCCGTGGTAGTAGCCGTTGTCGCCCGTGAAGATCACGAGGGTGGAATCGGCGATGCCGAGACGCTCCAGTTCCTCGAGAATGCGGCCGCAGGTGGCGTCCACTTCGGAGACCAGGCGGAAATAGTTCTTCATCATTTCCTGATATTTTCCGGGGGTGTCGAAACGCCAGCGCCAGCGGTTCCGGCCCTCGTTGGCGTCGTTGGCGATGAACTCAGGCAGCCGCCGATAAGCGTCGTCATTGGCCGTCGGTGGAATGGGAACGGTCACGTCGTCGCCGTACCACTCGTAACTTTCCGGTTGCGGCAGGTATTGCAGGGGATGCCGGTCTTCCGCGTGCGGGGCGAAGAATGAGACAGTGAGACTGAAGGGCTTCTGTGGATCACGCGTGCGCAGGAACTCCAGGGCATCCTGCTCGTTCTGCTGGGTCACATGCACCTTGGAACCGTTGGGCCGCGTGATCCAGTGCTGACCCATATACGAGCGGCCAAAGTCGTAGTGCTCGGAGGGAAAGGGGCCGTTGTGCCATTTGCCCACGTGGGCGACGGTGTATCCGTTCGAACGCAACAAGCCGGGGAAGGTGTGTTCCCAGGGAGTCTTGAACGCGTCGAATGCCCGGGAGCCGTGACGCGACATCCATTGTCCCGTGTAGAGCGACGCACGACTCACACCGCAGATGGCGGTGGTCACGGCCGCCTGCGTGAAGCGCACACCGCTGGCCGCGAGCCGATCAAGGTTCGGGGTCTTGACGACGGGGTGGCCCGCGACGCCAAGCGTGTCGAAACGCCAGTCGTCCGCGTACAGGATGAGCACATTCAACGGTCGGGCCGGAGAGGCCGCGAAGAGACCGGTCACCGAAAACAGCAAGGCGAGCAGAAGCGGGAGTTTCATGAAAGTTGGGAAAACGGATGAGGGACGGGCCCCGGTTTGCATGGGCACCGGACTGGCCTGTGAGGAGCGTAGGGGGGGCGGCGTGACTTTTGGCGGTGAACGAAGCCGCGCCAGCCGACTCGTCACGATACCAAATTGGCAGGGGTCGGGACAATGGACAAGCGAATCAGATTTTGTGCGTATGCGGAAATGCGTTTGTCCGGCCGTCACCGGCCTCCCCTGTCTCTTCGCGAAGAATACTTAATGCCGTGAATCGGAGGTGAGGTGGTGAGGTGGACGCGTGGGTCCCTCCACGCGTGGGTTGAAGCCCTTGATCTGGGAGCAGAGGTTGAGGTACTCGGCGGTGGATGCGTGGGTCCCTCCACGCGTGGATTGAAGCTCATCCCGCCCCATGGCGGCGGCGCGCCGTCCGGCGGCGAAGCGGGCGCAGGGACGCGCCCGCCCACCTTGGAGGCATGGGGTGGCGCTCCTGCCGCCGCTGGCTATACTAACGAATGGGCGCGAATTAGGGTCCGTATTCAAATCGTCCGTCTGCAATGGACAACGGTCGTGATCGGAGCAGAGTTCCAAGCCATGTCAGGCCCCCCCAAGCGTCCCGCTTCGGTCAGCAAAAGCCCCATTACCCCGCCGTTATTTGACACCGCTCCGGCGGTTTGTCGCGCAGGTGAGTTTCAATTTGCTCCGAACCAGACCCATAGCAACGGATGTGTGCAAAGCCGCGCCCTCTTTTGGTGTAAAAGCGGCCACGGCACCTTTCGGGTGAACCATCGCGAGTACACGCTGGAGCCGCACGATCTCTACGTGCTGCCGTGGAATCGTCGCATCGAGTATGTTGCGAGCCAGCGGGAACCGATGTTCACCGCACATGTGCACATCGTGCCGTGGCTGAGGCTGGGATCGCCGTGGGTGGCAAATGTGCCTCACGAGCGCACCGAGCCCTTGTTCGACTCGCCGGATCGCGCGGATATCCCATGGTTGGGGTGCGACGACGTCGTCCGTCTGCACATCGAGGCGGAGGGACCCTTGGGGCGGCTGATCAACTACATCACCTGCTGGTTTCGCGAATCGCCCCGCCGAGAAACGGAAGGGCGGGCCCTCGGCCTGCTCGTGGCGCGTGAAATCGAGCGTCGCATGCGACGCACCACCCCGAGTCATGACCGGCGTCCAGAGGAACTCACACGTCTGCTGGTGCACATTGATCGCTGCTTCCAGGAGTCACCGACGGTCGAACAGCTGGCGGCGATTCTCGGTCGAAGCCGGTCGCACGTGCTCAAGCTCTTCCAGCGCCACCTTCATGTATCCGCCAAGTCTTACATCATCGGCCGGCAGGTGCGCGAGGCGCGTGAGCTTTTGATCAGCACCACGCTTGCGGTGGGCGAGGTCGGTCGCCTCGCGGGGATTCCCGATCCCTATCACTTTTCCAAATTGTTTCGGCGCATGGTGGGCATGTCCCCCTCGGATTTTCGGCACCTGCGTGGTCCTTTGCCGGT
>JBBQUU010000106.1:0-13096 GCA_038212175.1 Opitutales bacterium | reverse complement strand
GGCCGCTGGTTCAGGACGAGGCGGGCGATTTCCTTGGCCTCGGGCGATGAATGCAATTGCGGGCGCATCTCGCGGAGCATGCGCTCAGCCTCGGCACGGGTTTCGGGCACCGGATCGGCACCCAGCTTACGGGCGATCACGGCGAACTGGCGAAAATATTCGTCCTGCTCGGCATAGGGCATGGCGGGGCGGACATAGCGGAGATAGCCCTCGAGGAAACTGGTCGCCTCCGCCAGATGAACCCAGGCGAGCGTCTGCGGGTTGGTGGCGGAATAGGCGGTTCCGTCCGGCAGGGTTCCGGACACCCGCTGGTGGATCCGGTTGACCCGGGCGATGGTCTTCTCCGCCTCGCTGGCTTCTCCAAAGGTTGTCACCGCGATGAAGCGCGCGGTCCGGCGGAGCCGCCCGTGCATGTCGCTGCGAAAGTCCGTATGGTCGAGCACGCCCTGCAGCGCATGGGGATGGAGCATCTGCAACAGCAATCCGCGCACCCCGCCAACCATCATCGAGACAATGTCGGCATGGACCAGGCGGATCGGCGAATCGCGTTCGAACAATGCGTTGTCCGATCGAGAGCACGTTGCCGTCGTTGTGCGACCGATTCCAGATGGCGATTTGTTCGTTCCAGCAAAGGCCGCAGCGCACGCCCTTCACCCGATTGGCGACGATCGCTTCCCCGTTGCCGGAGCCTCCGAGGACAATGCCCCGCTCAAACTCGCCGCGCGCCACGGCTTGAGCGACGGGACGAATGAAGTCCGGATAGTCGCAGGAGGCGTCAGAGTAGGTGCCGAAATCGCGCACGGTGTGCCCGGCGGCGAGCAACCTCTCTTTGATCATTTCCTTGTAGGCGAAGCCCGCGTGGTCCGATCCGATGGCGATGGTGAAGGTTTTCATGAGAGAAGGAGGGGCGGAACTTAGGCACATTTGCCGCGCGGAGGGGAAACCAAATCTGAGCGCCTTCGGGAGGAACGGCCCGGTTTGCGGTGGTTGTGGCGATCGGGGCGGAATGAAACCGTTGCGCCAAAGCGGGGTCTTATCCCTTATGACACCAAAGCTGCTCGCAACCTGCTTGCTCATGGTGGTGCTCGTCGGGTGCTCCTCTGTGTCCTCCCGGATCGAACGCAACCGGGCCGAATATGAGACTTATCCGATGGCGGTGCGCGAAAAGATCGTCGCTGGTCAGGTCGATGTGGGGTTCACTCCCGAACAGGTTGGCATGGCGCTCGGCGAGCCGGATCGGGTTTCGACGCGCACCACACCCGATGGTGTTTCCGAAGTGTGGAGCTATCGGGCGAAACGGCCCCGCTTTTCTGTCGGGGTGGGTGTGGGAGTCTTCGGCGGCGGCGGATCCACGCGCGTCGGCACCGGCGTGGGCGTCAACACGGGCGACCGTTACGACGACGAGCGCATGCGAGTGGTGTTCGAGCGCGGCGAGGTCGCGGCGGTGGAGACCACCCAGTAGTCCCTCACTTGTGAGGAACGTGCAGGTTTGAGACGATAATGGACGGGAAATTCCAAACGCCAAACGAGCGAGAGCGCCTGCGGCGCACTTTTGTTTGGGATTTGGGCATTTGTGATTTGGGACTTCCGCCTCCGCCGGGTCGGGCGGTCGAACGGAACGGGACATTGGCCCGCTTCACGCGTCCCTCCTTGCAGGACGCCGTGGACCGGTCGCCCCTCACTCGTGGAACGTTCGCCAAACCGAGTCCACGTCTGACAGGTTCGATCGGATTGCGGTCGGTTGATGGGCCTCCAACTCGGCCCACGTATGGTGACCCGTCGCAACGGCGAGGGTGCGGGCGCCGATCGCCTTGCCGCAGGCAATGTCGTGCGGCGTGTCTCCGATTACCCACACCTGGTCCGGCGCAAACCCGAAGCCGGTCGTCTCGGTGGCGCGGCGAAGCGCATGGGGACCAAGTTCGTTGCGAAATTCAGCGTCGTTGGCGAAGGCGCCGAACGTAAAATAATCCCACAGCCCGTGAAACCCGAGCTTCGTCTCGGCGCCACGGCGGATGTTGCCCGTGAGCAGGCCTTGGGCGATCGAAGGGTCCTCCGCGACCCGTTGAAGCAACGCTGGGATACCCGGAAGCACCGAGCTGCCGGCGCGCAGGAGTTCGTCGGGCAGCGCCGCGACGTAGCCATCGAGGTAGCGGTTGAACATTTCGTCGCTCGCCGGAAGGGAATACTTTTGAAGAATCTGCCGGACGATAAAGCGGTCGGTGCGGCCGGCCCAGTCAATGCCGTCAAGGGAGCCGTCGATGCCGAACTCGCGGGACAACGCGACAGTGAGTGCGCGCAGGCCCGCGCCGGCGGACGAAAGCAAGGTGCCGTCGATGTCCCAAAGGAGGAGAGTCTTCATGTGTGGCGTGTGGATCGAAATCTGGGAAACCCGGCCTCGTTTGCGAGTCCAAGGAAGATGGATCAACTATCACTATGAAAACGCTACGGTTTTCCCTTTCGTGTGCGCTCCTCGCTTTGGCCGCCTTTTTGGCGGGGTGCGCGACCCCCGATACGCGCATCCGGCAGAATACGGAGCTGTTCGACCGTTTGGCGCCTGAGCAGCAGCAGTTGATCCGCGAAGGCCGCGTCGCCCTCGGATTTACGCCCGAGATGGTATATCTGGCCGTGGGCGAGCCGGATCGGAAATGGGCGCGAATGGACGCCGACGGCCGGAGCGAGGTGTGGACCTACACGACGTATGAATCCTCATCGGGGGCCCACCTTTATCGCGGCTGGTATCATCGTTTCCACGGCTATCGCGATCCCCTCTACCCCTATTATCTCGATGATGGGGCTCGCCGGGCGCGCGAGTCCTTCAAGGTGACCTTCCGCGAAGGAGCCGTCGTCCTTATTGAAGAGGACCAGCGCCGTTAACATTGAGTCACTCACGGCTCGCGCTCCCTCCGGCCGCGTGTTGTATCCGAGACCCATGAGCGCGATCAACCGATTCCTCCTCGAACACACCCTGCGCATCAGCGCCAATCCGTGCGTCAGCCCGGACTTTTGTCTGGACTGGCCGTCGTTGAGCGCGCGGCTCGCGCGGGGCGATGAGCTGAAGGCCTGGCCCAAGAGCCGCTTCACCACGGCGGCGGGCGAATGGATGCTGCTGGAAGACCCGGAGACCGGGGACTGCGCCTGGCGGCTCGATCCGATGTCAGGCGAGAACGCACCGGCGGCGTTGGCGGAAGGTGTGGCGGTGGCGGGTGGAGTGAAGGTCTTTCCGGCCTCCTTCGACAATCTCCTTGTGCTCAAAAACCTGATACAGGAGCACGACCCGGAGTCGACGATCCTTCCCGCGGCGGCGCAACAGCTCGGCCAGCGTTCGCTCGGCGTTGGCGCCCGGTTCACCACGCTGCACTGGCCGGCGGTGGAGTGGGCGATGAGCGCGCTTGAGCTTGGCGTCACCGCAAACCAGAACTCGATCCCGCGCGAACTCGTGTACGACGTTGACGCGATGCTGGCGGGCCGGCTGGACTCCGTTCCGTTTCCCTTCATCGGCACAAACGTGCCCGAGGGGCACCAGGGACAAAGCGTCGAGGGCATGAGCCACGGCTGCGTGTTGTCCAAGCTGAAGAGCGGCTTTCACCACCGCCGCATCGCGTGGAGCTTTAATGCCGACCATCAGCCGATCGGCGGCAAGTTTGACGCCCGCGAGGATCAGTTGGTCAAGGGCTGCGTGCTCGCGAGCTACATCACGTTCGATCTCTCGCCTGAGCTCGCCGTGACGAAAGTGTCGGATGACGCCGCCGCCTGGGTCGCGGACAATGTGCCGGCCGACCTCGTGTCGAAGGTGAAGGCGCGCGTTGCATCCACGGGAGTGGAACTCGACGAAACGGCCTTTGCCCGGCTGCTCGCCTACGTCTGGCCGTCGATGCAGAAGATGAAGCAGCGCGACGAGAAGTATGCTGCGGCGCGTGCGGAGCGCTTCACCACGGAGGCGGGCCGCGACTATCTGCGCGAGCTGTCCATTGACGAATTGCCCGGTCTGACGACGCCCGAGACCACCGCGATCATGCTCGCCCTCTGCGAGGCGATGGGGATGACGATCCATTTCGTGGCCCCGGCATTTGGTTTCCAGAAGAACATGCCGTATCCCGACAATGCCGCCTTGAAGGCCTTGATCGAGAAGCAGTGGGCGGTATGCCGGCAGTTCAATGCCAGCATCGGCTTCCACTCCGGTTCGGGCAAGTCGGCTGAGAACTATCAGGTCATGGGTGCGGTCACGGGCAGCCGTCTCGAGATCAAGACCAGCGGCCGCTACACTTATGAAATGGGACGGGCTTTGTTCGTCTCGAAGGACCCTGCCGACCAGGCGCTTTGGAGCGACTGGTACGCGTTCACTGTCGAACTCGCGGTAAAGGGCGCGTTCAGCGAGGACGAGACCGAGCGCAAGATGGCGCAGACCTTCATCGTCGACGCGCTGTGCAAGGCCGGAAAGCCGACCACCGTGTTCGCTTCCTTGCGCATTTGCCGCGAAGCCATCGCCGCTCTTGTGCCGAATCCCGAGCACATGTTCTGGTTCGAGTACAATTTTCTCTATGTGCTCGCCGCTGACGGTCGCGCCGACAAAGCGGCCCTGGGCGACCATTCGCCGGCGGGCTATGCGCAACGAGCGCGCTTCTACGCGATCAGTGAGGAGGGGCGGCTCAACTTTGCGAAGAACATCGCGGCCTACCTGCTCTTTCTGGCGGAGAATACCGGTCTGGCAGCCAAGGAACGTTGCGCGGCGGCGGCGAAGTTGCTGGCCGGATACACCACGTACGACGCGATGCTGGCGGATATCAGCCGCTGACCCGGGGGAAATCCCAAAGACCAAAGGGGCAAACGCCAAAGAAACTCAAAGGCCCCAAGTTCAAGCGGGGGGGAGGTCTGCTTGGGGCTGTTCGCGAGGGCGGCTCGCTTCGTGAAACAGGCATTCCTGCCTGTGCCGACCTCAAAGAAAAGGCGCGCCTTCCGGCGCGCCTTGCACTCATTTTAGATTTGGCCCGTGGGCCTTTGGTATTTGCCGCGGCGATTTCCGCCGCGGTGCCTTATTTCGAATGCGATTTCTTCACGAATTCGCGTGCGGCCAGGACGAAGTCAGTGGGCTCCTTGGCGAAGGTGCCGTTGTCGGTTTCAATCGCCATGACGCCCTGCCAGTTGGCGGCCGCCAGCTCCTTGAAGAGCCCGGTGTAGTTGGCTTGGCCTTCGCCCACCTTTACGTCGAGGTAAACGTCGTCGCCTTGGGTGCGCTCGATTTTTTTGTCCTTCAGATGGATGTCGAAGACACGACCTTCGTAGTCCTTGAAGACTTTGGCGGCGTCGAAGCCGGCGGCGGTGATCCAGCCGACATCCAGGCATACGCCAACGCGTGGATCGCGGTGGGCAATGAGGGTCTTTACGACGAGAGGATTGCCGTAGAGGGACTTGATACCGTGATTGTGGATCGCGATCTTGATGTCGTACTCCTTCACGAGTTCCTCAAGCAGATCGAGGATGCGGAAGTCGCGCGGTTCAACAATGATGAGCTTGATACCCATGAGCTTGGCGAACTCGAAGATCTTGCGGTTATCCGCCTGGTTCATCGACGTCCCGGTGACGCCGATCGTGTAGACCTTGAGGCCCTTCGCATCGAGGATGGCTTTCTTGCGCAGGGTTTCCTCTCTGGTGCCCATCGGATCCAGGTGTTTTCCGATCATCTGGAGCTGCGTGAAGCCGTGCTTGGTGGCAAACTCGACCACTTGGTCGAATTCCATTTCGCGCAGGCTCCAGGTTTGAATGCCGACGGTGGGTTCATACGCCGACGCGCGCGGCGCGAGCAGGATGAGGGCGGTCAGGGCAAACAACGCCACGAGAGGGCGCGAAATGTGATGCATTAAGGTGATTTTGGGCATGTTGGATGATGGGGTGAAGAGCGAGAAAGACCGAGGAACATCAGCGCTTCAAGCAGGCAAAGCGTGCGACTGGGTTGGCAAAATTGCCGCTTAAGAGCGGAGAGTCCGTTTTTGCGGAGTGGGGCGGCCAACGGGATTCGAACCCGCGACCCCTAGAATCACAATCTAGTGCTCTAACCAACTGAGCTATGGCCGCCGTGAAGAGTCGGGAAAATTCAGGGCCGCCACGAGGGGTGTCAATCCCTTCTTCGGCGTCATTTGGGCGCGGGTAATCCTGCCCGAAGAGGAGGGTCGGAGGCGTTTGGCCGCGCGGGAAACGGTGGGGGCGGGGTGGGTCACGCTGCGTTCGGGCTGGCCTTTCCCTTGCGGCGGCGGGGCAGCTGTGTTGTCCTGCGGTTGAATGCGCTTGCGGCTGGTTACTTTCAATATTGCCCATGGCCGGGGACTTGCGCCGATCCAAGGGCTCACCTCGGCGCGCAAGTTGCGCAGTAACCTGAATCGGATCGCTCGTTTGATCAATCGGCTCGAGGCGGACGTGGTGGCCCTGCAGGAGATTGACGAGTGTTCTCGCTGGGCGGGCAACTTCGACCAACTCTCCTACCTGAGGGACTTGACGGGATTTCCTCATGCGGTCTTTGGCATCAACAATAAACGTGATGGCCTGCTCAATCTGAGCTACGGCAACGCCCTGCTGTCCCGCCATCCGATTGCGGTTTCGGAGAATATCGTCTTTGGGCGAAAGCGGGTGGGAGAGAAGGGTTTTCTCTATGCAGAGATCGACGCGGGGGGCCGCTGCCTGCCTTTGGTGAACCTTCATTTTCATTACCGCTCGCGTCACCATCGATTGGTTCAACTCGACCGCATGCTGGCCTACCTGCGCCTCAAGCAACGGAATCACTCTCAACACTGGGCCGTGCTGCCGTTGGTGTGCGGCGATTTCAACACCCCTGGCAATCGCTCCGATGCGACGTCTTCGCTGCTAAGTCATCTCTGCGACTTCGGCGACTACGTCCTGCATCCCCAGCGCGGGCGTACGTTCCCGTCTCCGTTGCCGACGCGGCTGCTCGATTTCGTTTTCCTGCCGCCCGGGTGTCTCGAGGCGCGCAGCCGGGTGGTGCCCAGCGTGCTGTCCGACCACCGTCCGGTGATGGTCGACTTCACGTTGCCGTAAGGCGTCAATTCTCGGTGGTCGGTGTGGATGTTCGCGCGCTTCCGCAGTTTGCTCTCGCCACCGAGGCCGTGGGCTTGGCAATTCTTGGGTTCCATGGACCGAATCGCCCTCGCCTTTGAACGCGCCCGTGGCGCCCAACGCGCCGCTTTCGTCGCGTATCTCTGTGCAGGTGACCCTGATTTCGACACATCGCTGGCGGCCTGCCGCGCATTGCTCAAGGGCGGCGTCGACGTGCTGGAGCTGGGCGTTCCCTTTTCCGATCCCCTCGCTGATGGTCTGACCAATCAGCTCGCCGCCCAGCGTGCGCTGGAGAGCGGAATGACGGCCGCGCGGGTCTTCGATCTGGTGAGGCGGCTGCGCGCGGAGTTTCCCGCGGTGCCGATCGTCTTCTACACGTATTACAATCTGGTGTTTGCCAACGGGGTGGATGCCTACGTGAAGACGGCTCGCGATGCGGGAGTAGATGGCCTGCTCACCTTGGACCTGCCGCCGGAAGAAGCCGACGATCTTGCCGCGTCATGCCGCACACACGGATTGAAGACCGTGTTCATCGTGGCTCCGACGACCCCGGACTCGCGGTTGCCAGTGATCGCGAAGGCGACGACCGGTTTCATTTATTACGTTTCGCGCGAAGGCGTCACGGGGGTTCGCGATGCGGTCGCGGCGAACGTTCCTGAATCCGTCGCGCGGATCAAGGCGCACACGTCTCTTCCCGTCGTGGTGGGCTTTGGTGTTTCGAAACGCGAACACGTTTCGGCCATCGCGGCCTGCGCCGACGGGGTGGTGGTCGGGAGTGCGCTCGTGAACACCATTCGCGAGAATCTCGCGGATCGGGCCAAGGTGGCCCCCGCGATGACGGAGAGGCTGACCCAGCTCATTGGTGGAACGAAGCGCGATTGACCGCTGGTCGGGCGCCGGTCGCAGACGCCCGCTAAAGGTCGGAGGTGACCGCTGGAGGAACCGGAACGGCGGTTTCACCAGGGAAGTCCAGCAGCTCCGCCGCGACGTCGTCATCCTCCATCGGATACAGTTCGCGGAAGCGGCTGAAGTCGATCAACTCGAAGCGACCGTCGTAATGCTCCAGCACGGCCGTCAACGATTCGACCCAGTCGCCGCTGTTGAGGTAGTGGACGTCGCCGATCATGCGGTCGGCGGGCGTGTGGATATGGCCGCACATGACGCCGATGCAGTCGCGGCTTTTGGCGAGCTGGGCGATGTGCTCCTCGAAGTTCGAGACGTGGCTCACCGCACGTTTGACGCGGGCCTTCACGGCCTTGCTGAGCGAGTAGTATTCCTTCCCGCGCCAGGCGCGCCACCGGTTGTACACGCGATTGATCCGCATGAGCGCCCGGTAGCCCCAGTCACCGGCGTAGGCGAGGAACACAAAGTTTTTCGTGATGGTGTCGAAGACGTCTCCGTGCAGGACGAAGTAGTTGCCGCGCGCGGTCTCATGCACGTAGTCCTCGACAATGCGCAGGTTCTCGAAATCGATCGGGAGAAACTTGGCGAGCACGTCGTCGTGATTGCCGCGCAGGTAGATGACCTCGATGTTCTTCTTCTCGAGTTTCTTGAGGATGAGGCGGATGAAACGGGTGTGCGCCTTGGTCCAGTTGCCCGTCTGTTTCAGTCTCCAGCCATCGATGATGTCGCCGTTCAGGATCAGTTTCTCGCACCGGGTGTATTTGAGAAAATGATTCACCTCCCGGATCTTGCAGTCGAAGGCGCCGAGATGGACGTCAGAGATGACGATCGTTCTGACTTTGAGCGGTTTGAGTTCCATCCTTGAGGCCGATCCTAACAAAATCGTCACCTTTCGGCTAGGGGTGCGCCGGAAACGTCACTCGATTGTAACGCGGGGCTGGCGGGAACCAGCACGCGCAGGCTGCGTGGGCGCACCGTGATGTCGAGGGCGGCGGCGGTTTCATGGGTTTCGCCATCGGTGTGGACAAGGCCGGGGGCGGAACGCTCGATGACGAAATGATCGCCGCGCAGACGGATCACGCTGCGACTGCCGCTGATCGACCGGGTGAAGAGCCGCGGCAGGAGGGGCAGGGCGTGGAAGAGGGTGGCAGGGTTAAGCACGGTGAGGTCGAGCTGCCCGTCGTCGACCGCGGCGCCCGGGGCGATGAAACAGTCGTTGCCGTACTGGTCGGAGTTGGCGATCGCGACCAGGAAGGCCCGTGTCGTCAGGCGGGCGGTACCATTGCGGATCGCGTAGGTTTCAGGCTTGTATCCGAAAACCATGCGGCAGGTCGTACTGGCATAGGCGGCGAGGCCGCGGTGTTGGAGCTGGTTGAAGCGTGCACTGAGATCGGCGTCGAATCCAACCCCCATGGCGTTGAAGAACGGGTGACCGTTGACCAGTCCTGTGTCGATGGCACGGATACGGCCCGTGAGCAAGGTGCGGAAGGCGCCGCGGCCGGGACCGGGGATGCCAAGGTGACGTCCGAGGCCATTGCCCGAACCACAGGGGATGAGGCCAAGGGCGGCTTCCGTGCCAACGAGCGCGGCTGCGGTCTCGTTGAGGGTTCCGTCGCCGCCAATGGCGACGATCAGGCCGCAGCCGTCGTCAATGGCGCGCCGGGCGAGTTCGGTCGCGTGCCGCGGACGTTCGGTCAGAATGACCGTGGCGTCGAGGCGATGCTCGGCGATGAAGGCGCGGGCCCGTTCGAGCAGGTGCGGGTTCCGGGCATTGTGGCCGGAACGGGGATTGAAGATGAACCGCGTTTTCACCATCGCCACTCTGCGCAAAAGTCAGGGGGAAGGCACGGTCAAACCGAGCCCCGGCAGTCCGGCCACTGCGAGCAGGTCCCGTTCGAGCCCGTCGATTACATGATCCCAACGGATTCCGAGCGCGGTTTCGCGGCCGGCCGCGCCAAACTGACGGCGTAGTTCCGCATCGCGTGCCACGGCGACGGAGGAGGACACGAACGCATCGGTGTTGGCCAAGGGCACGAGCCAGCCGTTTTCGCCATGACGGATGTACCGGGCGGCGGCGGCGTAGTTGAAAGCCACGACGGGAAGGCCGCTGGCCAGGGCTTCGGTGACCACATTGCCAAACGTTTCGGTCAGGCTGGGGTAGAGGAAAAGGTCGCCCGAGGCGTAGCAGCGGGCGAGTTCTTCGCGGGGCAGGAAGCCAGTGAAGATCGCATGGGGAAGGTCGCGTTGCAGCTTGCGGCGTAGCGGGCCATCGCTGGCGATGACGAGACGGGCATCCGGACGAACGGCGAGAATCGCTTGGAAGGCCTGCCCCAGCAGCGGGTAATTTTTCTCCGCCGCCAGCCTGCTGACGTGAACGATCACGAGGTCTTTGGGACCGGCGCCCCACGACGCGCGCAGATCGTTGGATCTGACCTCCGGGTTGAAGACCTTGGTATTCACGCCCCGAGACAGCAGGCGCATATTGTGAAACCCGTCCCGTGAGAGTTCGTCATTGAGTTCAGCCGTGGGTGAAAGCGTGAGGCGGGTGCGGTTATGGAAGTGCCGCAGGTACGCCAAGGCCGGACGGGTGAGGAAGGCCGCGCCATAGTGCCGGCTGTAACTGTGGAAATTGGTATGAAAGGTGGAGCTAATCGGAAGTCCCAGCCGGTTGGCGGCCGACAGGGCGGAGTAACCCAGCGGGCCTTCCGTGGCAATGTGCACAAGGTCGGGCCGGTGCGTGCGCCACTGCCGGATCAGGCGGCCGCGGACGGGGAGCCCGAGACGGAGGAACGCGTAGCCCGGAATGGGCAGGCCGGGACAGAGTTCTTCGTCGTAGAGACCGTCCGAGCGTGGCGTATCCTGTGAACCCTGACGAGGACGCACCACGGTCACCCGGTGCCCGCGGTGGGCGAGCCCCTCGACGAGATGGCTGAGGGTCATGGCCACGCCGTTGATTTCCGGCGGGAAGGTTTCGGTGATGAGAGCGAGGTTCAACGCGGGTGCAACCTTGGAAGCGGCGCGGAGGGTGGGAGCGAGGGCAAAATCCTCGCCTAGGCGCGAAATCACCTGTCCGTAACAGAAAGGCTTTTACACGGGCGAGGAGGCGCGCGGAATGGTCACCGATGACACGTGCGCTGAATATTCTCACCGGACCGACGGCGGTGGGGAAGACCGAGAAGGCGTTGCGCTGGGCGGAGGAACACGACGCCGAGATCGTTTCGTGCGACTCGCTCCTGTTTTATCGCGGCATGGATATTGGCACGGCGAAGCCGACCGCGGCCGAGCGGGCGCGGGTGCCCCATCATCTGATCGACGGGCTCGGGGTTCGGGAAAGGGCGGATGTCACGTGGTACGTGGCGCGGGCGCGTGAGGCCGTCGAGGCGATCTCCGGGCGTGGGCGCAGGATCCTCGTGACCGGCGGAAGCGGATTCTATCTGAAGGCATTTTTTGGACCGGTGGCCGACGCCATCACGGTTCCGGAATGCTTGCGCCTCGCGGTGGCGGAACGTCTCGCGCGAGAGGGGTTGGAGTCGTTGGTCGATGAGCTGAAGTGCCTCAATCCGGAGGGTCTCGGGAGCCTGGATACAGCGAATCCACGTCGTGTGACCCGCGCGCTCGAACGCTGTCTCGCGTCGGGGCGGACGCTGGCCGGGCTTGCGGCGGACTTCGCCCGCCAGCCGGGGCCCTTTGCCGACTGGGATGTCCGGTGCACGCGACTGGAGCGGGAGCCGGCGGATCTGGATCGTCGGATCGCGCAACGCGTCGAACAGATGGTGAACGCGGGCTTGATCGAGGAAGTGAGCCGGTTACGTTCCGAAGGGCTGGAGGGGAACCCCAGTGCGGCCGCAGCGATCGGCTATCGGGAGACTTTGGCGATGCTTGACGGACGGCTCGCGGCAGAAAGATTGGTGGCGGAGATCGTCAAGAATACCCGCTCCTTGGTGAAGAAACAACGAACGTGGTTCCGCACGCAATTGCCGTCGCATCGCGTGGTGGAGGCGGAGGGCAGCGAGAAACTTTTCCCCTAAAAAGGTCGCGGGCGTGCAAGTATTACTACGATAAGTGATAACCACGACAATATCGTCAAATTTGCTGCCGCAGCAAAAGCAGCAGCCGGTCGATCTCCCCAGCCACGGCTGGATCGCGCGCAGCGTCTGTTCCCACGTCGCACCAGAAGTTTTTTTTGGCGCGTGCGTGGACGGTGAGAATGAAGAGATAGGCCAGCGCGGTGAGGACGAGATGATGATGGAAGCCCATCCATGAGCGGCCCTCGAAATGATCAAAACCGAGATCATCCTTGGCTCTCTGGAAATATTGCTCGATGTGCCAACGGCTGCGGCCGAGGGTCAAGCAGCGCGCTTTGGTGGGCGGGCGGTGAAAGTGGGCCAGATAATAGTGATACGGCGTGGCGGCGTCCGCCGGCCAGTCGACCACCAGCCAAAGCTTTTCGAGTTCGCCCCCGGCTTTGCGCAGCGCGTGCTGTAGCCAGACCTCGCACCAAGCCAGTCGCGTCGTGCCGCGCTCTCCCCGGGCGGTTTTCCAACTGGCGCTTTGCCATTGGGCGGCAGGGATCGTGGCGGCAATCTCCGCGAGCGTTTGCGAGGGTGGGGCCGCAGCCGTCGGATGCCGCCGGACTTGCTTGAGTTCGGTTGGGGCCTCAAAGCTCCAGCCCTTGTGCTTGGCCGCATCGACTTGCAGGAAAAACTCCACGCCCAACGCCCGCAGGCCGGCGCGAAACTCGGCATTATCGCCATAGGCCGCGTCCCCCAGCACCGGTGCGGGGGCCACGCCATCGGCCAACGCCTCCCGGACGAGCTGGAGTGCGATCATGGGCTTGGTGGCAAAGGCAACTTCATCTGGCACGCCGGCCCGAGCACACCGCGACCGATCCTTCGTCCAGCTCTCCGGCAGATAAAGTCGGCCGCCGATTGGGGCGGCGATCCCACCGTCACTGACGACCAGTTCGACACTCACCTGGCAGTTGGCCTGCTTGCCCACCGATCCACAGTATTGATGTGAAACACCCACGGACTGCTGGCCCTGCTTCAGCGCGCCGGTCTCATCAACCACCCACGTCTCGATCGGCTCCAGATGAGGAATAATCTGCTGCCGAATGACGGTCCAGACCGCC
>JBBQUU010000105.1:0-14139 GCA_038212175.1 Opitutales bacterium | reverse complement strand
GTTCCGCCAGCGTGCGCAGCACCGCCGTTGGGTCGGCGTAATCGGCGAACACGCGACGATCCGCCGGAGCAACGTAACCCAGGCCCTGCGTCACGCCCTCGCAGTGGATGCGATGCGCGGAGCAATCAAACCATGTGTTCGGCAACGCGGCCACGCGATCGAGACACGCCCGATCGAACCGGCAGGAATGCGCGAGACAGAAACGGACCTGCGGCGTCGCTTCGGCGACGTCCAATATATCCGAGGCCTGCGACCATTTGTCTTCGGGGGCCACGCTCGAGTGGATCAGGAAAGGAATATCCAGTTCCGCCGCGAGCTCGAGAAACCCGCGTCCGGTGGTGTGCAACGCGCGGATGTCGGCCTGGATCATCGTCGCCTGGATTTTCAAACCGTAAAATGGAAAGTCGCGGTGCAGTTCGCGCAGCCGCTTGATCTGCGCCGCGGGTTCGCGCTCGGGATCAAGGATGACGAACGGCAATGTCAACCGGCCGAGATCAGGATACAATTCGTAGATCTCCCGGAGCATGCGCTCGTTTTCGAACGCATACGGCACCGCTTCGACTCCGCCGGCTTCCAAGGTGGTTCGACGCATGGCGGCGATGTCGAACGTCAGGTTGGCCACCATCGGAAAAACCACCCAACGGCTGATGCCGCAGTGCTGGCCCTCGGTGACCAGCGCCGGGAGATCCTGGGCGTACGGGTGGTAGCCGTTGAGGTAGAAAAACAAGTCGACACCCAGGTGATTATGGCAGTCGAAGAGCGGAGAAGTCATTTTGTTTGACGAGACCGTCATTCCGCATTGTGAAACGACGTGCAAGCCTGAAACCATGAGCATCGCCGTTCTCGACCGCGCTTTTTCCATTCTGGAGGTGCTCGCCCGCACGCGGCGGGCGCTCACGCTCGCGGAACTGTCGGAGGAAGGCCGGCTGCCCAAGCCCACGGTGCACCGGATTCTGAAAAGCCTGCGCGACCTCGGCTACGTGGAGCAGAACGATCGCGGCGGCGCCTACGAGCTTTCGGCGCGACTCGCGTCCCTGCATGAATACGGCCGCGACGAGGCGGTGCGCGAACGCGCGGGCCCGCTGATGGAGCGCCTGCATGCGGCCTTTGATGAGACGGTGAATCTCGGCGTGCTCGAGGGGATTTATATCCGGTACGCGCATGTACGGGAGACGACGCAGCCGCTGCGTTGGATCGTGAAACCGGGTGCGCGAGACCCCTTCCAAACCACTGCGCTCGGGCGGGCGATTGTGGCGCAGTTGCCGGCCGAAAAGCAGGCTCGCCTCGTGACGAAGGCGTGCGCCACCTTGCCGGCCCGCGGGCGCAAGGCGGCGCGAGTCGCACTTGAGCAGGAGCTCACAGCCACCCGTCAGCGTGGTTTTGCCGTGGAGGAAGAGGAGACCGTCGCGGGTGTGGCGTGTTTGGCCGTCTCGTTGGTAACGACGGGCGAACCGTTGGCGGCCGTCAGCCTTTCCGTGCCGGTCCACCGTTTTCCCGCCCGGCAGCGGGCCGCGATGATCGCAGTCATGCTGCAGACGCGTGAAGCCCAGGTGGCGAACGCGTGATGCTTCGTTCGCACGGATTTCCTTTTCATTATGCCATATTCTTTTGCCCGCTCTGAAGCACTTTTCCGGCGCGCGCAACTCAGCATCGCTGCTGGCGTCAACAGCGGTATCCGCAAACTGGAGGCGCCGGTGCCGCTCTATTTCACGCACGGCAGCGGCCCGAACTTGTGGGACGTGGATGGCAATCATTACCTCGATTTCCAGCTTGGTCAGGGCGCCCTGCTTTACGGTCATGCGCCCGCGGGAATGGCGGAAGCGCTGGCGGCACAGGCCCGGCTCGGCACGCACTGGGCGGCGCAGTGCGAGCTCGAAATCGAGGTGGCGGAACGCGTGCAGAGGATGATTCCGTCGGCCGAGTTGATTCGCTTCAACAACTCGGCCACGGAGGTGGTCACCGCGGCATTCCGTCTCGCCCGCGCCCATACGGGCCGAACGTTGATTCTACGATTTGAGGGACACTATCACGGCTGGGCGGACGAAGGATTGGTCGGGTTTGCGAATCCGGCCGACCAGTGGGGCGACGACGAGAATCCCGCGCGACTGCATCCGAGCAAGGGGGTGATTCCCGAAGTGCTGGAGCAATTCGTGGTGGCGCGCTGGAATGATATCGCGCACCTGCGGCGGCGGGTGGATGAATTTCGCGGGCAACTCGCGGCCATTGTTTTCGAGCCCGTGTTGTGCAACACCTGCTGCATCGAGCCGGTGGACGGACTGCTCGCGACCATCCGCGAGCTGTGCGACCGCGACGGCATGCTGATGATCTCGGATGAGACGATCACCGGCTTCCGCTTCGGTGCGGGCTGTGCGCAAGGGTATTTTGGATACAAGGCCGACCTGACCGTGTTGGGAAAAGCGATTGGCGGCGGAACGCCGTTCGCGGCGCTGGCGGGCACGAAGGCGGCGATGGCGAAGATCCTTTCCGGTGAAGTTGTGCACGCCGGCACCTTGAATGCGAATCCGCTTTGCCTCGCCGCGAGCAAGTGGTGCCTGGACGAGGTTCTCGCCCAGGGCGCTGATTTTCCGGCTGGGTTAAAGCTGCTCGGCCGGCGGTTGATGGCCGGGTTGACGGAGCTGGCTCGCACGTACCAGGTGCCGCTGCGGCCGCAGGGACCGGAATTGATTTTCCATGTCGTGATGTTAAAGCCGGGCGCGGCGGAAGGCCCCATTCGGGATTACCGGGATTACGTGCGCCGTCACGATGCGCCGCGCTGGGCACACTTGCGGCGCTGCCTCCTGGAGGAAGGCGTGCGCGCGATCGAGCGTGGTATTTGGTCTATCAGTACAACGCACACGGCCGCGGACATCGACGAGGCGCTGCGCCGCGCGGCGGTGGCCTTGGCGCGTCACGCTGAAACGTGGCGGGCACCGGCCTGATCGCGGCGGAACAACACACCACGCGCTGCGATGAAGCCCCGCATTCTCACCGCCGGTTTGTTTCACGAGACGCACACGTTCGTGGACAACCTCACGCGGTGGAGTGATTTCGACGTCGTTTGCGGCAACGACGTGTTCAAGAAGCGGGGTGATGCTTCGCCCACGGATGGTTTTTTGGAAGAGGCGGAACGGTTGGAGTTCGAGGTCATTCCGACGGTGGATGCGCGGGCCACTCCGGGCGGCATCGTGGCGGACGAGGCGTTCGAGGCGTTTTGGACGGAGTTCGAAAAGCGGGCGCGTCCGGCTCTGCTTGCCGGCGTCGACGGAATTTTTCTGATTCTGCATGGCGCGATGGTGACGGAGACGTATGCGGATCTCGAAGGAGAGTTTCTCACGCGGCTCCGCGCCTTGCCGGGTGCCGCGACGACGCCGATTTTCGGTGTGCTGGACCTCCATGCAAACGTGACGGCGCGGATGTGCGAACTCGCCAACGGCTTCGTGATGTATCGGGAAAACCCGCACACCGACGCGCGGCAGGCGGCGCAGCGCGGCACGGCGTTGCTGGGACGCTGCCTGCGCAAAGGGCGGCGGCCGCACATGGAATGGGCCCGGCCGCCCCTCGTCTGGGCTCCGCCGGGCACTGGAACGGGCGCGGATCCGATGCGGTCGCTGCAACGCTTCGCGGTGGAGCTCGAGGCCACCCGACCCGAGATTTGGGCGTGCAATGTCGCGGCCGGTTTTTCGTTTGCGGATACTCCCGACACGGGCGTGTCGTTGAGCGTGGTCACCGTGGGTCCGCCGGGCTCCGCTCGGAGCAGCCTCGAGCGCGGCGCGCAGCTGGCCTGGTCGTTGCGTGCTCAAGGCCATGTGACGTATCCGTCGGTTGATGACGTGGTCGCCCAACTTTCCGCCCATGACCTCGCCGTAGGGCCCGAGCTCGCTCGGGGGCAGCCTGCAGCCTCAGGCGAATCGCCGTATGCGGCGCCCTCGGGCCCCGTGCTCCTGGTCGAGCCGGCGGACAACATTGGCGCGGGTGCGCCGGGCAGCGGCACCGGCGTGTTGCGAGCGCTGTTGGCGCACGGGATCAGGAACAGCCTGGTGGTCATCAACGATCCCTCGGCCGTCGCAGCGCTGGCGGACGTTGCAGTGGGCGGGACGCGTCGGCTGGCGATCGGTGGCGCCGGATCGCAGCAGGATGCGGGGCCGGTGACGTTGGACGCGACCGTGCTCTCGCGCAGCGACGGAGCGTTCGCGTTGGAGGACAAGCAGAGCCATCTCGCGTCGATGACTGGAACGCGCTTTGAAATGGGGCCGTGCGTGGTGGTGCGGAGTGGAGGCGTGACGCTGTTGCTCACGAGCCGGAAAACGCCGCCCTTTGACCTTGGGCAACTGCGGAGCCAGGGACTCGAGCCGCGCGATTTTGCGGTGATTGGGGTCAAGGCGGCCGTGGCGCACCAGCGGGCGTATGACCCCATCGCGCGGGCGTCTTATTGGGTGGATACGCCGGGTCCGTGTTCCAGTGATCTGACGCGCTTTCCGTGGCGGCGGTTGCGCCGGCCCGTGTGGCCGCTCGATCCGGCGACGGTGTTCACCTGTGATTTTGCATGAAAACCAACGTAACGTATCCACGCGACCCTGACACTCCCGTTTCGCATCTGCCCTTCAGTCCCGCGGTGCGGGTCGGGGACATGATCTTTGTCTCCGGGCAGGCCTCGGTTGACGCCACCGGCAAGATCGTGCCCGACACATTCGAGGGGGAGTTCAGGCGCTCGGTCGAGAATCTGCGCAAAGTGCTGGAGACGGCAGGGAGTGACTTGCAGCACGTGGTGCAGACGCGGAATTACGTGCGGGACGCGGTGAATGTGCCGCGCTATAATGAATTGTACCGGGAGTATTTCACGGAGCCCTTTCCCGCCCGGACGACGATCACCGACTGTTTGCCGCCGACTCTCCAGTTCGAGATCGAGTGCGTGGCGGTGCCGCGGGAGTGAAGCCGGGGGGCCGGGTCCTGTTCGACATGTAGATGGTGGCGGTAGGTGCGCAGAAGTGTTGAGCAAATCCGACTGTCGGACGTGCGCTGAGCTGGGCGGGACGCGGAACGACCGCTGTTAAAGACAAGTAAACCTATGCGATTAACGGGCGCCGCCGAGTGTCAGTTCGGCTGCCTCGAGGACTGCACGTGGGTGCTTCACGGCGACGCGTAAAAGCATTTTTGCAGACTGATGCGGTTCACGCTGACCTTGCTCCCAGTTTTGGAGTGTGCGCGGCGAGATCCCCATGAGCGTGGCCATCTCACGTTGCGAAAGTCCGAGTTTCGCGCGAGCGGCGGTGACGCTGGTAGCGTGGTCGGCAGCTTGTGCTTTTCGAAAGGCTTTCGGGGCGATAGCCTGGCGGACGAAACCGCCCTTACCGTCTGGCACGAGTTGCGTGACGCGGCCCGGGCGAGCGGAACCGGCGAGAAGAGCGGTTTTGCGGCGAACGATTTCTTTGAGACTAGGAGGTTTCATGGCTTTACCTTTCGTTTGAGAATCTTGACTTCGGCGGGAGAGAGATCGGCCTTTTCGTTTTTGGCGTAGAGTTCGAGGAGCAGGACTTGTCCGGCACTCGCAATGTTGTCACAGCTCTCGCTTCCTCCCTGCCGGTGGCCTCGCGAAGGCAGCGAAGGAGACTACACGGAGCCTGCCGACCTCGGCAGCAGGTTGGATTGAACCTTCGCCCGCTTCGTAGGCTTCGCGAGACTCAATATCGAAGCCGCTGAAACGCTTCAACGAGCTTCGCCTCAAAGGGGAATCACCCGCATTACTAATGGCGCGGGAGGGAAATCCCAGACCAGGGTCACGCGAAGACGCGAAGCCCGCGAAGAAGACGAGGCGAGTGGGCCTTCGCGTCTTCGCGCCTTCGCGTGCAATTTCTCGGTGGTCAAACTTCACCATCAAATCTTGACCTGCTCGCAAAGGGTTTCGGACTTCAAGGAGTTTAGATACGCTCCCACTCGTCGGTCAGCGGTCTTGAAAGAAATTTGTCTCACACCCGGTCGGCCAACGCATCGCCGAAACCACGGTCTATCTCATCCGCCGGCGTGACCCGAAGCGGCCCTTTTTTGCCATCGCTTCGTTCCACGAACCGCACACGTCAATCCGCCGAGCGGGAGTTACTGCATCGCGGTCAACAACGTGGCCATCAAGTCTTGGGCCGCGACCTCGTATCGGGTCCGGCTCGAATACTATTTCCCCGGCGTCGGCCAATTTTCCGTCGATGGATATCGTTGACGTGCTCGGCGTGTATCACGTTTGGAAGCGGGTCACGCTTTTCGCCAACCTTAATAACGTTGGCGACGTGCCCAACGCCACGGTCACCGAAGGACCGAACCCACCAAACTACGCCATCAACCGCATGCGCCATGCGTTATGGCTCGCTCTGGACGTTTGGAGTCAAGGGCACATTCTAAACCGGTACCGCCTTCCACTCCCATGTCGCTTTCCCGTCGCCAGCTGCTCCATCACGCCGGCCTCGCCCTCTTGGGCGGGTCGATCCTCGGTCCGGGCGCCGGCGCGCTCGCCGCCCAACCGGCCGCGCCATCCTCCCGCAAGGCGAAGGCGGCCGCTCGTGCCGCCGAGCCCATCGGCCCTTTGACGCCGCTCCATCGTTTCCCGCGCACGGTGCAGGAATATTATGTTGAACGTGTCCGCGCCGTGGAGCGCGAGGCCAACGCCCGCCGAGCCGCCCTCCGCACTCGCGCGGACGCCGAGCGCTACGTTGCCGAGGTGCGCGCGAAGATCCGGCGCTGCTTCGGCCCGCTGCCGGAGAAAACTCCGCTCAATGCCCGCGTCACCGCCGTGCATCCACGCGATGGATACAAGATCGAGAATGTCATCTTCGAGAGCCGCCCGGTCTTTCCCGTCACGGCCAACCTCTACGTTCCCACCGGCCGCGCGGGACCGTTCCCGGGAGTCGTGGCCCCTTGCGGGCATTCGCCGAATGGCAAGGCCGCCGACACCTACCAGTCTTTCGCGCAAGGGCTCGCGCGGCAGGGCTATGTCGTCCTGATCTTCGATCCCATGGGCCAGGGCGAGCGGCTCCAGCACACCACCGCCAGCCTTACCGCCCGCTTCGGCATCGGCACGAGCGAACACGTCTATGTCGGCAACCGACTTACCCTCGTAGACGAGAACCTGCCCGCTTGGTTCGCGTGGGATGGCATCCGCGCCCTCGACTATCTGCTCACCCGCCCAGAGGTCGACCCGAAGCACTTGGGAGTCACCGGTAATTCCGGTGGCGGCACGCAGGCCACCTGGCTCTGCGGGCTGGAGCCGCGCTTCACCATGGCCGCCCCGAGCTGCTTCATCACCACTCTCCGGCGGAACATTGAGAACGAAGAGTCGCAGGACGCAGAGCAGTATCCCTGGCGCCTGCTTGCCCTCGGGCTTGACCACTCCGACTTCCTCGCCGCGATGGCGCCCAAACCCGTCCGAATCCTTGGCCAGGAACGTGACTACTTCGACGCCCGCGGCTTCGAGGAGGCCGCGGCCCGTCTTCAGCTCCTCTATCGACTTCTGGGCGCGGAGGAGAACTTCAGTTCGTTCCTCGGCCCAGACCCGCACGGCTACTCCCAGGCCAACCGCGAGGCGATGTATGGCTGGTTCAACCGGCAAACCGGTGTCGCCTCCGGTCAGAAAGAGCCGGCGCTCACCCTAGAAACGGACGCCACCCTCCAGTGCACCGCCAATGGACAGGTCACCGCCGAGGCCGTTTCAACCGGTTTTGACTTTACCCGGGAAAAGTCGCTCCGACTCGCAACCTCCCGCACCGGGTTGCGGGGGCGCGCGCTGCATGGAGCGCTCACGGATGCGCTGAAGCTGCCGCCGCGCGAGGGAATCCCCGACTATCGCATCATGCGCAGCGCGGGCGACCGCGGCTACGGACAACGGGCCGCGCACTACGCCGTAGAGACCGAGCCTGGGATTACCGTCATGACGATTCGGCTGAGCGAGACGTCGCTGCTCTCGCGCGTGCCGCGCGGGCCCGAGCGCGCGCTGCTCTACATCGCCCACCGCTCGGCCGATTTGGAGTTGCGGGAAGACGCGTGGTTGCGCGCGTTGGTGGCCGATGAGCCGAAAGGGACCGCGATCTTCGCCTGCGATCCTCGCGGCATTGGGGAAACGAAACCGGCGCTCAGCACACCTGAATTCGCGGCGAAGGGAGGGACCGATTATTTCCATGCGGGCCTCGGACTGATGTTCGATCGCCCGATGGCGGGCCAGCGCACCTTCGACGTGCTGCGCGTGCTCGACTGGCTAAAGGCTCATGGCCACACCGAGATTCATCTCGTCGCTCGCGGCGAGGGAGCGATCCCCGGCACGTTCGCCGCGGTGCTTCACGACGGCGTGCGCAAGGTCACATTGCGCCACGCTCTGCGCAGCTACGCCGACGTCGCTGAAAGCGAGGTGTATCGCTGGCCGCTTTCCTCGCTTGTGCCCGGGGCGCTCACGCGGTTCGACCTGCCTGATTGTTACCATGAGCTGGAATCGAAGTCTCTCCATCAGATCGATCCCGTCGGGGCGGGAGGAGTACCGGCCTAGGCGCCCGTTTAATCACTGAACACCGCCATGACGTCTTCGTTTACCTCTTTATTCGCGCGCCTTTTGGTCCTGCTCGGCCTGGCTGCCATCGGGGCCTCTCCAGCTTCGGCGGCGCCTGCGACTCCACCCAACATTGTTTTCATCCTCTGCGACGACCTCGGGATCAATGATCTCCATTGCTACGGACGCGGCGACCATCAGACCCCGCACCTCGACCGCCTTGCTCGTGACGGCGCGCGCTTCACCACCGCCTATTGCGCGCAGTCGATCTGCTCGCCCTCACGCGCAGCCCTGCTTACGAGCAAGTCTCCCGCGCGATTGCACCTCACGACTTATCTCCCGGGGCGCCCTGACTCTCCCGCGCACAAGCTGCTGCACCCCCCGATAGAGCGCCAAGTAAACCTCAACGAGAAATCGCTGGCACGGTATTTCAATGACGTCGGCTATATAACGGCAGCGATTGGCAAATGGCACGTGGGCGGCGCCGGGTTCGGGCCTGCCGAGCACGGCTTTGACTTGGTGCACGCCGGCGTAAACAACACGACGCCGTCTGCAACGGAGGGCAGTAAGGGCGAGTTCGGCCTTACCGCCGCGGCGGAAATGTTCATGGAGCAGAACAGGGACCGGCCGTTTTTCCTCTATCTCTCACATTTCAATCCCCACATTCCGTACAAAGCCACGCCCGAGCAGGTCGCGAAGCACGCGGGTGCATTCGAGCCGGTCTATGCGGCTGTGATTGAAACGCTCGATACGGCGGTCGGCCGACTGCTGGCGAAACTCGAGGCATTGCAGCTCACCGAGCGGACCATTGTCGTGTTCTCCTCCGACAACGGTGGACTCCATGTCCCGGAGGGAGGACACGCGCGCGTCACCCATAACACACCGTTTCGCGCGGGCAAAGGCTTCCTCTACGAAGGTGGCCTGCGGGTGCCGCTCCTCGTGCGCTGGCCGGGGCGGGTTTCTCCCGGTGCAGTGATTGATGCTCCGGTGATCAATACGGATTGGATCCCCACCTTACTCGAACTAATCGGACAACCCGCGCCCACAGGCCTCGACGGCATGTCTTTCGCCAAGCTCCTGACTGAAGGTGGTGCCGCTCCGCGCCGGACGTTCTTCTGGCATTTCCCCCATTACAACAATCAGGGCGGGCGTCCCGGCGGCGCGATGCGGAAGGGTGATTGGAAGCTCGTCGAATACTTCGATGCTCCCGAGGCGCCGGAGCTGTATCATGTTTCCAATGACATTGCCGAGTCGCGCAATCTGGCCGCCGACAATGTGGATCGGGTCCGCACCATGCGTGCGGCGCTGGCTTCCTGGCGAGAATCGGTTAACGCCCAATCCAACACCCCTAACCCGAATTTTAATCCCGAAAGCTATCGTGCAAACTATATTGATTTCGACGCCGGGCGCTTCGATCCAGCCCGGGCCGGGGACGCCGAGTGGACGGCAATTCAGACGTGGCGTACACGGATGAACGCCGCGGTGCGATCGGCCACAAATCCCCGTTCTGCCCGATGATCCGCGTATTCAAGAGCCGCATTCGCGCACTTGATCCTGAAGCATTCGTTGTCCTTCTGGACGCGTCGGAAGTGCGAGGTCGCGGCTTCGCCCCCCACGCGTGAGCGTCATTTCTATTGGCTCTAGTCTGTCATATCGAGTTCCAAACGACCGGAGCGCTATAAAGTTTTCAGTGAGCTCGTCGGGTGCGCCGGAACGCACGCCGTGGATCCACGGACGATTGCCGGGCACAACGCGGGCGGTGGCCCCCAAAAGATCAATCGTGAGGCGTGGGGTCCTGGCTTTCTCTTCACGTCTTCGTGCAAAGGCCACGTGATAGCCGGGTGACATTGCCTCTGTTTCCATCGTCGCAGGCGATCACCACGAATTGGCGGGGCGGAAGGTCAGTCGCAGGTTTCTCGTTCGAGCGGTGGCGGCAGTTGGGCTCGATTTTCGGGCGCGCTCCGCCGCGATCCTGCGCTGAGAAGCGCCTCGGCGAAGCGCGGCGCCACTGGCTGCGCCGACTCGCTCAATGACCGATTGTTGACGTGCCGCCGCCTTATCCAAAATCCGAAGTTCAATCTGGACCTTCGGCCTCAAGCCGTCTTTCACATCCTGGGCGTTAGCCCCGACCATCGTTCCCGCCATCCCGGTTTTCGCCCAGCCAGCCTAGTTCTGCTAGTTCTTACCTATGAACCTCCCCTGCTCCTCCCGCGGCGCCTGTCGGCTCTGCCTTCTTTCCGTCGTGCTCGCGTCGTCGCTCGCTCGCGCCCAGACTGCTCCCGTAGTAACTTCACGCAACACTCCCGAATCCGATAAAGCCATTACGCTTGCCGCCTTCGAGGTCAGCACCGACCGCGATGTCGGCTACACCGCCTCCAGCGCCCTCGCTGGCGGCCGCGTCGATACGCTGCTGAAGGAGACCCCCTCCGCCATCAGCGTGCTCACGGCCGAGTTCCTCGCCGACGTTGCCGCCACTTCGTTCGGAGACGCCGCCATGTGGGCACCCAACTCCATCCCAGTCGGCGTCACCGCCACTACCGGAGAATACAACACGAACATCCGCGGCGTCGGGAACAGCTTCCCCAGCCGGAATTATTTCCGCTGGTATGTCTCGAGCGACAGCTTCAACACCGAGCGCCTCGAGTTCGCGCGTGGTCCCAACTCCATCCTCTTCGGCGACGGCAACCCTGGCGGTATCAACACCACCTTTACCAAGCAGGCCCTTTGGGTCCCGCGCCGCTCCGTCCAGTTCCGCGCCGATAGCTTCGGCGGCTACCGCGCGAGCTTCGACTATAATATTCCCGTCAATCAACGCTTAGCCATCCGCGTGAATGCCCTCACCGACCAGCTTAAGGGTTGGCGCGATTACGACGAGCCGTTCCGCTATAGCACGCATGTCGCGCTTACCTTCAAGCTCGCGAAGGAGACGCAGTTTCGCGGCGAGTATGAGCAGGGAAACTACCGCCGGTTTTCCTTTGCTCAGAGTTTCGCCGATCAAAGCTCGAACTGGAATCGCACCGCAATCTACAACGGCGTTACCGCCCCGCCCACTGCCGGTACCGGCGTCGCCCGCTTTAACAGCGGCGTCAATGACGACTATCTCGTCTACGATCCGAGCCAGGCCTCACTCGGGATCGTCAACTGGCGCGGCTTCTTCCAAACCACCGGCACCGGCCTCCGTATTCTCCCCGAGGGCCGCCCTGTCGTTGCCCGTTTCCCTGCGATCCCGAGTCGGGAATTCAGTCTCCAGCCGCCCGACGCGTATGGCGATACCAACTACCACAGCTGGTCATTCTACCTCGAACACCGCTTTCAGGCTGGCATCATCGCCCAGGCCGCGTTCAATCATCAAGACCAGAGCCGTCTGGGCAACTTCCGGGTTTGGGATCAGCATCGGATCGACGTAAACTCCGTCCTCCCCAATGGCGCCCCCAATCCCAATTTTGGGAAGGCATTCGCCGACGTTCAACCGCAGCGCGTCCTGCAGGAAAACACTCTCGACGATGTGCGCCTGTCGCTCGCCTACAAGAAGCAGGTCCGCTGGGTCCGGCAGAGCCTGAGCGTTTCCTCCGGCTTGCGTCACGACTCCTATACTCCCGTTACGTGGACCGCCGGTCGCGTGAACAACCCCGCCAACGTCAACAGCCAGGCTGCTCCCAACGTTGTCCGCATCCGTCAGTATTGGGACGCCCCGCGCAACCCCGTCGGCTTCCAAACTCTTCTCTCCAACGGCACCGACGTTCGCTTCGTCGAAACCAACAGCTCTGACGAAGATCAATCGCTCCAATATAACCAGATCGCCTCCGCCTCATCGCTGTTCGACGGCCGGCTCTCCTTCCTCCTCGGCTACCGCTACGATACGCACCAACGTAAACAGCAGCGTCGCGTCGCCAGTAATCCTGATGGCACCTCGATTCTCGGAGCCACCGCTGGCCCGGGCACGCTCGACCGGAGCAAGGTGAGCGTGGGCACCTCTTCGGCCGGCGCCGTCTATTTCCCGGTCCGCTGGCTAGGCGCCTACGTCAACTATTCCGAATCCTTCAACGCTCCAGGCAGCGGTGCCACGCAGCTCGATGGCTCCACCATACCCCCTTCTTCCAACGAAGGCATCGACGCCGGACTCAAGATCGAGTTCTTCGACGGCAAGATCGCCGGCACGATTGGCTACTACACGCTGCAGCAGACCGAGCGTGCCCGCACGGGCGACGGCGTGGCCGACATCAATGAACTCTGGAACGACCTCGGCCAGCCCCAAAACCAGATTCTCGCCTATCGCGACCTCGAGACGTATAAGGGGAATGGATATGAGATTGATCTGACCGCCAACGTCACCCGCTCGTGGCGGTTGATGCTCAATTATTCGCTCCCTAAGACCCAGCAGGCAGACATTGGTCCCGGCTTCCGCGCCTACGTCGCCCAGCACATGGAGACCTGGCAGGCCGGCGCCAACAATCCCGCCGTGCCCAATACCGCCCGGGTCACCACCAATATCAACGACATCAATCGGATCATCTCCGGCTACACCGAAGGTCGCACGCTCAACAACACGGTCGAGAAAATCGGCAATATCTACACCACGTATTCCTTCCGCGAAGGGCGGCTTAAAGGCTTCTCTCTCGGCGGCGGCGCCAACTATCGTGGCAAGCAGGTCGTCGGCAATCGGGCCAATCAGCCGTTCAATTATCTCTTCGCTAATCCCTACACGCTCGTGTCCGCGCACACGAGCTACGACTTCCGCCTCGGGAAGGTCCGCACGCGGTTGCAGCTCAACGTCTCCAACGTGCTCGACCATGACGATGTTGTCTACATCGCCTATTCCGCCAATGCCGCCGCCGGGGGTGACGTACCCAACACTTTCCGCTACCAGGCCCCGCGCAAATTCTCGCTCACGGCCACGTTCAACTTCTGATTGGATCAAATCAGTTGTGGCGTTTGCTCACCATGCCGCCGCGTCCGAACCCATGCGGTTCGGACGCGCGGTTGGATTGCCGCCAGTTTCCTTGTGATCCCTGCGATCGTTCGACGCTCTGATCACATCACTCACCGGGCCGGGGTTTCCGTGCTTTGGTAGCGTGTCTGCTCAGTTTTATCGTCCCGTCGACAGCGTCACCGACGAGCGATTTACCGCGGAGTGGGCGCCGGAGGAGCCAAGCACTCCGCGTTGATAGGTGGGTTACTAGTGCAGGCCATAGGAGACCTGCTCGAATTTCGTGCCCTTGATCTCGACGGTGAAAATGCCGGCGAACTCGCCGGCATCTTTGAGCCAGTCGGCTTGAACTTCGAATTGCGACGTGTCGCCGACGGTTTCGCCGGTGGCGGGATTGGCGACGGCCTGCAAGGTGAGCCGGGTGAAATTGCCGCCGGGCATGGCGATGAGCTCCAGCGTCGGCGATTTTAGACGTACGAACTGTTCTGCGTGCCCGTCGAGGATCCAGGCGGTGAGCTTGCCGGCGGCGCGATCGCGGACCAGTTCGACATTGTAAGCATGGTCACCCAATTCGACGAGGGTGCCGCCGTGCGGGGCCGTGTGGGCGTGCCCGGCATGGGTGTTCGAACCGTGGTCGTGGGATTTGGAGCAACCGGTCGTCATCATGGCGGCGGTGATCACGAGAAGAGCGAGG